>NC_006087.1:1938118-2584158 GCF_000007665.1 Leifsonia xyli subsp. xyli str. CTCB07 | reverse complement strand
ATTCCCGGAATACACCGGCGCGTCGATGCCAGCGTTCCTGCCAATCCCGTGCATAATCAATGGTTTTGGGGCGATCGGTTTGACCTCGGTCGGGCTCAGGTCGTAGCTTTAATCAGTTGACTTCAGCCGTTACGGCTGCCTAGAAGCTTTCCTGGCCTTTCCGTGCTGGCCCCTCAACACTCAGCACTGGCCTGTGAAGAGACCACCACACGGAGATTGATTATGAGCAAGCGAACTTTCCAGCCGAACAACCGCAAGCGCGCCAAGACTCACGGCTTCCGTCTCCGCATGCGGACACGCGCCGGACGGGCGATCCTTTCCGCTCGTCGCGCCAAGGGTCGCCAGAAGCTCTCGGCGTAGTACTGGCCGGTGCTCGCGAAAGCCAATCGCATCGCGCGGGGGGCGGACTATCGGACGAACGTACGGCGCGGTGTTCGCTTCACGGAAGCGAACACCATCGCCTACATCCGGAAGAACCGTGACTCCTCTGCAGTGCGCTTCGGTTTCGTCGTGAGCAAGGCCATCGGTAACGCGGTCCGCCGGAACCTCGTGCGCCGACGGCTGAAAGCGGCCGCGTATCTGGTTCTCCCCGACGTCATGGCCGGCGCTGCAGCTGACACCGGAATAGACATCGTGATCAGGGCATTGCCAGCATCCGCTCAAGCGTCGTGGGCTACTCTGCACGCAGAGGTCTCGCGCGCCGCCGCTCGCTTCCTCACCCCCTCCACATCTCACCGCGTCTCCACTCACAGCGTCTCCAGCGAAGGCAACGTCCGTCCATGATCACCGCGATCTCAGCAGTGCTCCTCGTTCCGCGGAACCTTGCCGTCCTTGTGCTCCGGGGATACCGAGCCGTTTTCTCTCCGTTCTACGGGGATGTCTGCCGCTACTATCCATCGTGTTCCGCCTATACCTTGCAGGCTGTGCAGGAGCACGGAGTGATCTTCGGCGGATACCTCGGCGTGTGCCGTATCCTCCGCTGCCATCCGTGGGCAGCGGGCGGAGTCGATGATGTCCCTCTTCGGGGGAAGCGCCGCTATCGGATGACCGCGTTCGGTTTCGTCGTCGCCACCAGCCAGGGAAAGGCCTAGCTACAAAACTATGGACATCATCGGTACTTTGCTCTGGCCTATCAAGTGGGTCGTGGAACTCATTCTCGTTGCCTGGCACTGGCTCCTGTATCAGGTCGGTTTCGACCCGGCGGCCGGTCTCACCTGGGTGCTTTCGATCGTCGGCCTCACGATCGTCGTGCGCGCTGCGCTCATCCCGGTTTTTTTCCGGCAGATCAAGAACCAGCGCCGCATGCTGGAGATCGCTCCGCAGCTCAAGAAAATCCAGGACAAGTACAAGGGCAAGAAGGATCAGTTCTCCCGCGAAGCGATGTCCCGCGAGACGATGGATCTCTACAAGAAGACGGGCACCAACCCGCTGAGTTCCTGCCTTCCGCTCTTGCTTCAGATGCCGGTGTTCTTCGCGCTTTTCCAGGTGCTCAATGGAGCGCAGGGTGGTCATGCTGGTGTCGGCCCGCTCAACTCTGGCCTCGCCGAGCAATTCGGCAGCGCGACTCTCTTCGGCGTTGCTCCTCTGCACCAGAGCTTCCAGGGCGCCATGAACGCGAATCCTGTGCAGACGTCGGTCGTGATCATCGCAGCTATCATGGTCGTCTTCATGACCGGGTCGCAGTTCATCACTCAGTTGCAGATCGTCTCCAAGAACACGTCCCCGGAGACCAAGGCGAGTCCCCAGTTCAAACAGCAGCGCATCCTTCTCTACCTGCTTCCTTTCGTCTTCTTGTTCTCTGGTTTCGCTTTCCCACTTGGCGTCATGTTCTACTGGCTGACCTCGAACTTCTGGACCATGGGACAGCAGTTCCTCGTCATCCGCAACATGCCGACTCCGGGTTCGGACGCCGCGAAAGCGCGTGAGGCCCGCCTCGCCCGAAAGGGCAAGCTTGTCCAGCAGGATGGCTCCGTCGTCCTCACGGTCGAAGAGCAATCGCAACAGAAGCCGCGGACGACTCAGCGGGTCCAGCCCGTGAGTAAGAATCGCGCCAAAAAGCAGGCCGGAAAGAAGTAGGAAACGACACCATGACCGACGTGCATACCGAGTCCACTCCATCTGTGGAGGGGATGACCTCCCCCGCAGATGAGCAAGAATCCTCAACATCAATGGGATCGCAGCTCGATCGCGAAGGCGACATCGCAGCGGACTACATCGAGGAAATCCTCGACATCGCCGACATCGATGGCGACATTGACATCGACACGCGCAACGGCCGTGTCTACATCTCCGTGAATGCCGAAGCAGGAACAAATCTGCAGCTTCTCGCGATGCCGGACACGGTCTCCGCACTTCAGGAGCTCACTCGGCTGGCTGTACAGAACAACACCGGTGAGTTCTCACGTCTCATTCTGGACATCGCCGGTTCGCGCGATGCGCGCCAAGCAGAGCTTGCTCAGCTGGTCGAGCACGCCATTGTGCGACTACAGGAGGGTGCTCCGGAGGCAGCACTTCCCCCGATGTCCTCGTATAAGCGCAAGCTGGTTCACGACATCGTCTCCGCACGCGGTTATGTCTCGACGTCCCAGGGCGAAGGTCGTGACCGGCACACGGTTATCACCGCTTCTTAGTTTCACGTGAAACGGTGACGGATTCGGTAGAGCTGGAGCCGGCTGCGGCCGCACAGCTGTTCGGTGATCGGTTGCCGATCGCACGCACATTCACGGCTAATCTCGCATCGCAGGGGGAAGAACGGGGTCTCATTGGCCCGCTTGAACTTCCACGCCTGTGGTCTCGGCACATTTTGAACTCCGCGATCGTGGCACCGCTTTTACGGCCCGGTGTTGTTGGCGATGTCGGCAGCGGCGCGGGTCTCCCCGGGCTGGTTCTTGCGATCGCGCGGCCGGATGTCTCCTTCGTGCTCATTGAGCCGATGGATCGACGGGTGATTTGGTTGAACGAGCAAGTTGCCGAGCTAGGACTGTTGAACGTTGATATCGTTCGCGCCCGAGCCGAAGACGCGAAGTTGGCAAAACCGCTCGACCAGGTAACAGCGCGCGCGGTGAGTGCCTTTCGTAAGCTGCTTCCATTGACCGCTCCCCTGCTGCGCGATGGCGGTGAGCTCGTACTCATGAAGGGCGCCGCGGCTCAAGCTGAGATCGATGGTGCGGCCAAAGAGATCAGTAAGTTCAAAGTGCGTGGTGCGGAAGTCATCGTCTTAGGTGAAGGCGTCCTCGACGAAGTGACACGAGTTATCCGGGCGACTGTTCGCTGAAAATATTTCTACACAGAACCAACAAGTTAGCGAATTATCCACCAGTCTCCCGACAGAGCCGAGGGGTGTCGGGGATGCACGTTAGAGTTTATGAGTGGTGAGCGGAGAGTGTGCCTTCATCCCGACAAACCGGTTCCGGGCACCAACCAAGTGACGAGGTTTCACGTGAAACAACCGGATCAAGACATATTCGTGGAGGCGGGTGAGTCCGCTTTCGATACGTCGACGCCCCTGGCCAGAGAGATACAGGAACTCATGAGGCGTCGGAAGGCGATTGCGGATACGGCTCTTCCGTTGCCCCCACACACGCGCATCTTCACCATCTCGAACCAAAAGGGCGGGGTTGGGAAGACGACGACCGTTGTCAACCTTGGAGCCGCGCTTGCTAAGTCAGGTGCGCGAGTCTTGGTGATAGATCTCGATCCGCAAGGTAACGCATCCACCGCACTCAGTGTCGAACACCGCGAGGGGACACCGAGCGTTTACGACGTCATCGTGAATGATAAAGAGCTCGAAGATGTCATCCAGAAGAGCCCCGAATTCCATGGACTGTTCGTGATTCCAGCCACGATCGACCTTGCAGGTGCGGAAATCGAGCTGGTTTCGATGGTTGCCCGCGAACAACGGCTCTCACGCGCGCTTAACCGATTCTTGCACGAGTATGACATCGACTACGTGCTCATCGACTGTCCGCCGTCGCTCGGATTGCTCACGATCAATGCTTTTGTCGCGGCGACCGAGGTCCTTATCCCGATCCAGTGCGAGTATTACGCCCTGGAGGGTCTGAGCCAGTTGCTGAAAAACATCCAGCTGATCGAGCGGCACCTCAACCCGAAGCTTCAAGTGTCGACGATTCTGCTGACGATGTATGACTCGCGGACCAATCTCGCCAATCAGGTTGCGGAGGACGTTCGCTCTCATTTCCCCAATGAGGTCTTGGACACCATCATCCCCCGTTCAGTGCGGATCTCCGAGGCGCCGAGCTATGGCCAGAGCGTCATCAGCTACGACGCGAACTCCTCCGGTTCGCTCTCGTACCTCGAGGCCGCCGCTGAAATCGCACGAAGAGGAGAATCCCGCTAATGGCAGCCAAGCGCACCGGATTGGGGCGGGGCATCGGTGCCCTCATTCCGACGACCGACCAGTCTGCTCGACCCGTGGATGTGTTCTTCCCCGAGCCGTTGGACACTGCAACCGAAGCGCTTGTTGCGGTTCCGGGGGCGCGTTTGGCGAACCTCTCCCCCGTCGATATCGTGCCTAATCCATCTCAACCTCGTGTCGAGTTCGACCAGAATGAGTTGGATGAGTTAGTTGCGAGCATTCGTGAGGTCGGAGTGCTTCAGCCCGTCGTTGTCCGTCCATTGCGTAACCAGGCCGGCACATATGAGTTGATCATGGGTGAGCGACGTCTGCGTGCGACGAAAGAACTCGGGCTCGACACGATCCCTGCGATCGTCAAGGACACCGCGGATGAGGCGATGTTGCGTGACGCACTTCTCGAGAACCTCCACCGCTCGCAACTCAATCCACTGGAAGAAGCATCTGCGTATCAGCAGCTTCTTGCTGACTTTGGCATCACACAGGAGGAGTTGGCCGCGCGGATCGGTCGCTCGCGACCGCAGATCACGAACACGATCCGGTTGCTTAAGCTTCCGGCAACTGTGCAGACGCGCGTTGCGGCGGGCGTCCTTTCGGCAGGGCACGCGCGCGCGATTCTCTCGCTCGGCGATGACCAAAAGGGAATGGTCCACCTTGCCGACAAAATCGTCAACGAGGATCTTTCCGTTCGCGCAGCTGAAGCAGCGGCCAGCAAAGCTCCCAAGACTGTTCGCACGGCAGTGAAACCCGGGAGGCACCGTGGGCACCTGGATGAGGTCGCTCAGAAACTTGGCGACCGCCTGAACACCCGCGTCAAGATCACCCTCGGTGCGCGAAAAGGTCAGATTGTCGTGGACTTCGCCACGATCCAGGATCTGAACCGCATCCTCGAAGAAATCGGTGAGTCAGAGTATTCGAGCGAGTCCCGAGTCCGTTTCACGTGAAACCTCCGCCGATTAACCTTCGTTGATTGCGGCGGTGGCGAGAGCAGCGTAAACCTCCCCGTGGTTCCGGCCTGAAGCAGCGATCGCCTGCGGCATGATCGAGGTCTCTGTAAGGCCCGGAAGCACGTTCGCCTCAAGAAACCACGGTACGCCACTGGCATCCACAATCAGATCGATTCGTGAGAGATGGCGCAGGCCCAACGCCCTGTGAGCAGTCTTCGCCGCCTCCGCAACAGTCTCAGCCGTGGCTTCGTCCAGACGGGCGGGAACATAGAACCGGGTCTCCCCTGCGTTGTATCGCGCATCGAAAGTGTATGCGCCAGCCACGGGCTCGATCTCGACGGGCGGAAGCGCTTCCGGCCCATCGCCGGTGTCAATCACAGCGACGGAGACTTCAACACCGTCGATCTTGCGTTCGATGAAAGCGATCTCCGCATAGGTGTAGGCGTCGACCATTGCCCGGGGCAGCTCTCCAGGGTCGTTGACAATGGTGACTCCCTGCGCTGATCCGCCCTTCGCGTCACGACTAACGGGAGCGACAGTCCATCGAGCACGGCGACGAGCACGCTGTTGGCACCGAGTTCGCGGAATGTCTCTTTGGGCAGGGTGACGGACGCGGGAGTATGCACCCCGGCGCGCTCGACGATGGCCTTCGCGGTCGGCTTCGACCAGGCGAGACGGGATGCGCCGGTCCGCGATCCGACGAACGGGATACCGGCGAGTTCGAGAAGCCCTCGTAGTGCGCCGTCTTCGCCACTTGCTCCGTGCAGTGCCGGCCAGATCAAATCAGGGCGCTCCTCTTGAATGGATGCCAGCAGCGTCGCATCCGGCTCGCGGACCGTCACTCGGTTTCCGAGTGACTGAAGCCCATCGGCAACACGTCGCCCACTGCGGAGGGAGATGTCACGTTCGTGTGAGATACCACCTGTGAGAACGACGATGTCGAGTGATGATTTCTCGGGCATGATCAGCTCTTTCTCTTCTGCGGGACTCACTGCAGGTCGGTCGGCGGGTTGGCGTTGGGTTTGCCGGGCCGGGTGGCAGTGAGCGGTCCCGTGCCGGCGAATGTGTCGAGGAGATCCTGTTCGCCATTGATCACATTGGCGAGACGGCGAATGCCGACGCGGATGTTCTCGGGGGTCGGATAGCAGAACGAAAGACGGATGTTCTGGGTGCCGGAACCATCGGCGAAGAAGGCCGTTCCTGGCGTATAGGCGACCAACTCGGTCACTGCTCGTGGCAGCATCGCCTTGGAATCGAGGTGTGGAGGAAGGGTGAGCCAGACATAGAAGCCACCACGGGGGTTCGTCCAGGTGAGCTCGGGGAGATGCTCCTCCAGCGCTGAGATCATCGTCTCCTTGCGCTCTCGGTACACACTCCGGAAAGTGTCGATCTGTCCGCGCCAATCGGCGTCGGACAGATACTCCGAGATGACGAGCTGGCTGAACGAACTCGGGCTGAGAACGGCGGCCTCGTTGGCGAGGATGAGCTTCTCGCGGATGGCATGGGGGGCGAGCGCCCAACCGACACGGAAACCCGGGGCCAGCGTCTTGGAGAAGGTGCCCAGGTACACGACGCCCTCCTGCTCAACGGAGCGCATGGCCGCTGGCGGACCCTCGTTGAAATACAGCAAGCCATAGGGGTTGTCTTCGAGGACCAGGATGTCGTTCTGGCGTGCGATTTCGAGGATCTCAAGCCGGCGCTCCCAGCTGAGGGTCACACCAGCCGGGTTGTGAAAGCTCGGGACGGTGTAGAGGAACTTGACTCGCCGGCCGGCCGCTTTCAGCCGCGCGATGTGCTCGCGCAGCGCTTCGGGAATGAGCCCGTGCTCGTCCATCGGAATGTGGTCGACTTCGGCCTGGTAGGAGCGGAAGATCACCATCGCCGTAACGTAGCTGGGGCCTTCGGCGAGAACCACATCGCCCGGGTCGATGAAGAGTTTGCTGAAGAGTTCCAGCGCGTGCTGAGAGCCGGTGGTGACGATGACATCGTCCGCGCTGCCGCTGATCCCCTCGAGGGCCATAACGTCGAGGATCTGCTCACGCAGGGCGGGAACCCCCTGGCCGGAGCCGTACTGGAGAGCGACCGGTCCACGCTCGCGCATCACACGATCCATTGCCCCGATGACGAGGTCTTCGGGGAGGGCGTCGACATAGGGCATGCCGCCGGCCAGCGAGACCACTTCGGGACGGCTGGCGACGGCGAACAGAGCTCGGACCTCACTGGCGGCGAGGCCGCTGGTGCGCTGCGCGTAGTGGGTATACCACGGGTCCAGATTGTTGCCCTGCTGACGCGGGCTGCCCTGTTCAGTCAAGAATCAGTCCATTTCTAGTGTCGTTCAGCCATGCTATGTGGGTCGCGCTTTCCGCTGGAAATCGAGGGATGCGCGGGTACGAAAAGACCCGTCCGGCGGGTGAGCACCGGACGGGTCGCGAAAAGGCGGTCGCCCTACGCCAGGTAGGCGGCCAGGTCAGCTTCGAGGGCAGGCTTGGGCTTGGCGCCGATGACGGTCTTGACGACCTCGCCACCCTGGTACACCTTCATCGCGGGGATGGAGGTGATCTGGTACTTCGCCGCGGTCTGCGGGTTCTCGTCAACATTGAGTTTGACGATCTCGATCTTCTCGGAGTGCTCCGCGGCGATCTGGTCGAGGATCGGGCCGACGGCGCGACAGGGGCCGCACCATTCCGCCCAGAAGTCCACGAGGACCGTCTTCTCGCTGTTGAGGACATCCTGCTCGAAGGATACGTCCGTGACCGAACGTGTTGCTGACATGGGCTGATTCTCCTTATGCGGTGGTCGTGAGTTCGAGGTCGCCGGGCGCAATGTCCGTTGCGTTGTCCAGCAGGTCCTGGGGGAGGTCGGACAGGTAGTGCTCCGCGTCGAGTGCGGCGACCGTGCCCGATGCGGCCGCGGTCACGGCCTGACGGTACGAGGAGTCGACGACGTCACCCGCGGCGAACACGCCCGTGAGTTTGGTCTTCGAGCTGCGGCCGGCGACCGCGATGGTTCCCTCTGGAGTGAGGTCGAGCTGACCATGCACCAGGTGGACGCGCGGGTCGTTGCCGATGGCAATGAACAGCCCCTGGACGTCCAGGTCGCTCTGGTCGTCGTTCTCACGATTGCGGAGGGTGATGCCCTCGACCTGCTCGCTGCCGTTGATCGCCACGACTTCCGAGTTCCAGATGAATTCGATCTTGTTGTTGGCGAAGGCCCGATCTTGCATGATCTTGGACGCACGGAGGGAGTCACGACGGTGGATGACGTAGACCTTGTCCGCAAAGCGGGTCAGGAAGGTCGCTTCCTCCAAGGCCGAGTCGCCGCCGCCGACGACCGCGATCGTGCGCTCACGGAAGAAGAAACCGTCGCACGTCGCGCACCAGGAGACGCCGTGACCGGAGAGTCGTTCTTCGTCCTCCAGCCCGAGCTTTCGGTAGGCGGAGCCGGTCGCGAAGATCACGGAGAGCGCCTCGTGGACTGCGCCTGAGCCGAGAGTCACGGTCTTGGCATCGCCGGAGAGGTCAACGGAGACGACGTCTTCGAGGATGACTTCTGTGCCGAACCTCTCGGCCTGCGCCTGCATCTTGACCATGAGATCGGGGCCCATGACGCCGTCGGGGAAGCCGGGGAAGTTCTCTACCTCGGTGGTTTTCATCAATTCGCCGCCGGCCTCGACAGACGAGGCGATCAGCAGCGGTTTGAGGTTGGCGCGCGCGGCGTAGATGGCTGCGGTGTAACCGGCTGGTCCGGAACCGATGATGATAATCTGCCGCACGTAGGAACTCCTTGGTGATCGGCGGCGCCCCCCGGGTCCGGAAGCACCGACTTGTAGAACACATCCTAGGCGGATGCTATTCCGTGTCACCCCCTGTCGCTGAGCGTCTGAAAACACGCTCCACGACAGGCGCCAATCCGGCTTCCAGATCTGCCGAGCGGAAGATCGCCAGGGAGCCGACATAGACGATCGCCATGACGATCCCGACGACGGCGGAGGCGAGGATCGCGCTGAGGGGACTGCTCACCGGGAAAGCGCCCTCGACGGCACCGCCCAGCAGGACCAGGAACCCGGTCCCGGCAGCCACAGCCGCCAGCCCTGCGGCGAGGAACCGCCACAGACCGCTCAGGATGCGACGCCCGTCCACTCCCCCGGTGCGTCGGCGCAGCAGCGCGAAAGCCAGGACTGCTTGGATGAGCGTGGACGCGGACACGACGAGAGCGATCGCGGCTGCGCGGTGTCCGGCCGGGATCGCGAGACAGCCCAGAACGCCGATGACGATGAGCACGGTCTGCGCCAGCGTGAACAGGAACGGAGTGCGGGTGTCGCCGAAGGAGTAGAACGCGCGCTGCGCCATGAAGACGAGGGAGAAGGGCACCAGTCCCACCAGGTAGGCGATCAGGACGAGCCCCATCGCCGGGTATTCGGGTGTGAAAACGCGGGCGACCGGGAAGGCGATCACGATGAGCACTGCGGACGAGAGGACGATCAGGAACATGATCGAGCGGGCCGCGCTGGAGAAATCGGCACGGAACCCGGAAGCGGAGCCCTGCTGCGCGTGCTCCGCCATCCTCGTGTAATACGCGGTGACGATCGAGACCGCGATGATGCCGTGCGGCAGCATGAACACGAGCCACGCGTTGTTCATGGCGAAGACTCCCGCCTTGCCGTCTCCGGTGGAGTTGGCGACGTTGGTCTCGATCAGCCCGGCGATCTGGGTGGCCATGAGCATCCCGAGCGTCCAGCCGGCGGCTTTTCCTGCGCTGCCGAGGTTGACGCCCCGCCAGCGGAAATCGGGGCGGAACCGCAGGCCGATCCGGCGCCAGAAGAAGAACAGGACGACGGCCTGGACGGCAATGCCCAGAGTCGCCCCGCCGCCCAGCAGTGCGACCATCCCCGAGCCCCACTCGTGCGAGCGCTCGCCGAAGGGGTCGGAGCTGAATCCCAGGATGAAGGCGGCCAGCATCCCGATCGCGACGACGTTGTTGATCACCGGCGCCCAGGTGAAGGGACCGAACGACTTGCGGGCGTTGAGCACCTCGCCGAGCAGTGTGTACAGACCGAGGAAGAAGATCTGCGGGAGCGACCAGTACGCGAAGGTCGTGCCGAGCGCCGCCTGTTCGCCGCGCAGACCGAACAGGCCGATGAGGACCGGCGCGAGCAGGGTCGCCACCAGCGCCACAGCGGCGAAGACGACCATCCCGAGCGTGACCAGCTTGTTGATGTACTGCCGCCCACCGTCGGCCGCACCGGAGGCCCGAACGATTTGCGGCACTAGGACGGCGTTGAGCACCCCCTGAGCGATGATCGCATAGAGGCTGTTGGGGACCAGCGTCGCCGTCGCGTAGGCTCCGCCTGCGAAGCTCAGGGCGCCGATCGCCTGAACGAGCAACCAGGCCTTCGCGAAGCCGAGGATGCGCGAGACCAAGGTCCCCGACGCGAGCATGGCGCTGGCGCGGCCGATGCTAGCCATCCGAACTCCCGTCGTTGCGGGGAGCGGCGTTGTCGCCCTTGTCGTCCTCGGGCGTCTGCTGCGCCTCGGTGCGTCGCTGGGCCCGGCGGCGCAGGAGTCCACGGACGATTCCGTAGCCGAACAGGAGCACCAGCAGTGCGCCGAAGACGAGCGCGCCGAGACCCTCCCAGTCAGCGTGTACCTCCACGCTCACCGCGGAGGGATCGCCGATCGGGATGCCTGTCGGGCTGTACAGCTGGAGGGACAGCACGACCTGGCCGTTTCCGACCTTCGCCCTGACCGGGACGAGCATCGTCCCCCGTGAATCCTTCGGAATGGACTTGGTCGTGGGTCCGTCGATCTCGAGACGGCCGTTGGACGGAGACGCCCTGAGCGTGACAGTGGCGGCCTCGCCCGGCAGCTCGTTGCTCACGGTGAACGGGATGGACCCCTGCGTGCTCACGAGGTTGATGTTCTCGGTGGGCAGGATGCGGATCGCGTGGAGCGTCTTGGTGGTGGCTTCGCGGCTTTTCGTCACGGCCGCGGACCAGTCGGTGCGGGGGTTCTGCCAGGACACGGCCAGCAGAGTGAGGAGTTGCGCGCGGGTCCTGCCTGTCAGCGTCGTGGGGTCGACCAGGACAGTCGCGAAGTCGGTCAGCGCCTTCTCGTCGGTGAGCAGGCTGCGGATGGCGTCGATCCGTCTCTGAGACTCGGGCGCATCCACCACGACGGTGTCGGTGGATCCGGAGGCGGAGACGATGCTGGAAAAGGCGGCCGGTGCCGACCACGCTGAGGTCAGCAGAGCGTCGAGGCTGCGTTGCAACTGCGTCCCGCTCGATGGCCACGAACGGTCGAGGGCGACGAGGACCTTACGGGAGGTCTTGTCTTCGCCGCTGAGGAGCGCGAGCTGTGCGTTCACTGCTGACATAGCGGTGTTCCATGCGATGTCGCTCGGTGCGGAGACCGATTGGCGGAGGGCGTCGGAGATCCGCTGGTCGCTGACGGCGAGCATGCTGCTGGCGGTGTGGACGACGGCGTTCGGTGTGCTGTCCAGTTCGTCGGCGTTCGTGTTGTCGCCGGAGACGATGACGGTCTTCATCCCGGCTGTGGAGAGCGGTGCGAGATCCGCGGAGCGGAGCGTGCCGTCGCCGGGCCAGGCGATGCCGGAAAGGCTGTAGTCCCACGCGACGAGTTCGCTCAGGGTGGGGAGGGTGGGGAGGGGGGTTGGGCTGGGGCTTGGGCTCTGTGCCGGTGAGGCCGTCGGTGTCGGCTGGACGTGTGTTGCGGTGGTGGGCTCGCCGATCGTGGTCGGGGCCGGTGAGAAGTTCTTCGCGTCGAGGGCGTAGCGGAGGGAGAGAGGGGTGAGCGGTGTGGTGAGGCCGGCTTGCAGCTGACCGGCCATATCCGCATCTCCGTAACCCAATGAGAAGGTTTCGTTGGGCAGGGTGCTCAAGTGTGTCAGCCAGTCGGTCGCGGTGGCGGGCGCGGCGTTCCCGAGGGCGCGGATGGATGCGACGATCATCGGGTCAATGCCCACGGCGACCGTGCTGTGGCCGGCGATCCCGTCGAGGTCGCGGGTGAGGACGCCGTTGGGAGCCGTGTAGGTCGCGAGATCGTCGGCGGAGATCAGGCCGGCGCCGGTGGAGGGGCTCACGATCGGCATCACCACGCCGACATCCGTCTTGGCCGCCGCCTCGCCCACAGACCACACGAGCGATGAGCGGGCTTCTGCTGTCTGCTGGTCGGCGCTCACGGCGGCCCCGACACCGAAGACGCCGGTGACCGATCGTGAAGCGAACGGCACAGCCGCAGCGGCGACCGGGACGCGCACAATGGCCGAAGCGCCGGGCTCTAGCGCTGGCAGCGCGACCGAGCCGAGATTGACCCTGTCCTTCACCGCGTCCGTCGAGGAGAGCCAGGCTGTCAGTCCTCTGCGCGAAGTGAACGCAGTGGGATTCAGCCAGAACCGGACCGTTCCGGAGGTGAGCGCGGTGCCGGAGGAGTTGGTCACGGTGACCGATGCGACAAGGTCCTGGCCCGGCGCCAGCAGGCCCGCGGTTCCGGCGGAAAGGGATGCGGAGAGCCGAGCCGTCGCTGCCGTTCTGATCGTGGCGGATCGCTCGCCGCTCACCACGGAGCCCCAGCCGGTGCTCGCCTCGGACACCGGGGCGCCGCCGAGGAGGGCCGACAAAGCGACCGCCGCACTCATGAGCACGGCGACGAATCGCACACCCCGGAAGGTGGTTCCGGATTCACTCATGCGTCGACGCGCGCTCCCGGTTCGGCCTCCATGACGACGATTCTAGGGGCCGACCCCTGGGAGAGCACGCCGAGTGTGCCCGTTAAACTGAGGCATCATGCAGTCCGTCGCCGAATCCCTCGATCGCCTCGCAGCCATCGCCGCTTCGCCGACCGTGGCCCGCCTGGCGGCGGCTTTCGCGGCGGCCGGACACGAACTGTCGCTGGTCGGCGGCCCGATCAGGGACGCTCTGCTCGGGCGGGAGGTACACGATCTCGACTTCACGACGGATGCGCGTCCGGACGCGATCGTACGCCTCCTCTCCCCCCTCGCCGACGCAGTCTGGGACATCGGCCGTGCCTACGGCACGATCGGCGCTGTGTTCGGCGAGGAGGCGGTGGAGGTCACCACTTATCGTTCCGACAGCTATGACGGCACGACCCGCAAACCGGACGTCGAGTTCGGCGATACGCTGGAGGGCGACCTCCTTCGCCGGGACTTCACGGTGAACGCGCTCGCCCTGCGTGTTCCGGAGGTGCGGCTGGTGGACCCGTCCGGCGGGGTCGAGCACCTGCTTGCCCGCGTCCTCACGACGCCGTCGAGCCCCGAAGTGTCGTTCGGGGACGATCCGCTCCGGATGCTGCGTGCGGCACGGTTCGCCGCACAGCTCGGATTCGAGGTGGACGGCCAGACCCAGGCCGCGATGGCCGCGATGGCCGATCGCATCGAGATCGTCAGCGCGGAACGCATCCGGGACGAACTCGGCAAGCTGCTTATGTCCGACCGCCCACGTCCAGGAATCGAGCTGCTGGTGTCGACCGGTCTCGCCGATCGCGTCCTTCCCGAGCTGTCCGCGTTGCGTCTGGAAGTGGACGAGCACCACCACCACAAGGACGTCTACCAGCACAGTCTCACCGTGCTGGAGCAAGCGATCGAGTACGAGAGGGAACGGCATCCCGGTGACGCGCCGGAACTGACGCTGCGGCTCGCCGCGCTCCTTCACGATATCGGGAAGCCGGCCACGCGCCGGTTCGAGCCGGGTGGGGCGGTCAGTTTCCATCACCACGATGTGGTCGGGGCGAAACTCGCGAAGAAGCGTTTGACGGCGCTTCGCTTCGACAAGGCCACGATCGAATCCGTGTCCCGCCTGATCGAGCTGCATCTGCGGTTCTTTGGGTACACAGAAGGGGCGTGGACCGACTCCGCGGTGCGCCGGTACGTGCGAGATGCGGGTCCCGAGCTGGAGCGGCTTCACATGCTCACCCGGGCGGATGTCACGACGAGGAACCGTCGCAAAGCAGACCGGCTCGGCTTCGCGTACGACGATCTGGAGCAGCGCATCGCCTCACTCGGGGAACAGGAGGCGCTGGATTCTGTCCGTCCGGACCTGGACGGTCAGCAGGTGATGGCCATCCTGGGGATCAAGCCGGGGCGGGACGTCGGCCAGGCGATGACGTACCTGCTGGACCTGCGGCTGGATCAGGGCTCTCTCGGCGAAGAAGAGGCCACCCGCCGGCTGCTGGCATGGTGGTCGGAGCGTTCCGCGGAGGCGTAATCCTCCACAGGCGGGTTCGATCGACCAGTTCTCCACCGATTCGGGTCGTCGAGCCCGCTGCTCCGGGTGAGCGGGGATGGTGGATGCATGACCACTCCCACCCGTATCCTCCTTTCCCGCCCTCGCCGTGAGGGGTACCCACACGGCCCGGTCGTCCCTCACCCCGCGAGCTGGCGTCGAGACCGGGCATCCGTTACCCTAGGTAAGCTGCCCGGGTGGGTTCCTACCTGGGCACACGATGTACAACACTCCTGCTGCAGACCGTCTGTAGCCGCCAAGACCAAAGGAGGTGGGTTAGTCATGCATCAATACGAGCTGATGGTCATCCTCGATCCCGAGATCGACGAGCGCACCGTTGCTCCCAGCCTTGACAAGTTCCTCAACGTCGTCCGGAACGACGGTGGAACGATCGACAACGTCGACATCTGGGGTCGCCGCCGCCTGGCCTACGAGATCAACAAGAAGTCCGAGGGCATCTACGCCGTCGTGCAGCTCACCGCCACCGGTGACACCACGAAGGAGCTCGACCGCCAGCTGAAGCTCAGCGAGGCTGTCATGCGCACCAAGGTCCTCCGTGCCGACGAGGCGATCGCCCAGGTCGCGGCCGCTCAGAAGCGCGCCGACGAGAAGGCCGCCCGCAAGGCCGCCGCCGCCGAGAAGACGGTCACCGAGAAGGTCGGCGTCTAATCCCATGGCCGGCGAGACCGTCATCACCGTGGTGGGCAACCTCACGTCCGACCCTGAGCTGCGCTACACGCAGAACGGGCTGGCCGTTGCTAACTTCACCATCGCATCCACTCCCCGCACGTTCGACCGTCAGGCGAACGAGTGGAAGGACGGTGAGGCACTGTTCCTGCGCGCGAGCGTCTGGCGTGACTTCGCCGAGCATGTCGCAGGCTCGCTGACCAAGGGCTCACGTGTCATCGCCCAGGGCCGGCTCAAGCAGCGTTCCTATGAGACGAAGGAAGGCGAGAAGCGCACCTCCATCGAGCTTGAGATCGACGAAATCGGTCCGTCGCTGCGTTACGCCACCGCTCAGGTGACCCGCGCGCAGTCGTCGCGTGGTCCGGGTGGTCCGGGCGGATTCGGTGGCGGAGCTCCTGCCGTCGAAGAGCCGTGGGCGGCAACCGTTCCCGCGGACCCGTCTGCTGGAACCGATGTCTGGAACACCCCGGGCGCGTACAACGACGAGACTCCGTTCTAACGGGTCCCCAACACTCATATGCCCGCCGGCCTCGGCCGTGACGGGCGGAAAGCAAAGGAAATCATGGCTGGAAAGTCGAGCGGCGACCGCCGCAAGCCGATCCGCAAGGGCAAGGACGGGAAGAACGCCGCTCCGGCGAAGTCCGTCCGCGTCGGCGTCATTGACTACAAGGATGTCGCGACCTTGCGCAAGTTCATCTCCGAGCGTGGCAAGATCCGCGCCCTCCGCATCACCGGTGTCTCCGTCCAGGAGCAGCGCCTGATCGCCCGCGCCGTCAAGAACGCGCGCGAGATGGCTCTGCTTCCCTACGCCGGCTCCGGCCGTTAAGGAGTAGACACATGTCGAAGGTTATTCTCACGCACGAGGTCACCGGCCTCGGCTCCGCTGGCGACGTCGTCGAGGTCAAGGATGGCTACGCCCGCAATTACCTTGTTCCGCAGGGTTTCGCGATCTCGTGGACCCGCGGTGGCAAGAAGCAGGTCGAGCAAATTAAGGCGGCCCGCGCGGCTCGCGAGCTGCACTCGATGGAGGCCGCTCAGGAACTCAAAGCGAAGCTGGAGGCCACCCGCGTCAAGCTGGTCGTCAAGGCTGGCCGCGAAGGTCGTCTGTTCGGATCGGTGAAGACCGCGGATGTCGCCGAGGCCGTCAAAGCCGCCGGCATCGGCGAACTAGACAAGCGCAAAATCGAACTCCCCAACGCGATCAAAGCCGTCGGTGACCACGAGGCCACCGTGCGGCTGCACGAGGACCTCTCGGCCATGATCACCCTTCAGGTGGTCGCTGCCAATTAGCGATCTCGAAAGCAGAGTGTAGCGGCGGGCGAAGGCCCGCCGCTACACCTTTTTCGGGGAAGTTTGCCCAGCTTCATCCACAGTTCGACACGCCCGAATCTCAGCGCTTGCCACAGTGCCCAAAGAAGTTTTTCCTCACAGGATGCGGAAAGAAAAATCGCTGGTTAAGGTACATTTTAACACTAAAATTTTCTCTCTACCCACAGATCCATTCCCAACTTGTACACAAGCGTGGCGGCGTTTCCCGCAGATTGTCCACAAAGTTATCCACAGGCAAAGTTGTGGATGCTGGATCGGGGTTCGTAGGGTGATCGATGTCCAAGGTGGACATGGATGGGGAAGCGCGTCCGAGTGTCGGTGGTTGTTCGTATTCTGCCTCTGAGAGCGCGCTTCAGTGTTTTGTCAGCCCGCCAGAAGCGCGGTGCGGCGCGTCGGAGAACGCAATCAGGTGCCCGCGACTCACGTTAGAGGCAGTGCGAGAGCGTTTACCCGTCAGGCGTGCCGAAACAAGTGAGGAGAGAACGTGTCGATCGCCCACATCGGTCTCGCGGACGGCCGTGAACAGGGCGAGGACCGCTCCCCCGAGCGAACTCCGCCTCACGACCTCCTTGCGGAGCAGAGCGCTCTCGGCGGGATGCTGCTGAGCAAGGACGCCGTCGCCGATGTCGTCGAGGTCGTCCGTGGCACGGACTTCTACATCCCGAAGCACGAGATCGTCTACGACGCGATCCTGTCGCTCTACTCGCACGGCGAGCCGACCGATGTGATCACCGTGACCGATGAACTCACAAAACTGGGTGAGCTGTCGCGTGCGGGCGGAGCCGAATACCTGCACACCCTGACCAGTCTTGTTCCGACGGCGGCCAACGCCGGCTACTACGCTAATATCGTGGCCGAGAAGGCGCTGCTGCGCCGTCTGGTCGAGGCGGGCACCCGCATCACTCAGATGGGCTACAAGGCCGAGGGCGAGGTGCTCGACCTCGTCAACAACGCCCAGGCTGAGATCTACTCGGTGACCGGAACGCAGGAGGTGGAGGATTACGTCCCGCTGACGGAGGCGGTCACCGTCGCCATCGACGAGATCGAGGCGTCGAAGCACAAGGATGGCTCGATGACGGGTGTTCCCACGGGCTTCACCGAGCTCGATGAGCTGACCAATGGTTTGCACCCGGGTCAGATGATCATCGTCGCCGCGCGGCCCGCGCTGGGAAAGTCGACGCTCGCGCTCGACTTCGCCCGGGCAGCCGCCATCAAGCACGATCTGCCCACGATCTTCTTCTCGCTCGAGATGGGACGCAGCGAGATCGCGATGCGTTTGCTCTCCGCCGAGGCGACCGTCCCCCTTCAGCACATGCGGAAGGGCACGGTGGACAACCGCGACTGGACCACCATCGCGGCCACTCGGGGGCGCATCAACGACGCACCCCTCTACATCGACGACAGTCCCAATATGACTCTGGTCGAAATCCGGGCCAAGTGCCGTCGTCTGAAGCAGCGCGTCGGACTCAAGATGGTGATCATCGACTACCTGCAGTTGATGACGAGCGGTAAGCGGGTCGAGAGCCGTCAGCAGGAGGTCAGCGAGTTCTCGCGGGCGCTGAAGCTGCTCGCGAAGGAACTCCAGGTTCCGGTCATCGCGCTCTCCCAGCTGAACCGCGGTCCCGAGCAGCGTGCCGACAAACTCCCCGCTCTGAGCGATCTGCGCGAGTCCGGCTCGATCGAGCAGGACGCCGATGTCGTTGTGCTCCTCCACCGCGAGTCCGCCTATGAGAAGGACAACCCGCGTGCGGGCGAAGCCGATCTGATCGTGGCGAAGCACCGTAATGGACCGACAAAGACGGTTAAGGTCGCATTCCAGGGCATGTACTCGCGTTTCGCGGACATGGCGCCGATCTGACGAGTGTGAATGGCCTTACAGCGTGTACTCAGATTTTGGTGTCCGGATTGAGGGAAAGCTCGTAGCGGCCACCCCGGGAGAGTGAGGTGGTCTGCTCGGCAGATCGCCCTCTCGTTGGTCATGCTCCGGGAGTATGCCCAGGCAGGGCTGGCTGGACGGGCAACTCTCACCGCTTCCGCCGAGAGGCTCTGGGTGGAAGACGGCATCCTGCCCAGCGCTGCCGACCGGGTCGCCGTCGCCGAGATCGCACGCCCGGCGGACCGAGCCGACCGCTTGATCGAAGTCCACGGCGACACTTTCGTCGTCGTTCACACCGATCGATGCCCTCCGGGCCCGCGGTGTACGAGGCACCGGCCGCGGCGACGCCGCCGCAGCCGGTCTCCTTCGTCAGCGGCTCCTTCGTCAGTGGGCGGCCGCGACCGGTCGCCGCGGGGCGATCGGATGGTGCTGGTCGTGGCGCGTGCTGCGCTTGTTGGCGATGGTGACCTCGTCGCGGAGGTCCTGGTAGAGCCTGTTGACCGATTCGCGAAGATCCGCGGTCTCGTACCCGTCGCGCACACGGAAGACCAGTCCCCACACTGTCTCCTCGTAGAGGCGTGTCAGGACCATGTTGTCACAGACGCGGACGGCTGCGGCGAGAACGGTGCGGCAAGCGTCCGCCAGAGCCGCCGAATCGTTCTCGCCGAATTCCCGCAGGATGCGGTCCATTCCGGTTGAGCATTCGCGGCGCTCGGAGGGTGTCATCCGTGGTACAGCGATGCGGAGCACTCCGGAAAGCAGCGCCGCCAGCGTCTCAAGTGAGTCGGCGGCAGCGCGGGAGTCCGGGTCGGCGACCCGGGTGTAGCGGTTCGGAGCCATTTCGACGAGCCCGGCCCGCGAGAGCTCGTTGAGCGCATCGCGGATGGGGGTTCGTGAGACTCCGAGCCAACCTTGGAGCTCCTCGTCGTGGAGGCGCTCGCCCGGACAGAACGATCCGTCCAGGATCGCGCTCCGGATCGACTCCGCCACAGTGTCGCGGAGGAGTCGCCGAGGTGCGAGATCGACCTTGCTCGAGATGGGGACTGGCATGATGTTCGGCCTTCCTTCCAGGCTGAAACCGATTCAGTTAGGGAGGAGCTTACCCAAAGTATGCGGTACTTTAGATATAGTTTTCAAAATCATTCTTACGCATGATGCGCGCTGATAAACGAATCTCTATAACTAGGCGTATCAATTTCGTCCTGATTTCTCTGCTGCAGAGTGCCGGGGTCGCCGTCCTGTCCGTCATGGTTTTCGCCTGGCCGGCCCTCGAACTCCCCCGTCAGCCGTCTCGGCGCCGACCGGCGATGGCATGCGACGGCATCGGGGTGGCGCTGCTGCCGGGGGCCTTCTTGCTCGTCGCGTTCGCGGTCATAAGTGTTCTGGCGGGTCCGGAGGGACGTCCGGTGCGGGTGGCTAGTGTTCGGTGTCCTGGTGCGCCGGCGTTCAGAAGCCACCGGCGGCAGTGTCTGCCGGCTCAGGCGAACGCGCAGGAAGCCGCCAGCTAGACTGGGTGGGAAAACAGACTGAGAGAGGTCGCCGAGTGGCACCCGCCGTTCTTGCCCAACCGCCGGGGGGCTCCACCCCGAGCCGCACTTGGGCCGTCCCCGCCGTGCGCGCCGTCGTGGCGCTGGCCGCCGCGGTCGTCATCACCTTCACACGGGACGCGCACACCGTGGCCTTCGGGCTGACCGTCTTCGGTGCGTTCGCTGTGCTTGATGGACTCGCGACCGGCGTTCTCAGCCTTCTGTTCTCGTCGCGCGGCCTGACCCGGACGCTCTTCGTCGGCCAGGGCGTCCTCGGCGTCCTCGCCGGTGCGCTCGCCCTGGCGCTGCTCGGCAGCGGACTCGCGATGTTCCTCTACCTCGTGACTGTGTGGGGCGCCTTGGCCGGTTTCCTCGAGCTCTACAACGGCCTTGGTTCCCGCCACCGGGATGCCGCGGCCCGCGACTGGCTCATCACCGGCGCTCTCACCGCCGTGCTCGCGCTCGTGCTGCTGTTCGCGCCGGCCGATGCGGTGCTCGCTGTCGGCCTGTTCGGCGCGTGGGCCGTGATCGTCGGTGTGTTCCAGGGCATTGGGGCGGCGACGCTGCGATCCGCATCACGATTCGCGTCGCCGCAGCGGGCGGAGAGCGGATCGTGAGCGAACGCAGCCAGAAAGACTCCCCCGTGAGCGCCAGAATCGAACCCACCCGCCGTGACCGCTTCCTCCCGGTCGAGCTGCTCGCGATCTCCGGCGGTCTCGCCGTTTTCACCGGGCTGATTGTGCTGATGGCGACGCGCGAGCTCCTGATCGCCGGTGTGGCGTTCGGCATCGCGTTCATCGTTTCACTGCTGTCGGTGGCGCTGTTCGCGCTCGCCTTCAAACCGAACGAAGCCGAGGCGGAGGACATCCACGAGCAAGATGCCGAAGCGGCGGCGAAGGCTGCCGAGCGGTCGCAGCCTGAGGGCCGAACGGCTCCGGCTGGAGACGACGAGGCCCCGGGGATGGAGAAGCCCGCGGCGCACTGACCGCGGGCCCCCGGACTCGCCGCTCGTTCAGAGGCGGCCGACCAGCTGCGAGGCGAGGCCGATGTAGCCCGCCGGTGTGAGTTCCAGCAGACGGTTCTTGGCTGCCGGGCCGATGTCGAGGCCGGTGACGAACTCGGTCAGCGCGGCGTGGTCGACGCGCTTGCCGCGGGTCAGGCTCTTGAGCAGTGCGTACGGGTCTTCGATGGTCGAGCGGCCCGCTGTGACATCCGCGCGGATGACGGTCTGGATGGCTTCGGCCAGCACCTCCCAGTTGGTGTCGAGGTCCGCATCCAGGGCGTCCGCATCGAGCGAGATCTGGCCGAGTCCGCGCTGGATGTTGTCGAGCGCGAGCACGGAGTGGCCGATCCCGACGCCGATGTTGCGCTGCGCGCTGGAGTCGGTGAGGTCACGCTGGAGCCGGCTTGTGACCAGGTTGGCCGCGAGCGAGTCCAGGATGGCACTGGAGAGTTCGAGGTTCGCCTCGGCGTTCTCGAAGTGGATCGGGTTGACCTTGTGCGGCATGGTCGAAGATCCGGTGGCGCCGGGTTCGGGCGTCTGGCGGAAGTAGCCGAGCGAGATGTACGTCCAGATATCGGTGCAGAGGTTGTGCAGGACGCGGTTGGCGTGTGAGATACGCCCGTAAAGCTCCGCCTGCCAGTCGTGGGATTCGATCTGGGTGGTGAGGGGGTTCCAGTCGAGCCCGAGGCTGCGGACGAACTCTTCGGAGATCGCGAGCCAGTCGGCGGAGGGATCGGCGATGAGGTGCGCTGCGAAGGTGCCGGTCGCGCCGGAGAACTTGCCAAGGTATTCGGTCTGCTCGACCTGCTTGCGGATGCGTTCGAGACGGTGTGCGAAAACCGCGAGCTCCTTGCCCATCGTGGTGGGCGTCGCGGGCTGGCCGTGGGTCCGCGCGAGCATCGCGGCGTCGCGGTGCTGAGCGGCCTGCGCCCGCAATTCGGCGATCACGGCGCGGTAATTGGGTAGCCAGACCTCGTTGACGGCGGCGCTGACCGTGAGCGCGTAGGAGAGGTTATTGATGTCTTCGCTGGTCGCCGCGAAGTGCGTGAGTTCGGCGATGTGGTCCAGTCCGAGCGTGTGGAGGCGCTCACGAACGAGGTACTCGACGGCTTTGACATCGTGCTTGGTGGTCGCCTCCAGCTCGGCCAGCCGGTCGATCTCGGCCTGTCCGAAGCCGTCGGCCAGGGCCCGCAGCTGTCCGGCCTGCTCGGCGCTCAGCGGACTCGATCCGAACATCCGGTGGTTTGTGAGGTACAGGAGCCATTCGACCTCCACCTGAACGCGAGCACGGTTGAGGCCCGCCTCGGAGAGGTGGTCGCCGAGGCCGAGCACCGCCGGGCGGTAGCGTCCGTCTAGGGGGCTCAACGGCTGGGGAGGCAGGGCGGTCATGGGGCTCCTCGGAGTGGCTGCGCGGGGTGGACGCTCCCTATTCTCCCGCACTCACGGCCGGGCGTACGTTGTCAGCGAACCCCGCAGGCTCACCTCCGTGAGAGCGGGCGCAGGATGAGCCCGAACAGCCAGGCGATGATCCCCAGCGCCAGCGCGCCCAGAACGCCCGGCCAGAGGCCGGCGATGTGCAGCCCGAAGCCCATCGCATCGCTGATCCTTGACACGATCAGCAGGAGCAGGCCGTTCACGATCAGGCAGATGAGGCCGAGCGTCAGAATGTACAGCGGGAACGCGACGATCCGGATAGCGGTGCCGACGATCGCGTTCACCAGCCCGAAGATCACAGCGATGAGCAAATACGTCAGCACGGTCGCTGTCTCCGAGCCGGCGTAGGAGCGGACGGTCACCCCGCTGACGACGAAGGTTGTGAGCCACAGTGCGAAGGCGTTGATGATCGTCTTGAGCAGAAATCGCATGACGTCATCTTCGCAGGCGCTGCCCTCGGGGACAACGCCGGTGGATTCTCTCTCCTCCGTTCCCTGCGAAAGAGGCGCCCGGAGGTCGAAGCCGAAGAGGCCGCCACTGGCCGGGCGGACAACAGAGGATTCTCCCGCCGGAATGCCTGCGCGGCTAAGTTGGGTCTGTGACTGACGAGAACACGCCGCCGGTGCGGTTGCGGCCCGAGATCGTGGCCACTCCCGCCTACAGGCAGGGGCGGACGGCGGCGGCGGACGACTTCAAGCTGTCGAGCAACGAGAACCCGTATCCCCCGCTGGCCTCGGTGGTGGCGGCCGTCGGTGCGACGCTCGGCGGACTGAACCGGTATCCGGACGCGGGCGGCGCCGATCTGCGGGACAAGCTGGCCGAGCGGCACGGCGTGGACGTCGACCAGGTGCATCTGGGCAGCGGCTCCGTGGCGCTGCTGGCGCAGCTGATTCGCGCGGTGGCGGGAGCGGGCGATGAGGTCGTGTATTCGTGGCGGTCGTTCGAGGCGTATCCGGGATTGGCGACGGTCGCCGGCGCGACGAGCGTGCAGGTGCCGAACCGCGCCGACGGCGGGCACGACCTGCCGGCGCTCGCCGCGGCGATCACGGACCGTACGCGAGCCGTCATCGTCTGTACGCTCAATAACCCGACCGGCCCGGTCGTCACGGCGGCGGAGTTCGCCTCGTTCATGGCGGAGGTTCCGGGCGATCTGCTGGTTCTGCTGGATGAGGCGTACCACGAGTTCGAGACGGATGAGGCGGCGGTGAACGGCATCCCGTTGCTCTCGCGGCACCCGAACCTGGTCGTGCTGCGCACCTTCTCCAAGGCTTACGGGCTCGCTGCTCTGAGGATCGGCTACGCGGTCGGGCCGGCTGCGGTGCTGGATGCGGCGCGATCGGCCGCTCTCCCCCTGTCGGTGACCGATGCCGCCCGGGTCGCGGCTCTCGCTTCCATCGAGGCCGAGGATGAGCTGATGGAGCGGGTGGCGCGTATCGCGATGCGGCGTGACCGGTTGCGGGAGGCGCTCATCGAGCAGGGGTGGAGCGTTCCGCAGGCGCAGGGGAATTTCGTGTGGCTGGCCACCGGCGAGGAGACGGCCGCCGCGAGCGACGCCTTCTCGGCCGCGGGCCTGACCGTTCGGGCTTTTCCATCGGAGGGAATTCGGATCAGCGTCGGAGAGCACGAATATGTGGAAAGACCTGTTGAAGTCAGTGCCGATCTTGGAGGAAAGCTACCAAATGGCCACCCGGGTAAGCGGTTAGGTTAGAACGGTGGTTGCGACGAACGATACCCCGCGCCCGGCGAACACCGTCCAGCTGCTGACGTCAGACGGCCGTTTCCAGCCGAGCGAACCCGCTGGCGAGTACCTCCCCTACCTGGAGCGGCTCGACGAGAACGACTACCGCCGCTTCTACCGTGACATGGTCCGGGTCCGCGCGTTCGACCACGAGGCGGCGAACCTTCAGCGTCAGGGGCAGCTTGGGCTGTGGGTTCCGAGCCACGGGCAGGAGGGCGCTCAGGTGGGGTCCGCCTACGCAGCGCGACCGCAGGACAACATCTTCCCCTCTTATCGCGAGCATGTCATCGGGATGATCCGGGGGATCGACCCGGTCGGAATCATGGGACTGCTCCGCGGCGTCACGCACGGCGGCTGGGACCCGACGGATCCGGCGGTCGAGAATTTCCACCTCTACACACTCGTGATCGGCTCGCACACGCTGCACGCGACCGGGTACGCGATGGGTGTGAAGTTCGATGGCAAGGTCGGCACAGGCAACCCGGAGGCCGACGAGGCCGTCATCTGCTACTTCGGTGACGGCGCGACCAGCCAGGGGGATGTGAGCGAGGCGCTCGTGTTCGCCGCGAGCTACCAGACGCCGCAGGTGTTCTTCCTTCAGAACAACCAGTGGGCGATCTCGGTTCCGGTGAAGACGCAGTCGCGCACCCCCCTCTACCTGCGGAGCAGCGGGTTCGGCATTCCGGGTGTCCAGATCGACGGGAACGATGTGCTGGCGGCCTACGCGGTGACCGCGAAGCACCTGGACGATGCTCGCGGTGGCGAAGGCCCGAGCATGATCGAGGCTCTGACCTACCGGATGGGAGCGCACACGTCGAGCGATGATCCGACCAAGTACCGCACCGACGACGAAGTCAGGCACTGGGCCGAACGTGACCCGATCCTGCGCTTCCGGGCGTTCCTGGAACAGCAGGGCCTCGGCCAGACGTTCTTCGACAGTGCGGACGAAGAGGCGGCCGATCTGGCCGCCGATGTCCGGCGCCGCACTCTCGAGCTGACGCCGCCGCCGGCCGACAGCATGTTCGAGCATGTCTACAGTGAGCCGCATCCCGTGATGGAGGAGCAGCGGCGCTGGCTGGCGGAGTACGAAGCGTCGTTCGGAGGTGACGTGTGAACGAGACGAAAAGCGAGCCCGAGCTGGAAGTCGAGCCCCGGGAGCCCGAGCTGGCCGACACGCAGGCCCTCGACCTCGGAGAGATCGTGGCGGGTGAGCCGGGCCCCTGGCCGAGTGGAGAGCATGTCGCCGGTCAGGAGGCCGCCGGCGTGGAGCGGGCGCCCGCGCTCGCCGAACCCGAACCGCGCGTCCAGTCGCTCCCGATGGTCAAGGCCCTGAACGCGGGCCTGCGCCAGGCTCTCGTCGCAGACCCCAAGGTCCTCATCCTGGGGGAGGACGTCGGTCCGCTGGGCGGCGTCTTCCGGGTGACGGAAGGACTGCAGAGCGAGTTCGGCGCGAGCCGCGTGGTCGACACGCCGCTGGCCGAGGCCGGTATCGTCGGCACGGCGATCGGGCTCGCGATGCGCGGCTACCGGCCGGTGGTCGAGATCCAGTTCAATGGTTTCGTGTTCCCCGGATTCGACCAGATCACGACGCAGCTGGCGAAGATGGCCAACCGGCACAGCGGCGCGGTCTCGATGCCGGTCGTCATACGCATCCCGCACGGTGGCCACATCGGCGCGGTCGAGCACCACCAGGAGGCCCCGGAGGCGTACTTCGCGCACACCGCCGGACTGCGGATCGTCGCGCCGTCGACGCCGCACGATGCGTACTGGATGATCCAGGAGGCTATCGCCTCCGACGATCCCGTGATCTTCTTCGAGCCCATGAGCCGGTATTGGCCGAAGGGCGAGGTCGACACGCTTGAGAACCCGTTGCCGCTGCACGCCAGCCGGATCGTTCGCAGCGGAACGGATGCGACGATCGTGGCGTGGGCGGGGATGGTGCCCGTCGCTCTGCGCGCGGCCGAGATCGCGGCCGAGGAGGGACGCAGCCTGGAGGTCGTGGATCTGCGCTCGCTCGCCCCGATCGACTACGCCCCGGTCCTCCGTTCGGTGCAGAAGACGGGCCGCCTGGTCGTCGCACAGGAGGCGCCGGGCATCGTGTCCGTCGGCTCTGAGGTCGCCGCGGTCGTCGGCGAAAAGGCTTTCTACTCGCTGGAGGCCCCGGTGCTCCGGGTCGCGGGGTTCGACACCCCCTTCCCGCCGGCCAAACTCGAAAGTCTCTACCTGCCGGATGCGGACCGTATTCTTGAGGTCGTCGACCGTTCGCTCGCTTATTGAGCCGAGCCCGCTGACCGAGCCCGCCAACTGAAAGAAGACGTAGATGCGCGAGTCCCAGTTCCTTCTGCCCGATGTGGGCGAAGGCCTGACCGAGGCGGAGATTGTCTCCTGGAAGGTCGCGCCCGGCGATTCGGTCGCCGTCAATCAGGTGATCGTCGAGATCGAGACGGCGAAATCGCTGGTGGAGCTGCCCTCGCCGTTCGAGGGGACGGTCGGCGAGCTGCTGGTGGTCGAGGGGCAGACCGTCGAGGTGGGGACGCCGATCTTCACCGTGAACGGAGGCGAAGCCGATCATGGTGTGACCGAGCCTGCCGGTGAGGCGGAGCAGGCCGCGGTGGACGCCGCCGCGAGCGTCACCCACGAGAGCGAGGAGCCGAAGGCGGGCGCCGTGATCGTCGGCTACGGCTCCGCGGGACATGGGACGAGCCGCCGCCGGGTCACGCATCCCGGGGCCGCCGCTCGTCCGGCCGCTTTCCCGCCGGCCGAGTCGGCTGCGGAGCCGGGGCGGGCTCCGTCCACGCCGGTCCCGCCGTCGGGTGGCGGGCCGGTCATCGCCAAGCCGCCGATCCGGAAGCTCGCCAAGGATCTTGGCGTCGATCTGAGCACGGTGACGGCGACGGGAGCCATCGGCGAGGTGACACGGGAGGATGTTCTGCGGGAGGGGACGCAGGCCAGCGTTTTCCGCAACATCCAGACCCCGGAGTGGCCGGATGACCGCGAGGAGCGCATTCTGGTCAAGGGTGTGCGCAAGGCGATCGCGAACGCGATGGTCACGAGCGCGTTCAGCGCCCCGCACGTCAGCGTTTTCGTGGATGTGGACGCGACCCGCACCATGGAGTTCGTCAAGCGCCTCAAGAGCGCGCCTGATTTCGTCGGTGTGAAGGTCTCCCCGCTGCTCATCATGGCGAAGGCGATCGTGTGGGCGGTGCGGCGCAACCCCACGGTCAACTCGACCTGGACGGACGAGGAGATCATCGTCCGCCACTATGTGAACCTCGGTATCGCTGCCGCCACTCCGCGCGGGCTCATCGTGCCCAACGTCAAGGAGGCTCAGGGAATGAGCCTGCTCGAACTGGCCGGGGCGCTCGAAGAGCTCACCCTCACGGCGCGCGAGGGCAAGACGCAGCCGGCGGATATGGCGAACGGCACGATCACGATCACGAACATCGGCGTGTTCGGGATGGACACGGGGACGCCCATCCTGAACCCGGGCGAGGTCGGCATCGTGGCGCTTGGGACGATCAAGCAGAAGCCGTGGGTGGTGGATGGCGAGGTGCGTCCCCGATTCGTCACGACGCTCGGCGGCTCGTTCGACCACCGAGTCGTGGACGGAGACGTCGCATCCCGGTTCCTCGCTGATGTCGCCTCGATCATCGAGGAGCCCGCGCTGCTCCTTGATTGATTTTGACAATCATTATCAACATGTATTACGGTCTTACCCGATAGACCGACCATCCCACCCCGCCCCGACTTAGACAGGTCCCGCTCATGAAGCGTCCCATCCTCGCGCTCGCCGCCGCCGTCCTCGCTCTCGCCGGCTGCTCCGCCGCATCCCCGGCCGAATCCACCTCCGAGGGGAAGGTGCGCATCGTCGCCAGCACGAATGTGTACGGTGACATCGCGGCCAAGATCGCCGGCAGCACCGTCGAGATCACCTCCCTCATGACCGACCCCGCGCAGGACCCGCACTCGTTCGAGGCGAGTGCGCAGAGCCAGCTCGCCGTGAGCAAAGCCGAAATCCTGATCGAAAACGGCGGTGGGTACGACGACTTCATGGAGAAACTGCGGAACGGGGCGAAGAACCATGACGTTGCGGTCCTGAACGTCGTCGACCTCTCCGGCAAGAAGCCCGTCGACGGCGAGCTCAACGAGCACGTCTGGTACGACTTCCCCACCATTGAGAAACTCTCCACCGCCCTGGTCTCGGCTCTGTCCAAGGCCGACCCGGGACAGAAGGCGACGTTCGAGAAGAACGCTGAGACGTTCCGCGGCACGGTGGCCGAGCTGGAAAACCGCACCGCCGAGCTCAAGGCGACGTATACGGGCCAAGGCGTAGCCATTACCGAGCCGGTTCCGCTCTACCTGCTTCAGGCGATGGGGCTGCAAAACAAGACACCCGAGAAGTTCAGCGAAGCGATCGAGGAGGGCAGCGATGTGTCGCCATTGGTGCTGCAGCAGACGCTCGACCTCTTCAGCGGGCGAAGCGTGAAACTCCTCGCCTACAATGAGCAGACCAGCGGACCCGAGACCGAGAGTGTGCTCGCCGCCGCGAAACAGGTCGGCATTCCCGTCGTTCCGGTGACCGAGACCCTCCCGAGCGGCAAGGACTACATCGGCTGGATGAAGGCGAACATCGACGCCATGGCGGCGGCACTCGCGAAGTGAGCGAACCGATCGAACGGATGCCCGCGCCTGCCGAACGGGAGACCGTTCTCCGTCTCCGTGGCGCCTCCCTCGGTTTCGGTGCGCGCACGCTCTGGAGCGGCCTCGACCTCGACATCCACGCGGGTGAGTTCGTCGCTGTGCTCGGCCCCAACGGCTCCGGGAAGACCAGCCTGCTGAAGACGATCCTGGGACAGCAGCGGCTGGACTCCGGGACAGTCGAGCTGGGTGGGCGCCCTGTGCGCAGCGGCGATCGGAGCATCGGCTACATTCACCAGCAGAAGCTCCTCCCCGCGGGCACGCCCATGCGTGCCCGCGACCTCGTCACGCTCGGCGTGAACGGGCACCGCTGGGGCCTCCCGATCCTCCGCCGCGCGGACCGTCGGCAAGGTGAGCGGCTCGTGGACGCCGTGGGAGCTCGCCGCTACGCGGACACGCCCGTGGGGTCGCTCTCGGGGGGCGAGCAGCAGCGGCTCCGCGTCGCGCAGGCGCTCGCCGCAGACCCGGCCTTGCTCCTCTGCGACGAACCGCTCCTCTCCCTCGACCTTCAGCACCAGCGCGGTGTCAGCGAGCTGATCGACCGACGGCGTCGCGAGCACGCCAGCGCTGTGGTGTTCGTCACGCACGACATCAACCCGGTGCTCGGGATGGTCGATCGCGTCCTCTACCTGGCCGACGGCCGGTTCCGCACGGGCACGCCCGACGAGGTGCTGCGCAGCGACGTGCTGACAGACCTCTACGAAACACCGGTGGACGTCGTCCGGAGCCGCGGGCGCATCGTGGTCGTCGGCATCCCGGACTCCCAGATCCACAGCCACCACGACCACGGCCGGACGCCGCATCCGGAGCCGGCCGCATGAACGATCTCTGGTCGCAGCTGTTCACTTTCACGAACTACGGCGAACTCCTGACGCTCGTGCAGAACTCGCTCATCGCCGGAGCCGTGCTGGGGATCGTCGGCGGGGTCATCGGCGTCTTCGTGATGCAGCGCGACATGGCGTTCGCGGTCCACGGCATCAGCGAGCTGTCGTTCGCCGGGGCGTCGGCGGCGCTGCTGTTCGGAGCGAACGTGGTCGTCGGGTCGCTCGGAGGCTCACTCATCGCCGCCGTGCTGATCGGGCTGCTGGGTGCGAAAGCGCGCGATCGGAACTCGATCATCGCGGTGCTGATGCCGTTCGGGCTGGGCCTTGGCATCCTCTTCCTGGCCTTGTACCCCGGCAGGAGCGCCAACAAATTCGGCCTGCTCACCGGGCAGATCGTGACCGTCGACGACCCGCAGCTCGGTTGGCTGCTCGGCATCGGTGCGGTCGTGCTGATCGGGCTGCTGCTGATGTGGCGCCCTCTGATGTTCGACAGCCTGGATCCGGACGTCGCCGCCGCCCGCGGCGTCCCGACCCGCTTCGTCGCCCTCGCGTTCATGGTTCTGCTCGGCCTCGCCGTGGCGGTCTCGGTGCAGATCGTGGGCGCTCTGCTCGTTCTGTCCCTCCTGGTCACACCGGCCGCAGCTGCGATGCGTGTCACCTCGTCGCCGCTCCTGGTGACGTTGCTCAGCGTGGGCTTCGCCCTCGTCGCCGTGGTCGGGGGCATCCTGCTCGCGCTCGGGAAGCCGCTTCCGATCAGTCCCTACATCACCACCATCTCGTTCGTCATCTATGCGGTTTGCCGGCTCATCGGCCTCCGCGGCTCACGGCGATTCGTGATCCGCGCCAGCTAGCCTGGACGCATGGTGAAGCGCAACACCTGGCAGCGGGAAGCCGTTCGCGAGGCCCTGTCCTCGACCGAGGGCTTCATCAGCGCGCAAGGACTCCATCTCCGCCTCCACGAGGCGGGCTCCCCCATCGGCCTCGCGACGGTCTATCGCGCGCTCGCGGATCTCGCCGCGGAGGGGGACGCCGACTCGCTGCAATCGCCGGAGGGTGAGAGCCTCTACCGGGCGTGTACGAGCGGCCACCACCACCACTTGATCTGTCGCAACTGCGGCCTGACCGTGGAGATCGAGGCGGACGAGGTCGAAGCGTGGGCCCGGTCCGCCGCGGCGGACCACGGATTCAGCCAGGTGCAGCACGTGGTGGATGTGTTCGGGCTGTGCGCGGGGTGCTCGGCGAAGGCGGATTTGGCCGCATCGTCCGCTGTGCCGTAACATAGACGTTTGGCTGAGCGGGCTCCTCCTGCTCAGACCGCTCACGAAACCCCACCACCTCGCGGATGTGGGAAGTCGTGTGCCGACAAGTGACCTTGGGTGGGGCCGTCCGGCCTCACGGTATTGGAGAAGAAAGCAATGGCAGCAGTGTGCCAGGTGACAGGAGCCACTCCTGGCTTCGGTCACAGCATCTCGCACTCGCACCGTCGCACCAAGCGCCGGTTCGACCCGAACATTCAGAAGAAGACGTACTACGTTCCGTCGCTTCGCCGTAACGTGACCCTGACCCTGAGCGCCAAGGGCATCAAGGTCATCGACGCCCGTGGCATCGAGGCCGTCGTCAAGGACCTTCTGGCCCGTGGGGAGAAGATCTAATGGCAAAGCAGCAGGACGTCCGTCCGATCATCAAGCTCCGTTCGACGGCGGGCACCGGGTACACCTACGTGACCCGTAAGAACCGTCGCAACAACCCTGACCGTCTCGTGCTCAAGAAGTACGACCCCGTCGTGCGCAAGCACGTCGACTTCCGAGAGGAGCGCTAAGAATGGCTAAGAAGTCCAAGATCGCCAAGAACGAGCAGCGCAAGGTTGTCGTCGAGCGCTACGCCGCCAAGCGTGCCGAGCTCAAGAAAGCTCTGGTCGACCCGAATGGGACCGACGAGTCCCGCGAGGCCGCCCGTCTCGGCCTGCAGAAGCTCCCGCGCGACGCTTCGCCGATTCGCGTCCGCAACCGCGACGCTGTGGATGGCCGTCCCCGCGGAAACCTCAGCAAGTTCGGCATCTCGCGTGTCCGCTTCCGCGACATGGCGCACCGCGGCGAGCTGCCAGGCATCACCAAGTCCAGCTGGTAAGCGAAAGCGACACCGGTTGAGGGGGCGTCTGGCTGCGGCCGGGCGCCCCCTTGGCCTCCCCGGAAGGCGAGCGTCCGGGGAACCCGTCGAAATCCGCGTGTTTCCGGGGGTGTCTGATACATTCGAGGCGGTCGACCGACCAAACGTTACTGGCCCGCGTGGCCGTTCCACAGAGAAGCTGTAAATCCAGCAATAAGGTCCGAGGAGGACACCCAATGGCTGACAACCTGAACAAGACCGAACTCGTCTCCGCCGTCGCTGCGGCATCTGGTCAGAGCCAGGCCACCGTCGCCGCCGTCGTCGACGCGTTCTTCGCGACGGTCGCGGACACCGTCAAGGGTGGCGGCAAGGTCACCATCCCGGGCTGGCTCGCCGCCGAGCGCACGCAGACCGCCGCGCGCACCGGCCGCAACCCGCAGACCGGCGAGGAGATCTCGATCCCGGCCGGCCACCGCGTCAAGCTGACGGCGGGCTCGAAGCTCAAGGCTGCCGTTAAGTAGCCTTCGCACGCTTGCCTCGGGGGCGGCGTCGCAGCTGCGGCGCCGCCCCCGAGGTGTCTGCGCGGGTCTCTGCGCAGGCCGGCGGCGCACCGTAGGGTGGCCATCCAGCCCGCTCGCCGTAGGGTGAGAGGGTGTCTTGTCTGCTCCGCCTGATCGGCCCCGCCGCGCTCCTCCTCGCCGCCCTCGCGGCTGTGGTGGCCGCTCTCGCGTTCGGCGGCGGCGCTGCCGCCCCGCTGCTGCTCGACCCGGGCGCCGTGGTCCGCTGGGGTCTGCCCCTCTCGACCCTCATAGTCAACCTCAGCCTGGCCGGGACGGTCGGCGCGCTCGTCCTCTGCTGCTTCGCGTTCAGCTCGGACAGAGACGAGTACGGGAAGGCGCTCGATGTCGCGGCGGGATGCGCCGCTGTCCTCACGGTCGCTGCGGCGGTGACCGGCCTGTTCACCTTCGTCAGCGTCTCCACCGTGCCGCGGTCGCTCAATCGGAGTTTCACCAACGGCCTCAGCTTGTTCATCACCAGCGTCTCCCTCGGCCAGGCCTGGCTCGGCATTACTCTCATCGCCGCCGCCACGGTCCTCTGTTTCGCGGTGCGCAACCAGACCGCGGTCGTCTTCGTCACCCTCCTGGCGATGGCTGCGGTGGTGCCGATGGCGCAGCAGGGCCACAGCGCCGAAGCGGCCGGCCACGACGCTGCGGTCACCTCCTTCGGCCTGCACGTTCTCTTCGCCACTGTCTGGCTCGGCGGGCTCGCGACGCTCATCGCGATCAAACAGACGCTCGATGGCGAACGGCTCCTCGCCGTGCTCGAGCGCTACTCCACGATCGCGCTCATCGCCTTCATCGTCGTGGCGGTCTCCGGTTATGTGAACGCCGAGCTGCGTGTCGGGACGCTCGCTGAGCTGACGACACCGTACGGCATCCTGGTGCTTGTCAAGGTCGCCGTTCTGGTCGCGCTCGGTCTGTTCGGCGTGACGCAGCGCCGCCTCCTCATCGACCGGTTGCGGCGCACCGGCAAGCGCGGAGCCTTCTGGTGGATCGTGAGCGCCGAACTCGCGTTCATGGGCGTCGCCTCCGGTGTCGCCGCGGCCCTCGCCCGTACGGTGACGCCGGTCCCTCAGACGCGGGCGTCGGCTCCGACGCCCGCCGAGATTCTGACCGGTGAGAGGCTTCCGTCCGAGCTGACCTTCGGCCGGCTCTTCACGAGCTGGAACGTCGATCTGCTCTGGGCGCTCGCCTGCGCCTTCGCCCTCTTCTTCTACCTCGCCGGGGTGTGGCGGCTGCGCAAGCGCGGCGATCGGTGGCCGGTCCACCGCACCATCCTGTGGACGTTCGGCATCGTGCTCCTCTTCTTCGTCACCAGCGGCGGCGTGAATGTCTACGAGAAATATATCTTCTTGGTGCATATGTCTGCCCACATGGTGCTGACGATGGCTGTGCCGCTCCTGCTCGTCCCCGGAGCCCCGGTGACCCTGGCCGTACGTGCCATCAAGAAGCGCACCGATGGTTCACGCGGTGGCCGCGAGTGGACACTGCTCGCTGTCCACTCCCGTTTCGCCGGCGTCATCGCCAACCCCCTTGTCGCGGCCGTTCTCTTCGCCGGGTCGCTCTGGGCGTTCTATTACACGCCGATCTTCCGCTGGGCGACCACCGACCACATCGGCCACGAGTGGATGATCGTCCACTTCCTCATCACCGGTTACCTCTTCGTGCAGTCTTTGATCGGCATCGACCCGGTCAAGTACCGGCTGCCGTATCCCTTCCGGTTGCTGCTGCTGCTCGCGACGATGGCCTTCCACGCCTTCTTCGGACTGTCGATCATGCAGATGAACGGGCTGCTGCTGGCCGACTGGTTCGGCGCGATGGGCCGCACCTGGGGCGCCGCCCCCCTGGCCGACCAGCAGACCGGTGGCGGGATCGCCTGGAGCATCGGTGAGATCCCGACGGTCATCCTCGCCATCGTCGTCGCCATCCAGTGGAGCCGTAGCGATGACCGCGAAACCAAGCGGCGCGATCGCAATGCCGATCGAACCGGCGAAGCAGAGCTGAAGGCGTACAACGAACGACTGGCTCGGCTGCACGGGGCGGCGCTAGAGGAGCCCCCTATCTCGCGACCACGATCCTCAGCGACCCGTCCGGCCGGATCGTGACGCTGGTCAGCGACACCGTCATCCGCTCGTCCGACTCGCGCTGCTGGACCGTTCCATCGAAGAGGGACTGCACGGTCACGGAGAGATGCACGACCCCGCCGCTCTGGTCTATCGTCCAGGCTGTAGCGCCGGGATGGAGACGGACTTCGGGATAGGCGACCATCCTCCAGGCTGGAGCGCCCTGGACCCGGTCGTCGATGTCGACACCGAACGGGCAGCCAGCCGGTTGCAGCACCCGTTGCCTCGCGCACTGATCCAGGAAGCTGTTCAGCTGTTTCTGCACGGCTGCCGCGAATCGGGGAGTGGGCTGCGCGTTGATGGTCGTCTCGACAACGCGACCGGGCACGCCGGTCACGACAGCGGGTGCGGCAGACGAGTACGCCGAGGTGTGACCGAAATCGTAGCGGGCCGGGGCCAGAACGAGATAGTCCGCCGAGAGGGTGAAGGCGTCGGGTGGCTGGCCGGGTGCGGCGGCGCGCGGGGAGAGCGTATGGCCGGCGATCGTGAAGCTGTCCGCGTGGGCGACGGCGATGCGGGCGACGGACAGCGGAGTGGTGGCGAACGACCAAGTGGGCAGGATGCCGAGCACCGATCCGGACGGCCGGACAGCGAAGGTCGCCGTCACCGGTCTGCCGTCCACCCGGGCCCGGGCGGCGACGTGGTGCTCGCCGGAGGCCAGCTTCCGATCGGAGACGATCGCGATGTCGGTCAGCTGTGGGAGGACATCGCTGCGGAGCAGTTCACGGGAGGCGTTCTCCGGGAGGCCGGCCTGTTTCAGCGCGTCCGGTGTCGGAGCCGCTCCCGGCATGGAGACGGCAGCGCGGACATCGTGGTCGGCGATCGCCTCCAGGTAGCTCGTCACGAAGCCGCTGGGTGAGTAGAACGTGCGCTGGACGGCGCCGAGTGCGTCGGCGAAAGCCAGCAGCAGGAGGAGACTGACGCCCGACCAGAGGAGCGCGGGGCGCATCCTGACGCTTGTGCCCTCCCCACCCATGAAGCCATCCTAGGGGTCTGTGGATAACGCGGCGCGGGCGCGGCGGGGGTTAGAGTGGTTCGGCAGGCGCGAGCGGAAGGGACTCGGATGGGCCGACTCTCGCTCTCCCCCGAACAGCAGGCCGTCTTCGAGCTCATTGAGCACACCCGCGAACACGTCTTCGTCACGGGCCGCGCTGGAACGGGCAAGTCCACGCTGCTCAACCACCTCTCCTGGAACACCGAGAAATCGATCGTCATCTCGGCGCCCACCGGGGTCGCCGCGCTGAACGTGGGTGGCCAGACCATCCACTCGCTGTTCCGGCTGCCGATCGGCGTCGTCGCCGATCACGACATCGAGCAGAGTGCCGATCTCCGGAAACTGCTCAACACGATCGACACCCTGATCGTCGACGAGGTCTCGATGGTCAACGCCGACCTGATGGACGCGGTGGATCGCAGCCTCCGCCAGGCCCGCCAGCGCACCGCCGAGCCGTTCGGCGGTGTTCAGGTGGTGCTGTTCGGCGATCCCTATCAGCTGGCCCCGGTGCCGGGAGACCGGGAGGAACGCGTGTACTTCCGTGACACCTACCGGTCGATGTGGTTCTTCGACGCGACGGTGTGGCGTGAGGCGGACTTGAAGATCGTGGAGCTGCTTCAGGTCCACCGCCAGCACGAGTCGGATTTCCGTTTCATGCTGAACGCTGTCCGTCACGGCCAGGTCACCAAGGAGATCGCCGACCGTCTCAACGAGACCGGCGCCCGCCCGGCTCCGAGCGAGGGTACCATCACCCTCGCGACGCGCAACGACACCGTCAACCGCATCAACGCACAGGCGCTTGAACGCCTGCCGGGGCGCGCGCTCACCGCTCAAGCGGACGTCAGCGGCGACTTCGGCGGACGCGCCTTCCCAGCCGATGACGTTCTTGAGCTGAAAGTCGGCGCTCAGGTCATGTTCCTGCGCAACGACGTCGGGCAGGGCGATGGCCCTCGCTGGGTCAACGGCACCATTGGAACGGTCACACGGATCGACTCGACTGTCTACGTGGACGTGGACGGCGACATCCACGAGGTGGAGCCTGCCCTCTGGGAAAAATACAAGTACACCTACTCCCCCGAGACGAAGACGTTGACGAAAGACGTCGTGGCGGAGTTCACGCAGTTCCCGCTGCGGCTGGCGTGGGCGGTCACCATCCACAAATCGCAGGGCAAGACCTACGATTCGGCGATTGTGGATCTGGGGACACGCGCTTTCACCCCCGGGCAGACCTACGTCGCGCTGAGCCGCATCACGACGCTCGAGGGGCTCTACCTGACCCGCTCGCTTCGTCCGAGCGACATCGCAGTGGACCCCGATGTCGAGCGCTTCATGCGGGACGCCCGCCCGGCTCGGGTCTCGGCGGCCGGCTGAGGCCTCGCTACCGGAGCCAGATGACGACGGTCAGGAGCGCGGCGAACAGAGCGGCGCTTCCGGAGGCGAGCAGGAGTGTCCGGCGTGTGATCGGATGCGCCGTCTTCGGGCGTTCGGTCGCCCGCTGAGGGGCGGGCGCGGCCCGGCCGCGGGAGATGGCTCCACCGGGCCCTGCCCGTGCGCTGTGGCCGATCCCCACCCGTCGGGCGCGCTGCTCGCGGGGTCGGCGAACCACGACACCGGCCTTGAGGGCTTCGTCAGGCGATCCCAGACCGACGGGGCGGCCGGGGGGCGGTCAGCCCCCGGCATCGCGAGGGGGAGGGAGCGCCTGAGGGGAGGAAGCGGCTGCTCGGCGAAGGTGGGGAAGCCGTCGGCTGTCGTGGTCGGCAGGTCGGCGAGACCCGCACGGGTCAGGCGGGCGGAGAGTTCGAACGCCTCCAGGCGATCGAGGTGGAGGGGCTCGGGGAGAATCGGGTTGCGGACGCCGGGTGCCTCTGGTTCGGGAAGGGCCTCTGGTTGGGGAAGGATCGGCGGGAAGGAGACGAGGTCGGCGGCGGGTTTGGCCGAGAACTCTGGAGTGACGCCGGGGAGGGGGGGCGAGGTCGAGTCGAACCAGGGGTTCAGGTCCGGAGAAGTCCGCTGCCGGTGCTGGGGCCGCGGGGCCGGGGCCGGCGAGGAGAGGCGCGCCGGTGTGAGGCTCGGGGGACCGATCGGACTGCGCCACCGGATCCGGGGCTGTGTCGAGCTGCGGGGAGGGGCCGGGATCGGCGATCGGGTGCAGCGTGGGTTCGGGTTCGCGGCTGGCAACGGGCTTGGGCGCGTCATCGGCTGCGGCCTCGGAGCGGGACCAGGGGGCGAAGCCGGCGCCGGGATCGTACGCCGGGGCGGGACCGGTGGGTGGGTCGATGTCCGCCGCGGGCTCGGTGGGCGGGGGCGGAGGGGCGTGGCTGGGCTCGGGATCGGGGATTGCGTGGGGTGGCGGGGCAGACGGGCCCGTCGCCGTCGGGCCGGGGCTGGTCTCCCTTTCGGCGACATCCATTGCGTCACCTCTGTTTGTGTCCTCCGCTGTGTGCGCAGCCTCGGTTTTCACGAATGTCGCCGCAGTGGTCGCCGTCTCGTCGAGCGCGACGGGGCGTTTCGCTCTGGTCGGCTTGCGCGTCGACGCATCCGGGACGGCGCGGGTGGCTCGGACGGGTGGGCGTCCTGGAGTCGAGGGGATCGGGCGTTCGGCGGACATGCGGCTCCTCGGAAGGCGGTGTCTCTCCCATAGTAGCCAGTGTGGAATCCGGTATCACTGATTTGATATCCTTTCCAAAATCAAAGGACGGTCGGCGGTGGCGTCCTTGAATCAGAACACCCGAAGGTATGATGTCTGAGCTCTGGGGCCTGGAGTTGCGCGCTCCGTGCATGGTCGCGATCGCGCGCGACCGATCCGCCGACGCAGCATTCCAGTTGCAGGATAGCGGATCGGGGATCATCCAGCTCGTCATCGGCGGGCAGGTCGCCGTGCGACTGGGGCTGGTGTCCGGTGCCGAGATCGATGTCCTGGACGCGTCGCTCGGGGAGACCGTATACGATGAGGTCGTTCGGCTCGCGCGCCTGCCGCAGCTGCCCGCGGAGAACGCGTTCGAGGCGGAGGGCTCCGGGGAGGATGCCGGCGAGCCCGTCGGCAAGGACCTTTTGGCGGTCGGCCCCACGGGTGACGGCTCTGCGGGCGATGGCCTCGCAGAGAAGGACGCCCACCCGGCCACCGCCGAGGATCTCGGCAGCGTCCGCCTCGCGGATCACGACGTCACGACCGGCGAGACCCGGATCGAGGGCGAGCCGAGCGGCGACGACAGCCAGGAGACCGGCAGCGCCGATCGGACCATCCCCGTCGGCATGCCTGCTCCCCTCGTCCCCGCGCCCCTCCCCCGCCCGATTTCGCAGCCACCGTCGTGAGTGCGCCGCTTCCCGTGCCCGGTGACCTCGACGCGACCATTGTGGGTGGCTGGTTCGCTGCGGCGCCCGCGTATCAGCCCCGCCGAACCGCCGTTCGCCCCGGCCTGCGCGGATCCGTGTCACCGACGCGACCGGTGCGGTCGAACACGAGCTCGCCGGTGTGACGTACGTCGGCCGGAACCCCTCGCTCCCGGCCGAAGCCGACGAGCGGCGGTCGTCGCTGGTCGCGGTCGGTTCCGGGACCGGGACGGTGGAGGAGACCCACGCGCAACTCACCGCGGGTGACGGGCTGGTGCTGGTCCGCGATCTCTGGTCCGCGGGCGGCACGATGGTCGAGCAGCCGAACGGGGCGGTGTTCCGGCTGAGTCCGGGTGAGCAGATCCCGGTGGCGCGCGGGGCTCGGATCCTGCTGGGCGACGGCGTCGTCCTCGAGACGGTGGGGTTGAGCCGTGGCATCCCGGCTGCCTCAGCCCGTGCCGGTGCTGGCGGGCTACACCGCTGTGCGGCCGATCGGGTCGGGGGGGTTTCGCGGATGTCTACCTCTACGAACAGGGGATGCCGCGGAGGGAGGTCGCGGTGAAGGTGCTGCTGACCGAAGTGTCGAGTGTCGACGTGCGGGAGATGTTCCTGTCGGAGGCGACGCTCATGGCACGGCTGTCGGCGCATCCATCGGCGCTCACGATCTACGAGGCGAGTGTCAGAGCGGCCGGCCGGCCGTACCTGGTGATGGAATACTGCCCCGGGTCTTACGGCCAGCGATTCCGGACGGAGCGGCTGCCCGTGCATGAGGTGCTGCAGGTCGCGGTGGCCGTGGGGAGTGTGCTCGAGACGACGCACCGCGGCGGGGTGTTGCACCGGGATGTGAAACCGGCGAACATTCTGATCACCGCCTACGGGAAGCCCGTGCTGGCCGGGGAGACGAGCGGGACAGTCGCCTCCGAGGTGTGGGCGTTCTGCGCTACGGTCTACAGCCTGCTGGCCGGCCGTTCGCCGTTCGAGCTTACCGGGCAGGCCAACACACGTGACGACGTGCAGCGCCGGGTCCTGGGCCGCCGGCCCGCGCCGCCGATCGGGCGGGAGGATGTGACTCCGGCGCTGGAGGAGCTGCTGGCGAGCGGGCTCAGCAAAGACCCGGCGCACCGGCCCGAGACGGTGCTGGATGTGCTGCGCGGCATCCAGCTGGCTGAGGCGGAGCTGGGCATGCGGCCCTCTGTGCTCGACATGCCGGCCGTCCGGGTGCTGGCGGCGGAGGACACGTCGGGCCTGCGGACGCGGCCCGACGGCTCGGCGGTGATGTTCGTGGCGACATCGGGGCGCACGGGGCGGCGCATCCGGCCGGTTCCCGGGGAGTCCACGGCGGCGGCGGGCGGCATCGGGCAGACGCCCCACGCGAATCCCGGCGCTCCCGGTGGCGCCCGGCGGCGATGGCTCGTTCCGGTCGTCGCGGCTATGTCGCTGGTCGTCATCGGCGCGCTCGTTGCGGTCGGGCTCAGCGTCGCCGCTCCGGCGGGCGGCGGCGTCATCCCGCAGGTTGGCTCGATTCGCGCGGACTCCGGAGAGGGAACCGTCACCTTTCGCTGGGACGACCCCGGACTGCTGGAGGGCGACAGCTATCTCGTCCGGGTGATCGGCCCGGGCGGTGCAGCGGAGGACATGCCGCAGAACGTCACAAGCTACACGGTCTCGACGGCGTCGGGGCGGGTCTGCGTGACGGTCACGGTGCTGCGGCGTCCTGGGCGGACAGCCGAGCGGATCGGCGTGCTCGGGATGAGGGGGGCGTGGACACGGGCCGTCAGCACCTGGTCGAACCGCCGCGGTGCGATGCGCGGTGCGATGCGCGGCGATGCGATGCGACGGCTCTCGCGGGCGATGCTCGGCGTGCTCGGCGGAATGCTCGTCGCCGGGCTCGTCGCCGGGCTCGTCGCCGGGCTCGTCGCCGTCACGGTGGTCTCGGAGGGCTACGCGCGCCAGCGACCGGAGCTGGACGACGGATCGGTGTGGGTGGCGAACGGTTCGCTCGGGATGGTCGGCCACGCCAACACGGAGATCGGCTCGCTGAGCGCGGCGGTCGTAGCGGGCGGGACGGGGGCCGACCTCATCCAGGACCCGGCGCGGCTGCTCGTCCACGACCGCGTGAACAACACCCTGCAAGTCGTGGACACGGCTCGCGCGGAGGTCACCGACACGGTTCCGCTGCCGAGCGGACTGCCGGAAGTGGTGGACGCGGGGAAACGGATCGCTGTGTACCTGCCCGCGAGTGGGGATGTGTGGAGCGTCGCCGAGTCCGCGGTGGCGTCGTTCCGGGCGAAGTCGACGCCCGCTTACGCCCTGGGGGCCGACGCCACGCTCGCCGCCGACGCGGACGGGAACTTCGCCGGGTATTCGGCGAAGAGCGGGCGTCTCACGACCGGTGCGTTCACCGCAGCGGCCAAGCCGGAGACGCGCGCCGTGCGATTCGGCGGCGGGACGGGTAAGACGGGGGCTGTCCAGGTCTCGCTCGTGGGCGGCCGGGCCGCGGTGTACGACGCCGCTTCGGGCGAACTGTGGCTGGACGGGCGCACGGTGCGGCTCGGGTCCCACATCCCGGAGCCGGCTTCCGCGCGGCTCGCCGCGCCCGTCATCGACAGCGGCCGGCTGCTGATCGCCCACTCGCAGGGGGTTCTCGCCGTCCACGCCGAGACCGGCGAGGTCACCGTCATCGGGCACGACCCGCGGGCGACGGGCACCGCTGCGCGGCCGTTGCAGGTGGACGGCTGCGATTACGCGGCCTGGTCGGGCGGTGTCGGGTACGAACTCTGCGGGTCGTCCCCTCGGGTCGTCGTGCTCGACGGGATGGCCGGCGCGGCTCCCGCGCTCCTCGCGAACGGACGCCGGGCGGTCGTCGGCGACGCCACGACCGGGCGGGCGTGGGCGATCCAGCGCGACGGGGCCCTCATCGACAACTGGGCGGACTTCACCACGGAGGACAGCGAGCGGCACCCGCGGCAGGACGCACTGGACACGCCTCCGGAGATCGACAGCGTCGCCGCTGCGCCCATCGCTCAGGATGACGAGTTCGGCGCGCGGGGGGCGCGTGACGCCGCTGCCGGTGCTGCTGAACGACACGGACCCGAATGGGGACCCGCTCGCGATCACGGCGGTGACGCCGCTGCCGGAGCTGTTCGGGCGCCTCGACATCGTGGAGAACGCGCAGAAACTGCAGCTGACGGCGACGCCGGAGGCGGCGGGGGCGCAGACCGTGCGCTACACGATCGACGACGGGAACGGAGCGACGGCCGAGGCGACCCTGACCATCACGATCGCGCCGCCTGGGCAGAACAGTCCGCCGGTCCAGGTGCGCACGAACCGGACGTCTGTCGCGAGCGGAGCCCTGGCCCGGATCGCCGTGCTCGACGACTGGGTGGACCCCGACGGCGACCCGATCTTCCTGGCCGACGCGCAGGCGTCTGCCCCCGGCCGCGTGTCCTTCACCCCGGCGGGCGAGGTCCAGTACACCGATGACGGGACACGGCCGGGACTCAGCACGGTGCCGCTGGCCGTGTCTGACGACACAGCGATGGGCAACGGCTCCCTCGCGGTCACGGCCGGCGCTCCGGGTACGGTGCCGATCATCGCCGGCTCGTTCACACTGACCGGGTTCGCCGGGCAGCCGGTCGCGGTCGCACCTCTGCAGAACGTGCGCGGTGGCACCGGGGAGCTCATGCTCGAGGGGGTGACCGAGTCAGGCGGCGGCTCGGTCACGATCACCCCGGACTATGCGGCGGGGACCTTCGTCGCGCGCGCCCCGGCAGCGGGCGACTACGAGCTGACCTACACCGCTGGCGACGGCGACCAGAACGCGAGCGGCCGGGTGCGGCTGCGGCTGCGGCTGAGCGAACCGCCGGGGACGACCCTGCCGCCGGTGACGCCGCCGGTGACCGTCTACGCTTCGCTGCGGCAGACGCAGCAGGTGGAAGCGCTGGCTGGGGACGTCGATCCGGCCGTCGGAGTTCTGGGGATCACCGGTGTGGACGGCGTCCCGGACGAGCTCGCGGTTGCCGTGCTGGACCAGAGCCGGCTCACCCTCACCCTCACCCGCCCGTTGACCGCCGGACCCGTGAGCTTCCTGTACACCGCGAGCAATGGGCGCTCGATCGCCCCCGGGACGATCACGGTCGTCCAGGTACCGGACCCGCTGCAGTTGCAGCCCCCGGTCGCGATGCCAGACGAAGCGACGGTGCGGGTGGGCGAGGTGGCGGACATCCCGGTGCTCGCGAACGACTCGCAACCGGACGGCAAACCGCTGATTCTCGGCTCGGAGCTGGTCGACAAGCTGCCGCCGGGAGCCGGCGTCCTTTTCCCTGCCGGTGACCGGCTGTGCTTTCTCGTCCCGCTCAAGCCGGGCACTTTCAAGGCCGCCTACTCGGTGACCACGACCGATGGGCAGACCGCGATCGGCCAGGTGACCATCACGGTCCGGGACGCAGCGGCGTCGGACAACCGGCCCCCCTTCCGCTGACCGTGACCGCCCACGCGAAGGCCGGAGAGCTGGTCCGCATCCCGATCCCGCTGACCGGCATCGACCCAGACGGCGACACGGTGACGCTCAGCGGCCAGACGGGCGCACCCCGACTCGGTGCGGTCTCCGGGGTCGGCGCCGACTCCATCGACTCCACGCCGGGGCCTTTCGCGGCGGGCACAGACGAGTTCCAGTACACGGTGGTGGATGCGCAGGCGACGGGGCTCGTGCGCGTCGGTGTCCTGCCGCCGACCGAAGCGGTGCAGCCGCCCGTTCCGGTGGACGACGCGGTCGCGGTCCGGCCGGGGTCGCCCCTGAAGGTCGATGTGACGCAGAACGTCAGCGACCCGCAGGGCGGCGCGCTGACGGTCATCGCCGCCGAGGGTGCGGACGGACTGGTGGCGGCGCACGGGAAGAAGACCATCGAGCTGACGGCCCCGGCGACGCCGGGCGCGGTGGCGGTGCTGTACACGGTCCGCAACCCGCGCGGCGGCACGGCCAGCGCGTGGCTGTATCTCGACGTGCGGGCGGACGCCCCGCTGGCGGCCCCGGTCGCCTCCGATGTCCGTGTGCCTCTCACGGCCGTGGACGGCAAGGAGACCGTCGCCGTGGACGCTCTCGGCTCGGTGACCTTCAGCGAGGGCGGGACCTCCGCGCTGACGCTGAGGGTGCCCGGCGGCTTCCCGACCGCGAGCGTGTCCGGGGACCGGCTGCGGGTGAAGGCGCGGCCGCTCAGCCAGGTCATCCCGTACACGGTCGCGCGCAAGGATGACCCGTCCGTCAGCGCGACGGCGTTCGTCTGGGTCCCGGGCTACGAAGACGCCGCCCCGGAGCGCCGGGCGGACGCGCCGCAGCTGACGACGACGAGCGGTGAGCCGCTGACGATCCGCATCGGTGACTATGTGGTCGCCACAGCCGGACGCAAAGCGCGGATCGTGGACGCGGCGAGCGTCACGGCGACGTATTCGGACGGACAGCCGCTGGTGGTGGATGAGACAACCCTCCGGTACACGCCGGCGAAGGAGTACTTCGGCCCGGCGTCCTGTTCGCCGCGGTGGCGCTGCTCTGGGCGACGCGCGGCATCGGCGCGCCGCGCGGTGGGCGGGCGCGGCCGAGACGGTTCCTGGCGGCGACCGCGGTCATCGCGGCGACGGCCGGGGCGGGCTCCGGGATCGCCGCAGTGCTGCCGGCCGCTGCGTCCCGGACTGTCATCCGGGACGCGGTGACACCGCCGTTCGACCCGCGAGCGGAGCTGAGCCCGCTCGTCGCTTACCGCAACAGTGTGCTGCCGCCCGGCGCTGAGACCGTGCTGCTGCGCGTCGGCGGGCTGCCGGAGGGTTCGCGGCTGCGGCTCGCCGTGCTGGACGACTACGACGGCCGGGTGTTCGCCGTGGGGACCCATCCGGCCTCCGGCGCGTACGAGCGCATCCCCCTCCGCGTGGTTCGTCTGGTTGCGTCCAAGGGCCGGCAGGCGCGCGTCGCGGTCACCGTCGAGGACTACCGCGGACCGTGGCTTCCCACGGCGGGCGCTGTCGAGTCGATCACGCTGGACGGGTTCTTATACAACAGCGCCGCGGGTGCGGGTGCGGTCGCCGGTGAGGTCGGGAAGGGGACGCGCTACACGATGCGGACCGTGATCGAGGGGATGTCCGAGGATGCGAGCATCGCCGCGGCCGTGCCTCCCGGGGCCGGGCCGGGCGTCTCCAGCGTCCCGCCCTTCCTGGCTGATGCGGTCAGCCGCCACGCCGGTGACGGCTCCCCGGGCGCGCGGCTTCTTGCGCTCACGACCTGGCTGCGCGCCGGTTACACGAGCCACGGCGGCGAGGTGGAGCCGCCGAGCCGCTCCGGTCACAGCCTCGCCCGGTTGTCCGAACTGGTCGGCACCGAGCCAATGGTCGGCGACGCCGAGCAGTACGCGCCCGCTCTCGCGCTGATGGCACGGCAGCTCGGATTCCCGTCGCGGGTGGTCGTCGGATACGAGCCGGCGAGCGACCGAGTGACCGGCGCGTATCTCACCGCGTGGGTCGAGGTGCGGACCGCGGACGGCCGCTGGCTGGCGATCGATCCCAACCCGCCCGAACGGGAGGCGCCGGATGAGGATCGCGAGAGCACCGAGGTGATCGCGCTGCCGGAGACGGTGCTGCCGCCGCCCCCGCCGCCGCGACCCGATGCCGTCTCCTCCACCGGCTCGGCTGGCGACGACAAGAAGCCGGAGCCCGAGCTTCCCGAGTGGCGGCGCGCCCTGAACGCTGTGCTAGGGGTCGCCGCTGTCGCCGGCCCCGCGTTGGCTGCGCTGCTCGCACCGCTCTGGCTGCCTGCGCTGCTGCGCGGAGTCCTCCGCGGGCGGCGGTGGCGGAAGGACCGGCGGGAACGCGTGCTCACCGGCGGCTGGTCTCAGGTGCGTGACCGGATCGCCGAACTCGGGGAATCCGTTCCACGCGCGGCGACGCGGCAGGAGCTCGCCGCGATTGCGCGGAGCGCCGAGGTCATGGCGCTCGCCGCGCAGGCCGACCGGGTGGCGTTCGACGCCTACGAGCCCACGCAAGCCGAGGTGGACGCCTATTGGGCCGGTGTGTACCGGGCGCGGTCTGGTCTGTTGCGTGCGCACGGGGTGCGAACTCGGGTTAGAGTCATGGTGTCTTGGCGTGGCATCCTGAGCGGTGTGAAGGGAAGACGGAGATGTCAGTGACATTCGTGATGGAGTTCAGCGACGGGCAGCGCGTGGAGTCCAGCGGGAGCGGAGTCGTGGGGCGCAACCCCGTGGTTCACACGCCCGGAACCGAGTTCGACGACCCCGCCTCCGTCGAACTCATCACGGTGGCCGACGATGCGAAGTCCGTCTCCCGTACGCACTTGGCGTTCGGCCGGTACGATGATGTCTTCTGGGTGATGGATCTCGGGTCGGCGAACGGGACGACTATCACCTACCCCGGCGAGGGGACGTTCGCGTGCGACCCGAACACCCGGCACGAGGTCGACCCAGGATCAATCGTGCGGTTCGGGAACTCGTCTTTCGTGCTCAGCCGGCGCTGACCGGCCCCGGGCCGGTCAGGCGGCCGCGGCCTTGGCGGCTGCCAGGTCGTCGAACAGCTCTGTGTTGAACCGGAAAGCGAGGCCGACCTCGGCGATCACGCGGTCGCGCTCCTCTTCGGTCCAGTCCACGGCGTCGAGCTGGGCCCGGTAGATGTCCTTGAACACTTTCGGCTTGGCGATCTCGGCGAAGAGGTAGAAACCGACCCCGTTGGTCTCGAAGCCGTACTGACGTTGCAGAAGCGTGCGGATGATCTGGCCGCCGGAGAGGTCGCCGAGGTAGCGCGTATAGTGGTGGGCGACGAAGCCGCCCGGCCAGCTGCTGCCGACGTCGCGGATGCGCGCGGTGTAGTGCAGTGTGCTCGGGAGCGGGTGGACGCGGTCCCTCCAGTCCTCACCGAGAAGGAACTCCAGGTCGGCTTCGATGGCCGGCAGGCGCGTGAGCTTCGGGGTGATGAACAGGGCGGCGATCGGGTCGCCCGCCATCCATCCGGCGGCCGTTTCCAGCGCGTCGTAGATGAACCAGTGCTGTGCGAGCAGGTGGATGTAGTCTTCCCGGCTGCCCTTACCGCTCATGAGGTCCTGCATGAAGCTCGCGCCTTCGCTCTCCTCGTGGACAGTCCGGGTGCGCTCGCGGAGTGCTTGGGAGAAAGGGATGGGTTCGGCCACGATGAGGTCTCCAGATCAACTGAGGTTAACCTTAGTTTGTCCCCTGGTCTTCGGTTCCGTCAACCATCAGTGATGGTGGACCATCACCGCTGCGATGCCGGCATTAGTGGCTCCAAGTGCCGGAATAGTGACGCCGCAGACAGCGCAGGCGCTGAGCAGGAGAGCGGCGAGGAAGCGGGGGGCTCCGCTGTGGGGTGCGGCAGGGCGCCGGCGGCGGAGCACGATGGCTGCCGTGGCGGCGACGGCGAGGCCCAGCAGCGAGGCAACGCCCATCGGCAGGAGCGGGAGCGTCAGCACTGTGCCGGAGGACGCCGTTGCGCCGATCGTGGCGAGTGTCGCCCACATCCCGATCGGCGCGAGGGCCAGCGCCGGGATGGCGCGCAGCAGCGGCGGCCGATCGGGCGCCAGCGTCGCCACCGCCCAGCCGAGTTCCGCCAGTGCGAAGGCCAGCAGCAGGGCGAGCATCGGAAGGGGTGCGCCGGGGGCCAGGGCCGCGTGCAGCAGCCCGGCCCCCAGCGCGGCCGCGGCGAGGAATGCCCGGGTCGCCGGAGCGTCGGGAAGGGATTCCGTCATCCTGCTCATGGGAGCGCCGTGGCCCGATCGGTCAGACGGTGGCCGAAGAGGAGCGCACGGTCCGCTCGGCGCCGAGACCGACACCGAGGAGCACGATCGCGCTCACGAGGTGCAGGAAGTGGTCGGGCGTGTTCAGGGCGAGGATGTTCGCCGCGGTGCCGACCAGGAAGAAGCCCACGATGCCCAGAAGCAGGTAGACGGCTCCGATGGTGACGTTGATGCCCCTGGCGGCGGTCGCATTCGCCAGGCCGGCGGTGAGCAGCGCAGCGCCGATCAGCAGGTGCGCGATGTTGTGAAGCGGGTTCACCTCGAAGATGCCGAGGATCAGCCCGCCCTGGGTCGCCACGAATCCGACGCCGCCCGTGAAGGCGAAGCCGAGCAGGCCGACCAGCAGGTAGACGGCGCCGAAGACGGTGGCGACGAGGCGATTCGGTGATGTGCGCATTGTTCGTTCCTCCTTGACGACGGCGGGCGGGCCACCCACCTCGATCAGGGATTCGACGCGGACCCGCCGATCGGATTGGCGCTTTCCGCAGCCGCCGCTTCCCTGCTGCGCAGCTGTGGATAACTCTGGGGACAACACGTGGAAGAATGCGGAAAAACTGTGGAGGATACGCGCGACCTGTGTATGACCGCAGAATTCTCAGCTTAGAGAAAAGTGCTTTGATCAGGTTATTTGCTCCACAGATGCGATTTTCGAAGCTGTGTGCGAAAACACAATCGTGTCATTCACACCGTTATCCGAGCTGTGGATGACGCCGCGCCCCGCCGCGCTCGCGAGGCGAGTCGCTGTGCTCAGAAGTGCGAACGGCGGCCTGAGGGCGCATCATTGCGTGCCGGGTCGATGTGGGGAGGATGCCTCGGACGCCGTGCTTGCCGCCCTCGAGCGATCTGCCTGTGGATAACCGTGTGGAAAAGATGGTCATGACCGGGGAAATCTCGTGGATAAACGCAAGACTTTCTGGGGATAACCGTCATTTTCGGAGCGAGAAAAAGCTTTTGACCAGCATTTTTGTTCTCCACACGCTGTGGAGAACAAAATGCATGGATGTGGAGAGAGTGCGCCCGATCATGCTGTGGATGAAACCCCGGTCGCTCGAGATGGTTCATGCGCGTTCATCATCTTGGCCCCGCCGCATCGCACCGGCATCCCAAGCGTCCGCGACGGTGGATGAGCAGGTGGAACCGGCCGTCCCTTCCTCGCTCCCGGCGTCAGGGCTGATTCAGACCCTGTTCACGCACATGTCATCCGGGAGAGCTGCCGCTGTTTCCCGGCGACCTCTACCCTTCAGCGTGTTCGGGCGAGCTGAAGCCCGTCACTCACAATCGAAAGGAAACACCATGCGATTATCGCGCAAATTCTCCCGCCTGCTCCTCGCGGGCATCACAACGATCACGCTCGTCGCCGGCACTGCCGGAGCTGCGCATGCCGACGAGTCTTACACGACATCCGGAGACTTCTCCTGGCAGTCGACATCCGTTAAACGACTTGCGAACTGCGCGGCCAGCGAGTGGTTCAACTCAGGCAAATCGGGTGGGCAGATCGCGGACTGCAACAATGCCGATTCGACTTCCTACTGGGACGGTGTCCATCTCGCCGGCGCTGACCATTTGGACATGCGCGGCGAACGCGTCGACTACCGTTCGGACCAGAGCTGCCCGGCCAAGCACGGCTTCCAGTATGTCAAATGTTATTACGTCGGGGGGAAGAGCCGGGGGAACATCGTCATGACCGTCAGCATCGTATCCTACGGGTACGGAGGACTCACGGCGAGGTTCAGCTGGTATTACCTCTGATCGTTACGCGGTCCCCTCGGCCGGAGAGCGCATTGTCCCCGGGGTGCTTCCGGGCTCGTCCGCGATCGCGAGGGCTCCCACGTCTTCGTCTCGTGGCGCGTGAGCGCGCCACGAGACGAAGGGCCGGCCCGGCCGAGGGTCGCTGGTGTGCGAGGCCTTCATCCGCACGATGATCGGGCGAGTGCGAACCGATCGGCGGCGGCCGAGGCCGCGTGGACGCTCTGGGCGGCCCGCTTGTGCGACGCTCGCGACGTTCCAAGCGAAGAAGCGCGCGCTCAGCTCGCCGGAGGCGGACGCCGTCTCCGGCCTTCCCAGACGGCCCGCCAGGGTTTATCGTCGCGCCATGCGACCTCAGACTCTTCTCGTCCTCGTTCTCCTCGCCGCCGCTTACATCCTCGGCGCTCGCGCGGGACGCGAGCGCTACGATCAGATCGCCAGCTCCGTCAGATCGTTCTGGAACGATCCGACTGTGAAGAAGGCTCGCAAAAAGGCGAAGCGTGAGGAGGAGAAGGCCCGCAAGCGCTTCGCCTGACTCCCGGGGCTCAGGGCTCCCGGGGGTCGCCCTCCGTGTAGTCGCCGCTGGGCGCGTCGGCGGGCTCTTCCCCGTCCGTGTACGACCCCTCGACATCCGAGCCGGGGGTGATGCCCTCCGTCTCGGTGTACTGGCCGTGGACGGTCCGCTTGTGCGGTCCTTCGCCGTTCGCCTCGGTGTAGCCGCCCTCGAGGTTCTTGCGGGCGGCGCCGGGCTGGTCATCGGGGGTGCTCATAGCAGGGAGCGTACGCCGGAGCGGGTCATGGGGCCAGGGGCACCATCGTGCTGCCCTCGGGCGAGAAGGTCCGCCGGGTGATACGCCCGAAGTTCCGCACCATGCTCCAACTGCTGGCGAACGACGGCGGGGACGTGCTGATCGCCTACGACCTCGACCGTGCGGTGCGTGACCCGCGCGACCTGGAGGATTTGATCGACTCCAAGGTGCTGCACGGGTAGGGGGTGAAGTCCGCCACGGGAAGCCTGCGCCTGGACACGGACAGCGATGTGGCGATGGCCCGGGTGTTGGTGGCGATGGCGAACAAGTCGTCTGCGGACACCGCCAGGCGGGTGGCGCGGGCGTCGAAGCAGCAGGCCATCGACGGGCGTTGGCATGGGGGCCGCGCCTCGTACGGGTACCGGACGGGCGACTCCACGCTGTATGTGGTGCCGGAGCGGGCGGCGTTGGTGCGTGAGGCGTCGGAGCGGGTGCGGGCTGGGGAGAGCGTGTACAGAATCGTCAACCGGTGGAACCAGGCGGGGTGGGTGACGATGCACGGGGTGCGGTGGAGCGAGAAGGCGTTGAAGCAGATTCTGCGGAACCCGGTCTTGAAGGGCGTACGAACGTACCGGCCGGTGTTGCCGGGTGGGTCGTGGGCGACGGCCCCCGAGGTGGTGGTGGAGGGGAACTGGACCCCGATCTTGGATGCCGATGCCTGGGACGAGACGGTCGCGGTGCTGGATGCACGGCGGGCGAGGAAGAATGGAGGGCGCACGTACTCGTCAAAGTGGGTGATGCCGTTCTCTGGACTGATCCGGTGCGGCAAGTGCGGGCACAAGATGCGCAAGCAGGGACCGAACTACATTTGTGGGCACCACACTCGGGGCGGGTGCGCCCGCTCGATCAACGCCGTCGCGATTCAGGCATTTATCGAGGATGCCGTGCTCGCCGCCTTCTCCGGGCCGACCTCACAGGCTCCCCCACCCGCACGCCCGGGCAAGAGGAGGTGACCGGGATGCGGGAGAGACTGGCGGCGGACCGGGCGGCACTGGAGCGGCTGGACGACGACCACTATGACGGGCTGATCGACCGGGCAACCTGGTCGAGGCAGCGGAACCGGATCATGGACCGACTGGTGGTGCTGCAACGCGAGTACGAGGACGCCATGCCGGTGCTGCCCATCGCATCCACAACGCCCTCGGCACTCTCCTCGCCCAGGTGCTCGTCCCGTCCGAACCCTAACCGAATCGTGCAGCAGCACCCCACCGCACGCACCATCTGACGCAACACCTGCCACGAGCACAGCGCCTGCACCGCCACCCCCGGCGGAGCGGGCGCTCGTGCTTTATCCGGGTCGGTGCGAAGCGCACTGCACGGAACGTGCATCATCTCCGCGCGCTTGCCCTGCCGTCGTGCGCTGAGCGGACGTTCGTGCCCCGGGGACGGCGAGGCATGTGGAATACGGAATAGTGCTCGCCGGTGCGTGTCATCTAGCGTTAGACCGATCAGTCCACTCGGTCAACGGGCACCGGCTCCCGAAACCACTGAGTGTGACGTGAATGCCGCGATGAAAGGTGACGAGTATGGGCATCGTCCAAGCGCAAGCCGCCACCCGGATGGTGAACGCATGACCCTCACCGGCGCCTCCACCGTCGAGGAACTCATCCCCGGTAACCCCGCCGCGATCGAGAACGTGGTCCAGAACATCGGCTCCGGTGTCGGACCAGCCCGGCAGATAGCCGGGGCGTGGAAGATGATGACCCTCCCCGGATGGGAAGGCCGCGGCGGCAACGCCTGGCGGGCCTTCACCCCGAAGAAGCCGGCCACACGGGCATGCTGCCGCCCGCGCTCAACCGTGTCGCCGCAACGATGCTCCGCTACCAGTCCGCGTTCCAGGCTGCACGGGCTGAGGCGCGGGCCGCGATCACCGACGCGAAGACCGCGTAGCAGGCCACCCAGGCGGCGAAGCAGGAACACCGGGACGCCACTCGGAAAGCCGCCACCGCCGACCCCGGCACGCCCGAAGCGACCGTCACCCCCTTCACCGACCCCGGTGGCACCGGGCTGGCAGACGCGCAAACCCGCCTCGACACCGCCCGGGCGACCCTTGCCCGGGTGGGAGACGAGGTCGCCGCAGAGATCCGTGCCGCGGCAGGCACCACCAGTGGTGTCACCCCGTCACTGAAGGGTAGCGGCGGCCCGAGCATTGTTCCCGTGGTCGGTATCCCACCCGGTGGGTTGCCGAAGCCGACCCCGGAGGTCTGGGAAGGTATCGGGGAGTTCCTGACCGGGTTCTTCGGCGAGGCCTGGGACACCGTCATCGGGTTGGGGCAGCTTCTTCCTATCGTGTGGGTCCCCCAGGTCGTCGAGGAACTGTTCACACCCGAAGGGTGGGAACGGCAAGCCCAGAAATGGGACGCGTTCATCAACAACCCCGGCGGGGTACTTGGTGACCAATGGGACCAGATCTGGAAGTCCCTCACCTACGCCGACCTCTGGAAAGACCACCCCGGACAAGCCTCCGGCAGAGCCACCTTCGCAGCCCTCACCCTCGCCCTCCCGTTCCTGAAACTCGGCAAAGTGGGGAAACTCGGCACCGTCGGCAAGCTCGGGAAAGCCGACGACATCCCGAAACTACGACCACTGCAACCCGGCGAGAAACTCCGCCTCGGAGAGACAGCACGAGTCACCAGCGACGGCGGACCAGGGCTATGGGAGAAATCCCCCACCCGCACCAAGGGCCAAGACTACCAAGAGTTCATCACCGGCATGGAACGCGGCACCGAATACAAAGTCAACGGGGTCGACTTCGACGGCTACGACAAAACCCGCAACGTCCTCCTCGACGCCAAAGACTGGCAGAAATACCCACCCCTCAACCAAACCTTCTGGCAGGAAGGAACCCTGGAGCAGATCGGGAATCAGATCAGGGCGGCGAATGGCATGCGGATCGAGTGGCACCTCTCCACACAGGCGGCGAAAGACGCCGTGGACAAGATGCTTGAGAAGCAGGGGTGGACGGGTGACATTACGACCGTGTACACCCCGTTTGGGTAGGATTGGATCACAATGAGCAACGTTCAGCCGTACTTCGGGGCGTTCTGGGGTGTGCGCGAGCAGACGTTCGGGCAGTTCATCGAACAAACCCGCGAGTTCCTGCAAGGGCTCCGGGCATTACACCCCGTTTTCGACACCCTCTATGTACTCGGGGACAAGGCGAACGCGGAGAAGCCTCTCGGCTCGAACCTGGAGCACCTTGAAGAACTCGCGTTTGAACGGGGCTGGGGCAAGAAGACTCCGAAAGACTGGTTCAGCAACCTCGATGAGCACGGCCGCCCGACAGCAGACTCGCTAGTCGATGTTGGGTGGGGGTTCGGTCTTGTGAACGAACCCGAAAGAGACCGGACAAACGACCACCTGCATCTGTCACTGCGCACGGGGAAAACCAGTCAGCGGCTGAACAACAGTGTCTTGCTGACATTGCATGATCCCGAGTCGCCGATTATCGCTCCCGACCTCTCGGAACGACTTTTCCACTATTTGATCGACTTCTGCCAGGCAGACCGGGGATTGCTCACCGACGAGAGCTACCGTGATGCGACACGGGACGAGGTTACCCGGGAGCAACTGGGCTGGTTGAACTTCCGGCGCGATCCCGGATTCGCCCGGTTCCTCCCCGCCAACGTCACCAGGCAGGCGTACGCTGGTGGTATTGAGTTCCGCATCGGCGAAGGCCGCGTACTCAACGCCAACGACAAAGCCGAGGTAGATGCGGGCCTCGCCATCCAAGCCGCGGTCCGCGCCGCGCATTAGACCACCACGACGCCACCCCGTGCCCGTCTCCTAGCGTCGCGGCTGGCGACGAGTTCGTTTGTGCGTAGTAGGATCATCCGCAACCAAGCAAACAGACGCAGGTACTTTTCCGGAACTACGGGACTTCGGTGGGCTTGTGCCATCGTCCTGCCCCTGGTGGCGACGGTCGTCTCCGTAGGCGCCTACCCGCGTCCGCTCCGTATCCACGCTGCCCCCGAGCGCTCCCGCGGCCAGCGTCCCGATTCCGGCGCCCAGCGCCGGGGAAGCGTCTGTCCGCGGTACGAGGAGGCCCGCGGCGAACAGAAGCATGCCCAGGTTGACGAGTACGGCGGCGATCCAGCCGAGGGCGGTGCGCAGCGCCGTCTTCATCGAGGCCCCGAGGCGGGGTTGGCCCCACGCTCTGCTGTCATCGTCGGTCACGTCCCGAACCTGCGTTCCGCCCGTTCCCGGGCAGCCTTCGCTCAGTTGAAGATCGCCCACTCCGAGCGGCTCAGTTGGGCTCTCTGCCCGCCGACCACGAGATACCAGCTGCTCTCGTCGCGATGCAGGTACTGGGCGAGGAGGGTGGAGTACTTCCACTTTCCGGACACCTGTGTCCATCTGATCAGGGAGATCATCTGGCCCTGCCGAAGGTAAGGAACGGCGACGAAGTCGTCGTTTTTCACGTGCTCTGGTCTGCGCAGTCGGCGCCCCGTCCGTGGAGTGCTCATGCTGAATACTAACCCAATTACACGCATTAGGTATGTATTGAAATTAAAGAGATTGCGTGCCAGGGGTCTTTGTTCGGTGCCAGCCTTGGAAACCGCACTGTTCGGCCGCCGCCGGACCGGCTCAGCGGGCTGCCGTCAGCGACGGTATCGGGGCGACCGTTCTCGTCCGCGCCGATTCGTACGCCGCGAGGATGATCCCGAGAACATCGATACCCTCCTTCTGCGTGTGCAGCGGGCGGGTGCCGTCGAGGACGCTGCGGGCGAAGTGGCCGAGCTCTTCGGCGAACGGGTTGACCGTTCCCAGTTCGAGGACGGTCGGCTCCGCATCGCCGTGCCGGCGGTAGCGGAGAGTGGTGCCGTCGCTCGTGAGGCTGCCGAGTTCGCCGACGGCCGAGAACTTCTCGGTGCCGTCGGCCGGCTGATACGCCCAGCTGGTGACCGCGGTGCCGATGACGCCGTTGTCGAACCGTACGAGAACGGTGGCCGAGTCCTCGCCTTCCATGAACGACAGCCGGTGGGTCGCGAGCATCGCGGTCGCCTCCACCGGCACCCCGCCCGCCAGGTGCAGCAGCAGATAGGTGGGGTGGTATCCGGTGTCGATCAGCTCGCCGCCGCCCGAGGTGGAGGCGTGGGCTCGCCAGTCCATGTTCGCCGGGTCGAAGTCGTTGTGGAAGGAGTCGGTGGTGCGCACCTCATACACCCGGCCGATCGTCCCGTCGTCGATCAGCTCTTTGGCCTTCGCAACGGCCGGCAGGAACAGCTGGTTGTGGGCGCACATGAGGGTGACACCGGCCTCCTCGACAGCGGCGGCGACCTCGACGGCCTCCTCCCGCGTCAGGCAGAGCGGCTTTTCGCACAGGATGTGCTTGCCGGCGCGGGCGGCGGCGACGATCGCATCCTTGTGCAGATGATGCGGCAGGCAGATGTCGACGGCGTCGATGTCTGCCTCCGCCAGCATCGTGGTGTAGTCGGCGTAGATCGCTGCTCCGGTGTCGCCCGCTCGGCTCTCGGCGCTCTCTCGCACCGGATCGGCGACCGCGGCGAAGGTGATGGAGCCGGGATTCGCGAGGTACCCTTCGAGGCGCGCTCTGGCGATGCCGCCGGCCCCGATCAGGCCGCTGCGAACAGTGGATGTGGTCATAGTGCTCTCCGAAGGAAGGGGTGAGGAACAGGGGATAAGAGACAGCGGGGGCGTTTATCAGGCGGTCGCCGGAACGAGCGCGACCGTGCGCCCGGTGCGGGCGGCCTCGTTCGCGGCGACGACGATGCGCGTGAGCGCGAGCGCGTGGTCCAGGTTGTCGTCGGCGCGTGTCCCGTCGTGGATGTGCTGCACCCACTGGCTGAACGCCCCGGGCGCGTTGCCGGCGGCGGGAGCTCCCGCCAGCCGTCGCCGGTGTTCAGCCGTAGGCTGCGGCCGTCTCCGTACGTCAGCGCTCCTCGCGTGCCGCGCAGCTCGATCGAGAAGTCGCCGGGGCCCTGCACGACGCTCGCCTCGAACACGCCCAGACGTCCGCCGGGGAACTCCGCGGTCACGACCGCGTTGTCCTCCACCTGCCGCACGGTGATGCTGCCGTACACGGCGGAGATCGCGGACGGCTCGGCCCGGTGGAACAACCGGGTCAGGTAGGCGGGGTGGCAGCCGAGATCGGTGAAGGCGCCGCCGATGGCCGCTTCCGGGTCGCCGAAGCGCTCTGGAAGCCAGCCCGCCACCCAGCCATCGTGCGCGAGGCGCACCCGGCTGTAGGTCGGCTCCCCGAGCGTCCCCTCGTCGAGTGTCCGTTCGATCGCGACGGTGTACGGATCGTAGAGCCGCGGCAGCGAGACCGCGAGAGCGAGGTGCGCGTCGTCGGCGGCGGCGATCCGCTCCGCTTCCTCCGATGTGGGAGCGAGGACTTTCTCGGTGAAGATGTGCTTGCCGGCGCGGATCGCGCGCAGCATCACCTCCCGGTGCTGGCCGGTCGCGGTGGTGACGGTGACGGCGTCGAGCCCGTCGCGGGCGAGCAGCTCGCCCAGGTCGGCGACGAACTCGACTCCGAACTGCGCGGCGGCGGCCAGGCCGCGTTGGTTGTCGTCGTCCCAGACGGCGACCAGAGTGGTGCCGGGATGCTCCTGCACGGCGCGCGCGTAGTCGCCCGCGTGGACATGCCAGAAACCGATCGCCGCGACAGCGAGTGGACGGTTCATGTTGATCGAGGCCTCCTTGCCTGGTGTTCGACGCGCGCGAACACGGACAGCCTAGCCACTTCGCGCCGCCGGGTACACGACTTCTGCCAAAATTCCCGCAGAAGTCGCCGCCGCGTTCTCGTCCGGGGTGCGCCATCGCGGCGCGGGGGAGGATTTTCTCACCCCCTTCGGCTAATATGTCATATTCGCCTCGTGACTGTTATGAAAGGGGATTCGATGAGAGCGTTCCTCCGCCTCGTCGCCGCACTGAGCGCCGACGACCTGGCCCGCATTGTCGAGCTCCAGCTCGCCGCCCAGCGCGGCGGTCGCCGTCAGCTTGAGAAAGCGGCCCGCGTCAAGGTCTCCCGGCTCGACGCCGAACACGACCGCGTCGCCACCATCGACGCGACCTTCCTCGACGCCGCCCGTGCGGTCGGCTACGTCGGGATGCGCCAGGTCGCGCAATCCGCCGTCCGCTGGGCGGGTCTCGCCGAGGTCTACCGCGAACAGCTCACGACCGAGGAGGCCGAGGCGCTCCAATCGGTGTTCGTCGCCGCCACGACCGCCCCGCGCGTCCCCGCCTGAGGCTACCCGCCGTGGCATCCACAACGCCCCCAAAGCCTCGTGCTTTCGGGGGCGTTTAGGGTGAAACCTTTCGCGTGTCAATCCCCCCGAGAGCGGAGGGGCAGCCGTGCTCTGCCTGAGGCACTATGGACAGTATGGGAAAACTCGTCTACGGCACGGGTCAGGAGTATGACCTGGATGACCGAGTGCTGAGCCACATCAAGCTCGCGGTCGTCGCCAAGCTTCGCCGCCACGAGAGCTTCCTGCTTAACTGGGATGTGCCGGTCGAGCAGGGCTCCGGGCGCGTGTCGCTCTGGATCAGCCGTGAAGTCCCGCTCTCTTTCCAGTTCACGGGCAGCCGTCCGCCGTCGATCAACCCGCAGTGGCTGGAAGCGCTCATGCACACCTCGCAGCACACGGGCGGCATGGTCGTGATGGCGGAAGACGACCTCAGCGTGTACCTGCCCGCCTGAGCGGGTGGTGACACCGTCTGACACGCAGGCGTTTGCAGGGCGGGCGCCGGCAACCTGCGCCCGCCCTGCACCGGTGGGTTATGCGCGTGGAGCTCTCGACGCCTTGATCGCGGCGAACCACTGGTTCGACGACGGTAGCCACATCAGGATGGCCGCCACGACCGCTGCGGCGACGAGGAGGAGTCCGAGGCCGAACGCCGAGCCGGCGTTGAGCAGCGAGAGAACGGTGAGGATCGTCAGGACGATGCGGGCGCCGTTGCCTCCGCGACGCATGAGGAACGCGAACAGCGTGAACAGGACAGTCGCGACGATCGTCGTGACGGCGAGTGTTGCGATGCCGATCGTCACGGCGGTGTCCGCGAGTTGATCGAGGTTCTGGCCCTGGAGGGAGGTGCCGCCCTGGCGCTGCAATTGGTCGAGGACCACCGCTCGGCTGCCCGCGGTGGCGATGATGCCGATGATGCCGACGACGATGCTCAGGGCGGCGGTCGCGATGTACAGCCAGAAAGACGCAGTGACGGTCGTCGGGGTGGCGGCCGGTCGCTCGGCCGGAGCGGCGGGTGTGCCGCCGTACGCGGGGAACGCGGCCGGTGCGGCCGGGAACGCGCCGCCGGGGGCGGCCGGCGGGACGGTGACATCGGATGCTGCGGGCGGTGCCGGAACGGTGGATTCGGTGGGCGCAGCCGGAACGGCGGGCTCCGCCGCCTGGAGGCGGTTCGGCTGGTCGTTGGCGGGCTGCTGCGGTGTGCGCTCGTCTTCTGGTGTGCTCATCTTTGGCAATTTACCGGGCATCCGGAGTGCCCGCCAGTCGGCCGGGGACGGCGAGACCCCGTATGTCAGCCGCGTTCTCGGGGCGGTGCCGGTTCAGGGGAGGGAGTCGAAGTCGAACCAGAAAGCGTCGTCGTCCCTGTCGCTGGCGTCGGGAGCGGCGTGCTGGGGGACGGCCGCCGTCTCGATCCGGACACGCGTATGGCCGGTCACGAAGACCTCGCTCGGCGGGCGGCTCGACTGCGTGATCGCCACGAACCCACCGGCGGCGCGGCTGGCCTCCACGATCCGGTTTTTGAGCCCCTCGACCGGCTCGGTATCGACGAAGGTGAACCTCAGATCGTCGATGTAAACATGGAACACCTGCATGTCCTCTCCCGGCCCCTCTCCTATTCCCCGTCGATAGTACGCGGCCACGAGGAGGCCGCCAGTGTGCTTCCGCCTCGCTCGTCTCACCACTCAGCCCTACGGTCATGTCCGCGCTTCGTCAAGGTCTCCGGGAGGGGGTTGCATTGGAGCCCGCGGAGTGTTCAGCTGGGATCTGAGCGACGCACCCCGAACTCTCAGCGCGCTGGCGCTGGTCTGCACTCTCAAACCGTCCCCGGCGGAGTCGAGCAGCCAGCTGTTCGCTAAACAGCTGCTCGATGCGCTGTCGGATCACGGGGTGACCGGCACCGCTGTGTGGATGGTGGACTACGACATCCGGCCCGGCGCCGAACTCGATCAGGGCGGCGGCGAGCGGCCGCACCGTCGCGAGCAGATCATTGCGTCCGACATCGTCGTGCTCGTCAGTCCGACGTGGATGGGGCGCCTCACATCCGTCGCGCAGCGGGTTCTCGAGCGGCTGGACGCCGAACGCTCCCAGACCGGCGGCGACGGTCGTTGTCGCCGCCGTGGGCCTCATCGTTCTGGTCACTCTCGTCGTACGTGCCGTGTGCGGCTGAAGCGGGCGCAGCCGGGACACGGCCGGGAACCTGAGCGGCGGCCGTGCGTGTCGCGACGACGAGCCAAGCGGCGATCAGGAACACGAGGAAGCCGGCTGCGAGAGCGGTGAGCGCGGGCGAACCGGTGACGATCGCGAGCCCGGCGGCGCCGGTAGCACAGGTGCCCACCGGGAAGGTGAACGACTACCAGGTCAGCGCGAACGGCATCCCCCGGCGAGCGGCGCTGAGGGTGATCGCCGCCGCGATCGCGAGCCACAGCAGCGCGAAGCCGAGGATCGGCGTGCCCACGAGCACCGCGGCCGAGCGCAGCGAGGGACGTCCGCTCTCGCGGGCCAGCAGGGTGAGCGCGGTCACCGACTGGCCGAGCGGTCCGAGCACGATCCACAGCGTGGGGACCATCGCCACCGCCCCGATTTTGTGGCGGGTGAGCCGCGTCCAGAGCTGGGCGACGATGAAGAACGATGCGAGGAGGCTCATGCCGAACATCCCCAGGCACGCGAGCAGCATCGTCTGCTGCCCGGCGCCATCGAGGTGGGGGAGCAGGAGGGCGCCGGTGGCGGCGGAGACCATCGGCGGGACGACGGGCATGAGCCAGCCTCCGAAAGCCGCATCGTCCGCCACCTCGATCCGGGTGAAGACGAGGTACGGAATGGCGGCGGCGGCGAACAGCCCGAGAGCGGTGCCTGCCGTCCAGAGCACCGCATCCACCGTGAGCGCAGCCCGGTCCCCGATGAGGTCGTGGCCGACCAGCAGCGCGCCGGCGCCCACGGTCAGCAGGGCCATCGGCGGCGCGCCGTAGAAGTGCGCCATGATCGGGTGACGGTGGTGACCGCGTGCCGTCTCGGGATGCCGCAGCCAGTGCAGGGCGGTCGCCGCGAGCAGGATGGCGGCGAGCAGCCAGAACGCGAGGGCTGCCGTGCGCATCCCGGGCAGCTGCTCCGGGAAGCCCGCCAGTGCGTTCGCGACGATCCCGGTGCCCATCACAGCGGCGAACCAGTTGGGGGTGACGGCCTCGAGGCGGAAACGGTTCATGCTCCCCAGACTGCGCCGGGGGAGAGGACCGGCGGTAGTCTCGGTTCGTGACAGGGACACAACCACAGCTTGGAACCGGCGTGGACATCGCGGCGCTCGGGATGCTGTGCGCTGTCGCCGAACGCGGCTCGCTGTCGGCCGCCGGGGCGGTGCTCGGGGTGACGCAGCAGGCGGTCTCCGCCCGCATGCGCCGTTTGGAGGACGCCCTCGGACTCGCGCTGCTGGAACGCTCGCCGGCCGGGACGCGGCTGACCGCGGCCGGTCAGGTCGTGGCCGGCTGGGCGGCGGAGGTGATGGCCGCCGCCGGCCGCCTCGTGGAAGGCGCAGCGGCGCTGCGCGGCGACGAGGCGGGTGCGGTGTCCGTCGCGGCGAGCCTCACCATCGCGGAGTACCTGCTTCCGCGCTGGCTGACGTGGCTGCGTTCCGCCGCGCCCGAGGCCCGGGTGGCGGTCGCCGCAGTCAACAGCGCGGCGGTGCTGGTCAGGGTCGCACGCGGTGAGTGTCCCCTCGGCTTCGTGGAGACGCCGGACTCCGCCCCCGGACTCCGCACCAGCCGCATCGCCCGCGACGAGCTGATCGTGGTCGTTGCACCGGGCCACCCCTGGGCGCGCGGAGCCGGGGCCGCCGCCGCAGCCCTCGCCGCCGTGCCGCTGGTCGCCCGGGAGCGGGGGTCCGGCACGCGCCTCGCCGCCGAGCGGGCACTCGCCGCTGCCGGGCTGCGCATGGCCGACCCCGTGGCCGAGCTGCCGACCACCGCCGGCATCCGCACCGCGGTCGCGTCCGGTCTCGCGCCGACGGTGCTCAGCATCCTGACCGTGCGCGACGACCTCGCCGCCGGACGGCTGGTGCGCGTGCCGCTGACGGATCTGCGCATCGTCCGCGAACTGCGCGCGGTGTGGCGGCCGGACACGGATCTCCCTGCGGCGCTCAGAACGCTTTTGCGGGTGGCCCGGGTGGACCGCTAGGCCGAAATCGGTTAGAGACCCGACGCCCGGCTGGGCCGTCGGCTCCCGCGTGTGCCTTCCCCGATCCGCTGCGCCCGGACGGCCGTCAGATCCTGATCCACCCGGCGGCCACCGCCACCACCGCCGTCACCGCCAGGAGCACGGCGGCCATGCACAGCACGGCTTCGAGCGGACGGAACACCCGCAGCCCACGCTCGCGGCGGGCGAGAGTGAAGAGCAGCGTCCCCGGCGCATAGATCACGAAAGTCGTGAGCAGATACTGCGGCCCGGCGGCCACGACGAGGAAGAGGGTGTAGACGGTCGCGATCGCGGCGACCGCCAGGTCGCGCCGGCTGCGCCCACCGGGATCGTCGCCGGCCGGTGTCTCAAGTTTCAGCGCGTATGCGGCGGTGAGCACGTAGGGGATGAGCGCGAGCGAACTGCACAGGCTCAGGGCGAACGTGAACGCATTCTCCGCGAACAGCGTCACCACCAGCAGCGTCTGCACCAGTAGACTCGTCAGCAGCATGGACGCGACCGGGACGTCTCGGGCGGAGGTGCGGGCGAGGAACCGGGGCGCATCCTCGTTGCGCGCCGCACTGAACAGCACCTCGGAGGCCATCAGCGTCCAGGAGAGGTACGCGCCGAGCACCGACACGATCAGACCGGCGCTGATGAAGGCGTACCCCCACGGCCCGACGACCGCGGCCAGCACGCTCGAGACCGACGGCTGCCTCATATCGCCGATCTCCGCGCGCGGGGCGACGCCGAACGAGAGGATGGTGATCATCGCGAACAGGCAGAGCACCCCGAGGAAGCCGATCAGCGTGGCCCGGCCGACATCCTTTCGCGAGCGGGCGTAGCGCGAGTAGACCGAGGCTCCCTCGACCCCGAGGAACACGAAGACCGTCAGCAGCAGCGTCTGCTGGATCTGGCCGCCGAGCGCGCCGAGGCCGGGTGCTTCGCCGCCCCAGAGGTTCTGCGCGAACGTCTGCCAGGAGAAGCCGACGGTCGCGACCAGGAAGAGGAAGACCACGAGCGGCAGGACTTTCGCGACGGCGACGATCGTGTTGATCCAGGCCGCTTGCGGGACGCCGCGGCGGATCAGGAAGGAGAACAGCCAGACGAGGCCGCTGGAGACGAGCACCGCGACCACGGTGTTCCCACCGCCGAACGCGGGGAAGAGCGCCCCGAGCGTGGACCCGATGAGGACGAGGTAGGTCACGTTGCCCGCGCATCCGCTCGCCCAGTAGCCGAACGCGGAGAAGAAGCCGACGTAGTCGCCGAACCCGGCCTTGGCGTAGGCGTAGATTCCGGAGTCGAGTTCGGGACGGCGGACGGCGAGGCGCTGAAACACCAAGACGAGCGTCAGCATCCCGGCGCCCGCCAGCGTCCACGCGACGGCCGCTCCGATCACACCCGTAGCGCCGGCGAAGGTGCCGGGCAGCGAGAAGACGCCCGCGCCGACCATCGAGCCGACGACCATCCCGGCCAGCACGAGCACGGGCAGTTTCCTGGTCTGTTGCACCGATCGATATTACATTTCTCCCAGGGCGTGACGAGCCGGGCTGCCTATGCTGTCCCGGTGCCCCTGTCTCGCCGAGCGCGTTCCTCCGCTGTCGTCGCCCTCGCTCTCTACGCGCTCTTCGTGGCGCTGGTCGCGTTCTGGCCGATCCCGGTGGACCGCCCGTTCCAGCGAACGCTGTTCCGGTTCCTCGGAACGCTCTCCCAGATCGGCATCCGCCCGATCGACGGGTACAACGCCCTTGAGAGTGTGAGCAACGTCCTCCTCTTCGCTCCGGCTGGGCTGCTCTGCGTCCTCATCTTCGGGCGGCGGCGCTGGTGGCTGGCCCCGCTCGCCGGTTTCGCCGCGAGCGCGCTCATCGAGGCCGGGCAGTTCGCTTTCCTGCCGGCTCGGTTCGCCTCGCCGATGGATGTGGCCGCGAACACCGCCGGGGCCCTGCTGGGGGCCGCGCTGGGGGTCGCCGTCTGTGTGCGGCGGGAGAAGCGGGGAGGGCTGGCCGTTGCTGGTTCGGCGGCTCGCCCCGGCCCGCTACCGTGATCTCATGACCGTCGACCCATTGTGATCGGGGCCGGTGTCGTCGGCGCGGCGACCGCGCGAGCGCTCGCCGAGGCCGGCTCTCGCGTTCTGCTGCTGGAGGCATTCGGCCGGGGACACGACCGCGGCTCCTCGCACGGCGCCACGCGGATCTTCCGCCACGGTTACGCCGAAGCCGACTACGTCGCGATGACCGTGGCCGCGCGAGACGGATGGCGGAAGCTGGAACGCGCGAGCGGACGCACCCTGCTCGACGCGACCGGCTCGACGGGGCGGAAGCGCACCGCCGGTGGCCAGGGCTGCGCTTCGAAGAGGACGTGCTCTTTCACGCTGACGGCGGCCGGCTGCGTGCCGACGCGGCGATCGAGGCACTGCTGGATGCGGCGGCTGCCGCGGGGGCCGAGCTGAGGTTCGGTGCGCCGGTCGCGGAGGTGCGGGCGTCGGGTGTCGGCGCGGTCTCCGTGCGCGTCGGCCACGACGTGCTGCGGGCGTCCCGTCTGGTTGTCGCGGCCGGTTCGTGGACGCCCAAGCTCGTCGGCGGCTGGCTCGCCGAGCGTGGTCGCCCGCTGCCGGAGGTGCGCGTGACGGAGGAGCAGACGGCGCATTTAGTACTGATCATGGTCTCGTCCTCGCTTCGTGCATCATTCCGGCCCGGCCGGCCGGGACGTCTACGGTCTGTTGACGCCTGGAGAGGGTGTGAAGGTCGGCGTCCACGGCAACGGTCCGGCCGTCGACCCGGACGCGCGCGACCGGCGGCCCGATCCGCTTCGGCTGGCCGCTCTGCGCGAGTACGTCGCGGAATGGGTGCCCGGTGCGGACCCGGACCGTCCCGCGGTCGTCAGCTGCCTCTACGACAACGCGCCGGACGATGCGTTCGTGCTCGACCGGGTCGGTCCGGTCACCGTCGCGACCGGATTCTCCGGGCACGGTTTCAAATTCGCGCCGGAGCTGGGCGGGACGCTCGCGCGGCTCGCCCTCGACGGCGCTCCGCCGCCCGAGCGGTTCCGGCTCCCGGCGGGCCGTTAGCCGTGGTCCTGCAAAGTGGGTCTGCTTCAGGGGCAGGTCAAACTGGAACCTATTCCGTGGGGCAGGTCATCTGATCTGGCTTGCCTGTGGGTGGCCTGGAAGGATGGCGTCATGCCGAAGTCGTATCCGAGCGAGTTACCCACGCCAAACGCGCCGACTACCCGCCCGGCCGCGGCTTCCTCGTCGAAAACGGACGCCTAACCGGCATCCACATCGGCACACCCGCGGCGGCAGAAAGGGGCAGGGGTCAGGCGCCTGCGGGTGGGTCCGCCGCCAGGGTGACCCGCTCGGCCAGGTAGGTGTGCGCGTCCACCGGCTCGCCCGCTGCGCTCCAGCGGACCGCAGCCGTCCGTCGCGGAGGTGTCCGCGTCCGGCCGCCGCGCGGAAGGCGCGCCGGGTCTCTGCGGAGACGGAGACGTACTGCGTGCGCCCCGGAGGCGTCGCGCGGATGAGCTGGCCCGTCGCGTGCAGTCCGGCGCCGGCGTCCAGCAGCAGCGCCCCGAGCCGCCACACCCGTCCGACCGGACGCAGCACCGCTTCGAGGGGGACGCCGAGCTTGCGCCGCCGTGGGACGTACACCGCGAGCGCTTCCTCCCGGGCGCCCGCCGCTGTCAGCGTGTGGACAGCGGTCACCAGCTCTGTGCGCAGAGCGGTCACCGCCTCCTCGCCGAGAGTGTCGTCCATGCTGCGAGCCTAGCTGTGCCGTGCCCGCGGGCGTCCCGCGGGTGCGAACCCCCGAAAGGGGTGTTACATGGGGGCATGAAGACCTTCACGCTGCCGAACACCGCGATCGACGCCTCGAACGTCATCCTCGGCCTCATGCGGATCAGCCCGCTCTCCGCCCAGGAGATCCGCGCGCTCGTCGGAGCCGACCGCGATGCCGGGATCACCGTCTTCGACCACGCCGACATCTACGGCGACGAGCGTCACGGTGCGCAGCGGCGCTTCGGCGACGCGGGGTCGATCCCCGCTGCCGAACGCGACCGGGTCGTCATCCAGTCCAAGGCGGGCATCCGGGACGGTTTCTTCGATTTCTCGCGCGAGCACATTCTGACGACTGTCGACGAGTCGCTCGCGGCCCTGAACACCGACTACCTCGACATCCTGCTGCTGCACCGGCCCGACACGCTCGTCGAGCCGGAGGAGGTCGAGGCGGCGTTCGACCGGCTTGAGGAGTCGGGCAAGGTGCGGGCGTTCGGCGTCTCCAACCACACGCCCGGCCAGGTGGAACTGCTGAAGCGCTGGGTGCGGCAGCCGCTGTTGGTGAACCAGGTGCAGCTGAGCCTCACGCACGCGCCGATCATCGCGCAGGGCGTCGCCGCCAACATGGCCGGCCTCGACCAGTCCGCCGACCGCGACAACGGCATCCTCGACTACGCCCGGCTGAACGACATCACGCTGCAAGCGTGGTCGCCGTTCCAGAAGGGCTTCTTCGACGGTGTCTTCCTGGGCGACCGTGAGCACTACGCCGAGCTGAACGACGCACTGGACGACCTGGCCGCCCGGTACGGCGTCACCCCGATCGGTGTCGCCGTCGCGTCGCCTGGATCACCCGTAACCCCGCCCGGATGCAGGTCGTGCTCGGCACCACCGACGCCGGACGTGTCGCCGAGTCGGCGGCCGGCTCCGACCTGCCGCTGACCCGGGAAGAGTGGTATCGCCTGTTCCGGGCCGCCGGTCACACCCTCTTCTAGGTGTGATGTCCAGGGGGGTTGTTTCGGCGATACGGTCGTGAGGAGTTGAGGGGCGAGGGCCTCCGGTTGTGAAGTGGAGCTGTTCAGTTCAACCGCTTCACGATCCAGGAGGCCTTCGTGTCCCACGTTAACGCTGCTCTCACACCGCGCGCTCGTCTGCGCCTTGCCAGGCTCATCGTCGAGGACCATTGGCTGGTCTCCGTCGCAGCGAAGATGTTTATGGTCTCGCCCGTTACCGCGCGGAAATGGGCGGCGAGGTTCCGCGCCGAAGGCACGGGAGGGATGACCGACCGGTCTAGCCGCCCACGATCGATGCCAACGCGGACGCCGTTGCCCGTGCTCAAGCGGATCGTGCGGGCGAGGTGGCGACGACGCCTGGGGCCGGTGCAGATCGCCGGCGAGCTTGGCCTTCCCGCCTCGACCGTCCACGCCGTCCTGGTGTGCTGCCGCATCAACCGGCTCTGCACCATTGATCGGGTCACGGGCGAGCCGATCCGTCGCTACGAGCACGACCACCCTGGATCGCTGATCCATGTCGACGTGACGAAGTTCGGCAACATCCCCGACGGCGGCGGCTGACGATTCGTCGGCCGCGTCCAGGGCGAACGCAACCGGGAAGCGACCGCCACCCGCACGAAGAGCAGGAACCACCGCTACGAGCCACGGTTGGGCACCGTGTTCGTCTACACGATCATCGACGACCACTCCCGCGTCGCCTACGCCGAGATCTGCTCCGACGAGAAGGCGGACACCGCGATCGGTGTCCTGCGGCGTGCTGTCGCCTGGTTCGCCGACCGGGATGTCAGCGTCGAACTCGTCCTCTCGGACAACGGCTCCGCCTACAAGTCCTACGCCTGGCGAGACGCCTGCACAGAGCTCGGGATCAGGGCGAAGAAGACCCGACCATACCGACCACAGACCAACGGGAAGATCGAACGCTTCCACCGCACACTCGCCGACGGCTGGGCCTACGCCCGGTTCTATGGTTCAGAGGCCGAACGACGAGAAGCACTCCCCGGCTGGCCCCACTTCTACAATCATCACCAGCACCACTCCGCCATCAGAGCCCCACCCATTAGCAGAATCGACAACAACCTCCCTGGACATCACACCTAGGGAGGGGCCGCTGGCGGAGCGGGCGTCAGCACCGGTCCGCAGCGCTCTGCATCGCCCCCGTCGCCGCCAGCACCCGTTCCAGCGACCCCCCGAGCCCCCACGTCTCACCGAATTCGGCCACCCGCGCCAGCCGCTCCCCTTCCGGCACCCGGATCTGCGCGCCGGTTTCGGGCAGCGCCAGGTCTCGCACGGCCTCCACCACGCGCGGCGGCCGTTTTCTCGCTGACGCTCGCGACCCCGGGAAGCCCGTCCGAAGCGTCGCCGCGCATGACCGCGAAGTCCGCGTACTGGCGGGGGAGGATGCCGTATTTCGCCTCGATCGCCGCCTCGGTCAGGACGTCGAGAGCGCTCATGCCGCGCGCGGTGTAGACGACGCGCACATCTGCCGCGTCGTCGATGAGCTGGAAGAGATAGCGGTCGCCGGTCACGACATCCACCGGACCGGTCGCGCGGGTCGCGAGGGTTCCGATCACATCGTCGGCATCGTCCTGTTCGGCGCCCGCGATGACGATGCCGAGAGTCGAGCACGTCGCGGATGATGGGGATCTGGACGGCCAGCGCCTCGGGTATCTCCTCCACATCCACCCCGCCCGAGACGGAGCGCGCGACCCGGTGCGCCTTGTAGCTCGGGATGAGCCCGACACGCCAGCTCGGCCGCCAGTCGTCGTCCCAGCAGGCGACCAGGAACTCGGGCCCGTACCCGGTGAGGAGCCGCGCGACGATGTCGAGGAACCCCCGGGCCGCGTTCACAGGAGTGCCGTTCGGTGCTCGCACGGTGCCGGGTACGCCGTAGAACGCGCGGAAATACAGGGAGGCGGAGTCCAGGAGCATCGTTCGACCGGTCACGTTCCGATAATGACAGGCCCGGCATGGCGGCTCTACGAGCGTGATCTGGCGGGTGGAGAGCCCGAAGACGATGCTTTCGCGGTTCCTCAGCCCGGATAAACCGATCGGCGGCTATGTCGGGCGCAGGTTCCGGCAGCTCACGGCTGGTGGAGGCGGGTTAGCGTGGGGGGGGGGGGGAGGAGGGGGAGATGACACTCCCGCCGCTGCTGGTCTCTGCCATCGCCCTCGTTCGCGATCGTCGCGTCCTCATGGTGACCGCCCGGAACCGGGATGTTTACTACCTGCCCGGCGGCAAGATCGAACCGGGCGAGACCGCGCCGGAGGCGGCTGCGCGCGAGGCGTCGGAAGAGGTGGCGCTGCGTCTGGACCCGGCAGCGCTGGCCGGGCTCTTCGAGGTGCGGACGCTCGTGCACGGCGAGCCGGAGGGTCGAGAGGTCCATATGACGGTGTTCCGGGCAGAGACGGAGGCGGAACCGGCTCCGGCGGGTGAGGCCGATTCGCTGCACTGGGTCACGAGCCGGGACGCGGACCGCTGCCCGCCGGCCGGCCGTGAGGTGCTCCGGCTGCTGGGCGAGGCCGGGGTCATCGACTAGGGTCGCGGACCCAGCACCATCGACCAGGCGGGCGGGAAGCCCCTCCTAGTCCTCCGACCGGGCCAGCATCCGGAACATCATGGTTCCGATCACGGTCTCCGCGACTTCCTCGATCGGCAGATCCGCCCGGAAGTCGCCGGCCTCCTGGGCCTCCCGCAGCCGGGTGTTGAAGAGCCGCGGGTCGGCCAGCGTTTCCCGCAGTCGCCGCCCGACCTCCTCGTTTTCGGTGGCGGCGGTGATGAGCGAGCGGAAGAGTCCCTGGCCTTCGGGGCTCTGCACCACGGCGAGCATGGTGCTGAGCCAGGTCTCTAGGTCGGTGCGCAGGTCGCCGCTGTTGGGCATGGCGAAGCGGTCCGGGAGTATCATACCTTTGAGGAGACAGTCTGCGATGAGTGCTGACTTGCCGGTCCACCAGCGGTAGACGGTCTGCTTGCCGACATCCCCCGGCCCGGGCGGCGATGCCCTCGATGCTGAGGTGGTCGTAGCCGCGTTCGGCGAAGAGGGCCGCTGTGGCGGCGAGGATGGCCACGCGGGCCGCCTCGCTGCGCGGCGTCCCACGTCGGGGCTCGGACACGTTCCCAGCCTATCGACAACTAACGAGACGGACCGTTGCGTATTATCGATCCGACCGCTCACGAAAGGACCCCCCGTGGCCGAACTGCTTTACCGCATCGGAACATTCGCGGCACAGCGCGCGTGGCGTGTAATCGTCGCCTGGATCCTGGTGCTCGGGATCGCGGCCGGTGGGTTCCTCATCGGCTTCAAGGGGCTCTCCACCGCCTTCGATGTGCCGGGGACGGCTTCGGGAGCGGTCGTCGACGAACTCACGAAGAAGCTTCCGGATTACGCGGGCGCGGCTGGCACGGTCGTCTTCCAGACTGAGGACGGCGAGGCGCTGGATGCCGGCCAGCGCGCCGCGATCAGCGGCCTCGTGGCGAGCGCCACTGGGCTCCGGGATGTGGCCAAGGTGGTCGACCCGTTCGCGGCCGAGGCCCAGCGCGCTGGCCAGCGGAAACAGCTGAGTGACGGCTCAGCGCAGCTGGACGCCGCTCAGCGGCAGCTCGACGCCGGGCGGACCCAGCTCGGTTCGGGCAAGGCGCAGGCGGCGGCGGCGCAGGCTCAGCTCGACGTCGCGCGCAAGCAGCTGGAGGCCGCCGGGAGGCCGACCGCCTCCCTCGACGCGCAGCAGGCTCAGCTCGACGCGGGCGCGGCCGAGCTCGCGGCCCAGCAGAAGAAGCTGGACGACGGCGCGGCCGAGCTCGCATCCCAGCGGACCGAACTGCATCGTGGTGCGGAGCTGATGACGCTCGCCGACGGCATCCGCGTCGTGTCGGCGGACGGCTCCACCGCGCTCGTCAACGTCGCTTTCACCGAGCCAATGCTCGAACTTCCCGAAGCGGCGAAGCAGGGCATCATGGACCACTTCGAGTCGAAGCGCATCGATGGAGTCACGGTCTCCTTCTCGACGGACATCGCGCAGGGCGTGCCGCAGATCGTCGGCGTCGGGGAGGCCGTCGGTGTCGTCTTCGCGTCGATCGTGCTCGTCGTCGTGCTCGGCTCGCTCGTCGCAGCCGCGCTTCCCCTGCTGACCGCGCTGTTCGGGGTCGGCGTCGCCGCGCTCGGATCGCTCGCGTTCTCGGGCGTCGTGGATATGGCATCCGTGACCCCTGTGCTCGCGATCATGCTCGGCCTCGCCGTCGGCATCGACTACTCCCTCTTCATCGTGAAACGGCACCGGCGCCAACTGCTTGAGGGAGCCGACCCAGTCGAGTCGGTGGGACTCACCAACGGCACCTCTGGCAACGCGGTCGTCTTCGCCGGGACCACGGTCGTGGTCGCGTTGTTCGCGCTCAATGTGACCGGCGTCCCGTTCCTCGGACTGATGGGAACGGTCGGGGCGGTCGCGGTCGTGCTCGCGGTTCTCATCGCGGTCACTCTGACGCCGGCGCTGCTCGGCCTGCTCGGGATGCGCATCCTCACCAAACGCGCCCGAGCCAAGGTCGGCACCGTCCACGTCGACGACACCAAGCCGATGTCCACGTGGCGAGCGGTCATCACCGTGGTGGCGAGCGTCGCCGGGCTGCTGATCATCGCCATCCCGGCCTTGTCGATGCGCGTCGGGCTGCTGGACGGGTCATCGGAGCCCGTCGGCTCGACCGCCTACAACGCGTTCCAGCAGACCGCGGCGTCCTTCGGAGATGGTGCGACCGGGCCGCTGCTGGTCACCGCTGATGTCCCGGCCGGTCTCGCCGACGAGAAGGTGGCGGCAACGCAGCTCACCATCGCGCGCACGCTGGCCGACCAGAGGGATGTGATGGCCGTCGCCCCGATCGCCGTCTCGGACGACCACCGGCTGATGGCGTTCCAGGTCGTCCCGGTCGAGGGGCCGAACAGTGTGTCCACCGAGAAGCTGGTGGGTGCGCTGCGCGAGCTGCCCCCGGTGGAGGGCGAAATTCAGCTCGGCGTCTCCGGCCAGACGGCGATCAACCTCGACATCTCCGCCAACCTCGCGGACGTTCTGCCGCTCTACCTGCTCGTCGTGGTGGGGCTGTCCCTGCTGATCATGGTGCTGGTGTTCCGGTCGCTGCTGGTGCCGCTCATCGCGACCGGCGGGTTCATCCTGTCGCTGTTCGCGACTTATGGGGCGGTCACGGCGCTGTTCCAGTGGGGCTGGGGCGCGGACGCGCTCGGCATCCACACCGGGCCCATCCTGAGCTTCCTGCCCGTCATCCTGGTCGGCATCCTGTTCGGGCTCGCGATGGACTACCAGCTCTTCCTCGGCTCGGGGATGCGCGAGGCGTATGCGCACGGAGCCCCCGCCCGACTGGCCGTAGCGAAGGGCTTCCGCGCCGGGCGGACCGTCGTGGCGGCCGCAGCGCTCATCATGATCTTGGTTTTCGGCGGTTTCATCTTCAGTGACTCGACCATGATCCGGCCCATCGGATTCGGGCTCGCTTTCGGTGTCCTGGTCGATGCCTTCGCGGTGCGGATGCTGCTCATGCCCGCATTGATGCACCTCCTCGGCCGCTCGGCCTGGTGGCTGCCGGGCTGGCTCGACCGTCTCCTCCCGAACGTCGATGTCGAGGGCGCTGCCCTCGAAAGCCACCACCACCGCTGATCCCGCTCGGTCCCCCGTGCTGTCCCGAGCGGGGCCCGCCGCGGCTTTCTCGGCTTCGGCGACCGGGCAGAGCGGCCAGGCCGCGGGCGCCGGGACAGCCTCTCCAAAATCACGTCCGTGATTTGATTAGCTCCCTCTAAGGAGCGGCTCGACAAGGAATGAGGTCGTCGGCCAGGCGATCGCGGAGCACAAGAAGGTGAGGGGCTTTGGTCTCTTTTGGAGCGCCCGCGATCATGCCATCATCGCCTCATGAAGGATTCTCATAGCAATGAGATCGCTGAGCCCGCATCCGCATACGGTCCTGGTCGCGCCCCCGCAGGCATCCCTTTGACCCTTCGACTCGGCGAACGCGAGTTCGCCTCACTGGTGCGAATCGCCCGCGCGCGAGAGACCACGGCGGCTGCCCTGGTCGAACAGCTCGTGCTGCACGCTCTGAGCCGTGCGGATGTTCCGCCCGCGGTGGACTCGCGCCCCGCGCGCAGACACACCACCTACGATCAGGCTGTGGCCGCTTTCCGCTCCGACACGAGCCCAGCCGCTGGCGCCTAGCGGACTTCCCCGCTCGTCCCCTGCCGGACCGGTGCGCGCCCCCGAGCACGCGCCGGGACCCGAATGACCCTCCGACGCACAGATCCCCGCCCAGGACACTCGCCCCCGCTCGCTTGCCGGGATCCTGTAGTGCGTGGTCTCCGCCCGCCCGCTAGTCTCGGGCCAAAGCGAACGTCGCGATGACAAGGGGACGACATGGGCAGTGGCAAATGGCTTTGGGCGGGAGCGATCGGGCTTGCCGCAGTCTCGCTCCTCGCCGGGTGCGCGGGGAGCCCGGGCAGCGCCGCACTGGCGGGGAGCTGGGGGTCGACTGCCGCGGGCAAGCCCCATCTCACCATCCAGGGCGACGGTTCGTTCTCCGGCTCCGATGGCTGCAACCGGCTGACGGGCAAGGGCTCGATCGACGGCGACTCGATCTCCTTCGGCCCGATCGTGAGCACACGGATGGCGTGCGAAGGGGTCGATGAGTGGTTCGACAAGGCCGCCAGAGGCACGGTCGCCGGGAACACCCTGACGGTCTACGACGACAAGGGCGTCACGATCGGGACCCTCGGCAGATCGGACTGACCGCAGTGTACGCCCGGCCCGGCTCAGGTCACCGGCAGTTTGCGCACCTTCGTCCGCCGTTTGCGCCGGTCCGGGATCATCGACCGCATCTCCTCCAGCTTCCCGAAGCAGAGCAGGCGATCGCTCGCTTCCAGCCTCACGCCGCTGCGAGGATTCGGGATCACCGTGCTGCCGCGGTGTAGCGTCAGCACGGTGATGTCCCGGTCCCAGAGGCCGGACTCTTTGATGGTCTTGCCCACCAGGTCTGCGTTCGTGTGAACGAGCAGCTCGGCCACGCCATAGCCGGTCGAGACGCTGAGGCGCTGCCGCACGTCGATCTCCGGGAAGGCGACTTGGTTGTCGATGAAGTCGATGATGGCGCCGGCCACATCCAGCCCGGTCGCGCGTTCGATGCCCTCCAGGCCCGGGGAGGAATTGGCCTACATGACGAGCGGGCCGTCGTTGCCCTCGAGCATGTCGACACCGGCGACGCGCAGGCCCATGATCTGCGCGGCCCGGACGGCCGTCTCCTCATACTCCGGCGTCAGCGTGACCTTCTCGACGGTGCCGCCGCGGTGGATGTTCGAGCGGAATTCGTCGCCGCACGCGACGCGGCACATGGCGGCCACCACTCGGTCGCCCACGACGAGCGCGCGGATGTCGCGGCCGCGGCTCTCCGAGATGAAGCTCTGGATGAGGACGTTCTGCTTCGTCGAGTGCAGTGTCTCGATGATCGACTCCGCGATCTTCGCTTCGGGCGCGAGGATGACGCCGATGCCCTGGGTCCCCTCCAGCAGCTTGATGACGACGGGCGCTCCGCCGACCCGCTCGATGGCCATGCGCACATCGGCGCGGCCGTTCACGAACGCGGTGGGCGGCATGCCGATGTTGTGGCGGGAGAGGATCTGGTTGGCGCGCAGTTTGTCGCGCGAGTTGGTGATGCCGTTCGCCGTGTTGGGCGTGTACACATCCATCTGCTCGAACTGGCGCACGACGGCGGTGCCGTAGTAGGTGATCGAGTTGCCGATGCGGGGCAGCACGGCGTCGTAGTCGGACAGCAGCCGGCCGCGGTAGTGCAGGTCGGGCTCGTCCTCGGAGAGATCGATCGCGAAACGCAGCGTTTTCAGCACCTTCGCCGTGTGCCCGCGAGCGCGTGCGGCCGCCCGCAGGCGCTGTGTCGAGTACGCCCGGGGGGGGGGCGCGCGAGAGGATGGCGAGTTTCATCAAGGTTCCTGCGGAGAGGGGTATCGGCGGCGACCCCCATCTAAACATCCCGGCGGCGTGGCCCGCTATCGCCGTTGATGGGCTCTTTCCTGTGCGCCGGGGCGACACCCCGGGGGGAGTGGACGAGGGGCGGATGATCCCACCCCGCACGCGCGCCTGCGACGCGACGCGATGGCTGGCGGAATCGTCCGGTCACCTTCTGGAGACCGATCGCCTGTCAAGATAGGGGCATGCCCGCTGAATCCCCCGGCAGCCCCGTTCCCGGCGTCACCGTCGCCGGCTGGCGCGAGTGGGCCGGCCTGGCTGGGCTCGGCATCCCGTGGATCAAGGTCAAGCTCGACACGGGGGCTCGCAGCTCCGCGCTGCACGCCTTCGACCTCGAAGAGCTACCCGGCGATCGGGTGCGCTTCACTGTGCATCCCTGGCAGGACTCGGAGGCGGACGCAGTGGGCGTCGAATGCGCCGTCCATGATCGCCGCATCGTGCGCAGTTCGTCCGGGCACGCCGAGGAGCGCGTCGTCGTGCTGCTCGAGCTGACGCTCGCGGGTCGCACGGTCGTCGCCGAGACGACGCTCAGCAATCGCGACCAGATGGGGTTCCGCATGCTGGTGGGCCGCGAGGCGCTCCGGCAGGGGTTCGTGGTCGATCCCGACCGGTCCTTCCTCGCCGGGCGCGCACCGCGGGAGGTCCGCCGGCGCAATCGCGGTCGGCCGTAGCGGCCGATCAGGCCCACCGGAGCCCAGAACGCGCCAGCCGCTGCCTCCCGCCCCCGCTGGATAGTCTCTTCCCTTGGTCGTGTCCGTCCCGGCCCGCGCACGACGCCCGTAGCAGGGCACCGATCGTATCCGCCTCGCCTGCCTGCTTGTCGTCCCGATATCGCTTCACGCCGGTCGGCGGCCACCCGCTCCAGTTCCCGCAGCCGCGTCGAGAGCGGCTCGTCGAGCAGGTCGCGGCCGTCGAGGTGGAGGATGTCGAAGAACCAGGGATGCAGCATCGCTTGCCCCGCTGTCTCGCTGCCGAACCGCGACATCGTCTCCTGAAACGGCCTCGGGGCTCCGTCCTCGTCCAGCGAGAGCGTTTCGCCGTCCAGGATGAGGTCGCGCGCGGGCATGCGCCGCACCGCCTCGACGACCTCGGGCACGCGGTGCGCGATGTCCGCGAGGCTGCGTGTGTACGCCCGGATATCGTCTCCGCGGCGGTGCGCCTGGATGCGCGCACCGCCGAGCTTGTGCTCGACCGAGTGCCGGGCCGGTCGTCGCGAGCGCCTCTGCGACGATCCGGTCCAGCAGCACGGAACCAGTGAACCCCTAAGGGGCGGTCGTGGCGACCCCACGGCCGAACGAGAAGGCCCGGGCGATCTGCGCGATCCCGAGCACGATCAGGCTGATCCCAGCGAGCAGGAACAGCACCACGATCCCCCAGAGCGGGCTGAACAGCAGCACGATCCCGGCGGCGATACTCAGGAGGCCGAAGAAGACGCCCCAGGCTCGCGAGCCCGGCGCGCCGATCTGGGCCAGGGCGACGGCGCCCTCCACGATCCACGCGATGCCAACCAGGATGCCCAGGAAAACTCCCAGGAACTCGGCCGTGGCCGCGATGTTCGCGAACGCGAGGATCGCGCCGATGATCAGCAGTGCGCCGAAGACGACGTCCAAGGCCCGCGCGCCGCTGCCGATGCTCTTGGCGAAGACGCCGACACCGAGGTAGGCGATGCCGGAGACCAGCAGCGAGATGGCCAGCACGATGGCCAGCCCTGCCGCCGCGGAGCGCGGCCAGAAGACGATGACGATGCCAGCGATCAGCGCAACGACGCCGCTGACGCCCAGCGAGATCCGGACGCTGTTGACGGCTGTCTTCGCCATTTCGTCGCTGTTGAGAGAGAACGAGGAGAAACCGGACGGTTGAGTGTTCGACATCGGTGGCCCTTCCCTGGGTGGATGATCGACGCTACCGCCGACGCCGCGGTACTGTCCAGGGTCCCGTTCCTCGGCGTGTCGCTGCTGAGAGCCCGGCCGCGGCTCCGGCCGCCGCTATTCGTGCCCGCGCTGTTCGTGCTGGCTGTGCTGCGGCGGCTCGAATTGGAATGTCGAGTGCTCGACGCTGATCTCGAAGTGCGTGGCGACGCACTCCTGCAGCTTGTGGAGCAGCGCCGGCAGCCGACCGTTCTCGAACGACTCCGGCTCCACGATGACATGCGCCGTGAGCACCGGCAGCCCTGTCGCGATCTGCATGGCGTGCAGATCGTGTACTTCCCGCACGTCCGGCACGTTCAGGATGTGGTCGCGCACCGAATCCAGGTCGAGCCCCGGCGGGGTCGATTCGAGGAGCACGTTCGTCGTCTCGCGCAGCAGCCTGAACGCGCGCGGCAGGATGAGCGCCCCGATCAGGAGCGCCGCCAGCGAGTCGGCGCCGCCCCACCCCGTGACCGCGATCAGCACGGCCGCCACGATCACCGCGACCGACCCGATCGCGTCGTTGAGCACTTCGAGGAAGGCGGCGCGCAGGTTGAAGTTCTCCCGGCGGCTGGAGGCGAGCACCAGCAGGGAGGCGGCATTCCCTACGAGTCCGATGACACCGAACACCAGCAGCTCTCCCGAGGGGACCTCTGGCGGCTCGAACAGCCGACGGATGCCCTCGACGATCACGAACGCCCCGACCGCGAGCAGCACCGCCGCCTGGGCGGTCGCCGCCAGCACCTCTGCGCGCCGGTAGCCCCAGGTGCGCTGGCTGGTCGCCGGGCGCGTGCTGAGGAAGGATGCGACGAGAGCCATCGTGAGTCCGCCGACGTCGGTCAGCATGTGGCCGGAGTCGACGAGCAGCGCGAGCGAGCCGGTGAGGAGCGTCCCCGCGATCTCCGCGATCAGGATGACCGCGGAGATGCTCAGAGCGATGCTGAGGAGGATGCGATGCCGCCGGGCTGCCTCGCCGAAAGCGGGTGCGGGGCCGCCGTGGTCGTGATCGTGCGCCATCCTGTCCCCTCTCTCCGGGCGATTTCACCGGTCCGACACGCCAGTCTACGAAACATCTCCGACCGCATTCTGGCCGCCCGATCGATCCCAGTGGTTCATCTGGGCGCATCTGGGACTACGGTTAATGTTGGTTAAGAGCGGCCGAGGTGGCGAAACACGCCGACCCGGACCCAAACCTGAGATGAGAGAAGAGACGATGGCTATCGGCACCGTGAAGTGGTTCAACGCAGAGAAGGGGTACGGCTTCATCGCTCCCGACGACGGCTCGGTCGACGTCTTCGCCCACTTCCGCGAAATTCAAACCCAGGGCTTCCGCACCCTTGAGGAGAACCAGAAGGTCGAGTACGAACTCACCCAGGGCCCCAAAGGGATGCAGGCTTCCAACATCCGGGCCGTCTGACAAGACGGTCTGGACTCCGCGAGGGTCGTTCAGCCGTTCAGCGGCTGAACGACCCTCGCGGCATGAGTGCGTCCGCCCGAGCGCCGTCTCTGGGCGTTCGAACGCGGCGAAATCATCGCCCGCGCGCTACGGGGAATCCTCGTGTCGGGGGAGGCCTCGGCTCCTCCTTGTCCTTGGCTGTAATTGGTAGGCATCATGCGGAAAGCGCTTGTCCCTATCGTCGTAGTCGTCGCTCTCGGCTTGGGCGGTTGCCAGTATCTGAGCGCTGAGGAATTCGACAAGTACGTTCGCAGCCATCTAGATCTTCTGACACAGAACGACCGCGAGAAGAATCCTGACCGGCCGTATCTCGAGTCGTCGACGTGACGGATGAGGTCTGTGGTCCGGTCACCGATTGAGTCCAAGCCGTGCGTAGCGAGTACATCACTTGGACGAAATTCGGTTCGGTCGAAGACGCTGCCCGCTACGCCAGAAAGCTCGGCAAGCAGGGTGTGCAGATCGGGTGGATCATCCCGTTTCGGCATCGTCGTCAGTGGTGGGCTTCGGGTTGCGCGGGAGGCTGTCGCTGTTCATGCCCCACCATCTCGTGCCCTCGTGGTCGTCTACCAGTGACTCGGTTGTCCGCCCGAGTGGTTCAGCTATTGCCTCGTAGAGTCCACGGCCGTTAGTGGCAGGGCTGTCGTTCGTGTAGTGCGGGGGCCAGGAGTATCCCACTCCCAGGCGACCGTTCGGCCAGAAGGGCGACTCGTACACGACGGCAATGGTGTCGTCTCCGTCAGCCCAAGCTGCGAGAACGTGATGGGGGTACCGTCGCTCGATCCTCGTCGCACGGCCTCCCAGAAGTCGGAAAGAATTCTTGACGTAGAATATTCGATTTCATCATTCTTCCCGCTAGCTGATGAGGTTTCTTCATGAGGGCTCATGGCTCCAGTATCTGATTCGAGGAGGAATCATGGCAAGGAAACCATCCAAGGCCCAGGAGTCCCTGTTCGCGCAGATGGAGGGCGAGGTCTTGCCGGGCTCGCGCTGTTTGCCTTCCCTCATCCCGGAGGAACTGGCTGCCGTCACCGCGCTCGACACAGGTGCGCGCGGCGGTCCCGTCCCGATTTGTGCGGCCGAGGTGGCCGAACCGTCGGCATCAATCTTTGGCCGGCAGGAGAGCGGCCGGTGGGGTGTCAGGCGCATGAGCGAGGGTGTAGACGGTGGGGAGCCGCGAACGTCGTCCCCGCCGTCAACCAGGTCGAACTGCATCCCTGCTTCCAGCGCGGAAGGCGCAGGTCGCGGACGCAGAGCACGGCATCGTGACCAGGCGTGGTCGCCCTGTGGCGGGGCCGGTAATGAGCCAGGTGTCGATGTTCGATGGGGAGTACGCTTCCGTCCTCATCCCAAGCAACCGCATCGAGGAGAGCACCCGTGACCCGTGCCGCTACGGCGCACCCGGCCGCTCTTGCGGCCACAGCATCGGCATGTGAGCACGAAATGAAAGGCGGGTCGCAGCTTTGCTGCGACCCGCCTTTCATTCGGTTAGAACCTAGTGGACGAAGGCTCTCTCACGACTCTGTGACCTCAGATATCTAACAACCAGAACTGTTGTCAGAATCGAGGTGGCGAGGAGGACGAAGAACTGCGTGTTCACCGCGACCCAGATGAGATTTTGGGCAGGCAGCAACTCGGCGCCATCCCATCCCGCCTGGTCAGTGCGATCGATCGTCGCGCCGTCAACCGTGTTCCACCACCAGGTGATGACAGCCGATGCGGTTGTGGCGATTACGGAAAGAATCCACACCGCGACTACTGACCTTTGACCAATCATGGGTTACATTGTGCCGCAACGGTAGCCGCGTATCCCACGTTGGGGCGGTTCTTGTCGAGATTCCAGCTGACTTTGTTTGGTGCCCGATAACGAACAATGTCCCAGTGACAGATGAATTGATAGTACATGCTGCCCGTGTTGGCCGACGGCGCTCACTTGACGACTTCCTCCCACATTGCCAGTCCCGCCATTGTCGGAGCACCCCATGCGCGGGCATACCAGGACGGTTAGACCTGGAGTGTATTCCCGCTCCAGGTGGTCTTGTCCACAAGGTTGATTCCAAGCCAAGGATCAGCGACGACAGGGAAGGCAGCGTTCTTGGTGAAGTCCACAAACTGAGTGAGCGTCGTGCCTGTGACCTCGTAGTGAGTGGGAATAGGAGGATCCGTTGGCGTCTTTCGCCCAAGGCGCTGCGATGTACAGAGTTGGCTTTCCGTCCGTCGTGGCGAGGTAGTCGGAGCCGTTTTCGGTCAGGTGGAGCGTCTGTTCGCTCTCTGCCGTCAGCTGATAATCGTAGCGTTTGGGTGCGTTCTCATTCGCGATAAGCGTGTTGATCTGGACACTCCCGTCCTTCTGGACAACAGGGACGGTGGAGGAGCCGTTGTTGTTGTCGTATGAAACGACGCCCGGTTTCTCCGCGACGGCATCATCAGCCTTTTCCGCGAAGGGCAACTCGATGGTGACGGCATCCGAATCTCCACTGATGGAGATACCGTCTGTTGCATCCACCGGAACGGTGAGATCCACTCCGGCAAGAGTCGCGTCGATGGCATTATTGTCTCCGGTGGCATCAACGGCCACAGAAGCCGCAGCCGCGACGGTTTCAGAAGTGGCCGCAGTAACAGCGCTCAGCGTGTCATCTGTGCTCGTGCTCGCCAGGGCAGGAATTGCTCCGGTGCAGGCGACGGTGAGCGCGAGGCTCATCCCGGCACCGACTATCCAGCGCGGTCGTGTCAACGATTCCCGAATACGTAAGGCACTAGACCCTACGTTATAAATTATAATGCTTGAAATAGGGGAAAATGTATAGAATTTGTGATGTGACACTTTAGCCGCAGGCGTAACGTCCGACTCTCGTGCCATGTGATGTCCGGCGAAAGCGAGGGCGGAGGCGGTCGGGTTCGATTCCATGAGGAAGAGCGTCTGGAGGGCGAGCCGTTCGATGGAGGTGAGGATGCCGATCGCGAACCCGGCCATGAGGATTGCTATCCCGGCCAGGCGGAGCCGGGTTTGGGTGGCGTTATCGAGCAGGTAGCGGCTCTGGCGTACGATATCGCCGCGGCCCGGCACGGTCTCCGCTCCGCCGTCGTCACCGCCACCGGCGACGATCCGTTCGGACGATACGCGCACCGGGAGCTGCGCCGGCTCGGCGTCGACGACCGGTTCGTCGCCACCGTCCCGTCGCTGAAGACGCCGGTCACGTTCTGTGAGATCTTCCCGCCGGACGACTTCCCGCTGTACTTCTACCGCGACCCCCTCGCCCCCGACCTGGCGATCACCGGCAAGCAGCTCGACCTCGACGCCATCGGCCGCGCGCATCTTCTGGACCACGATGACCGGCCTCTCCCGCGACCCGAGCCGCACCGCGCACCACGTCGCGTGGGCGGCGCGCGGCCGGCGGCCCCTCACCATCCTGGACCTCGACTACCGCCCGATGTTCTGGGCCTCGGGCGAGAACGCCTCCGCCGAGGTCGGCCGGGCGCTCGAACACGTCACGGTCGCGGTGGGCAACCGCGAGGAGTGCGAGATCGCCGTCGGGGAGAGCGACCCCCAGCGCGCGGCGGACGCTCTTCTCGACCGTGGCGTCGAGCTGGCGATCGTGAAGCAGGGACCGCGCGGCGTCCTCGCGAAGACCCGGGAGGAGACGGTCGAAGTGCCCCCTATCCGGTGGCTGTCGTCAACGGCCTCGGCGCCGGCGACGGTTTCGGCGGCGCGCTCTGCTCCGGCCTGCTTCAGGAGTGGCCGCTGGAGCGCGTGCTCCGTTTCGCCAACGTCGCGGGCGCGATCGTGGCCACCCGGCGCGAGTGTTCGACTGCGATGCCCACCACGGCCGAAGTCGACGGCATTCTCGAGGAGCTCGCGAATGTCCACAGCTGACCCGGTCGGCCGCCCGGAGCCGTTCATCGTCGCCGATGCGTTCGCCCGCCTCCGCGAGGTCCGCCAGAGCCGGCCGGACGGTGTCGCGGCGGCCCTCGCCGCGCGCACCCGCCGCCCGCTGGTGCGCGGAGATGGGTGCCTCTTCATCGTCGCGGCCGACCACCCCGCCCGCGGCGCTCTCGGCGTCCGCGGCGATCAGCTCGCGATGGCCGGCCGCTACGACCTGTTGCAGCGGCTCGCCCTCGTCTTGTCCCGTCCCGGTGTGGACGGCGTGCTCGGCACCCCCGACATCGTCGAAGACCTCGCCCTCCTCGGCGTCCTCGACGACAGAGTCGCCGTCGGCTCCATGAACCGCGGCGGTCTGCGCGGCTCGGTCTTCGAAATGGACGACCGTTTCACCGGCTACGACGTCGGCGGGATGGTGCGCGACGGTCTCAACGCTGCCAAACTCCTCGTGCGTGTGAACCTGGAGGACGCCGCCACCGTCCGCACCCTGGAGAAGACCGCCGACGCGGTGACCGCCGCCGCCCGCTCCGGCCTGCCGATCCTCCTCGAGCCCTTCCTGAGCTCTTGGCGGGAGGGCCGCGTCGTCAACGACCTCACTCCGGACGCCGTAATCGCCTCGGTCGCGATCGCCGCCGGCCTGGGCGCCTCCTCCGCCTACACCTGGCTCAAACTGCCCGTTGTTCCGGAGATGGAGCGCGTCATGGCGGCGACCACTCTGCCGACTCTGCTGCTCGGCGGCGACAGCGACGCTTCCCCCGGCGAGACGTTCGCCTCCTGGGAGGCGGCGCTCGCCCTCCCCGGGGTGCATGGCCTCGTCGTCGGCCGCACCCTGCTGTACCCCCAGGACGGGGATGTCGTCCAGGCGGTCGACGCCGCCGCCGCTCTCGTACACGGACGCTGAACCGAACCCCACGCCACGAAGGAAGACCATGACCACCATCACGCCCAGCGCCACGGCCACATCCCACGTGGCCGGTCTCCCGATCGTCCCGCACTGGATCGACGGGGCCGTCTCCCCCTCGCGCAGCGGCCGGACGGCGCCGGTGTTCGATCCGGCGCTCGGCGTCGAGACCAAGCGCGTCGCCCTGGCCGGCAGCGCCGATATCGAGGCCGCCATCGCATCGGCGAAGGCGGCGTTCCCGGCCTGGGCCGGTCTCTCCCTTGCCAAGCGCCAGGCTATCCTGTTCCGGTTCCGCGAAATCCTGGACGCCCGCAAGGGCGAGCTGGCGGAGATCATCACCTCCGAGCACGGCAAAGTGCTCTTCGACGCGCTCGGCGAGATCAGCCGCGGCCAGGAGGTCGTCGAGTTCGCCACCGGGCTGGCCCACCACCTGAAGGGCGAGTACTCCGAGCAGGTCTCCTCGGGCATCGACGTGTACTCGACCCGTCAGCCGCTCGGTGTGGTCGGCATAGTCTCGCCCTTCAACTTCCCGGCGATGGTTCCGGCGTGGTTCTTCCCGATCGCGATCGCGGCTGGCAACACCGTCATCCTGAAGCCGTCCGAGAAGAACCCGTCCGCGGCGATCTGGCTGGCCGGGCTGTGGAAGGAGGCCGGCCTGCCGGACGGCGTCTTCACCGTGCTCAACGGCGACAAGGAGGCGGTGGACGGCCTTCTCGTGCATCCCGACGTCGCGGCGGTCTCCTTCGTCGGCTCCACCCCCATCGCCCGGTATGTCTACGAGACGGGCACCGCGCACGGCAAGCGGGTTTAGGCGCTCGGCGGCGCGAAGAACCACATGCTGGTGCTGCCGGACGCCGACCTCGATCTCACCGCCGACGCGGCCGTCAACGCTGGTTTCGGTTCGGCGGGCGGGCGCTGCATGGCGATCTCGGTCGTCGTCGCGGTCGAGCCCGTCGCCGACGACCTCGTCGCCAAGATCCGGGAGCGCATCGCGGGCCTGCGCATCGGCGACGGCCGCCGCGGCTGCGATATGGGCCCGCTCGTCACCGGGCAGCACCGCGACCGGGTCGCCTCCTACATCGATATCGCCGCGCAGGACGGTGCGACCGTCGTGGTGGACGGCCGCGAGGTCGAGCCGGACGGCGATGCGAATGGCTTCTGGCTCGGCCCGACCCTGCTCGACCGGGTGCCCACCACCTCCCGCGCCTACACCGAGGAGATCTTCGGGCCGGTGCTCTCGGTCGTCCGCGTGCCCAGCTACGAGGCCGGTGTCGACCTCATCAACTCGGGCGCGTTCGGCAACGGGACCGCGATCTTCACGAACGACGGCGGGGCGGCCCGGCGCTTCCAGAGGGACGTCCAGGCTGGGATGATCGGCATCAATGTGCCCATCCCGGTCCCGGTCGCGACGTTCTCGTTCGGCGGCTGGAAGGACTCGCTGTTCGGCGACACCAAGGCGCACGGCGCCGAGGGCGTCAAGTTCTTCACCCAGCTGAAGGCGGTGACGAGCCGCTGGCTCGATCCCTCGCACGGCGGCATCAACCTGGGCTTCCCGGAGAACCGATGAGCGCGGCACACAACGAATGGTTCTTCCCGCGCGGCTCGCTGAGCGACAGCCGGTGGGAGTCGGCGGTGGACGACGGGATCGAGGGCTGGCAGCACACCGGTCTGCATGTCGCCGAGCTGGCCGGCGCTGCCGTCGAGCTGCCGGCCGGGGACATCGAGCGCATCGTCGTGCCGCTCGCCGGCTCCTTCACGGTGGACCATGAGGGACGCTCCACGCCGCTCGCCGGACGGTCGAGCGTTTTCGAGGGCCCGACCGACACGCTGTATGTCGGCGCGGGCGCGGCCATCGGCATTCGCGGCTCCGGCCGGGTCGCCGTGGCCTCCGCACCGACGAGCGTCCGCAAGCCCTCCGCCTATCTCGCCCGCGAGGAGGTGCTGGTCGAACTGCGCGGCGCGGGCCGGGACAGCCGTCAGGTACACAACTTCGGCACGCCAGCGGCACTGGACGCGGCCTCCCTGATCGTCTGCGAGGTCGTCACCCCGGCCGGCAACTGGTCGTCGCATCCCGCCCACAAACACGACGAATCCGTGCCCGGATAGGAGTCCCGGCTGGAGGAGATCTACTACTTCGAGGCCGCCCCGGCCCGCGGTCTGGCCGCCCCGCCCACCGCCGACGCCTTCGGCAGCTTCGCCACCTCCCCCTCGGCCGCGGGCGACATCGAGACCAATGCGCTCGTCCGCACTGGCGATATCGCGCTCGTGCCGTTCGGCTACCACGGTCCCGCCGCCGCCGCGCCCGAGTACGACCTCTACTATCTGAATGTCATGGCCGGGCCCGACGAGGAACGCGTATGGCTCATCACCGACAATCACCGCCAGGCCTGGCTGCGCGACACCTGGACCGGGCGGGACACCGACGCCCGCCTCCCCTATCTGCCGACCGCGCGAGGAGCCGCCCGATGACCACTCGCAGGATGACCGTCGGCCAGGCCGTCGTCGCATTCCTGGCCGCCCAGTGGACGGTGGACGGCGATCGCCGCGAGCGCACCGTCCCCGGAATGTTCGGGATCTTCGGCCACGGCAATGTCGCCGGCCTCGGTCAGGCGCTGGCGCAGTCGAACGCCCTGCGGCCCGAGCTGATGCCCTACTATCAGGCGCGCAACGAGCAGGCGATGGTTCACCAGGCGGTCGGCTTTGCCCGCATCCACCGCCGCCGTGCGACGCTGGCCGCCACCGCCTCCGTCGGGCCGGGCGCTGCGAATCTGATCACGGGCGCGGCCCTCGCGACGGCGAACCGCCTCCCCGCCCTGCTGCTGCCCTCCGACACCTTCGCCACCCGTGTCGCCGACCCGGTGCTGCAACAGCTGGAACAACACCACGACCCCGGCATGCAGGTCACCGACGCCTTCCGGCCCGTCTCCCGGTTCTTCGACCGCGTGCAGCGGCCCGAGCAGCTGTTCTCCATCCTGCTCGCGGCGATGCGCGTGCTCACCGACCCGGCGGAGACCGGCGCGGTCACCGTCGCTCTGCCGGAGGATGTGCAGGCCGAGGCGCTCGAGGTGCCGGAGGAGTTTCTGCAGCCGCGCGAGTGGCGCATCCGCCGGCCGGTTCCCGAGCGCTGGGCACTGGACGCTGCGGTCGCCGCCATCCGCTCCGCCGAGCGTCCCTTCATCGTCGCGGGGGGGGGGTGGTGTGCTCTACTCGGGCGCGGAGGACTCCCTGCGCGCGTTCGTCGAGCAGCCCGGCATCCCGGCCGGAACCACCCAGGCCGGAGGCGGTTCGCTCCACGGTGGTCACCCCTACTACCTTGGTGGCGTCGGAGCGACCGGCGCCACCGAGGCCAACCGCCTTGCTGCCACCGCCGATGTCGTGATCGGCGTCGGCACCCGCTACAGCGACTTCACGACCGCGAGCCGCACAGCGTTCCAGAATGCGGCCGTCATCTTCGTGAACATCAACATCGCCGCCGTCGACGCCTACAAGCACGGCACACAGCTTCCGGTCGTCGCGGATGCGCGGGAGACGCTCGACGCGCTCCGCGACGCGCTCACCGGCGTAACTGTCTCAGCCAGTTATGGTGAGCGCATCGCCGCTGAGAAGCGCGCGTGGGATGAGACTGTCGACGCGGCCCTCGCCCCGCCCGCCGCCGGCAGCGCCGCTCAGCCACGCCTCCTCGGCCAGCCGCAGATCATCGGCGCCGTGCAGCGGGCGAGCGCGCCCCGGGACGTCGTGGTCCAGGCCGCTGGCTCCCTCACCGGCGATCTGCACAAGCTCTGGCGCGTGCGGGACCCGCTCGGCTACCACGTCGAATACGCCTTCTCCTGCATGGGCTACGAGATCGCCGGTGGGATCGGCGTCAAACGCGGACTCGAAGCGCTCGGCGACGACCGCGACGTTATCGTCCTGGTCGGCGACGGCTCCTACCTGATGCTGCACACCGAACTCGTCACCGCCGTCGCGGAGGGCATCAAGATCGTCGTGGTGCTCATCCAGAACCACGGCTACGCCTCCATCGGCCACCTCTCCGAGACGGTCGGCTCCGAGCGCTACGGCACCCGCTACCGCTACCGCGACGCCGCCGAGCCCACCGTCGAGAGCGGCGGCCTCCTCCCGGTGGACCTCGCCGCCAACGACGGCATCGACGTCATCGAGGTCGCCCCCGGGGACGCCGCCGCCGAGCGGCTCCAGGAAGCGGTCGCCGCCGCGAAGGCCTCCGACCGCTCCACGCTCATCCACATCGACTCCGACCCGCTGGTCTACGCACCGGACGGCGAGGGCTGGTGGGATGTGCCGGTGGCCGAGGTCTCCGAGCTCGACAGCACCCGCCGCGCCCGCGACGAGTATGCCCAGCAGCGGAAGAGGCAGCGTCCGCTGCTGGGCTGAGGCCAGCCCCGCACCGCCCACCGATCCACCCCGCCCCCGCATCGCAGCACGAAGGACGACGATGACCGACACCGCCCCCGCCGGACTCCGCATCGGCACCGCCCCCGACTCCTGGGGCGTCTGGTTCCCCGACGACCCGAGTCAGACCCCGTGGCACCGCTTTCTCGACGAGGCGCAGCGCGCCGGCTACCACTGGATCGAACTCGGCCCCTACGGCTACCTGCCGCCCGACCCCCACCAGCTGGAAGACGAACTCGGCAAGCGCGACCTGCGGCTGAGCGGCGGCACCGTCTTCACCGGCTTCCACAGGGGGCCGGAGCAGTGGCAGCGCGCCTGGGACCAGGCCGTCAAGGTCGCCGTTCTCACCCACGCCCTCGGAGGCGAGCACATCGTCGTCATCCCCGACCTCTGGCGCTCCGGCGCCACCGGCGAAACCCTGGAGGCGCGCACCCTCACCGACGGGCAGTGGGAGGCGCTCGCCGCCGGGCACGACCGCCTCGGCCGGGCGCTGCTCGAGGAGTATGGCGTCCGTCAGCAGTTCCACTCGCACGCCGACTCGCATGTGGGTACCCGCCGCGAGGTGCTGCGCCTCCTCGACCAGACCGACCCGCGCTACCTCGCCCTGTGCCTCGACATCGGCCACTACGCCTACTACGGCGGCGACAGCGTCGCACTCATCCGGGAGCGGCCGGAGCGGATCGGCTACCTCCACCTCAAGCAGATCGACCCCGAACGGCGTTTCGAGGCGCTCAAGAACGATGTGCCCTTCGGCGATGCCGCGGGCGACGTCATGGTGGAGCCGCCCGCGGGCATCCCGGACTTCGCCCCAATCATCGAGGCCGTCGCCGCCCTCGACTCGGAGATCTTCGCCATCGTCGAACAGGACATGCCCGGCGTCGACATCGAGCTCCCCGAAGGGATCGCCACCCGCACCCACCAGCACATCCTCGGCTGCTCGCCGCTCACCCGCACCCGCTGACCGCCCTCACCCACCTCCCCCAACCGAAACGAGTCCACGACCATGACCACCACTCCGGATCTGCGCGTCGGCGTCGGCGGCGCCGGCCAGATGGGCGCCGATCACATCCAGCGCATCACCCGCGTCATCAGCGGTGCGACCGTCTCGGCGATCGTGGAGCCGGACGCCGGTCGAGCTGCGGCGGCGGCGGCCGCTCCCGGCTCCCGGGCTTTCGCCAGCCTCGACGACGCTCTCGACGCCTCCGCTCTCGAAGCCGTGGTCATCGCGACTCCCGGGCAATTCCACGAACTGGTGCTTGTGCCCGCGCTCGCCGCTGGGCTGCCCGTTCTGTGCGAGAAACCGCTGACGCCGGACAGCGCGGAGGCGCTGCGCGTCCTGGAGCTGGAGCAGACGCTCGACCGCCCGCACATCCAGCTCGGCTTCATGCGCCGCTTCGACGACGAGTACCGAGCCCTGCGCGAGCTGGTCGTCTCCGGCGACGCTGGCGAGCTGCTCTTCTTGCGCGGTGTTCACCGCAACCCTTCGGTGCCCGAGAGCTACACCCAGAGCATGCTGATCACCGACTCGGTGGTACACGAGTTCGACGTCATGCCGTGGCTGGCCGGTTCTCCGGTCGCCAGCGTCGAGGTGAAGTACCCGCGCCGGAACGACCGGGCGCCGGAGCGGCTGCGGGAACCCATCCTGGTGCTCATCGAACTGCGGAACGGTGTGCTGGTGGATGTCGAGATGAACGTCAGCGTCCGGTTCGGCTACCAGGTCGCCACCGAGGCCGTCTTCCAGACCGGCACCGCGCGCATCGGTCAGCCTGCGGGGCTTCAGCGCTGGTCGGACGCGAGGTTCTCCATCGCCGAGCACACCAGCTTCACGACCCGGTTTGCCCGCGCCTACGACGCGCAGGTGCAGGCGTGGGTGGATGCCGTGCGCGACGGCTCCCTCGTCGCCGGCCCGAACGCCTGGGACGGCTACCTCGTCGCCCTCGCCTGCGAGGCCGGCGTCCGCGCCCTCTCCGAGCCCGGCCCGATCGCCTTCGCGCCGGCGGAGCGCCCCGCTTTCTACGCCTAGGGTGTGCTCCCTGGGACACGGCCTGGTGGCGCGCCGAGGGTCACGATTCCTCTCAGAACGTCGGGGCCAACGAGTACGTGCTGCCCGTTTCGTTGAAGATCTGTTGTGCTCTGACGTAGAACATAGTGGTCGTCGTTCAGCCTGAGGATGAGACTCGCTGTGCAGGTGCTGCCATCGGAAATGTGCGCTATTTGAAATCGCGGAACTCCTCCAGTTGCACATCCGATCACTCAAAGATCGGACCCAAAAGGCTGCGATGGGTGGGCCGGCGAGGTTGTCGCGGCTACGGGATGTGTCCACACAAGGCCTGGACGAGTGCTTCTACGCTACATTTCTGTTGCAACATTTCACACTAAATTCTCACAAAGGGGAACCTATGAAACTCAGAACGAAAAGTACGGCCGAGATAGGTGGCTGTGCTGTCCTCGTAGCCGGGGGTGCGCTGCTGATCTCGTCGCTGCCGGCCGGGGCGGCGACGTTGGGTCGGGACAAGGTTGTGTCAGCGTGCACGTTCCTTGCCACCTCGACCAGTCCGATCACCGGGGCAGAATCATTCGCTGGATTCCAAGCGGACGAAACCGCGGCCGCGGCTGCGAGTTCTGACTGGAACGCTTTCGCCGCCCACGCCAATGACTACGTGAACCAGTACGTCGCTGTGCTCAAGAGCGACTGGACGATCGACGTCACACCGATGGGGAATGCGCAGCACGCTCTCGCCGAGGACTGCTCCAGCGTGGGGGTGACCCTCGATACGGACTAAGAACAACAGCCGCCGCAACTTCCGAAGCCGAGCCTTAGGAATCATTCTCTCCTTTGGGGTGCTGCTGGGGTTGGGGATGCCTCTCGTCGCATCCGAAGCCTCCTACGGCGATGCAGGCTGTGGTGCGGCCTGCACGAATGTGTCCTCCACGCCCTCCGTGCTCGCATCAGAGCTCATGTCAGCCTGCAGCGCAGGCAAGCTCACCGAAGCCACAATCATCACTGGAAGCATCTTCGGAAACGAGATCGGAAGAATCGCCGATGGGTCGATCACTGGGCATCCTGAATGCAACATCGATACCCGGGTTTTGCAAACTCTCGTGGTGGTCACGCGCACCTACTCCAAAGTCCAGCTCACCGACCTGAACCGTTGGTGCGCCAACGACGGTAGGTACATCTGCACCAATGCAACCCCAGCCCGTGGCATTGCCAGAAGCCCGTGATTGCGATCGACTTCGGTGCGATAAACGACGTGGCTCTCGACGGTGCGAACTCCGCATCGATAGGTCTGCTGCGCACACTTAACAGCTTCCTGCCGAGCAACATGCATGTCGGACAGAGCCAATGCCGATCCGGTACACTCCCGGGCACATACGGCCTATCCAACCTCAGCAGCGAATTCAGCGACGGCTGCCACCACGTTCACATCGACTTCAGCAGCGCACGCGGCACATTGAACATCTCATCGGCTGGTGCAGTTCCAACCACGCCTCCGGCGAAAACTTCCGTGAATGGCGTGACAACGGTCGCTCTACCAAACGATCGCACCGGCCTGTACACAATTCGAGCTGATGGCAATCTCTGGGGAACGGTACAGCCCTATGCGGGGGCAGCGTTCCCAGCATGGTCTGTCGTCGCGAACCAGATTGGCACTCTGGTGGGTAGGCCGGCTGTGGTTTGGGTGCCAGAAACGGGACTGCTCGCCGCGTATGCGCGGACGGACAGCAACACGATTGTGGGTTCCAGTCAGTCGGTGACGGGCGGCGCATTCAGCGCTTGGGGTCCGATCGCTACGGGCGGCGGGGACATCAACAGCGATCCTAAAGCGATCGTGAAGAACGGTGCCATAGCCCTCTATGCCACCACCGGTGCCGGGACCGTTGCGGGAACGAACCAAACCCACGTCACCGGCGGGTTCATCCCCTGGCAACCAATCGGTACAACACCCGTCAAGCTCCGTGGCCGACCTGACGTGGTCGTTACGTCCGACGGTCGTATCGCGGTCTACGCGCTTTCAAGCGACTACCGGATCTTCGGCGCAGCCCAGTCAGTGCCAACATCAGGTTTCTCGGATTGGGCACCGATGGGAACTGGCGGCAACGGTGTCGTTACCGAGCCTACGGTGACCATCACAAACGATCGCGTAAGCATATTCGCGGGCGTCACCAACGGTACGCTCGCCGGTGTCAGTCAGGCCGTCGCCGGCCAAGTCTTCGGGGCATGGGGCGCGACGATCGCTCTCGGCCAGACCGCGCCTGCAAGCTGGCAGCAGATCGGCGTGGGGATGAATAGCCTTGCCAGCGCCCTCACTGGGCGGATGACTACAACAGGGAAAGTCATCGTCCTATACGGCAACAACACCGTAGGCCAGGTCGCTGGCGTCGGACAAATAGCTGCAGGCTCCTCATTTGGGGGCTGGGGTATCTACGGATAACCTCTCCAGCGAACTGCGGTACCGGGAGGAAGAATCGCTCCCGGCACCGCAACACTCAAAAGCGGCGACTGCGGAGACCGTTTGGCGTGGGCCTCAGAAGCCATTGACAGCCCTCGGGGGCGGGGGCGACCACACAAAAATGCTTCCACTGCATCACAGCCGTACCTTCCTCCCCACCATCTCGTCGGCCGTGAGATCACTCCAAGAACCCCGTGAGACGCCGCAGGCGGCTCACGGGCTTGACTGCCCTGACACCGCTCACCCAACTCGGTCAGAGGCACAACAGTCAGGATCGAGTCGAAAGCTGTTCCCCGCCTCAGGAGTCTCCTGGCGCGCGCGGTGCCGGCGAACCGCCCGGTACGCCCCGGCCCGTGATGTGTTGAACAATGCCGCTATCTTGTTCGCCGTCATCTCACGCTGATCCACATCGCCGCATCCTGCTTAGACGTGAGCGACGCTCAGCGTCATCGTTCTGATGGGGGCGATGGTGTCTGCGCCAGTCGCGTTGTCGGCAGCGTGGTGAGCAGTGCTTCGCGTCAGCACGGAGCCGGGGACCACCGGGAATGATCGGCCCGGTCGAGTCGCTTCTTACAGCGCGCGGGAAGTCCGGGTCGCGGACGTACCGGATCTCGTCGAAGGCGAGTGGGTGACCGTGGCGGTGTTCTTCCGAGCCCGGTAGGCGCGAGCGAGGCAGACGTTCGAGCAGTATCGGGCGCGCGGCGACCGGCTGGCCGTCAGCGGTGTGCCGCACGAAGCACAGCACCGTTCCCAACGAGTACCCACTCCTCCAATATGAGCCTCGGAGAGAGTTGCGCACGTGGGTCATCGCTTGGTGGCCATCGTGTTTGTCGCGATGAGGCGGTGCCAATCTGCTGCGGTGCTGACGGCGACCCCGAGGAGGCGCGCCGCGACGATCGGCGGCACCTGGCTTATGATGTTGGCCGTGGATTCCTGGTGGGTTCTCGCGGGCGAGAGGCCGTGTTGGCGGAGGGTCGCGGCCAGGCTCGATGGGCTGAGCGGGCGCCCATGACGGTAGCCGGGGAACAACCACCCGCCCGTGCTGCGGTGAGCGAGGCCGGGGTTGGCGTGGAGCGCTCGAATCCACGGCCCTGCAGCTTGCGGAAGCTCAAGCCAGTCGCGGTCGAGGCGGACCCGAGGGACGCCTTCTGCGCTGAAGTTACGGAGCCGCAGGTTCGTCAGCCGGTGGGTGTGGATTCCGTAGACCGTGAGCAGGAGGATCGCGAGTTTGAGTCGGGGATCCAGGCTGTGATCGGTGAGCGCCCGGCGGAGAGCCGCTTCGTTCTCGGCGCCGAGGCTGCCTCCGATCCGGAACGCGAAACGCTCCTTGCTCGGCGGGGCAAGCCTCCGGTTGGTGCCCGATGCGGCGCACCATCGGACGAGACCACGGGTGCGGAATGCGTCAGCGGACGCAGTCGTCATCCACGCGTCGAGGTCGGACTGGGTGGCAGTCGCGACCGTCCGTGATTGCTGGTTGAGGAACGTGATGAAGTCCAGAACGATGCGGAGCTCGCGTTTGTCGTTGGCCGTCTGGGTGGCCGTCGTGTGCGAGCCGCGACGGCGGCGTTCTTGACTCCAGCGGATGAATACCGTGACGGCGAGCTGGTCGGCGCGGTGCGGCAGTTTGCGGAGCTGCCCGTGCGCCCATTGCTGTAGCTTCGCGGCGTTCTCGTCGCGGACCGGGAGAACACCGACGGCGACGAGGAGCGAACGGTTATGCGCGGTCGCCGCCGGTGTCCCAAGAGCGTCGAGGGCGTCGTGGGTGAGCGGCGGGAGCGTGATCGCCCGTTCGATCTTGGCCCAGGCGTCGCGGGACTTGATCGCCCGCAGGATTTATGACGGCGAGGCGGCCTGAAGGTGTGTGAGCAGTGGGAGCAGATCGGGGCGGCTCAGCTCCAGGTCGGAGCCGAACAGGCGCTCGATCGCGTCGGTTGCTCGGCACGGTTTGCAGAGCCCGTCTCTATTCGCATGGTCGAGGTGCCCGCATCGCACGCAGGGGCGTCGGGTCTGTGGGGTGCGGCGCCAGCAGTACTCGCAGTAGCGGACGTCGTGAACGATTCCGGCGACGATCCGGTCGGGGTGGGCGCATGTCGGCCGCGCTCGCGCCGGATGCGTGGTGGCGACACGATCGGTCACGGCCGGTAGACCCAGCGCAGCGAGTTCCTGATCGAGAGCGTCCAGTCGCTGCCGCGGCCCACGGTAGCGGTGGCCGACGGTGAGCTCGGCGAGGAGTTCCAGGCGGACGAGCATCGTTGGGGCGGCGACGACGATCGCCCGGCTCACACCGATGAGCGCCCTCGGGACCAAGTAGCCGAGCAGCGTCGAGAGCGTGGAGAGGATCTGGGGTCCGTGAACGCGAGGGCACTCGCTGCACAGGCTGAGGCGCCGGCGCCGCGAGCGGCCTGGCGTGCAGAGCACGCACGAGTCGTCCTAGTTCAGGCTCACGACTGGTCGGTCAAGTGTGCCCGCTGTGGTCGGAGGCCACGGGCGCGGATCGCGGTCGTGGCGGTGTCGGTCCCCGTCGCCGCCTCAGTCGCGCGGCGGGCGGCCCCGAGATTGACGGGAACAATGAGGTCGTCCGCAGTGCAGCAGAGGATGTCGGTGAGCGCGACTAGGACGTGCAGGTTCAGTCGTTCCGGTCGTTCGGACACCAGTCGATGCACTTGGCTCGGCGAGAGGTGGATGCCGCGGGCCTCCAACTCGGGCATCAGCTTGGTGGCGTGGAACAGGCCGGCGGCGGCCATCTGCTCGCGCAGCCGCCAGTCGTAGCCGATCGACTCGGTCATGGGGTCACCTCCAGGGTGTTCAGCTCAGGGATGTTCGTCAGCGCCGCCTGCAGCAGCCGGTTAGCGAAGTCCTCCGAGACGTGGGTGTAGATCGAGGTAGTGGACTGGTAGACGTGCCCGAGCTGCCGCTGGACGAACACTGGGTCGTGGCCGTCCTCGATCAGGTGGGTCGCGTACGAGTGCCGCAAGCAATGCGGCGTCAATCGGGAGTCGAGACCGAGCTCATCGCGGTAGCGGGCGAAGCGGTCGCCGATTGCGCGGACGCCGAGACGGCGGGACCGTTCGGAGAACCACATCGCGCTGCTCGTCCCGGTGCGCATGAGCGGCAGCATGTTCTCCAGGTAGTCCTGCAGCGCGGTCACCGCCCACGGCACCACCGACGCCACAGTGCGCAACTTCGGTGGCCCGCCGCGCGAGGACTTCCCGAACCGGACCCGCAGCATCCCGAGTTCCCCGAAGGCCGACACCTTCGGGTTCCGGAACAGGTCCACGGTATCGAGCATGATCGCCTCGTGAGAACGCAAGCCCCAGCCGTAGACGACCTTCAGCAGCGTCGCGTCCCGGTACGCGGCCGCCGCCCCTTTGCGCCCGGCCGCCAGCCGCGCTTCGACCTCCTCGTCGGCACGGTCGAATAGCCGCTGCAGCTCACCCCGGGTCAGCGGCCGTCGCCGCGGGTCGCCCTCGTTCTCCTGGACATGCGGACGGGTGTTCCAGTCGTGGCAGATCTGGATCGGGTGCGTGCCGAAACGGTCCTCGCACTCGCGCACCCAGCCGTAGTGCGGAGAGCAAATGAAGTCACAGAATCACCCGATCGCCAGCTGGTAATGCCGCATCGTCGATGCCGCGAGCCTATGCACCGAGACGAGATCCAGCATCCACTCGTCCAGCATCGCGGCCGACCACTCCCCCCGGCCACGACTGCGCGTGCTGCTGGAACCGGCGCACGACCCGGAGCCGATCAGCTGCCGTCTCCGGCTGCAATCGGCGACCACCGACCTGCTGCGCCGTCCAACCCTCAAGCATCGCCTCGAACACCGCGGCATCCTCTCGGAGGAACGCGACGACGTCGACCAAGTGCAGCGCGGACGCGCCATCCGGTATAGGTTCGCGCATCAAAGACTCCCATCTAACGCGACTAAATCGCATTAAACGCGACGGACCGGTTCAGGCGCAAGCCAAGAGAGGAGATCACTCCGTTACGGCGAACCTCTCGGCAGCCTTACTCGCTCAGGAGACTCGCATCTGGTGCTATTCCGCGGGTTTCATCGGGGAACTGCAGTTCGGTCCCGCCCACGATGGGGATGCTCTGACGCGCTTTCTCCACCGCCGACGCGGAGATCGGTCCACTCTCAGGGGCCGGATCGGCCGGGAACGGCGCTTTCGCGGCATCGTCCGAAACCGGAGGGGACGCGGGCTGGCCACCGAGCCGTCCGGGTTCGGGAGAACCGGTGGCTGCCGCCGGTCCCGCGATTGAGGCCGTCAAGATCGCTGTCAGAGCCACGGCACCGAAGGCTGACCAAGGATCCCGAATCGTTGAGGTGGCGGCTCTCTCTCGGTTGCGGCGTCGGATCCCGGTCGTCGCACTCGAGCAGCGCGGAGCGCCCCGCTCTCTACGCCTTGCCTGCATGGCCGGGGCCGGGCCCGCACTGTCCGTCGATCTATGACCGGGCTTCCCTGGGCAATCCAGGTACCTGAAGAGCCTTCCCCTGCGCGCTCGTGGGAGCGGCGCCGGGGAAGGCTCTTGTGGAACAGGCTGTCCGGATTAGACCGTGCGGCGGCGGCGGATCCGGAGGAACGCGATGCCACCGATCGCGGCAGCGGATGCGGCGCCAACTCCGATCGAGATGATCGGGAGCGGTGCCTCGTTGTAGGTCACTCCGTCGGAGGTGACGCCGTCAACCGTCTGAGTGATGGTGAGCGGCATCTTCGTGCCCGCGGGGATCGTGACCGACCAGGAGCCGCCGGCGTCCGGGGTCGCGGTTCCGACGATGTTGCCGTCGGCGTCGGTCACGGTGACCTCACCGGCAGGGTCGCCGGTGCCGGAGAGGACGTATGCGCCGTCCTCGTCGGGGCCGACCACCTGGAGGTCGCCGACGGACTCCGGCTTGACCGGCTCCGGCACGACGTCCGCGGTGAACGTGAACGACTGCGGGAGACGGAAGACGCCGCCCGTGTTGGTGGTCACGCTCACATCGACCGCACCCGCAGCGTGTGCGGGAGTGACGGCCGTCACGTTGGTGCCAGCGCGCGTGAACGACGCAGCCGGAGCGCCACCGAACGAGACACCCGTCACAGTCGGGGCCGTCGTGCGGACCTTCGAAAGGGTCGCGAAGTTATACGACGTGTAGGCGGCGCCGTCGGCGGCAATGCCGCCGATGACCCAAGCGCTGTTGTTCTCGACGAAAGAGGATCCGCTCTTGAACGTCACACCGGCGGCGGCGGCGACGACGCGCTGCCCGTTTCGCCCATACAGGTTTCCGTCCGAGCCGAGGAATCCGACTCCGCCGGCCGCGGTCGCGGGCGCCGGGACGTTGACCCGGGCGAAAGTGCCCTTGTCCCAGGAGGAGTACGCGGTTCCGTCCGCGGTGACTGCGCCGATGGCGTAGGCACCGTTGTTATTGATCGATGAATCGATGCTCCGGAACGTGACGCCGGCGGGGGCGGCGATACGGTTGCCGTTTCGCTCGTACACATTTCCGTCGGAGCCGAGGTAGACGACGCCACCCTCAGTCGTGGCGGGTGCGGGAACGTTCAGCCTGGTGAGGGTGCCCATGTCCCAAGAGGTGTAGGCGGATCCGTCCGTAGCGATCGCTCCGATAGCCCAGGTGCCCTGAGGGCTGATCGATGCGGAGATGCTCGTGAACTGCACACCTGCCGGTGCGTTGAGACGTGTTCCCTGGCGGCCGTAGACGTTGCCGTCTGACCCGAGGAATGCGATGCCGTCAGCGGTCTTCGCCGGGGTCGGCACGTCCACCCGGGTAAACGCGCCGCTGTTGACGGATGCGTAGGCGGATCCGTCTGTCGAGATGGCCCCGATCGTCCAGACTCCGTCGCGCTTGTCGGAGACGGCAGACACGTCGGTGAAGGTAACGCCGGCGGGGGCGGCGATGCGAGAACCGGCGCGGTTGTAGATGTTTCCATCGTCGCCCAGGAATACACCGCCGATCGCGTCCTTCGTGGAATGGACGTCACCGTTGAGCATGGGGATGTCGATGGTGGTGCTGGTGCAGCCGCTCACCGAACCCGAGTCCGGGGTGATGGTGCCGGTGGCAGCGTTGGCTGCGGTCCCACCGATGAGGGTGACGCTGAGGGCGATAATCGAGGCGGCGATCCCGAACCCTGCGCTGCGGCGCAGCTTCTGTTGCCTCCCGTCGTGAATTGTGATGTCTGTCCCGTCGTGAACCATTCCTGTTCTATGCCACGATCGGGGTATCGCGGACATATTCAGCGTGGCTTGAGCGTGTTTTCTCTTCACGACGAGCGTTGATTCTTCACCCGGGTTTTCCCCCAGAGAGCTCCGGATGATCGCCTCGCACCGCTAGTTGTGCATCAGAGGGAGGTTTATGACAGGGGTCTTGCGTCTTCTGTTTGAGTCGCTCGTCGACTTGGACCGGCAGCGTGGAGAGCGCATGATCGATGAACGGGATCGCGGTCTTCTGATCATGATGCGAGTGAGCGCGTACCATCCGCAGTCAGGTGCAGTCAGCGATCGCAGTGTATTGGCGGGCAGTAGCGTTTCTTTCGCCCGGTTTGGTCCAACGGCTGGATGAACGTCACATCGACCTCCAGCGTGTGCCCGGGGCGTTTCTTCTTGTAGCCTTTCACCCCGGGTCTCCTTGTGTTTGTGACGCTGCGAGGCTGGCAGCCGGAGAAGCTTCTCGATGACCGCGGCATCGGTCTTGTTCGGCTGGTGACGCGGAACGCTGGAGCGGTCCTTGAGACCTTCGACGCCTCCGTGTGCCGAAGCCCCGCTAACGTGTGTTTCGCCCGCCGCTCGAGCAACCGATTTGACAGCGAATCGGCCAGGTTGGCCTCGCTATCGATCGACCAGGGTGATCTCGAACGAGTAGAGATCCGGGCGGTAGCAGTGCTGTCCATATTCCACCGCCCGCCCGCCCGTGTCGAACGCCGTCCGCTCCATCGTCAGCACGGCCGCCGCCTTCTTCAGCTCCAGCAGCTCGCTCTCGCGTCCGGTCGCCTCTCGCGCCCCGATCCGCTGATTGGCGATCCGCATCGTGACGCCCCGCTCCCGAAGCACCTGGTAGAGCCCTCTCGTCTCCAGGTCCTCCCGTGCGATGTCGGCGAACTCCGTCGGCAGTGTGTTGTCGAGGATCGCGAGCGGCACCCCGTCCGCGAACCGCAGCCGCACCAGGTGCAACACCGGATCTCCCGCCCCGATCGTCAAGCGTTCGGCCTCATCGCCCGTCGCTCCCCGTACCTCTGTGGCGATCACCCGCGTCTCCGGCGTCTGCCCCGACCGCGACAAGTCCTCGTACAGGCTGGTCAGATCGACGCTGCGTGTGACTTTGCCATGCACGACCTGCGTCCCGATCCCCCGCCGCCGAACCAGCAATCCCTTGTCGACCAGCTCCTGAATCGCCCGCCGGACAGTCGGACGCGACAACCCCAGCCGATGGCCCAGCGCGATCTCGTTCTCCAGCCTCGCGCCCGGCGGCAGCACGTCCTCCCGAATCGCCTGCTCGAGCCGTGTGGTGAGCTGGTAGTACAGCGGGATGGGACTCGTCTTGTCCAGGTCGGCGAAGAGATCCCGCGGTAGCGGGTGCTCGGCCTGCATATGCATGAAGCCTCCGCGTGCGAGTTTGTCAGAACAACCATACACGGGGGAGGGCGTGGCTTGCGGAGGATGGGCTCGATAAGCAGCCGGCAAATGCTCCGACCGAACTTGCTCGCGAGATGCGAGCCGCTCCTGCCCCCTGGATTCGCCGGTCGGGGGCGGGAACGAGCCGGTCTTTTATGTGGAGCGAGTGACGGGAATCGAACCCGCTTTCGCCCTTTGATCGCCGCCAGTAATTGCGCGGAATTTCGCGGAACAAGCCCGCTTTGACTCCCGCTCAGAGTAGCTCGAAACCTACGCAGCATGTAGGCTGGACTACATCTAGGGCCGTCTGAGCTCGCCCGCCTGCACGCTGTACGACGATCCCCCTGAGCCGGAGCATGGGGGACTCTGTAAACGGGTGGGTGTTTTGTTGTTGTTACTTCCGCGGGTTTGCGGGCCTGTTTACCTCGTTTGGGGCTGGCTGAAACCGGTTGGTCTCGGGGTGTTTGTGGGCAGAGTGTGGGCAGGGTGGACCGGGGTACACGCGAGTGGGGGTACCCAGTAGTTCTTGTGTGTGCGATGCTGTGCAGTACACAAACCCGCTGCTCAGGAAAGGGCAATAGGCTTGCATCATGACGAACCTAGCGATGACCACACTTCGGGGGGTCGCGCATGGAGCGATCATCGGAGTGACGGGGAACACGAGCCGAGCGACAGCAATGCGGGAGAGCTTGCAGGCATTCCAGGCGCAGAAGTCGAACAGCCAGATGCAGGCGGCGAAGCGGAAGGGTCGCAAGGGCTCCAAATAGCCCTCTCTCACAAGGGTCCCCTTCCTTCACCGGCAACTCTCGCCGGTTACGACCAGCTTGTTCCGGGCACTGCTCAGCGGATGATCGAGCAGCAGCTATACAACGAGTCCGTGACGAGTGAGGCTATTCGACGTCTCACGAAGGCAGAGGCTTTCGGAGTTGTCACCGGTGCTGTTGGGGCGCAGCTCCTGACGATTGGTGGTCTGGTTGCGGCCGTGACGTTGATCGTTCTGGGCTATCCGGCCGCATCGATCGCTGGCATCATCCTTGCGATCCTGGGTGCCAGCACGCAGGTTGTTACCGCTTGGCGGAGTAATCGCCCGCCCGACGAGGACTAGCGCTCGCTGAGGAAGCCGTCCGCACGGGTGTAGCACAGCTGATCATCGAGCGAGATGAATCCCTCGAAAGCGCCGATGAGCGGAATAGGTTATTAGAGGTTCGGTTCCCTTTATTGGCAAGGAATTCATGGGTTTGGTCCCCACATTACTACCCACATAGCATCAGTGAAGCTCTCCCCGAGGTGGCAGCCTTGTCGGGTGTGGGCAGGAATGTGTGGGGTGTGTGGGTATGCCCGGTGGTGGTGTCCTCGTGTGAATGTGTTTTTCGCTGTTATAATATAATGGATATGAGCACACGGCTGGAGGTCTGGCCTGTCGCGTAGTTCCACGAACGCCGAGCAGAGCGGCAGCGGAACGACCTGCCAGCGAGCTCGTGATTTTTCGGCGCGACATTCGGGATGCAAAAGGCGTGCAGCAGTTCTTGTTCTGACCCCGACCCGCCGCCGTGTCACCCTGCCCGCGCGCCGGGCCTCGACACGGCGGATCTCCTCGACGCTGCCGAGGATGGCGCGGCAACCGCCAATGTCTTGCATCCCTGAGAGCGCAAGCGTCTGCTCCCGAGCGGTGAGTTTGTCGATGATCGTCGTGAATCGCTTGAGACGCTGCGAGACTTCAATCTGACAGCCTTCGGTCTTGATCATCGACCGCAGACCCATGTTGGCCTTGGCGAGTGGGACCTGATGAGCGGCCCGGAACGCCTCAACCACACGGAATGCGTGCTTCACCTGTGCTTCATCACCGAGTTCGCCGCGGAAGTACTTACGAATCACCGAGCCGGCCTTGTCAACCTGCGATTTCGAGATCACGATCTCATCCACAAGCCTCCTCTTGTCGATCCGAGATTACAACCTCGTCCGCACTGCACGCCGAAACGGCCCCGGCCTACCGCCGTGTGGGGTGGGTCGGGGTGGGGTGGCATCCAGCGCTATCCGGTAAATGTTGCGGAGTGTGAGTTGGGGTTGCCTGGGGTAGGTGGTTGTTTTGTCGGTGGTCGAATCGTTGTGGGTGGTAAGCGCCCGGGTTTCGGTGAAACACCGCAGATAGTACGCAACAGTCCCGATAATGCGTGCATTATATGCTGTAAGTAAGCATTAGTGGTGAAAAGAGCGGAGCGCCGACATGACAGAAATCAGCCCCACTGGCCGCGCAAAAGGCGGGGCCGCAAGAGCAGCCAAGATGACTCCCGAGGAGCGCAGCGAGGCGGCGTCCAGAGCTGCTTCCGCACGTTGGTCGGAACCGGAACCCAAGAAGGTTATCTCGGGCTCCTCTGATCGCCCGCTCATGATCGGTGACGTCGCCATCGAGTGCTACGTGCTTGAGGACGGGACACGGGTCCTCACCCAGAGCGCCGTTCTTACCGCGCTCGGACGCAGTCAGCGCGTGAACGTCAAACCCGGTGATGACGTGACGCTTCCACCTATCCTTCGAGCTGCCGCGCTTCGTCCGTACATTTCGGATTCTCTCACCCACGATGCACAACCTATTCGTTTCATCACCTCCGGTGGTCTCCGCGCGAACGGATACCGCGCCGAAGTACTTCCCCAGCTCTGTGAAGCGTGGCTGGCGGCCCGCGCAGACGGCGCCCTCGCTCCCAACCAAGCCGCAATCGCTCGTGCGGCCGAGATCATCGTCCGCGGATTGGCTCGCATCGGCATCATTGCCCTGGTCGATGAGGCGACCGGCTACCAGGACGTGCGTTCCCGGGACGCCCTCGCGAAAATACTTGAGGCCTATGTCGCTGACGAACTTCAGCCGTGGGTAAAGACCTTCGACGTTGACTTCTATAAAGAGATGTTCCGTCTCCGGGGGCTTCCGTTTGATCCCGACTCTGTCAGCAAACCCGGATACTTTGGCCATCTCACTAACAATGTCGTGTACAAGCGAGTAGCACCATGGGTGTTCGAGGAAATCAAGACTCAGCGCGCGAAGGATGAGAAAAAACGCAAGGCGAAGTTCCACCAACAGTTGACCCAGGAAGTTGGACATCCGAAGTTGCGGGAGCATATCGCTTCCGTCACGACGGTCATGAAGCTCAGCGACGACTGGGCGGACTTCGAGCAGAAACTCGATCGCGTGCATCCGATTGTAGATCCGAACCTTCCCGATCCGCTCTTCGACAACAACGGCAGCGGAATCTGACTGCCTACTTTCAGAGGAAGGGCAAATGACGAGAAAGCCCCGACCCACCCGTAAGGGGGTGGGTCGGGGCGGGTTTGTGGAGGGATCGGTGGTTAATCTGTTAGCAATATGTGGATAAGTTGTCGTTTATTGTGCAGACTTTCCACGTTTCCTTCGGTAGTTTTCCACGTTTCATTGTTTCATTCGGTAGTCTTACTTCCGCGACGGGCCGGTTACCGGAACGTTGCGATCCTAAGGCCCCGCGGCGAGCGGGGGTCTTAGTGTTTTAGGGCCACACCCACACGCGGTGCCATAATGGCATGACGATTTCCAGATGAACGCATTGACGCGATAATGCGTGCTTACGCTACGTGGGTACGCATACCGAGTAGTAAAGCGTAGCGCTGGTATGACCGAAGATCGTCTCATCGGACAAGGAAGGGCGGATCAGCCGGCGCGTCAAGAATGAGAGCCCGTCGAGCGAAGGTTGCTGCACGGAAAGTGCGCCGTAGCTTGTTGTCCGACCCCGAGCCAAACCTGTGACATGGTCCGTTCGGAGTGTTACGACAACTGGGTGTTGTCGCAACACTCCGAAGCTCATGTGTCATGAGGACGCAATTCTGCAGGCTCCGAACACTACCTAGAGAGCTGGCTATGCTGGAGCCACAGCATAAGCTTGTCCCCACTCCCACTGAGTGAAGAAAACCCCAGCAGGGAGATAATACATGGCATTTTCCGGGGCTGGGGGAGCGAAACGGCCCAATACTATGCCGTAGAAAGCGACGCCGTTCGGATTAGCGTTACCCGCGTTGGGATCGCTGAACACCGGACCTCCCGAATCTCCTGGAGGTGCAGTAGAACTCAGACTGCGCGCAGCCTTCCGATAGGGGCCGATATCAACCCCGGGAGGGAGCTGCTGGTATTTTTCCCAGAGACAGGTGAAATCCGTGGATATACCGCTCGTGCAGAACCAGTTCACATTATCCGGGACGTCATCCTGCCAAGTTTCGACAGGAACAGCCCCGAATTGACGTAGCCGTGGTTGGTAGGTTATGACCCGGCCGACAGCGCGGGGGGCGCTGTGATAAATCGGTAAGCAATGGAACCCGGAACGCTCATTATGGCAATGAAAAGTAGTATTAACAGTCGGCTTAACCTGAACCATCATCATGTCAGGGTAAGGAATCACAGGGTGAGGTGGCCTGCCAGGGCCAGGTGGCCTGCCAGGGCCAGGTGGCCTGCTAGGGTCAGGTGGCCCTGGTTTCCAGCTAACCCATCCAATATCTACGTTGTTGACCTTCACGCGGTCACCTACATTTCCGCAGTGACCCGCGGTCAACACATAGCGAGTATTCCGCTGGTACGCCGTGATGTTATTCCACAAACGGGTATTGACCATCACTAAACCTGCCGTACATTCTGTATTCCCGGGGAATTGTAGTTCGGTTCCCCCGACGATCATCGGGCCCGAACGGATGGGTTGGACCGCGGATGCGGGCCCTGTGGTGGCTACCCCCAGGCCGGCGACCAAAGCTAGTACGAGACCCGCGATCGATGCTCGGCGACGTAAAACACGCCAACGAAAACTAAACAAACTAAAAACCCTACCTTTCAACACGGAAACAAGTCCTCTAAAAAACACCGGAAAAAACTGTTTACCGGAAATAGTTCTCACGAAAACTTTCGGTCTACTCACCTTCTGGCATAACCTGCTCAAGGCTTGCCGTAACAGGGAAGGCCGTTGCACGTCGCACATTGATGGTTTCTATAAGGTCGCCTCCTTCGAGACGGAAAGAAGCCCCCACCTTTTCGCCGTGCGCGTCCACAGCCCAGGGAACAGCGAACCCTCCGACCGGATCATTCTGCCCGTCACTAACAACAGCTACGGAACCGTCCCGGCGGACAACAGGGCGAAGACCTTTCATCATCTCCAACGGGAACCGGTACTCCTTTACCGCACCTGGTGACGGTACCCGCATCAGAACCTGCAAAGCATTCTCGGTCGGAAAAACACTCAAAACCGTCCCCCCTACCTTTGTAGAACCCAAAGCATCCCCGGTGCCATGAAACAGTCGCCGGGAAACACCACCCGCATCGACAACCTCATTCGTCTGCTCGCCTGGCACGGTGAACGAAAAACCGCCATCATCTTCCAACGGCCCCTCCTCCGCAACCCGGGGAACCGGGCGGGTGCGAGAATCAACCACCGTCTTGGTATCACGCATCGGTGACCCCACGGCCGAGTCCACACGCGAAACCAGCACAACAGAAGACCCGGCAACCACCCCCGCCACAACCAAACCAGCCACCCCCGCCACAACCCGAACCCTCCGAGACTGTGAGAAAACACCCAAAATTTAAAACCTCCTCAATATTTACCCCTCGCACCATACGAGCGAGCATCCCCCCCACGCAGGCCCCCTCATGAGGGGGCCTGCATGTGTGGGGGCGGGGAAGAGGCTAACCCCATGAGCGGGCCTGCGGGGAGGCCTACCCCAAAAAATGGTGGAAACGGACGATGACCCTAAGTCTCAGTCAAAACCAGGGAGTCGGCCACGGCCGGCGAAGGTGATCGCGAACACGTTCCGTGTCGGCCTCCACCCCCAACCACCACCGAAAAGCACGACAAAAACCCGCCCCGCCCAACCTCTGTGAAGAGATGGGCGGGGCAGGGTGGCGATGTTGGGTGTTAGCCGGTTGTGGGTGGGACCGTTGTGGGGTTCTGTGTCGGGTTGGCGGGTGTGGTGGCGGGGGTTTGGGTGTTGGTTTTTTCATGGTGCCGAGGCCGATGGTTGTCAGCCACCGGTTGATGGTGGGGATGGCCATGATGCGGGTGAGAGCGGCGGCAATCCCGGTGATGGCGGCGGCGAGGCCGACCAGCCACAGGTAGACCTTCGAGGTGACGGGGAGGCCGAGGGCGTCGATGACCTGCGGGAGGATCACCGCGAAGGTCAGGAAGGCGGGGATCCCTGCCTGGATGATCGTGCGGAGGACCCGTTGGCCGGTGTGAATAATGTCCGGGATCTCGGCGGTGAGGTGCTTGCTCATGATTCTCCTTCGGGAAGGCGGGGGTGTTCGAGGCTGGTGAGGCGTTCGCTGAGGCGGTGCCCGGTGCGGGTTTGTTCTTGGTCGGCGGTGGTGCCCAACCGTGGCTCGTAGCGGTGGTTCCTGCTCTTCGTGCGGGTGGCGGTCGCTTCCCGGTTGCGTTCGCCCTGGACGCGGCCGACGAATCGTCAGCCGCCGCCGTCGGGGATGTTGCCGAACTTCGTCACGTCGACATGGATCAGCGATCCAGGGTGGTCGTGCTCGTAGCGACGGAGTGGCTGTTCGTCACTTGGTCTTTGACCTCGCGGGCGTCGGATGCGATGTGTCTCACGTCGCGGCGGGTGCGGGCGCCCAGCACGATCGAGATGACGATCGCGGCCATACCACCGGCCGCGGTCACGGCCGCGGCGATCAACGTGGCCCACCCGATGGGAATATCAGCCATAGCGTCCCCTCTCATGGGGTTCGGGACAGGGTTCTAGGCGGATGCGTGGGCGAATACGTCTTTGATCGCGGTCTCGCACGCGGCCTGGACTTGTTCAGGGGTGAGGGAGAGGCCACTGTTGGCCTGGATGCCGGCCAGTACGGCGGGGACGAGAAGGGCGGACACGGACTTCGCGAGGGCCACGGGGTCGCCGCCCTGTTGTGCGCGGAGGCGTGCGGTGCGGGATGCGAGGATGCCCCACACCGTCCCGTCGCCTTCCGCATGGACGGGCTCGACCAGGCCCGTGCGGGTCAGGGCCTGGAACTCGTCCGCGGTCAGCCAGTCGAGGGTCCCGTCCGGGTTCAACGTGCCGATCGCGCCGGAGGCATCACCCGTCTTGATCATCTGGATCCTCATGTCATCCTCCAAAAGGGTTGGGGTTGTGAAAGCCGTGATCAGCGACGTTTGGGCTTTGTTACGGTCGATGGGGGTAGAGGTGTACTGCCATACCGTCCAGGTGGGCCACCACCGGATGGGTGGTGGGGGCGGGTTGTAGGACGCGATCCACAAGGGCGCGCCGACGGCGACGACGGCGGACCAGTCCATGCCGTCCATGAGCGACTTGTTCAGATACACGCCCGGGACCACCCCGAGACGGGTCTTCACCTGGTTCAGGAAGGCGAGCGCCTGCGCCGGATCCCAGGCTGCCGTGTTCGTTGACGGTTCCGCCTCGACATCCAGCCACAGCGAATCCCCCACCTCATAGGCCAGGTTCGCAATAAAGAAGTCCGCACACACCACTGGGTCGAGGTTCCCGTTGAAGAAGTAATGCCCAACATGCTTCCCAGCTTCACGGGCGCCTGCGACCTGTGCCCGGTAGCAGGACCCCACGGTGAGTCCGATGTTGGCGCGGGAAGCGTTGATGATCACGAAATCCTCACCCGCAGGGGTGTAGTCACCCTGCATATAGGAGATATCAACACCCTCAAGCAGGGTCATGGTCGTATTTCCATGACTGTTATCAGCGCCCCCTGGTGGCGGGGGTGATCAATGATCAACATGGGGACCTTCCAATCCGGGTGTTCTTATTCATTCAGGATGATCGGGAGTACCTTTTGTGGTATGAGGAAGCAAGAGCTGGTTCTTGGTGGTGTCGCGATCGCTGTGGCGGCTGCGTTGTTCGGCACCGCGTCGTGGGCTGCTATCACCCGCACGGGCACCGTTCCGGCCCCCGTGACGGCTCTTGCTCCTGTCGCGGATGCGGGGAGGCCGAAGGCGCAATCCGCTCCCCCGGTCGCGGTCGCCCCGCAGGCTGCCGCCCCGCTGCCCGCCCCCAAAACGCCGGTCTCGAAAACGCCGGCCGGGCATGTTCATGCTCAGGCGGATGCTGACCCGGCCCCGGTGTCGTCATCCACACCCGAGCCGGTGCTTGATCCGGGGTATGAAGGGAGCCTCAGCCCGACTTCGTGGTTCCATTACGTGCCGGCGAACCCTGTCCCGATCATTCCCTCGTCGGTGACGCCGCCGAGGGAGCCGGGGTTCCAGATCTCGCTCGCGAATCCGAATGTGCCGTATGACCCGGTGACGAACCCGCACCCGGTCTATGTGTTCTACAAGGGCTGCGAGACCCGGACTGCGGTCTGCGATGTCTCTGAATTTTGGGGTGCAGCTGGGTATTGAGTTCGTCCAGGTGACGGGTTGATCGCGATCAGTATTGGAAGATGGCGAGGGCGTCGATGCTGAGGTAGTTGTCGGCGTTGGTGCCGGTGTTGTAGGCGTCGCCGCGCGCGGTGACGGTGAAGGTGTCCCCTGCGGTGACCGGTAGTTCGGCCCAGGTGCCGGCGCGGGCGCGTTGGGTTTGCTGGTCGGAGGGGACGAACACGTTAGGGCCGTCGGTTTGGGTGATCCCGAGTTCTGGGATGGTGATGGTGAGGTAGGAGAACGCGGAGACGTTCGCGGCTTTGTTGGAGCACACCACTGAGGGTGCTAGGGCGTGGATCCACACTTTCGTCGCGAACGGCGGCACCGTGATCGGCGCGCCGGCCGTGATCCAGGAGCGGGGGCCGGCCGTGGCTGTGCCGGTCCAGGAGAACCCCGAATAGTAATTCGCGGCCGTGCGGGTTTTGAGTTTTCCGAGGGGGACGCCGGAGAGTTGGTCGAGTCGGGCGTTGATGCGTTTGATCTCGCCGAGGATAGAGGCGTTGAACCCGGTCGGGTCGTCCACAGCCATCGGTCACACTCCTTGCATTGCCAGTTTCACTGTTGTTCATGCGTCATCGCCATCAGCGGCGACGCATCATGTCATGATGTAGCGTCCCGTTGATGAGTCGGGGACCCACATGTGGTTTCGAATGTTGACCGGGCGGCCATGGGTTGTAGATCCTTGCATGCTGAGTTTCACTGTTGTTGATGCGTCGCCGCTGATGGCGATGACGCGCATGGTGTAGCCGCCGGGTGGGGAGTCGGGGACCCAGATGTGTTCTCGAACGTTGACCGTGCAGAGCTGCCCTAGCGTGTAGGTGCCGGCCAGGGGCGGCCACGACCCGTCGACCTCGAGGCCGAACTGGATTATCGGGTTTTGGGCGAGCGCGAGATCCCCGGCGACAGCGTCGTCCAGTGTGCTCTGGACAGTTACGTCTTTGTAGTCTTTCTGCTGCTCCAGGTCGGGCCAGTCGGCGTTGACAAGGGTGTCGTCGCTTGCCGTGGACATGAGCGTGTCCATGTCGGAGCCGGCCCCGTTGCCCCACTGCCGGGTGGCCATTTGGGAGGCGTCTTCCAGGTGGGTGAGTTTCTTCACCGGTGATCCTGGCTGGGTGGCATCGAAGGCTACCGGGGACGGTGTGATCAGCAAGGGCTGTTCGGTGGTGCCGATGCGCATCAGCCAGTTGATCTGTGACCGGTTGCCGTCTGACCAGACCGGGGTGAAGTCGTGCTCGGGGCCGTTGATCAGACCGGAGAAGTCGATGAGCGCCGACCCGACTGTTTTCAGGTTGAACCCGTTGTACGTTTTCACATGGGTGGGGTCGGTGTCGGTTTCGATCGTCGGGTAGATGATCGGCAGTGTGTTTCCGACGACGAAGGTGAGCATGCTGACGCAAATTGACCCGAGCGACATGCCCGTCCACCGCTGCGATTGCGTCGCATACGGGGGGACCCAGTTGATGATTTTCCGCCGGTCGAGGATGCTGCGGAACCCGGCCGCGTTCAGCGTCACCGTTTGCCCGTCGAATGCGCGCGTGGTGATCGGGCCGGCGAACACTGGAACACCGATCGCATCGTGCGGGTTCTGCCATTCGATCACGAGGGTGGTCCGCCACGGGGTGGTGTTCAAGCGCGTCAAGTCCCGGCTCGCGGAGGTGAGCGCCCCAGGGGCGAGCTCGACCGTGGCCGTGTCATTACCGAGCAGTTCCCGCTTCCATGACGTGATGTTGCCGTCCAGCGGGGCCAGCATGTCCCCGGTGACGGTCTCACACAGGAAAATGGCGTACGACATCGAATCACCCCTTGCCGAGCCCGTAGACCCACAGCTGCCCGGTCATGTTCCCGCTTGGGTTCTGCGTCAGAACGAAGCCATCCTGCGACGCGGCGGTGAGGTACTTTCCCGAGATTTGAGCCGAGTACGGGTAGGAGGCGGCGGAAGCGGCGATGGTCACGTTCGCGGCCAGAGCGGGACCATAGAGAGTAACCTCGATGTCGGTCAACGCCTGCGTTCCCGCCTCGAGCTCGAAGGCTCCAAGGGTGCCATTGAAGGTGGTGACTGCGCGGCCTGTTCCGATGTCGTAGCCGCGCACCGCCTGATAGTTCGCGGCGGTAAAATCTGGTTTGCCTCCTGCGGCCATTGTGAGTGCCGTGTTCGACGCCGCCGACTTGCCCGTGTTCGCGATAATCACCTTGTAGTTAGTGAACTCTGACGTGAACACCCCGCTGATGACGAGCTTGGTGACACCCGAGTACGTGACGGCTCCGCGCGCGCTCACGCTCGCCGTTCCGCCCGTGGCGGCCACCGATGTCGGCGTAATGAGGGTGAGGCCCTGCTGCTGCGCCACGGCGGCCGACACCCAGCCGCCGCCGCTCCACACATAGTCGCCGTTGTTCGCGTTGTCGTTGTAGACGGTGGCGTGCTGACCAGCGGTCCCGGTCACCGTGCTCAGCAGGGCGTAGGTCGCAGCGATGATGTCAACGGGCGCGAATGTCGTTGGCGAGCGAAGGGTGAGTGTGCAGGCGGCGGCGCTGGCGGCGTTCGTCGGCACGGTGATGTCGGCGTAACGGAAATACCCGGCCGGGACCGCCGGGGCCCCACCGGGCGCCCCGGCGGTCCCGGTGATGAGGGAGAACGACGCGCGCGCGTCGGCGTCACCGTTCTCCGGGTTGTTCTGCTTCGCGACGATCAGGTCAATCCGGGAACCGGTCGCGGGTCCGGCGGCAAGGGTGAGCACGGTCTGGTCGATGGCGGAGACGAACGACGCCGCCGCGTTCGTCGGATCCGGCAATTGCAGCACAGCGGGCGCGATCGTGAACGCCATCGTCGACGCTGACTGGCTGACCGTCCCGCCCTGGACCAGTTGGGGGGTTGCACCGATGATGCCGGAGAGCGCCAGGCGGGCATCGATCGGTGCCGTGCCGGTGCCGCTGCTGGTGGGGGCGACGAACAGTCCACTGCGTGCGGTCACGAGGTTACCTCCAGAGGTCGGCGATGGTGATCGCCGCGACACCAGCCGCGGCGGAGAAGAAGACAGAACTGGTGGACGTGACCGCGGAGAACTGGCGCGAGCTCAGCCTGGTGGTCCGGTCGACACCACCGGTGAGGGTCGCGTAACCGGTTCTGTAGTCGATGGTCAACGTTTGGCCGGCGGCCACCGTGTCCGTGTAGGTGACCGTGTTCCCATCGATGACGATCGAGAACCCCGATACCGGACCAGTCACCACCACATACGGGAACGCGGGGGTGTTCCCCGCGTTCGTGAGCGTGCCCGCCGCCGATGAGAGGCCCGTCACACCGAAGTCGAGGACGGTGGACACCGCCTGGAAAAGCGGAAAAGACAGCCCGGACGAGGCCGCACCCGACGCCGCGAGTTGCAGGATGCGCGGCACCGACTGCCAGGCGGGGTCCGGGCACCGGAACTGCACCGCACCGCTGGCCGATCCGGCATACCATTCCAGGCCGAGAGGGAATGAGCGCTTGGCGACTTTCGCGGGGATGCCCTGCGCGACCATGCCGGGCAGTTTCACCCACAACGGCCCCGCCGTCGCCTGCGGCGAGAGCACGCCCCGCAGCGCCGACAATGCGTCCGTGAGGGTCACAGCCTGGGTGGCATGCGCGTTCATCGGCAGGGTCGGCGTCAGAACACCCGCGAAGTCCGGACCAGACCATGAACCATCCGCCCAGACACGCTGCTGGTCCATGGTCTTGATCGCGGCCATATCGAAGAAGTCACACCCCGGCGGAAGGTCATAAGCGGTGCCCGGCCCCATCAGGAAACCGTTGAACTCGACCTGATAATCGGCGAGGGTGTTCACCGGCCCAGTCAGGTAGCCCATCGCCACATCCACCCCAACTCGTTCGCGATCTCCGCCGGCGACTGATTCGCCTGCGCGATGAACGTGCCAATATGCATGCCGCCGGCGGACGGTTGGGTGCCATTCGGGAACACCTGCGCAGCAGTCGGGACGTACATAAGCTCGGGACCCTGCTCACCCACGACGGCGAGACCACCCTGCTGCACATATCCGCCGGTCGCGAGGTGCGGAAGGTGAACATCGGGGATCTTCCCGATATGGATACCGACCACCCCGGTGGCCGAGTTCACCGCACCGGTGATCCCGTTAATCAGGTGAATGACGTTGTTGATACCGCCGGCGATCCAATCGGCGATGCCATTCCACACATTCTTCACAATCCCGAGCGCACCGTTCCAAATACCCGACCAGACATCCCCGATCCACTTGCCGAAACCGGAGATGCTGCCGGTGATCCAGCCGATGAAGCCATTCCACACCGTCGAGATGAAACCGGTGACCTGGCTCCAATGGGTGGCAAGCAGAACAACAACCGCGATCAGGGCGACGATGCCGGCGATGATCCAGGTGACAGGGGATGCCCAGATGGCGGTGTTCGCGGCGACCTGCGCGATCGTATAGACGACGACGGCCGCGGTGATCAAACCGATGGCGATCAGGACCGCGTTCATGGCGCCGGGGGTCTTGTTCAACCAGTTGACGACTTTCACGCCGGCGTCGGTCACGTGTTCGAGCGCGGGCATAAGCCCCTGCCCGACCTTCTCCTGAATGTCTTTAAACCCGGCGGCGAGGATCTTCGCCTTCCCGGCGGCGGTGCCGCCCATCGTCTCGGCGGCGCCCTCGACCTTGCCTTTGAGCCCCTCAACGACCTCAGCATAGTTGCCCGCTTTGGTCCCTGTGTCCTTGAAGGCGATGCCGACCTGTGCGAGCGCCCGTCCTTTGCCCAGCAGCGCCTTGCCCAGCGATTCCGCGGCGGACACCGTGTCGGTTCCGGTCTTGGAGGCATAGTCCGCGACCAGCGGCGTCAACTCTTCAAGCTGTTTCCCCGTCACCCCATACATGGCCAATTTCGCCTGCGCCGTCGCGAGTTCGTTGTGATCGTATCCGGTCTTCTCCTGGATCGTGTCGTTGAGTTCCTGCAGCTTGTCGATCGACACGTCCGCGATCGCGGGGAACTTCTTGTACGCCTCCTGCAGCTCAGTCTGGCTCTTCTGCGCCTCCTCATACGCCTCCACCGACTTCGACGCGAAATCCGTCGCCGGCGGCCGCGCCAGCGAGGGCGAGGCCGCCGGCGACCTTCAACTTGTCGAGTTTGCCGTGGACACCCTCCAGCTTCGACTCGACCTTCTCCATCGCCTCGGAAACCTGCTCCTTACCGACGATGAGGAACTCAAGAACATTCGTCGACACGGTGTTCCCCTTATATGGTTTTCATGGCTTCTTCGCGGCGGTCGAGGTAGTCGCAGAGCGCGGTGAACTCGCCCATGCTGAGGAGATCGATCTCCCACGGTCGGATGTGCAGCACCTCAGCGAACCCGCCGAGATAGTGGGCGCGCTCGCGCTCTAACCCTCCGCCGCGGGCACCGTAGGGTTTTCCGGTGGCGTCCCGTCATCCTTTTCGAGGTCGATCTCAATGTCCGTGATGGCGCGGTCGTCGAAGTCGGAGAAAGCGACGCCCGGGTGGTGGCGTTTCCACGTCACCCAGATGATCGCCTGGACGGAGGTCAACGATTGTGACGTGATCGCCTCGCGGAACTCCTTGCCGGTGACTTTCTCGATCGCGCGCCCCTCAGCGAACGTGAGCTTGTCGAGGTCTACTTCGGTCTTCTCGCCATCAATGGTGACTTTCAGGATGTTGGCCATTTACTTTTCCCCAATCGTCTCGAGGTAGGCGGAAAGCCCACCCCACACCAGGGCTCTGATCCGGGGTGTCTCGGCTTGAACCGTTTCGGTGAAGAACCCGGGTGCGATCTGCTGCTCGTACCAGTAGTTCCGATTCCCGTACAGCGGGTGCCGCAGTCGGCCCCGGTCGATCGCTTCGAGGTCGTGGCCGCGTTTGCTGTCGCGGATGATGACCTGCTGCCGGTCGGTGCGGAAGTCGGTGATCAGGGCGGGCATGACGCCCGCCCATTTCGCCAGACCACCCTTCTGTGGGAGGCGTTCTCGGGCGGCGTCGCGGATCTTCCGCCGTGTCGGTTTGGTCGCGTTCGTCAACGCCTTCCGCAGCTCTTTCCGGACACCCCCCGGTGCGGGCTGTGCGCAGCTTGTCGACCTCCTTGCCGAAGTCACCGCGGAGCATGGCCACATCGAACACCCGGGGCATGAGCGCCTCCTACAGGGTGGTGTCGGCGGACTGGGTGAAGATCGTCGGCAGGTTGGCGCCGTCGAACAGGGCGGTGAATGGGAACGACCCGGACACCACATCTGGTCCTTGCAGCGTCGGCGTGTCCCCATCGAGGAAGCACTGCGGCAGTGTGATGCGGAACGTGTCGAAGTTGCCCGAGGCGCTGATCTGCAGCCCGTCTGCCTCAAGTACCAAGGAGAACGGCGCGTCGGACGCGAACCGGTCCGCCCAGATTGTCTTGTCGATGAAGTCCGCTTCGATGGTGCCGGTGATCTTTGTCATCGCGTTCAGCAGCGGTTGCGCCTTCAATCCCTGGCCGCCGAGGTAGTAGCGGGCGGCGTTCTGGGGGCGCTCGATCTTGATCGTGACCTTCTTCACACCGGACACGGCCGCCTCGGACCCGAACATACCGACCTTGACGCTGGTGTCGGTGCCGACGAACGGGCGCATCGCGGCGACGTACGACGCCGCGGCGAGGGTCTGGCTCTCGATGACATCTTGTGTGTCGAGAGTGAAGGTGGAGGTGACTTCTTTGCCGGGCTCGAACGTGAACGTGGCGTCGGTGACTTTCGCGCCGAGGAAGGTGTACGGGCGCACTATCCCGGTCGCATCGGGGATGCCCGCCTGCACGGTCAGGGATTTGTCCACCGTGTCCGCGAGGGCATGCGTCTGCGTGTACGCCGCAGTCGAGCCGACCTGAATCGGGGTGACGGTGGTTCCCATCAGTGCCTGCAGCAGCAATCCCATGCCCCGGTTGGTGACATCGAGGTCGAAGGTGCCCTTACCGCCGCGGGTGGTGACGACACGGCCCGCGCCGAGGTCCATCAACCGGCCAGCGCCCAGCCAGGACTGCCCGATCGTGTTCTTCACCTTCGTCATCTGCGCCTTCGAGATGGGAAGGAACCTCGTCGGCGGCGCAGCGGTGCCATAGCTGGTCTCCGTGGCGATACCTACTTGCCCAGCGAGTCCGGTTCCGGTGCTCATCATTTACCGCCCTTCTTCGCCACGGAGTCAGTCTCCCCGGCGGTCTCGCCACGGTCGACGATCTCCCACACCTCGTACTGCCCGTCGTATCCGTCGACCCGCTCATCGGGCACGTCGGCAACCTCGTCCACATCGATGACCCGGTTCAGCTCCGGCACATACCGAGGCTCGCCGGACACATTCCTCACCTGCCCCATGCTGGGCCTCCTTAGCTGATTCGGGACCTGACGGTCACATCGAACGGGAGGAACGCGATCGCGCCGTTCTCGTCCTGTAGTTGATGCAGGGACATACTGGTGACCCCTTGCACATAGAGCACCCCGCTCACGCCGTAGCTGGGATTGTCCTGGATCGCTGTGGTAACCGTGCCGAGCATGTTGAACACGCTGTCTCGTGCGGTCTTGGCAACGCCGTCACCGTTCCAGGACACGGCCACGCAATGCACGACGACCGTCTCGTCGCGGACCGCATGCCCCAGCCACGGCCACGACTGCTGCGATGTCGCCGATTCGGTGATCGAGTCGCCCTCCGGGTCAGCGACGCCGACGAGGACATAATCGGTGAGGGTGTTATCGGTGACCCCGGTCCCGTCGAACACATTCGAGTCCCCGAGCGCCGTCCCGAACGATGCGATCAACGCGTCGATGACGACGGGGATCGTTGAGGCAGTCATGCGATCCCCGGGGTCCGATAGGACGCGGCGATCTCCTCGACACGATGCGGCCACGCATACCCGAGCTGTGGGGACCACTGATCGTCGCCGCCCTGCCCAGGGCGCCGTCCCGCGCCACGGGTCGTCTCCCACAGGTGCTGCACCAGCAAAGTGACGGCCAGGGCAATGTCCTCCGGAATAGCCGTGTATCCGGCGGTGTAGGCAACATGCACGTTATTGATGCCAGGAGTGAACGGCATCGCTATGCCCGCGGCGCGGCGGGTGAGCTGTCCGATGGTGTTCTCGACCGAGTAACCCCACGCGGAGAGGTCACCGCCCGGCTGAAGAGTCTGCAGGTTTAGTGTGTACGTGACAGCGCCGATCACTTCCTCCACCCTCGTGATGGTCACGATGGGAGAGTTGCGGACGATGATGCGCGGGTTGCCGCCGTCATACCACTCGTCGAACGTTTGCGTATTGACCGGCCCGCACCGGTTCACCCACATCCGTGACGCCGCGGAGATCATGCTCTGCAGCATCTTGTCGTGGGTGTTGGTGACGATGTTCAGCTGCGCCTTCGCGTCGTCGAGCTGGATGATGTCAATCGCTGCCATGTCCACGCCTCCCTTATTCGTCTGCGTGCGGAGAAGTCAACGCTTCTCGACGCGGGTCTTGTCGGTTGCGCGTTCGGTCTTACGACCCTGAATGCGGCCGATCTCCTGGTCGACAAGCTTCACCTGTTCGGTGCGGCCCGCCCGATCCTCGTTGGCACGCTCATTGCGCAGCCCCTCCAGATAGGTTTCACGGTCGATATCTGCGCCCATGACTGTCTCCTTCGTATGTGAGCAGTGACTGGCCCCGGACGAGATGTACAGCCCGGGGCCAGGTGCTGCGGGGGTGATCAGAAGGTCGGGGTCACCAGGCCAGTGCCGGTGATCACGGCGATGGACTTCGGGTAGCGGTTCGGGATGAACGCGCTGTAGCCGAGCACACGGAACAGGATCGACGCCTGGTTCGCGTACGTGGCGTCGAACGACGCCGACTGCAGAGCGGACTCGAACAGCCACAGGTCATCGGAGCGCTGCACGATCACAGCATCCTGGTTGGTCCCGGAGCCCAGGTTGGTGGGGATGTTCGGGTCGACCTTCACCGGCAGGCCGGCGAGGGTGCCCGCATAGCCCTGGGCGGTGACGCCGCCCTGAACGGCGGGCTGGTTGAACGCCGGACCGTCCGGGACAACCAGGGGACGGTTCTGCGCGTCGAGCGCGTTCAGCACCCACGCCCACCGGCGCGGATGCATGTAGATCTCCGTGGCGGGGAGGAAACGGTTGGTATTGACCGCGTTGATCGCCTGAATGATCTGCGAGTAGAACTGGCCCGCACCCGCGAACGCCGGCGACGCCTGCGTATAGGTGATCACGTTCACACCAGGCAGACCGATGACGCCCTGCAGTTGACCGGACGCGCCGGAACCAGTGAGGGTCTGCACATCCAAACCGGAAGCGTATGCACGAGCCAGGTCACCGAGAACCACCCGGTCGAAGGGAATGCCGGACTGCTGCAGCAGCTGCAGGGACACGACCTGCTGACCGGCGATCGTGGTAATGCCGGACGAGACAGAACTCGTGGTGAGGTCGGTGGAAGCGACCGCGGTGTTCTGCGTCGCCTGCACCGCGACGGCGGCACCGGTGTTGACGGTCGGCAGGTTGATCGAGGATACGCCCGAGGGAAGCTCGTCGTGCTGCACACCATCCGCATACACACGGCCCGGACGCGCGAAAGCGACGAAATCCTCGATAAGCCATTCCGGCGGCGCGAACTGGCCGCCGGCGCCCGCCGAGGTCGACAGCGCCCGGGACTCCTGCGAGGCCGCGAGACGCTCACGCGCCTGCACGTCGCCGCGGGTCTGCGCGTTGAAGATGTCACGGAAGAACGACACACCAGTGTCGTCCCGGCGGTACACCGGGTTCGGCTCGCCGCCGACCACGACCGGCGCGAGGTGACGGGCACGGTCCTCACGCTCGGCCTGAGCACGCAGCTCGCCGACACGCTCCTCCAGGGTGTTGATCTCGGTGTTGTGCTCGCCGACGCGAGCCTCGACCTCGGGGGTGAACGTCTCCGCTGTGGCGGAGTCGAGGATGCCGTCGCGCTCCTGGATGAGAGACGCACGACGCTCCTCGAGCTGAGCGATGAGAGCACTCATCGTCAACTCCTCTCTGCCCACTAGGTGGGCTGTAAGGGGTGGTGTGTGCGCTGTCTGGTTCAGGTGGTGGCCCGGGTGGTGGCCCATGATCGGTGGGCTCCGGCGCGGACTCCGGCGTGACCGGCATGGCGCAAAACCCCCACGGTTTGCGGGGGTTGTCTTGGGGTGGTGAGTTAGTGGCGGGACGCGGCGCGAGCTCGCGCAAGCGCGAGACTGCGCTCCTGCGCCTCTGTGGCCTCCGGGTATACCTGCCCGGCTGATTCCTCACCGGCTCGCTCTTCGTCCGTGAGAACCGTGTCAGCGGCCTGGTCCGTGGCGTCTCCGTCGCGGAGACTCGCCGATGTTGCCGGGTTCGCCGGGTAGGTGACCACCGAAACGTCGAACAGGTGGCACTCGTTCACCTCGCGCTCGGTGTAGTCGGCGTTCCATGTCTGCCGGAGGGCAGAGAACGCGAACGACATCTCTGACAGGTCACCGCGACGCATCGCCGACGCCACCGTCTGCACCAGCGGCGACGCTGGGTCGAGGTTCGGCGCCTCCGACCACAGACCCGTCTGGCCACGCCCCTGAGGGTCGGCGAGCGGGTCGGTGATCTCGTGGAGGTTCAGCGTGCCGGAACGGGTGCGGGCGAGCGGGATGCCGTCGTGGTTCACGAGCAGGCGCACGTCTTCCGACTCCTGCAGGCTCTTGGCGAACGCGCCCCGCGCGATCGTCTCCATATATGAGCCCCACATGTCGTTCACCTCGTACGGCGAGTCCGTCACCGACGCATAGCCGACGAGGTTGATCGACCCGTCACCGTTGTCCCGGATCTCTGGATTCGTCAGCCGGAGGCGCATCTCGCGTGGCTTCGCGCCATAGTGGGCGCTGCGCTGCTCAATGAGACCCATGGGGTTCTCCATTCGTCGGAGGCTTCGTTTCCTCAGGCTTGTCGTCAGTGGCGGAGATCGTCGCTTTACCCGAACCGGGCTGGTCACCAACCTGAAGGGCGATACCCGCCGCCGTGGTCTTCACCGCCGGCAAGTACGGCTTGTCCCCCCACTCAACCGGGGGCGCGTCGTCGTCCGCGCGTACCTCGTTGATCGACGCGGATGCAGTGTTCAGCTTCTCCGCGTTGACCCGCCACTTCGCCTCAGGGTCCAGGCGCACCAGCTCGGAGGTGTCGAACCGGACGTGCTGCCGTTTCGGCATCAGCGGGAACATCGCCGACTCGATCCGGGTCAGCCACGGTTGCACCGAATACGTCAGGTAGTCCATCGCCCGCTGCGTCACGTTGGCGTACGTGATTGACGACCCAGGCGCACCGCCGCCGATGAGTTCGGCCGGCACACCGAAGATGCGGGCGATCTGCGAGATCCCGAACTGCTGCGTCGCAAGGAACTGCGACTCCTCCGGGGTGACCTGCACCGCCTGCCACTTCACCCCCGCACCGAGCACGGCCGGTTCGCGACCGTTCACCGCCGCCACCAGACGCGCCTTGATCTTCTGCGCGTTCTCCTCCGAAACGGGCTGATCCGTGGTGAGAATCGACGACGGGTGCGCGCCGTCCGTGAAGAATCCCTGCCCGAACGACTCCGCCGCCGTCACCGTGCCCAGTGTGCGGGCAGCGTATGCGATCGGTGACAGCCCCTTCGGGTTACCGGGCATCCGGAACGCGGGAATATGGAAAATGGTCGACGAATCGACGGTGACCCCATTCACCGTGTACGTCCACACACCGGTCGTGTCCTGTGACATCGACACCCGTTCAAGGTCGAGGATCTCGATCTGCACCGGATACCCGTACCGGTCGTGGGCGACGATCTGCCCATACCCGTTGCCGCGCAGCAGCATCGACACCATCAACTGGTACAGCCAGTCCTGCATGGTGTCACGTGCAGCCGGCCGCTGGATCAAAGGGGGGTCCGTGATCGGAACATGCACACCATTACGGACCGTGAAAGCATGCAACGGCATCATCGACACGGTCTCCGCGAGCAGACGCACACACGCCCACACCCCGGCGATCCGCATCGACTGGTCGGAGGTGGTGCCGCCGAACAGCGACACCCCCAGGAACGGTGAGACGGGCGGGACAGGGAACGGCGAATCACCGTTGGAACGCTTCTGGAACAGACTCATCCGCGCCTCCCCACAAGCCAGCCGATACCGATCAGGGTGATACCGCCGATGAAGACGCCGAGCACCGGGTCCACCAGCACCGCAGCGGTCACGACAAGCCCGGCACCGACCAGCTCAAGACACGTCGTGGCACGGTCACGCATGCGGGCTCCTCACCAGACGTTCAGCACAGGGTCACGGGACGTATCGGCGGCCCACACGGCGAGAGTCGCCGCATAGAGCGGGGTGATGTCACCGACCGAGCCAGAACGCACCCACATGAACGCCCGCTCGCCGAGGTTCTTCTTCCGGGCGCCGATCACCGCATTGGTGAGGTCATCCTGCACCAAGTGCGACAGTTGCTCATCAATCGCCAGATCGTAGAAGCGTCCGCACGCGGACACCACATCGCGGGCTGCGATCCGCTCCACCCGGACACCGGTAGCCTCCAGATCCGGCGCCAACGATTTTGCAGCGGACCCGGCGGCGATGTTCACCGCCAACCCGCCACGGTCCGCAGAGATCTGCGCCAACCGATCCTTGACCCAGCCCGTGCCCGTGCGGTGGTCGAGCACCCCGTCCCTCGAGGTGATCTCGATGTGGATGCGCCCATACTGGTTCACGCCGGCGACCACGATCGACGCCCAATCCCGCTCCGGCGAAACATCCAGGGCGAACGCGGCCCGGTCGATGGTCGAATCCTCCACAAGGAGGCTCCTCCACAGACCCTCACCGATGATCGAGTCACCGAGCGGCTCATCCCACCAGCCCAGACACTCCCGCATGAACTCATCCGGAGGCAACGCCATCCGCAGGTTCGCGATCGCCTGCATCTGCTCGGGGTCCTTCCGGGCCGAAATCGGGCACGCCTTCCGCCACAGCACCTTGTCATCCAGCGCGCACCCCGGCGTGCCCACCGCGTGGTTGCACACCTTTGACGCGCACTCCCGTTTCTGCGCCAGCCACTCGGCGTAACCCATCCTGTCAACCCCGCCACAGCCACGATCGCGCACACCGCGGAGAATGCCCGACTTCGCCAACCCCGCCGACGACGCATACACAACCTGAGGATCCGGGACCGAGATCAGAGTCGGCAACAGAGCGCCCATCATCGCCGCATCCAACGCGAACGCCTCATCGAGAATGACCTTCGAACCCGTCAGACCACGCCCACCACCCGACGTGCGCGCCTTAAACCGCAGCCTCGAGCCGTCCTTCATCTCGATCGACTCCGAACCCGCGGCCGTGCGGATCTTCCGCACACGCCGATCCAGATCCGGCGACGACGCGATCAACGCCTGCATGTCCCGGAACGCTTCCTGCGCCGTCCCGAACTCGTGAGCAGACCAGATCACCAACGGTTGCGGCATCACATACAGCCACCCCAACGCCGCCTGCTTCAGGAACCCCGTCTTCAGCTGCTGACGGGCCGCGATCACCGCCTGCTCGAACACCGCGGACCGATTCGGCTCCGCCACGTCGAGAGCGAACAGATCATCCAGGATCAACTGTTGCTCTGGGTACGGCGGGATACCCGCCAGCGCAGCAACCTCCCCGACCTCCGGGCCGAACGTCACCGACCAGTCAGGACGAGTATGGAAGTCAGGCTCCGCGAGCGGCACGTAACTTCTCATCCCGCCGCCGCCTCACCTCATCCATCCGATCCGCACGCTTCACACTGTTCAACGCAGCCTCATGCGCCAGCTGCCACTGCTTTGCCAGGGACGCGATCGCCGAGCCAGTCTCGAACTCATTGGTCAGCCGCTGCGCAAGCAGCATCGCCGCCTGGCCGAGGGGCGTGTGCAGCACTCCGGCGGCAGCGAGCTCGTCGCGCGCGGCCACGATGATGCCCGGCTCGGCGGGCGGAGCTTCGGGATTGTCAGCCTTCGGCGCCGGCACGGTGACCAGCGCCACGGGCGCGGGCGGTGCGTTGCCGGCCTTGCGAGCTCGGGTGGCCGCTGTACGACACCGCGTCGAACAATACCTCGCCGTCGAGCGCTTCCCCACGAACGGACGCCTGCACTGAGCGCACCTCAGCTCCATAGCGTGTCCTCCCGTAGCGCTACCCAGCACGTTGGGGATAAAAAAAGCACAGGTGCGTGGGTGGACAGACGCGACCTCTAAAAACGGCAAATCCTAGACTTCTGGCTGCCATACGGCATTGTTCCCGATTTTCCGTTTTATGAGATCGCGGCGGCGCGATTCTCGTTCTTGCTACCAGTTACGGCTCGCCTGGTTGGTGTGCCGCTGTGGCGTGCGGGCTCGGAGCTTCTGGACCTTCTTACCCGCCGCGCTGAGGTTGCAGTGTTCGTGGCTAGGCCCGAGATAGGCGAGCCCGTCATCGGTGTGATCGAGGTGCCACTCGTCCGTTGGCAGTATCGACCACCCACACCTAGCGCACGGGGGTTTGGTTCCGTTGCGGATTCTTTGGTCCCAGACACGGCGCGCTCTCTTATGGGCCGACCCATAATCATTCGCCATCGTCTCAACTCAAATCCGGAAGGATCCGTGAAATAGGAAGAATGTGAGAAAGCCCCCGTTTCCGGTGAGGGCTTTCCGGGGCTTGTGGCTTCCTGTCCGGTTTTGGGCGCACTTCTGGAAGGTATTCACATATTAACACAGGCGCGGTGGTCTCGTGTTGTCATCCGGCGTGTCGTTCCTCGATTTCGGTGATGAGTTCATAGACCGCGGCCGGCGTTTCCCATGTTGTGACGGGTTCGCAGGATCGGCAGATGGCGTTCTCGATGATGGGCCGGTTGTTCTCATCGACCCGGTATCGGAGTTCGAGAGGCCACATGCCGCCTTCATCGTCGTTGCGCCAGGAGCTTTGCCCACAGACGGGGCACGGGTAGGTGATGTTGCGCCGCCGCGGCGGATCCAGATGTGCGCGGATGAGGCGCGCCCATGCCCGGAGCTGGTTGACGTACCAGGACTCTGCTTGAGCAGCTGCGTTGAGGTATCGGAATCTCGGATACCAGCGCAGCAGGTTCAGTCTTGCGTCGCGAACGGTCTGGGTGTTGACGATGCGGCACCAGTCGGCGGTCTGGGCTGCGATCTTGCTGTACTCGTACGAGGCGGTCGAGTCGATCACGTTCCTGGTTGAATCGAGCGATGACGAACCGGCTGCGGTGTTCGAGGAGGGGAGAACGGCGTCACGGAACTGGTCGAGCAGCGGGGCATGCTCAACGGTGACAGTCTTGCGATCGATCACCTTCGCATGCTCATGCTCGACCCCCTCAGCGTCCTTCGTGGTCCACCGTTCGATGACATCCTGCAGATACTTCGTCCGCGTTGGCTTGGTGAGTGCTTCGACCGCTGCCAAGAGCGGGTCGGTGTCGGTCATGCGGGGGTTTCCTCGTCGGCTGTTCCGCGGAGCAGGTTGGACAGGTTCGGGCACTCCGCCGGGCCGCCGAACGGGATGTGCTTGACGAGGAGTCCGCAGGAACAGTGGTAGCTGTACTCGTTCGGGCGTTCTTGGGTGACGTATTGGATCCGGTGGGCGCGGACCTCTTCGAGAGCGTCGTGGCGGGCCTCGCGCACAGCCTCCTCGGCGTCGTGGCGGGCCTCCCAGGCGGCGGCGACTATCGAGTTCGCGAAATCCTCAGCCCCGGAGGTCAGGCACGCCGCCGGTGTCGGGTCACCGTCACGGCCCGCGCCGAGGATGCCGTACACGTCCCACAGCGCCTGCACGAGCGTGTCCCGCTGGGCGGTCAGAGCCTCAACGGCGGTCGGGGTGGTGGGGTTGGTCATGGGGTGTTCTCCTAGAAGGGGGTGTCGTCGGCCGGTGGAACGTTGTCCCAGGGATCGGGTGTGGGTGTGGCGGCCCAGCCGGGGTTTCCTGTGGCCTCGGGGGTGTGTTTGGGGCGTTGGATGATGGTGGCGAGGGTCGGGTTGGTCACGGTGAGGTTGATCCTGGACTTCCCGTTCGCTTCCCACGCCTTCAGTTCCACACTTGTGCCGGTGAGGGTGACGAGGCTGCCCTTGCGGACGGGGAGCCGATCACCGCGTCGGCGTACTCGTCCCAGAACGCCGCCGCCGCCCACACGGTGGGGCCGGCATCAACCCATTGCCCGGTCTCGTCGTCTCGCTTCCGCGGGGTGTGCGGGACGGTCACGTTCACCACCCGGTGACGTTCGGGATCACGCTCATCGTGAGCTCGTTGGCGATGAAACCCTCCACCGCGATAACCATCTTGCTCACGCCGCGTCTCCTTTCGTCTCGGCGGGCTTCTTCTGCGCCCGTCGTTTGTTCAGTTCCATCTCCAGTTCGCCGAGCCGCCCCGGGTCGGCGCCGAGCACCGCCATGACACCGTCGGCGATCAGGTCCCCCACGGTCACGCCGCGGTGCTCGGCGATGGTCGCCAACCTCCCCCACACCCAGGTTGGGATCGTGACTGGTACGGTCTTCTCGTTCACGCTGCGGCCTCCTCGGTGTCGATGAATTTCTGCCATTCGGCCCAGCCGGTTTGGATGCAGGTCAGGACGAGGCCGGTTGGGGATTTCACTGGTGGGGTGGCGCGTTCCAGGATTGTGGCGATGATCCGCATGACCACGGACGGTGAGGGGATGCGGCCGGTGGCTTTCCCGACCGCCAAACGCGCTTTGCTGAAATCGACGCCGAGAGCCGCGGCCTGCCGCACGCACAGGGCTTCGAGATCGGCCTCGTCCGTCCCCCGCGCACGGTTACTTTCCGGACTGGACGTCTGAAAGTCTTGGTAAAAGCTCTGACTCTGACTCTGACTCTGCTTTTTATTCGGTTTCGGTTCGCCACCCGACTCGCTATCCGACTTAGGTAGCGACTGGGGTGGCGGCTGGGGTGGCGAGTCAGTAACCGACTGGGTTTTGGGTGGGTTTTTCCGAGGACGACCCCCGAGCCTCCCGTTAGCAGCATTCCGCTCCTGACGTGCCTCCCGCTCCGCCCGTGTCTGCTGATGCTTTTCATAGTCGCGGATCACGTAATCCTCACCGATGATCATCAATGTCGGCCGCTCCGGATGATTCGACTCCAACTCCTTCAGCGCCCGCTGTTTCCACTTCGCCCGAGCGACCCGAACCGGTATACGTCCATCAAGGTCTTGCATCCGTGAATAACCGTTCATCTCAACGAACGCCCGAAACGCTGCGTCGGACAGCAGCATGATCTTCGGATGCTCCGCAAAATCGTTCGGGAACGTCATATAGAGGCGTGTATCTTTCGGCATCAAGTCCCTCCCTTCGTCGTGTATCCGCCGACCAGCCCGTGCCGGGTGGTCAGCTCTTCGGCCTGGTCTGCCCGCAGCAGGCACCTGGTGGTGCTGGTGAGGGTCCACCAGGTGCCGTCGGGGTATTGCACGGGGATGTTGGCGGCGTTCTCCAGGTCTTGGGTGGTGGTGTGGGATCGGCGGATTCTCAAACCCCGGCGTGCGCACTCGCGGGCGAATGGCGTGTCGGATTCTTTGAGCCCGTTGCAGACACCACACGCGGCCACGAGGTTGACCGGCACATCCAACCCGCGGCCACCGCCGATCCCACGCCCCACCCGGTGATCACACACCGTCCCCACCCACACGCACCCGAACGAGGCCAGCACACACCGGTGGTTGTCACGGTCGAGGACCGCCTTCCCCACCTTCGCGGGGATCATGCGGCGCCGTCCCAATCACCGAAGATGGTCTGTTGCAACGGTTTGGTGAGGCGTTGGGTGATCAATGGCAGGTAGTCGGCTTCGTGTTCGATCGCGACGCACCGGAATCCTTCCAGCAGTGCCGCCTCCACGGTGGTGCCGGACCCGGCGAACGGGTCCAGCACGATCCCGTCCGGCGGGGTGACCAGGCGCACCAGCCACCGCATCAAATCCAGGGGTTTCACCGTGGGATGCCGCACCCCGCCCGCGTTCGGGCGTTGCGAGGTGGGCGCTTTGGCCTGGTAGCGGAAGGTTGGGAAGAACCGGGACGCGCCACCCGTATCCCCGTAGGTGTCACCTGCGCTGATGTTTCTCTTGTCGGCCCCGTAGATGACGCCTCCTGGGCGCGGCGCCCGATTGGTGCGGGCCTTCATCAGTCCGGAGGTGAGGATGCCCGTCTGCTCGTCGAGCGCTTCGGCCTGTGATTCCTCCAGGATCACGTTCGTCGGCCACCGGCCCGCTTTCGCCTCCCTCCCGGCGGTGTGGACACGGGTGGCGTCGATGTTCAACGCCCCGGTGCCATGCGCGAGCACAGTGGCCGCGACCGTCCCGGACAGCGGTTTGCGGGCCACGACGACCGGCTCGAACGCCGGTTTCAAAGCCGTCCCCCAGCCCTCCCACTCACCGTGGAGGTTGCGCGATTTCGGGAACCCGGACCCGTACAGCCACGCGATCGAGTCCCGCATCTCAAACCCGGCATCCTCCACCCCGGACGCGAGCCGGTTCCAGGTGCGGGAACCACCGAACGCGAGCAGGTGACCGCCCGGCCTGAGGACGCGGAGGAACTCGGTCGCCCACGCGGCGCACCACTGCTGGAAAGTGTGTGGCGGGCGATACTCCGGCGAGGTGCGTGACACGCGCCCGAAAACGTTGTCCCGCCCCGCGTCCGAAGCGTTCAGTGAACGCCGGAACCCATCGGCGCCGTCCCACTGATTCCCCATGAACGACAGGTTGTAGGGCGGATCTGTCACCACCGCATCCACCGATGCCTTCGGGAGCACGCGGAGCACGTCGAGACAGTCCCCGTGCCAGAGCGTCACCAGGTCGTCTTGGTAGTACGGGGTTCTCATGCGGCACCGTCCCATCCGGTGAGGAGGTCGGGGATCGTGTCGGTCAGGGTCGCCTGGGTGTAGTCGGCGTCGGTGAGCATCGCGGCGATAGCGGCGGCTTTCGTCTTCGCTTCACCCGAGTAGCCTTCGGACTCCCACCACCAGCCGTTGATCAGCGACCCCTCACGCGCCCCGGCGATCTGCGCCTCACGGACGGTGCCAAGCAGCGAGAAGACGCCGCGGTCGTTCAAGGCGAGGCCCTCTGTAGTCTCGATGAGTTCCTGGATGTGGATCTCGTTGCCCGTGATGTCGACGAGGACGGGAACCGTCCCGGCCGGGTTGGTGTTGATGTTCATGCGGGTACCTGCTCGATGGTGAGGGTCATCCACGCACTCGGGTGGAGTCGGCGGTCCTCGACGAGGATGCGGCAGTGTTTGTCCATGAGGTGCGGGGTGTCATCGAGGGTCACTCCGGCGTCGACGAGGCCGTCGCAGAGTGCTTTGCAGAGCCGGAAAAGGTTGTCGGCATCCCGGCGTCGCCGGTCGAGGACGTGCCAGGTCAGGGTGACGGTGCAACAGCCGAGGTGGGGGAAGCGGGCAGCCTGCGTGGCCGCGAACTCCCGCCAGATCTTCGTGTGCTTCGCCACGGTACGCCAGTGCAGACGCAGGTTGAGGCTGAGCGGGTCCCGCGCGAGCGGGATGAGGATACTCGCCGTGAACACGGCATCGGTCCGCACCTGGTCGGGTGAGGCACCGTCCGGGGTGCCGAGGTAGTCGGGGCTCATGTTTCGTCTCCCGGCTGTGGGACGGACACGGGCTGTTCGGGGACGGCGACGGTTTCGGTGTCGCGGTCGTGCTGGATGTCGAGGTCGGGAACACCGTCGACTTTGCGGACGATTGCCTGGTCGGCGGACGCAGCGAGGGCGACGTTCAGCGACTCAACCGACTTGGGCAGGTACTTCTGGAGGACGCGGATGCCGGTCTTCTTGAACATCTCGCCCGCGTCGTCAGCCCACGGGGTGGACTCCCAGTATTTGGGGCGGTGTTTGGCGCGCATGGTCTCGGCGTCGATGTACACCCAGGAGGACTCGTTGTGCCCCTTGACCTTCGCGTAGGCGATGACGCCCTTGACCTCGCCGCGGTCGCTGTCAGCTCTGCGGAAGTCGTAGAACTCGCCCCGTTCGCTGTTGGCTCCGGTGACGAAGTAGTCGCCGGCGTGGATCAGGAACGCGGACACGCGGGAGTAGAGGCCGGTGTTCATGATGAGCTGCACGTAGCCGCCGTAGCCGACGATCGGGACGACGGTCAGGTTCCCCTTGACCGTGCGGGTGGTGAGGTGGAACTGGGCGAGCGGCCCACCCACCGGGAGCTTCAACTGCGCAGCCAGGAACAGGGCACCGAACAGGGAACGGGGGTCGGAGTGGCCGATCTTCGGGTTCTGCTTGATCGCGGTCAGGGCGTCCTGAGCGAACTTAGCCGCGTCCATCGACGCCCCCAACGCCCGCTGGAACTCCGGCTCATACTTGATCAGGTAGTCCTCAATCGTCGGGTTCTTCTTCACCGCCACGGCGGCGTGTGACAGGTCTGTTATTGCGTCTTCTCCTTCAGTCGGCGCAGGACCTTGAACGGTGCGCCCTGGGTTGTGTAGGCGGCAACAAGGTCCGGATGGTCATCCTCGAACGCGCGCTTGTTGAACGACGCACGCCCCTTCTGGGTCTTCCACGTCGCGACCGGGCGACCGTCATAGGTGAGGGTCTCCGCGCCGCCGACGAACTCGGCCAGCGCCACCTTCAGGGCGTCGCGTTCGGCCTCCTGCGCCTGAATGTCGCCGCCCAGGACCGTGATGCGCTCCAGCACCTCGAACGCAGCCTCAGGGAGTTCGAGGACGGTGCCCGGGTCGGTGGGGAACACCTCCGCGACTTCGGCGAGCGTCGTCGGCAGCGGCGACTGCCCGGTCTGCACGTGCTCCCAGAACTCGGTGACGGCCGGGAGCATGTGCTCGCGGATAAACCCGTCATCGCGCCTCTCCCAGAACAGGCGGAACTCCCGCCCACCAATCCACACCACCACCCCGGCGCGCTGCGTTCCAGCAACGAACATCTCCGCCTGCACCTGCACCCGAATGTCGGTCGGCACCCCCTCATCCCAGTGATGCCCCGCGTACTGATGCGCAGTCTTGAACTGCCATGTGAGGAATGGGTTCCGGCTGATGCGGTCGAAGGAAGCGTGCAGAATCGGGCACTGGGTCGAGCGGGCCATGAAACCCGGCTCGAGGCTCACCTGGGCCCGCGAGAACTCCTCGACCCACGCATGCATGATGGGTTCCGACCGGTGCCCGATGAACGCGAGCACCGGGTCGAAGGGAGCGTCCACACCGAGCTTGCTCTTGTAGACATCCAAGGCTGTGCTGAACCGCGACAGACCTATCACCGCGGCCACCTCGGAGGCTCCGATGCTGCGCCGTCGCTCTTCCAACCACTCGGGCGTGTCCGAGACGACATCGACACGCTCATACGCCGTCACGAGCCACCCTCCGGCATCCCATCCCCGCCGTCCCCGCGGACGAGGTTGTCGACATACCACCGGTCACCAAGACCACCACCACCAGCAGCAGCCACACTGTCGTCATGGCCGCCGGGTCGTGGCGGAAGGTCACGGCCGGTCAACCGTGGCCCATAGACAATGCCCACAACCGTCCGCATCACATCGTTCATCAGCCCACCCCGCGACCCCTGAACCAGTCCCACACCACGGCGGCACCCCACACCACAGCGATACCCCACACGATCGCATACGCGAACACGCTCATTCCGGTCCCCCTCCAACCTGCCCGCCGGCCGCGGTGACCTCGGACTCCTTCAACGGCGCGTCCCGGTAGAGGGCATCGCGGAGTCGGTACAGGTGATCGAGAAGGAGTGGGAGGGTGCCACAGGTGTCTGCCGCGAGATCAATGCTGATATCGGCATAACGGCGGGTTCGGGCGGCGTCATCGTCATACCCGCTGATCCTCTCAATCACATCCGCTAAGGAACGCAGATCAACAGCCACATCAGAGAACCAGCGCTGTACCGCGTCCCCGCCCGTGAAAAAGCTGTATCTGCCGTCATAGTCATTGGGGCTACTCATCGTCTTCCTTCCTCTCGTGTTCCCGTGTGGGTGTCATGCGCCCAGCAGGCGGCAGCGAACACGCCGATCGCGGTCACGGTGCCCAGTAGGTGCAGCAGGGTCAGGCCGGTCACCGCGGCGGTGAAAGCCAGGACCACGGCGGTGAGGAAAACACCGGTCAAGAACACGGTCCGCCGGTTCACAACCCACCCCCGCCGTCGCCGCGGATCTCGTTGACACACCCGTTCGGGCAGGTGAACCCATAGGTGACCGTGCAAGCCGACCACCCCCGTTCCACGCCCAGAACGGTCGCGGTGACCTCCCCATCGAAACCGCACCACCGACACGAGGCCACCATCACCACCGGGTCACACTCCGGCACCGCTACAGGGGCTCGCAGATCGATCACGGTTGGCCTCCCGAGAGGGCATCCCACGACCTCGTGCAAACACACTTATGGCACTCCTGGTGGCCTGCCGTGAGCCGGCAGTCGTGCGTCCGGCCCGGACCCTCCACGTCATGGGACGGGCACCGCAACTGCGGGTACCGCTCAATATCGGTCGCGCCAGCCATCAGCAGACCACCCCCAGCTCGTCTTCGTCGCCATTGACCGGTGTCGCACGATGGGCAGGCCGGGGACGAGGGGGTGCCCCCGGCCTGCTGGTTCCCCCACACGGGCGTCACCATCGACACCCGGCGGGAGCCTGTGCCCGTTCATGCGGTTACCGCCGTGAGCGCCCCAACATGGAGACGCTGCCGTAACCGGTCCACGCCTTTCACGGTGCCCCGCACCTGCGGGGCGTCGAGCACGAGGTCCCCGGTTGCGGGGTGGTGGTGGAACTGGGCCTTCTCCGCCAGGTAGCCTTTCTCCACCCGCTCCGCGTAGGCGCGCCACTTCCCATCCCCACCGCGATACACCCACCGGATTCCCTCCAACTGGGCGAACAAGCGTTGCGGGCCGGTGGGAATCCCCGCCCGGGACAGGATCTTCGCCGCATCCCCAACCGAGTAGTCACCCACCGCTGAGGCGATCGCATCCCACGCACCCGCACGCGGAACCAAACCCGCGTTCTCAACAATGAGCTGCTGGTTCGCCTTCTCCCGCACCAACAACGCCTCCAACGCCTCCACATAGTTCTGCGGGAGAGCGACATCGTCGGCCGGAACGACCGAGTAGGAACCCGTCCGACGGATCTGCGGGAGCACCTCATGCGTCACCCAGCGTTTGAACGCGCGAGCTTCGGTCTTCCGGCTTCGAAGAATCAGCGAGTACAGCCCTGGCTCGTTGACGAGGTAGTAGTTGCGGCGTTGTCCGTCGAGGCTGAGTTCAGTAGTACTGAACTCGTCTTCATCGAGCGAGCGGACAGCCTCGGTCGGGTTCGACAGGCCGAGGACGCTCAACACATCCCGGAGGATGAACCAGGGCTCACCGTCAACGAGGACGGTACGGACGTTCACCTCCTCGAAGGTGAACGGTATAATCTCCGTGGAACTCATTGTGATTCCTTCCTGAGACGCCCCGGGTGCCACCGGGGCGTCTCTTCGTTCAGTGCTGGTTGTTCCAGTCACAGCTGATGCCGTTACCATTGCTGGCGCAGTACACGTGGCGACCGTTCGGGAGTAGGACATCGTTGACGGAGATCCATCCACCGTCGGCTGCTGTTCGCGTGGTGTTCTTGCTGTTCACGATCGGACCGTTCGCACAGGCCGTGAGCGTGATGGCGCATGTGGCGATGACAAGCAGGTGCGCAATCTTGCGGGCCTTTCGTGGGGTGTTGCTCACGGGTCTCTCCTCTTGTTGATGAGATGGGTGGTGGCCTACCCTCGGGGCATGATGGATTGGCCTACGCTCGTTGTCAGCGGCATCGCGCTCGGGGTCTCGATCTGCGCGTTCTGGTACACGCGGAGGCAGGCCATAGCGCAAGAGCGTCCATTGCGGGCGGACTTTTGTCTCGACCTGCGCCCACCGCTCGCATACGGGGCTGACGGGCAGCATTCCGGATACGAATGGGTGGTGGAGAACTGTGGGAAGGGGGAGGCAACGAAGGTCATCGTGACCGGCTTTCCCGAACCCAAGGAAGAATTCTCCGTGCCGCCCGGCGGATGCGTCGTCCTATGTGGGCTCTCAGATAAGCCAGGGCTACGTACCCTGCCGGGCATAGGGGTAGCGTGGAGAGATAGGGGAAGCCGTTTTCGTCGGGTTCGCCGTATCCGCCCCGCGCGACTGAAAGATCCCTGGCTTGAGCTACAGGTATCCAACGCTCAATGAGTCGCCCCTTGTACTGCACATAAGCCGAATACAGTAAGCTCCCGACGCTGGACGCTACCGAAAGACACACAAACAGCCAAACAAGCATTTCAAACATAGGGCTTCGTTCCTTCCTGAACCGCCCCGGTGCCACCGGGGGGTGTTTCTTCTTTTTGGTAGGGGGTGTAGGTGGCTGACACGGCCCAGTGGGTCACTAACGTTGTCGCCGTGCTAACCGGTGTCAGCGGGGTCGTGATCGGCTCGATGGGCAATGTCAGCGCGAAGAATGCCCGCCACCTGGCCGAGAGAGCGAACAAGATTGCCGAGCACGCGAACAAACTCAGTGAGAATGCGCACACGCTCCACCAGCGGGAGCGTGCGCAGAAGAGCGAACAGGTTTCCATCAAGTGGGCCGTCGAGTGGGATTGCGAGTCGGCCCCTGCTTATCATCACCAATCACGGCGCAGACGCGCCGAACAATGTGACCGTCGTTGTCACGGGTGAGCACATCAGCAAGCGTGAATGGTGGGATGACGGACCCGTTGGCGGACAGCACCGGTCTGTCGCGCTCGATCAGGTGATCGAGAACCGCGCTAACGAGAGCCTTCAACCCATCCTCGTTTTCGGTATGGGCGGAGGTGATGCTGTTCGGGGTGACTATCACGCCAGCATTGACGTGTTCCTGCAGTGGCTCACCCCGCTCGGAAACCCAGGAGCCAAAACCTTCCAGCTCGAAGTCCGCTAAAGCGAACACGAAGGAGTCCCACCCGGGAGAAGCCGGGCCGTAGCTCGATACAGAGACCTGGGATGCCCGAGGGGTTCGGTTGACCATCACTTGGTCCCCCCCGAACGGTGACCAGTGGTTAACGAAGCCCTTCAAAGCAAGAAACACGATGCTCGCAACAGCAGCAGTAACAGCAAACGGCACCCAAAACGGGATCACGCGGCCGTCTCCGTCCGCGCGAAAACAGAGGGGGTGAACACAGACGGTGACACTCCGAGTACGTTCGCTATGTTCGCAAGATCGGTGAAAGTGAAGTCCTTTTGACCTTTCAGTCTCCGGTCGAGGGTTGAGTATGGGATGCCCGTCTTCTCTGACAGCCACCGCTTCGATCGATCAGCTCGACCAAGCTCAAATGTGACCGCAGAAGCCACCATTTGCCTCACCGTCTGTGTATTCATACGTAGACAATACCTCTCCATTTGAGGACATACAAGGGGAAAAATTACCTGTTTGACTACGTATCAGCCTCGATTAGCTGATACTCTTTCTCGCATGGAGACGCGATCAGCCCGTTTCAATGCGGCCGTGGGCAAGCAGCTTCGTGCCGAGATCGCAGCAGGTGGAAGCAACATCACCGACATGGCGCGCATGATCGGCATCGCCCGCAGTGCGCTCGACAACTACGTCACCGGCAAGCGCGCTATCCCCATCCCCATCGCCTACAAGGTCTGCGAGAGCCTCGGAATCGACCCTCACGTTGTGGTGGCGCGAGCCGAGGAGAGATTCGCGACCGAAACAAGACACACCGCCGCCCGCTGACACACCAAATGGGATGTAATTCATAACGCGCTCCTTCTGAACAACTCCCGGGTCTGCTTCAGAATCAAATGCTGAACCAAAACGATCGACCACAACCCGGCCGCGGCAACCACCACGAACACCGACAACACCCACCCAGTCACGCGGCCGTCTCCGTCCGCGCGTGCTCTCCCGTCGCACGCTCCGCGATCCGGAGTCCGTACTGGGCGGAATCGAGCAGATCATTCATCGTTATTCCCATGAAAACCGTGATCTTCGAAAGCTCAGCCATGTCGAAAGCTCGCTCGTGTCGGAGCCTCGAGTACACGGCGTTCCTCCCCATCCCGAGCACTGGGACAAGATCCACACCATCGAGGTCACGACGGGCTAACTCGGCTTTGACTGCCCGCGTAATCTGCTCTGTAATGTCCGGTTCCATGCGATGAGAGTACCTAGTTGGGGCCAATAATGCAACCTAGTTGGATACAAATTTTGTAATCTTCCCTCAGATGGGTACTATGTACCCGTGGTCAAGAGGGCAGTCGGCGAAGCTAACGATTTCAGCAGGAGAGTCGCAGAGGAGATCGATCGTGCTATCGGGATGGATTCGCGGACCGCATCCGCTATCTACGGTGCAGCAGGCATGTCTCGGAACTATTACTACAAACGTCTTCGCGGAGAGATGCCGTTCAATACAAACGACATCGGACAACTTGCGGACGTTCTCCACATGAACCCGTTCGAACTGATGCGTCGAGCTGCCTCAGCCCCTAGAGGCGACTTGGCACCACCGCCCACTGACACACCGAATGGGATGTAATCCATAACGCGCTTCTTTTCTTAGCCGGCCCAACAGGCCGGGGCGACTGATGTGAGGGGGGATGGAAAAGGACGGGGGTAGGTTAGGTAGAACGCCGACGAGAACGGGACTGATTCGACTGTGCCCACGGGTCCGGATCACGGAGAAAGGTTACGTCTACTTGTTCAGGGAAGAATCGCCATAGGCGACCGATCCTGAATGATGGAATCTCCTTTGTCTTCGCCATCCGAAGCACCTTGTCGACGGAGCAGTTGAGGTGCCGGGCTAGCTGCACGGGGGTGACGGCCTCTTCGGTATCCATCAAGCCACCGCTCGTGGTTCCAGCTCGGCGGATGCGATGAGCGTGAGCAGATCAATCCCGAAGTGTCGGCCGATCATGTCAAGCTCTGCAATGTCGAGCGGTTCCTCGCCGTTGATGCGGCGATAGACAGATGGTTTGCTGCGGCCGAGGACTGTGGTGAGCGAGGAGACCGAGATGCCGCGACGGGCGGCTTCGGCCTTCACTGCGGACCCCATCTTCTTCGCGGAGACGTTCTCAATTACGACCATAAGGCGAGTATGAACGTAATTACGAACTAACGCAACTCCTTTGCGTGATTTGTTCTTATTTGAGTACCATGGACACATGGGACGTACACCTATGGGGTCCGCGGGTGGCTCGGCTCGCCAAGTTGCCGACTATGTGCTTGCGCTGGTTCGAGAGCATGGGGGCGCGGCGGACGGACGTTGGCTCGCCTTTAATACATCAATGTCAAAGACATATGCCTACGAGCGGCTAAATGGTATTAAGCCGTTCAATATGAACGATCTAGATCAGGTGGCCTCTGCACTCGGAACTGAAACGTTAAGCCTGATGCGCCAAGCTTTGGTATCGGTTCCGTCTAAGGTAAAGCCCATCCGGAAGCGCAACGACGAGCTCACCCTCGATGACATCGAGGGTGAAGAGCGGCAGGCGGCGTTGAGCGACCCCGAAATGAATCATGACGAAGACTACTAGAGGGAGTAGGTGGGTGGCTCTTATGACCCGTTCAAACACGCGGAAGAGATGGGTATCGAGATCATCCACCGCCCCCTCAGAACGAAGAACGCCCTCTGGCTCCCCGACCGGAATCTGATAGTCGTCAAAGAGCGCATGAGGTCTGTGCATACACGATGTTCCATCGCCCACGAGCTGGGTCATGTGCATTATGGGCACGTGGATGATCGGCCGAAACATGAGGTACAGGCGGATCGCTTCGCAGCCGAGAACTTGATCGATTTCGCCGAGATACGAGACCATCTCGGTTGGATCGGGCATCCACAGCTACTCGCCGCCGAACTCGGGGTGACGCACCGACTGTTGCGCACTTACATAAACGTCCACCGTCTGGCCTCCTGAGTGCGAAAGAGCCACGCCTACGGCGGAGGCTCAGGCGCTCACGCGAGGAGCTCTAAGGATGCTGGTTCAATTCGTGGGAGAACACCAGACATAACGTCCGCCATGATGTTCGCCATTTGGTGGTGCGCGTCGGGTAGGAGATGCCCGTAGAGGTTCACGGTGGTTTGGATGTCCTCGTGCCCCAGCCGGGCTTGGACGTACGGCAGCGGGGCTCCGGCCGCAATCAGCCAGGAGGCATGGGTGTGCCGTAGATCATGGATGTTGGGGCGTTTCCCGATCGGTGTCAGACCAAGCGGCCCGCACTTCTCGGGATCGTTGGCGGCATTTATCGCCGCTACCCATATGCGTGACCGGAATGGACCATACCAGAGATGTGTGCCCGTCCGTTCAGACTGGAACACCAGCTGGTCGCCTGCTTGCGGTGAACCCAGCGCTTGAACGATTTCGGGCCACAGCGAGACGGTGCGCTTCGACTTCTGCGACTTCGGATGCTTGAGAACAGGCGCCCCACTCTCGGACTTCTTCCATGCTTTCTCGATACGCACAGTCGGCGGGTTCGAGGAGAAGGCGATATCACCCCACGTGATCGCTGTTGCTTCCCCCCCCATCGGGTTCCGGTGCCAGCGAGGAACAGGACGAGCGGTCTATATCGCGCCGGGATGGAGTGCTCAAGTACTGCGAACTCTTCACGCGAGAGGAATACACCCTCCCGCTTGAGTCCTTTGGACAGGCGGGTCTTGAACGCCGGGTTGTCACCGCGAAGCTTGTGCTCGACCGCAGCGGCTAACACCGCCGAGAGTAGCCCGTGATAGTTGCGGACGGTCTTCGCAGCGACCGTCTGTGTCCGGGAGCGTGTGGAGGGTTGGGACTCTTGCCATGCCACCCATCGGCCGACATCGGTTTTCTCGATCGCGTCGAGCGGGTAGTCGCCCAGGACTTGCAGGAAGGATCGCTCTGCGATGGATCGGTAGCCGGCTCGTGTCCCGGGCTCGATGCCGGTGAGAATTTCCGACTGTGGGTCGAGGTAACGTTCGGTCCATTCCCGCAGGGTCGGCATGTCGTGCGCTTTGGATGCTCGGGCGCGCAGAACCTGGCGTGCGGCTTGCCCTCCCACACGATCGACCAACTGCCCGAAGGAGCGGGCACCGTCTTCGTCGGGGAAGCTCTCTTGGCTCATTCGGCCGTTGATGCGGAACTGGACGCGCCAGACAATCGCACCGGACGGGTTGCGTTTGGGAAGGACGCTAGCCACGTTTCACCTCGAACATGTGTTCGATTTTATCGCGATCTAGGGACCATGAACGTGCGGGGAGAACGATGCCCATCGTGTGCCTCCAGAAGGCAGCTCAGGCGCAGTCTCCGGTGGCGATGTAGGCCTGATTGTAGGTATCTCTCGTTCTACAGCCCGTTTGGCCTTGTATTCATTGGAGCGAGTGACGGGAATCGAACCCGCGCTATCAGCTTGGGAAGCTGAAGTTCTACCATTGAACTACACTCGCGTGGCTAAATCACTGGGCTTCCAGCAGTTCTAGGTAACCAAAACCTACCAGATTCGCAGTTTATTGGCTGTGTACCCGCTGCCGCTGCGGTGTCGTGACGTCAGCTGCTCTAGCCTAGCAGTGAGGTTCGGAGGCACTGCGCGGATCGAGCATCGTCCCGGTCTTGCAGCACCGTTGCGGGGCTCGGGCTCTTTCGTTGCTGCTCGCGGGAGAGTCGCGATGTGGCATCAAGAAGCGTCGGCCACTCGGGCAAGGGTGCCCGCAAGGGTTCCCGTTAAAGCAGTTCTGGCCGGATCACGCTGACGACGAGAACGGAACGAATGTCTCCGAGATCGGGGTTGAAGCCCGAGCTGCGGCGGATTTCTTTGCGTGTTGCGTCAATGACCGAATCGGAGAGGAGCACCGCGGCAAGGGCGTTGGGAGACGTGGCCGTTTGGCGTTTCCAGAGGGCGTCGATCGTGTCTCGCTTCATCGCCGACCGATGCAAATGAAAGAGTTTCTCAACCTTCTTGGACGAAGGCTCTTCGCCGGGGAGATCGACCTCAAGCGCCAGGACCGTCGCCACCTGTTGTCCTGTTGCCGCGGTGATGTGGTAAACCTGCCAGATCTGCCCGTTGGTGAGGATCACCCACTGAAGACCTTCTTTGACCGCGTAAGTCTCTACCTGGCGCAGATGCCGCGCGCTGAGGCGCTGTGCGGCGCGTTTGACCTCGATGAAGGCGACGAGTTGTTTGTCGACGCGGACCCCGTAGTCTGCGAACTCGCCGCGGACGGCGAACTCTGTGGTCAAGTCCTCATACTTGTCATAGCCGAGTCCGTCACAGAGAAAGTTGGTGACCAACAGGCGCGTGTCTCCCTCATTCGCATCACGCGCGACGAGATCGCTGAGGGGGCGTTGAAGCGGCGTATCGCTGTGCGAATCGCTTCCTTCGCTTCGGACTCCCTTTTCGGAGTCGTTGCTTTGGGGCGGTCACTGAGACTTCGGACACGAAGGCTCCTTCTCTGATCAAATAAAGCCTTTGAAGCGATAGCAATCCTCATTACGATGAGCCGCGCGGTCTGGGTGATATCCATTGGGGGTGTGCCCACGTGCGCACGTCAGAGAGCCTCGTGCTTCAGCATCCGGTCGCGAGAGTCATCGGATTCCCTCTTGAGGGAGCTTGTCGTTTGGGCGCAGGGGGCTCGGCGGTGGTCAAGCGCGGAGGGAGCGCTCCGTTTCGCCCGGCTGAAATTTGTTTATTGCCGTCAAACCGTCACCCGGTAGGCTGTTTCCGTGCTTCTCTCCGACCGCGACATCAAGGCCGAACTGACCGCTGGGCGGCTCGGGCTGGAGCCGTTCGAGCAAGGGATGATTCAGCCGTCGAGCGTGGATGTACGCCTTGACCGCTTCTTCCGGTTGTTCGACAACCACAAGTATCCCTTCATCGACCCGGCGGAGGATCAGCCGGATTTGACGCGGTTCGTCGAGGTGGTGGCGGACCAGCCGTTCATCCTGCACCCGGGGGAGTTCGTGCTGGGGTCGACGTTCGAGCTGGTGAGCCTGCCGGACGATGTGGCGGCGCGGCTGGAGGGGAAGAGCTCGCTTGGGCGGCTCGGGCTGCTCACGCACTCGACCGCGGGCTTCATCGACCCCGGGTTCTCGGGTCATGTGACGCTGGAGCTGAGCAATGTCGCGACGCTGCCCATCAAACTGTGGCCGGGGATGAAGATCGGCCAGATGTGCTTCTTCCGGTTGTCGTCGGCGGCGGAGAAGCCGTACGGGTCGGCCGAGTACAGCTCGCGGTATCAGGGTCAGCGCGGGCCCACGGCGTCGCGGTCGTTCCTGAACTTCCACCGGACCGATGTGTCTGGCACGGAGGCCGGGCGATCGTCCAGCTGAACCGACTGAGAGGGGCTCCACTGCATGAGCGACGTCACTGGATCTGTTTTCGCACGAGCCCTCGTCGCAGCGGGTCCCACGGCCGATCGGCCGCAGCGCATCCACTTGTTCGGGCAGCTGGTGGGCACCTGGCGGGCCGAATTGCGCTCCTTCGACGCGAGCGCGGAGGAGTGGCGCGAGTCGGTCGCCGAGTGGGCGTTCGCTTACACACTCGGTGGTCGTGCCGTCCAGGACGTGCTGATCGCGCGCGACCCGGAGGACCCGGAACGGCTGGAGGGGCGCGGCTCCACGATGCGCGTCTACGACTCGACGCTCGGTGCGTGGCGGGTGAGCTGGTTCGGAGCGGCGGAGGGCGCCTTCTGCACGCTCGTGGCGACGCCCCATCGGCGTGACGGCATCCGGCAGGATGGCACGCAGACCGACGGGCGTCCCATCCGCTGGAACTTCTCGAACATCACCTCCGTTCTCGAACATCACCTCCGACTCGTTCGAGTGGGAGAGCTGGGTGTCTGATGACAGGGGCCGCACCTGGTGGCTCGAGCAGCACCTCGACGCGACGCGCACGGGATGATGCGGCCGTCGCGCAGAAAAGTGAGTGCGCGAGCGGATTGGCTTCACGGCAGACGATCCGCACAGTTATCCACAGTTCATTGCACAGGTGGAGAAATATGAGCAGCGCTCACAGCTGGCCCGAAGGTTGGTCGCCCGAGGCGGCGTAGAGAGCGGGCAGTTGTAGGGTGAGCCACGGGCTGAACGCCCACGGTGTCGCTGCGACCGAGCTGAGAAGCGCCCGCGGGTCTGCCCACTCCCACTCGGCGACCTCGTCGGCAGACGGTCGCAGCTCCCATGCGATGGTGGCGGTGTAGACCGGGCACATCTCGTGCTCGACCACGCCGGTGGCGTCCACGGCCCGGTAGCGGAAGTCTGGCAGGGCGAGGGCGAGAGCGAGAGCGTCGACGCTTGTCCCGAGTTCCTCGTGTGCCCGGCGGGCGATGGCCTCCTCGAGGGACTCGCCAAGGGCCGGGTGGCCGCAGAACGAGTTGGTCCAGACGCCCGGCCAGGTGGCCTTGCCGAGGGCGCGGCGGGTGACCAGGATGCGGCCGTCGCCGTCGAAGAGGTGGCAGGAGAACGCGAGGTGCAGCGGGGTGCTCTCGCTGTGGACCGTGGCTTTGTCCGCCGTGCCGATCGGGGCGCCGTCCTCGGCGAGCAGCACGACCTCTTCCCGGGGTGGCGTCATGGGTCCATCCTAGGTCGCCGTTCCGGCCGCGTCGGCTGGACGGCCGCACCCCGCTTCGCGCCCGTGCCCCGCCTCGTCGAACGGAGTGAGCGTCCAGGCCGCCGCGATGAGCGCGATGATGCGGAATGAGCACAGCGGAGGGTTTGCCGGCGCGGTGAGTGCGCGCCCGGCCGGGGAGAGGGCCGGGACTCACACCTCGATCGGCAGTGCGAACGTGCCGCCGCCGTCGCCGCGGATCTGGCGGTGGATGTCCTCCATCGTCACGTCCAGCTGGCTCGCCGTCCCGGCCGCTGCGGTGAGATCGTGGAGCAGACGCTCAGGCACATCCCCTTCGTACTTGTAGTAGATCTTGTGCTCGAGGCTCGCCCAGAAGTCCATCGCGACCGTCCGCAGCTGGATTTCGACGGGAACGAGCACGGGTCCGTCGCTGAGGAAGACCGGCACTTCGGCGATCACGTGCAGGCTCTTGTACCCGTTGGGCTTGGGGTTCGCGATATAGTCCTTCACCTGTAGCGCGCGCACATCCTCCTGTGCGGTCAGGAGCTGGAAGACCCGGTACACGTCCGAGACGAACGAGCAGACAATCCGGATGCCCGCGATGTCGGTGATGGCGTCCCGGATGGCCTCGAACGACGGCCCGCAGTTCTTCCGCACGACCTTCTGTTCGATGCTCTCCGCCGATTTCAGTCGGCTGGAGATGTGCTCGATCGGGTTGTAGTCGTGCAGTTCCGCGAATTCCTCGCGCAGGATTGACACTTTCGTGGAGATCTCGTCGATGCCGAACTTGTACGGCATGATGAACCGCGCGAAGTCATCCCGGAAAGCCTGCATCTCGATGAGTGTGGCCGGGTCGATGCTCTGCAGAGCCTCGATCGCGCGTGAGGACAGCAGCGGTGCGGGGTCGGTGTCCATGTGCTCACGGTATCGGCGGGTGTTGTGCGCCGGGTGTGAGTCGTCAGCCGCTGGAGAGGAGAGCCGCCCAGATGGTGTCGGCGGCGGCGTAGGCCGTCACGGGCTGTCCGAGCTCGGAGGCGACCTCTCGCACCACCGAGCGCCACTCGCCGAGCGGAACGGGCGTCTCCTTCGCGTGGACCTGCACCGGTCCCTCAGCGAGGCGGCGGGCGATCTCTTCTTTGAGAGCTCGGCGGTCCGCGGGATTCTCCATGTGATATATCTCACACGGTTGCGATGCGGCCGTCCAGTCCCCCTTCGGGCTGGGGCGACATCTCAGCACGCCGGTGCGAGGTGGATGCTCCCTCCGCCGAACGATGGAAGAGACGCCGCTCGCACAAAGTTGAGTCGATTGTGCTCAAGTTTAGGGCAGTCGCCTTGACATGCCCCGGCCGCGATGCGAAGCTTGAGTCGCTGAGGCTCAAGTCTTGGCCCCTGGCCTTCGGAACGAAACAGACAGACTCGCAACAATATCAAGGAGAGAAAAGCGCCTATGTCCCGTGCAGTAGGAATCGACCTCGGAACCACCAACTCCGTCGTATCGGTGCTCGAGGGCGGCGAGCCCACGGTCATCGCCAATGCGGAGGGCTTCCGCACGACCCCCTCGGTCGTCGCGTTCACCAAGGACGGCGAGGTGCTCGTCGGCGAGACTGCCAAGCGCCAGGCTGTCACCAATGTCGACCGCACCCTCTCATCCGTCAAGCGCCATATGGGGACCGACTGGAAGACTCAGGAGATCGACGGCAAGAAGTACACCGCGCAGGAGATCTCCGCGCGCATCCTGCAGAAGCTCAAGCGGGACGCCGAGCAGTACCTGGGCGACACCGTCACCGATGCCGTCATCACCGTTCCGGCGTACTTCAATGACGCCGAGCGCCAGGCCACCAAGGAGGCCGGAGAGATCGCGGGCCTCAACGTGCTGCGCATCATCAACGAGCCGACCGCAGCGGCCCTCGCCTACGGGCTCGACAAGGGCAAGGAGGACGAGCTCATCCTCGTCTTCGACCTCGGCGGTGGCACGTTCGACGTCTCCCTGCTCGAAGTGGGCAAAGACGACGACTTCTCCACCATCCAGGTCCGCGCGACCGCCGGCGACAACCGCCTCGGCGGCGACGACTGGGACCAGCGGATCGTGGAGTGGCTGATCAAGCGCTTCAAGGAGTCAACCGGTGTCGACGCCTCCACCGACAAGATCGCCAAGCAGCGCCTCAAGGAGGCGGCGGAGCAGGCCAAGAAGGAGCTGTCGTCGAGCATGTCGACCAGCATCCAGCTGCCCTATCTGTCGCTCACCGAGAACGGCCCGGCCAACCTCGACGAGACGCTCACCCGCGCGCAGTTCGAGCAGATGACCAGCGACCTTCTGGACCGCACCAAGAAGCCGTTCAAGGACGTCATCAAAGAAGCCGGTATCGAGGTCTCCGACATCGCCCACGTCGTCCTCGTCGGAGGCTCCACCCGCATGCCGGCCGTCTCCGAGCTGGTGAAGCAGGAGACCGGCGGCCAAGAGCCCAACAAGGGCGTTAACCCGGACGAGGTCGTCGCTGTCGGCGCCGCGTTGCAGGCCGGTGTGCTGAAAGGCGAGCGCAAAGACGTCCTCCTCATCGATGTCACCCCGCTGTCCCTCGGCATCGAGACCAAGGGCGGGATCATGACCAAGCTCATCGAGCGCAACACGGCCATCCCGACCAAGCGCAGTGAGACTTTCACCACGGCCGACGACAACCAGCCGTCGGTGGCGATCCAGGTCTTCCAGGGCGAGCGCGAGTTCACCCGCGACAACAAGCCGCTCGGCACCTTCGAGCTGACCGGCATCGCCCCGGCGCCCCGTGGCATCCCGCAGGTCGAGGTCACCTTCGACATCGACGCGAACGGCATCGTCCACGTGTCCGCCAAGGACAAAGGCACCGGCAAGGAGCAGTCGATGACGATCACCGGTGGGTCCAGCCTGCCCAAGGACGACATCGAGCGCATGGTGCGCGAGGCCGAGGAGCACGCCGCGGAGGACAAGAAGCGCCGCGAGTCCGCCGAGACTCGCAACCAGGCCGAGCAACTCGTGTACTCGATCGAGAAGCTGATCAAGGACAATGAGGAGAAGCTTCCCGAGGACATCAAGAACGAGGTCCAGGGTGACGTGGACGCGCTCAAGGCCGCTCTGGCGGGCGAGGACGACGAGGCCGTGAAGACCGCGTACGACAAGCTGAACGAGAGCCAGCAGAAGCTCGGTCAGGCCATCTACTCGGCGGCCCAGGCCGCTGAGGCCCCGGCCGCCGCCGCGGGCGAGGAGGCTTCCGCTCCGTCGTCCAGCACCGGCGAGGAGGACGTCATCGACGCCGAGGTCGTCGAAGACGAGGAGAAGAAGCAGCAATGAGCGACCAGAACCTCGGCCAGGGCTCCGACGAGCCCGAGCGCGAGGAGCCGATCGTCCGAGACAAGCGGCGGATCGACCCCGAGACTGGCAAGGTCCGGGAGCCGCAGGACCTCTCGCACGAGGAACTGGTGGACGTCGGCCCGGCCGGAGAGAGCCAGGGCGAGGAGATCCTCTCGGATGACGACCTCGACCTCCTCTCCGGTCAGACCACGGCCGACCAGCTCGCGGCCGACCAGCTCGCGGCCGACCAGCTCGCGGCCGAGCGGCTGGCGGACCTCCAGCGGGTCACCGCGGAGTACGCCAACTATCGCAAGCGGACGGAGTCGAACCGCGAGATCGAGCGCGAGCGTGCGATCGGGGATGCCGTCAAGGGCCTCATCCCCGTGCTCGACGACCTCGAGCGCGCCGACACCCACGGCGACCTCATCGAGGGCAGCGCGTTCGCGACCATCGCGGCCAAGCTGCGTGCGAGCGTCGAGCGGCTCGGCCTCCTCCCGTACGGTGAGAAGGGCGAGCCTTTCGATCCGCAGATCCACGAGGCGATCTTCCAGCAGCCCACCCCCGGCGTGACGGCCGACACCGTCGCCGATGTGGTGGAGACCGGCTACCGGCTGGGCTCCACCACCGTGCGGGTGGCCAAGGTGGTCGTCGCGGTTCCGGCCTGAGCGGCCGGGGACGAAACAGCGCGAGGAGCGGCGGGAGAGGCGTCCCGCCGCTCCTCGCGCGAAGCGACAGTCAGACTTCGACAGAGGAAACCACCGACGGAGAGGAGGCGCCGTGGCAAGCCAGGACTGGTTCGACAAGGACTTCTACAAGGTCCTTGGCGTCTCCAAGGACGTCAGCGACGCGGAGCTCAAGAAGACCTACCGCAAGCTCGCGCGCAAATACCACCCCGACTCGAATCCCGGCGACAGTGCCGCGGAGGCGAAGTTCAAGGAGATCAGCGAAGCGTACTCGGTGCTGAGTGACGCCGAGGAGCGCAAAGAGTACGACCAGGTCCGCGCGATGGGTTCGGGCGCGCGGTTCACCGCCCCGGGCAGCGGCGCCCCCGGCGGCGGCTTCGACGATGTGTTCGGTGGGATGTTCGGCGGCGGCCAGCAGCGCGGCCAGTACTACGCGGGCGGGGGCAACTTCGACGATGTGCTCGGCGGGCTCTTCGGCAACGGCCGTTTCGGCACTACGACCGGCGGCTATCGCGGCTACGGCGGTCCGGCCCGCGGCCGCGACATCACCGCCCACACCGCCATCGACTTCCTCACGGCCACCAAGGGCGAGACCATCAGCTTGCAGGCCGCCGATGGCAAACCCTTCAAAGTGAAGATCCCCGCCGGTGTCGCCGACGGGCAGAAGATCAAGCTGCGCGGCAAAGGCGAGCCCAGTCCGGACGGCGGCGAGGCCGGCGACATCGTCCTGACGGTGTCGGTGCGCAAGCACCCCGTCTTCGAGCGCGACGGCCTCAACCTTCGCGTGACCGTTCCGGTGACGTTCGCCGAAGCCGCGCTCGGCGCGACCATCGAGGTCCCGACCCTTGGCGGCGACCCGGTCAAGTTGCGTGTTGCCCCCGGCACACCGAGCGGCCGTGTCCTGCGCGTGAGAGGCCGCGGTGTGCAGACCGCGAAGGGGACCGGCGACCTGCTCGCCGTCGTCCAGATCGCGGTGCCCTCGCATCTGTCCGGAGAGGCCAAGGAGGCCCTTGAGGCGTTCGCCGAGAAACTCCTCGACGAGAATCCGCGAGAGGACCTCCTGGCCAAGGCGCGGAGCTGAGGAAGCGGCGGTGGACGAGAACACGCAGGTCTTCGTCATTTCGATCGCGGCCGAACTGGCCGGGATGCATCCGCAGACCCTCCGCCAGTACGACCGGCTCGGCCTTGTCAGCCCGAGCCGCACGGCCGGCAAGTCCCGGCGCTATTCCATGCGCGATGTCGAAAAGCTTCAGGAGATCGCCCGCCTAGGCTCCGAGGGTGTGAGCCTGGAAGGCATCCGGCGCATCCTCGGACTCGAAGACAGCGTCAATGCGCTCCGGGGCAGGGTGCGCGAGCTGGAGTCGGCGCTGGCCGATGAGCTTTTGAACCGGCCCGGCCGGCGGGTTTTCGCCGCCGGGTCGGAAGGAGAGGTCGTCTCGCTGCGCGCGGGGACACGGATGCGGCGCAGAACACAGCTGGTCGTCTGGCGGCCGCTGGAGCCGTAGCGGCTCGCTGGGACGATGACCACGGCCGGGTTCGAGCTGCTGCCGGGGGAGCGTCCCCTCGTCCCGGCGATGTTTCGGGGAGGCGGCGCTCACCGCGCGGATCGCGGACGAGACGCAGCACCGCGGTGTGCGCAGCGCGGCGTTCTGCCTTTCCTGCGGAGTCTGGCCTGTGCGGTGAGGCGGCGCCGGGTCCGGGTTCTTGACGACCGGGCCGCGAAGAAGATCAGCAGCTGTGCGCTTAGGAACACCGCCAGTGCGCTCAGGGAGGCGATCGTCGCCGTCCCGGTGACCGTGGCCGCCTGAGCCAGCCCGCACCCGGCGGGCGTTTCGATCGCCGTGCAGAGCATCCGATGCCCGGGCTGGACGGCTCCGGTCGTGAGCCAGTGCGGGATCAGCTGGTTGTAGGCGGTCTTGAGGCCGGGGCCGAGGGCAGCGGTGTGGGTTGACCCGGGTACGGCCCAGTAGGTGACCTTCCAGCTTGCGTGCTCGGTGGCGGTGGCGGTGGCCTCGACCTGGGGGCGGAAGTGGGTGTCGAGCTCTCCCGCGATGAAGATGCCGCGCATCGGCAGGGCGGAATAGTCGTACGCCGCGAGGATGTTCTTCGGCCAGGTCGCTTCGAAGGCGCTCTGGCTGCCGCCGAAGTACAGGTTCCGTGTGCGGTTGGGGGTGTGCTCGCTGTCGGGTCCGGAGATGGCGACGACGTTCGCCCAGGTCCCGGGGTGTTTCGCGCCGAGGGCGGCCGCGCACTCCCCGCCGTGCGAGTAGCCGGCGATCGTCCAGCCGTCCCGGTCCGGGTCGACCGGCAGATTCGCGCGGATCCAGGCGGGGACATCCTTCGCCAGGTAGGTGTCGACCTTGCCCGCGCTGGTGTCTGCGCACGGCGGGTTCTTGTCGATCGCGTCGAGCTGGTCGACCACGAGGACGAACGGTGCGTCGGAGAAGTGGTCGTCGCCGAGGCTGTGCAGTGCGTCCAGGGTGGCCCCGAGGACCGGCTTTCCCGGTTGTCCCATCATCATCTGGACCACGGGGCGGGTCGAGGAGGGGTCGCGGAGCCAGCCGGGCGGGACGAAGAGGTGGGCGTCCCGCGCCGGGAACCCGGAGGCGGCCGGGGGGGGGGATCCGGACGGTCAGCTGTGCGCCCTGGGTGAGCGTCGATTCCGTGATCGGGACAGCGCGGCCCCCGATCGTCGCCGTTTTCAGGGTTGGCAGGACGGTGACCACCGCAGCGATGACGGTCACCGCTGCGGTCGCGGCGGCGAGCACCGCGGCCAGGACACGCATGCCGCCGAGGGACTGCCAGGCATCGCCGAGCGCGAGGGAGAGCGCCAGAGCGCCGAGGGCGACCGCGAACCAGCCGGCCCCGCCGAGGTCCGACCGGGGGGCCAGCAGACACCAGGCGACGATCAGCAGGAGTCCGGCGATCTGCCCGATGAGCACGAAGCGCACGGTCGTTGCCGCGCGGAAGCGCCACGCTCGGCGGGCGAATCGGACGGCCGGGACGAGGGCGAGCAGCACGAGCGCGACGGCCAGCCAGGTGAGGGTTCCCACGAGGCTCACCCTAGACGCCGCGGTCCGCTTGACGGGCTAACGCTTTGTCGGCGAGTTCGGCTTCTCTGCCCTTCTTCGTCCCTCTGCGCGCGGCCCACGATCGCTGTGGCCGTGTTCGTGCGGGGCTTGCACCGCAACCGCCGGTCAGGGATTTCTCCCGGAACGACCGGCTCCCGGACGAAGCCACCAAGGTGGCGTTTTGATATGTAAGGTAGGATCCCGCTGTGACATTCGAGGCCTTCGACATAGATGCGCACCGGCGGGACCGATGGAAGCTGGTGCGCGACATCGCGCTCGTCGTCGTGATCGGGGTGCTCGCCGCCACCCTGGTCAAGTCGTATCTGGTGCGCAGCTTCTCGATTCCGTCGGCGTCGATGGAGGCGACGCTCCAGAAGGGGGAACGGGTGCTCGTGAACGAGCTGATTCCCGGAGCCGTCCCGCTTCAGCGCGGCGACATCGTGGTCTTCCAGGACCCGGGGGGCTGGTTGCAGCAGTCCGGACCGGACACCCGCCCGTGGCCTGTGCAGGACGCCCGCTGGGTCGGCGAACAGCTCGGCGTCGTGCCGGCCCGGCGACACCGTCTCGTGCTGCTCCGCGGACGGTCGCCTGCTTGTCAACGGTAAGCCGCTCGACGAGCCCTATCTGAAGCTGCCGCCGGGTGTGGCGGCGGCCTCTGGTGTCGTCTTCCAGGTGAGAGTGCCCCCGGACTCGCTCTGGGTCATGGGGGACAATCGCTACAATTCGCTCGATAGCCGTGCGCACCAGGAATCGGCGTCGCGAGGCTTCGTCTCGTACTCGGATGTCGCTGGGCGGGCGTTCGCGATCATCGGGCCGGTCTCGCGCCTGAGCTGGCTGGGCCGGTCCGGTTGACGGGGGCTGTGTTCCCGTACGAGCGTCTGCGGCGGTTCCCCGATGTGGAGGCGCCCACTCTGCTCGCGGCGGACGCCGCCGACCGGCTGCTCGCCGACACCGCCGGCGAAGCCGTGCTTCGGCCGGGTCTGGTTGTCATCGGCGACGCCTATGGAGCGCTCACCCTGGCGGCGGCCTCCCTCGGCGCCCGCGGCATCCGCGTCCAACAGGACCCGCTGACCGCTGAACGCGCTCTGGACCGGAACCCCGCGGAGCTGGGCCTCGCGGGGAGCTACGCGCACCACGCCCTCGACGCCTCCCGCGTCGCTGGCGCGCGGGTGGCGCTGCTGCGCTTGCCGCGGAGTCTGGACGCCCTCGACGAGATCGCCGCCCTGATAGCCGAGTACGCGCACCCCGCTGTCGCCGTCTACGCGGGCGGCATGCTCAAGAACATGACGCCCGCTATGAACACCGTCTTCGCGGAGGCGTTCGGCGAGGTCCGCGCTTCGCTCGCGCGGCAGAAGGCGCGCGTCCTCACTGTAGCGGAGCCGCATCCCGCCGCCGCGACCGCACTGGACCGCTGGCCGGAGCGCACCGTCGACCGGGAAACCGGTCTGTGGGTGTGCGCCCACGGCGCCGCTTTCGCGGGCGCGGGTGTGGACATCGGCACGCGCTTCCTGCTCTCGGTGCTGGATGCCGCCGTCCCCGCAGCTCGGACAGCGATCGACCTCGGCTGCGGGACCGGCGTGCTCGCCTCCTGGCTCGCCGTGCGACGGCCGGAACTGATCGTCGTGGCCTCCGACCAGTCCGCCGCCGCTGTCGCCTCCGCGCGGGCGCCCGCCGCGGCCAACGGCGTCGACGGGCGCGTCTCTGCGATCCGCGACGACGGCCTCGCCACTCGCGCGGAGGCGTCGGCCGACCTCATCGTGCTCAACCCGCCCTTCCACATCGGCGCTGCGGTCCACACGGGCATCGCGCATCGGCTGTTCGCGGACGCGGGGCGTGTGCTCGCCCCGGGAGGCGAGCTGTGGACGGTGTGGAACTCGCACCTGGGCTACCGGCCGGCGCTCGAGCGGGCGGTGGGGCGGACGCGGCAGGTTGCGCGGAACGCGAAGTTCACGGTGACCGCCTCGCGGAAGCGGGAGCCCGGCCCCGGGCTCCCGCACCAGCCGCCGACGCGAGCCGCTCAGGGCCCCGAGTAGACTGGGAGCCATGAGTTCGCGCGGAGCCCGGGTCGTCCGCGGCTTCGCCGCCGCCGGGGTCGCGACCCTCGTCGCCGCGCTGTTCCATATGGCTGGCGGCGGGCAGGCGCCGCGCGCGGTCGCCCTGACGCTCAGCCTCACGTTCTCCTCCTTCGCGTGCATCGCGCTCGCCGGCAAGCGGTTCGCGCTGTGGCGGCTCGGTCTTTCCGTGCCGCTCAGCCAGTTCCTCTTCCACGCGCTGTTCTCGCTCAGCCCGTCGGCGTCGTTCAGCGGAATGCCGGCGGGCGGCCACCTCCACGCCGGGACGCACCTGACGCTGCTCCCCGGAGCCGCGACCGGCCCCGCTCTCGTCGTGGAGGGCTGGGCGATGTGCCTTGCACACCTCGCAGCGGCTGCGCTGACGATCGCCGTCCTCCGGCACGGCGAGCACACCTTCTGGGCCGTCTGCGGGTTCGCCTCGTACCGGCTGCGCTGCTTCTTCGATCGCGTCGTGGGTCCGTGCCGCACCGCGGCGGGGACGAGCCGCGGGCTTGTGGACTCCGTGCCCCTCACGCTCCCGTCTCCCGGGACCGTGCTGGGAGGGATGCGCCGTCGCGGTCCGCCGCGGCGGGCTGTCCCGGTCGGCTGAGCCGCGCGTCCGTCCGGGAGACGTCATCCCTCTCTCCCGTGTCCCGGGCGCCTCAGCGTGCCCGCGGGAGGGCGTCAGCCATCCCAGATAAGGATAACAATTGCTGTGAAATCTACCCGTCTTCTCGTCTCCGCCGCCGGAGCCTCGGTCGCCGCGATCGGTCTCGCCCTCGCGGCGCCGCTCGCGGCCAGCGCCCACGTACACGTCGATCCCGATCGGGCCAGTGTCGGTAGCTACGCCACCCTCACCTTTAAAGTCCCCACCGAGTCGGCCACGGCTGGAACGGTCAAGCTGGAAGTGGATCTTCCGACGGCTACGCCATTCGGGTCCGTCTCATACCAGCCTGTCCCCGGCTGGACAGCCTCGGTCACCACGGAGAAGCTCGCCAAACCGGTCAAGACCGGCAAGAGCGTCATCACCGAAGCTCCGGTCAAAATCACCTGGACAGCCGATCCGGGTGTGCGGATCGAGCCGGGACAGTTCCAGGAGTTCACGATCTCCGCCGGTGCGATGCCGGACATCGGCAGTGTGGAGCTGCCGGCTCACCAGTACTACTCCGATGGCACCGTCGTGGACTGGGACCAGAAGACGCCCGCCTCGGGCCACGAGCCTGAGCGCCCGGCTCCGACCGTGTACATCTCCGAGGCTCCGCCCGCAGCCGACGACGACGCTGTCCCGAGTGTCGTGGCCGTCCCGGCCGCGTCCTCGGCGGGAGCCGGTTCGGTGGGCGGCAACGTTGTCGCGATCGGCCTCGCCCTCGGCGCGATCGCCCTCGTCGTCGCCGTGTTCGCCGCGGCTCGGCGCTCGATGGGTCCGCGGTCGTGACCGCGCGACGGGTCTGCGCGGCCGCGGGCGTCGTGGCGGCCGTCGCGATAGCGCTCGCGCCCGCTGCCACTGCAAGCGCCCACGACTATCTCGTGGAGAGCTCTCCTGCGGCGGGATCGGTTCAGGCCCAGGCGCTCCCGGATGTGAGCCTCACGTTCAACGACCGCGTGCTGGACCTCACCGGGGACGGCTCCTCTGCCCTCGTCCAGGTGACCGACGCGGCGGGGCGGCACTTCGAGACGGGATGCTCGAGCATCCTGGACCGCACCGTGACCGTCCCGGTCGCCCTCGGCGGCGCCGGGACGTACACGGTGGAGTGGCAGATCGTCTCGGCAGACGGCCACACGGTGTCGAGTTCCATCCAGTTCCGGTTCCAGGCGCCTGCCGGCTTCGCCGCGGCGGCGGGGTCGGCCGAGCGGCCGGCCTGCGGTGTGGGTGCGATTGCCGCGTCGTCCAGCCCGGCCCCGTTGGCGGGGCAGCAGGGGCCGGGTCGGCCGGGTTCGGAACGTCGCGAGGCGGAGCCGCCGGGCGACTCCACTGCGGTCGTCGTCGGTGTCGCGGTGGGGACGCTGGCGCTCGCCGCGGCCGGTGTCGCGATCGTGCTGCTCACCGCGCGTCGCCGCCAGACGGTTGCGCCCGACGACGACGCGGGGGACTCGGCGTGAGCTCGCCGGCCTCCGGATCCTCGCCGGAGCCGATTTCTTCGCCGCCGTTCCCGTCGCCCGGGGGCGGCGCGATCGCTGCGCTCCTCATCCTGTGTGTGCCTCTGGCGGTGGCGGCCGCTCTGCTGGCGATGGTGTTCTCGGGGGCCTTCCTCACCGGCACCGCCCTTCAGGACCCGGGCGCTGTGGTCGTCTATGGCATCCCCATCGCCCGCACGGTTCACGATCTCGCGGCGACGATCGCGATCGGCTTCTTGGTGGTCGCTGCGTTCTTCGCCCCCGGGCAGCTGAAACGGCCGGGAGCGCTCGGCTGGGCGCAGTCGCGTGCCGCACGGTGGGCAGGGTGGGCGGCTTCGGTGTGGTTCGCCGCCGCCGTGACGGCGCTGGTGCTGACCGGTGCGAGCGTATCGGGCGTTCAGCCGCACGATCCGCTGTTCTGGCCGACGCTCGGCACGTTCCTGTTCGGTGTCGAACTGGGGCAGTCGCTCGTGGTCTCGGCTGTCTGCGTCCTCGTGGCCGCGGCGCTCGCTCTGCTCGCCCGGCGGCTCACGACGGTTGGTTTCGCCGCTGGTTTCGCCCTCTTCGCGCTGCTGCCTCTCGCGCTCTCCGGCCACGCGGCCGGGTCGTTCGAGCACGCGAACGCGGTGAACAGCCTGGCCGTGCATCTTCTCGGCGTGACGGTCTGGGCCGGCGGCCTGTTCGCGTTGCTCGCGATGCGTTCGACCATGAAGAAGGGCTTCGCCGCAGCGGTCGGCCGCTACTCGACGATGGCGGGCTGGGCTTTCGGCGCCGTCGCCTTCTCGGGTGTCGTGAACGCCTCCCTGCGCATGGGGTCGCCCGCCGATCTGCTTCAGCCCTATGGGCTCCTCATCGTGCTCAAGGCGACGATTCTGGTGCTGCTCGGTTGCGCGGGCGCAGCGCAGCGCAGGCGTGTCATCCCGCGGCTGCGCCGCGACCCCGGCGATCGGCGCGCGTTCGCACGCTTCGCCGCCGCCGAAGTGCTGTTCATGGCCGTGGCGATCGGCGTCTCCGTCGGTCTCTCGCGCAGTGCTCCGCCCGTCTCGCAGCAGCCGCTGACGGGTGCCGAGGCACAGGAGGGGCTGCTGGGCTTCCCCTATCCGCCCCCGGTGACCACGGCCAGGATGTTCACCGTCTTCCACCTCGATTGGGTCTGGCTCGCGCTCGTCGCGTCGCTCGCCGGGCTGTACGTCTGGGCGTTCGTCCGGCTGCGCCGGCGCGGCGACCGCTGGCCGGTGCGCCGCCTGATCGCCTGGCTCGCGGGGTGCCTTGCCCTCGTCTGGCTGACCAGTGGCGGAGTGGCAGTGTATGGGCTCGTGCATTTCAGCACGCATATGGTGCAGCACATGGGGCTCATGATGATCGCGCCTCCGCTGTTCGTGCTCGGCGGACCCGTACTGCTCGCGTTGCGTGTGTTGCCCGCCCGGCAGGACGGGAGCCGCGGCGTCCGGGAGTGGCTGCTGCTGTTCGCGCACTCGGGCTACCTGCGTTTCCTGAGCCGCCCCGCCGTCGCGGGTGCGGTCTTCGCCGGCAGCCTGGTCGTGTTCTACTTCACTCCGGCCTTCCAAGCGGCGATGTTCAGCCACGAGTGGCATGTGCTGATGTGCGTCCATTTCCTGCTGAGCGGGTACCTGTTTTTCTGGGTGTTCGTCGGCATCGACCCCGGGCCACCGCGGCCAGCCTATCCGATCCTGTTCATCGTCATGCTGGCGACGCTGGCCTTCCATGCGTTCTTCGGGGTCGCGATCATGCAGGGCCGGACGGTGCTCGCCGCCGACTGGTGGCACGCGCTCGGGCAGACCGGCACGGCCGCTCTGCTCGCCGACCAGCACGTCGGCGGCGGTGTGGCATGGGGCGCCTCCGAACTGCCGATGGTGCTGGTGGCTCTGCTCGTCAGCGTCCAGTGGATGCGCTCGGACGAAAGGACCGCCCGCCGTCTCGATCGGCAGGCGGAGCGCGACGGCGATGCGGAGCTCAGCGCCTACAATGAGCGGTTGGAGCGGTTGAGCCGGAGGCCCTGACGCCTCGGGCACACCCGCCGCCTGCGGGGCTTGTGTGTCGAAGACGCCGGGGCGTCCGATGTCACCATCGCCCCGCCGGAGCGGGACCGGACCGGCGACGGGCTGTGACGTCTCGGATGCCAGACGGATAAAAATACAAACCGGTGAATATGTTTGTGGTGAGCCGGTTGAGTGACGGGATGCGGCGATGTGTCCGCAGGAGATGGAGCAGCGATGGAGCAGCACACCCCCCTGACCGGGAACGAGACGGAGAGGCCGGAGCCTGACGCCGCAACCGGCGTGCGCACGGCGGGGAGGGCGCTGCCCGCGCCCGCCGCTCCGCCCTCTCCCGCGGCCTCAGCGCCCGCCACATCCGCTTCATGGCGCTCGGCTCCGCCATCGGCACCGGGCTCTTCTACGGATTGTCCTCGGCGATCCAGAAGGCGGGTCCCGCCGTGCTCATCGCCTACATCGTGGGCGGTGCGGCCGTCTTCATGGTGATGCGAGCGCTCGGGGAGATGGCGGTGCGGCACCCCGTCTCCGGCTCGTTCGGGCAGTACGCGTCGAAGTATCTCGGTCCCCGGGCGGGGTTCGTCACCGGGTGGACGTATGCGTTCGAGATGATCGTGGTCGCGCTGGCCGACGTCACGGCCTTCGGGATCTACATGTCGTTCTGGTTCCCGGACGTCCCGCGGTGGATCTGGGTGCTGGCGATCGTTTTCTTCATCGGTGCGCTCAACCTGCTGAGCGTGAAGGTGTTCGGGGAGCTGGAGTTCTGGTTCTCGGTCATCAAAGTGGGTGCGATCGTGGCGATGATCGTCGGCGGCGTCGTGATTATCGCGTTCGGCTTTGCCGGTGCGAACGCCGCGGGGCCGGGCAACCTCGCCGACCCGGCGACCGGCGGCTTTGCGCCGAACGGGATCGGCGGTGTGATCGCGTCGTTCGCCGTGGTGATGTTCGCCTTCGGTGGCATCGAGGTGATCGGCATCACCGCGGGCGAGGCTGCGGAGCCGAAGAAGGTGCTGCCGCGTGCAATCAATTCGGTCCCGGCCCGCATCCTGCTCTTCTACGTGCTGACGCTCGCGGTGATCATGATGCTGGTTCCCTGGAACGCGATCGACGGGTCGCAGAGCCCGTTCGTGATGATCTTCGAGGGGGCTCGGCCTCCCGGCTGCCCCGTCCATCCTGAACGCCGTCGTCATCACCGCAGCGCTCTCGGCGATCAACTCGGACATCTTCGGTGCGGGCCTGATGACGTTCGGCCTCGCCACGCAGGGCCACGCTCCGCGCGCGTTCGGCCGTGTCACCCGCAACGGCGTCCCGTGGCTGACGGTCGCGGTGATGGCCTGCGCGCTGCTCCTGGGCGTGGTGCTGAACGCGGTCATCCCCGGAACGTCTTCCTCGTGATCGCTTCCGTGGCGACGTTCGCGACGGTGTGGGTGTGGCTGATGATCCTCCTCGCCCACCTGCGCATGAAGCAGCGCATCCGGCGCGAGGGGATGCTGCCCTCGGAGTTCCCCGTCCCGCTCTGGCCCGGGGCGAGCGTCGCGACCCTCGTCTTCCTCGTCTTCGTGATCGGTGTTCTCGGCTGGTTCGAGGACACCCGCATCGCGCTCGTCGTCGGGGTGGTGTGGATCGCGCTGCTCCTCGCCGCCTACCAGCTGTGCGTTCGCGGGCCGGGGCGCCTCCCCGCCGACCTCGTGGATGAGACCGGTCCGATCCGCGTGGTGCGCCGGTAGCGGGCGGTCAGAGCAGGTCGCTCCACGCGAACGGGATGAGTTCGCCGTCGATCGAAAAGACGACACCGTCTCGAAGGTCCCGAACACGCAAAGAGAACGCCGAGCGAGGTTCTCGGCGTTCTCGCGGCGATCGACTGTGGTGACTACGCCGGGTGAATCCAAGCACGCACCGCCACCTGTTCGGCAGGGAAGAGTTCAGTGAGCCTCGTGAAGTGGTCGTTGCGCCGAAGGAGCACGATCTCATGTATAGGCTCGCCGTGAGAAGAGATTCCACCGGAAATCATCACGTTTTCATCGTCCGGAAGCCCAGAAAGCACTTCGTCTGCTTGTTCAACTGCGTCCGCGGACCAGCGTGCTTCGAGGACGAGGACGTGATCTGTGAGGCCGTGGTCATTGATCTCGGCCTCGGCGCTTGAGGGGTCGGGGGACGCCACGATGAACAGTCTTCCTCGGGGAGTGTCCACCGCGACGACATTGGTCACCGATTCATGACGCAAGAGCGCGAAAGCGAACTCATGCGCTCTGACAGTGTCAGCTTCCGGAGCGAAGGTCATTGCGTGCTTTTCGAGATGCGCTGTTGCTTTGTCACGCAGCCGTTCCCACTCCGCAATCACGAACGGCTGGGGCTCGCTCACGGGCTGCCATGACTTAAGCAGCAAGACGTTTCCGTGCAGGGCGCCGGTGACTCGAACATAGTTCTTCGTCAAAAGTTGATCTGTGCTGATGTGGATTGGCCCAGCGGGAACCGTCCTGCGTTTCGGGGGCTTGACGGGGGAGAGCGACTGAGTCCCGGGGCTCGCTGAGAGTATCCAGCCATCGATTGTGACTGCGGTTTCGTCTTGGGGCTGCATCTTTCTGCTTCCTTCCTCGGTGAGCGGAAACCGGTGTCAAGAGTGTGGTCGGCGGCCTCTCACGTGAAGAGGAACTCTGCGGGCCGGTTTTTCTCTTTTAGCAACCCAAAGGCTGAATGGCTTCAAACTCCTCTTGTTTGACCGGTAGGACGCGGCAGCCCACTCCGTTGTCGTAATAAAGGTGCATGGACTATTTGGGGTCTCCTTGGTCTTTCAAGCACAAGAAGCCAAACCAAAAACTTCCCGGTTTAGTGAGGGCTTTCCCCCGGGCCTTGCAGGTTTCCGCTGACCTGAAGTAGTTCTCGTAGTAGTAATAGTCCACTCCGACGGCTTGTGCGGGGCTGGCTGGCACGATCATTTCCGGAGACTCAGGCCTCTCCAATAGATTACACACAAGCATTAAATTCAGTTATTAATATACAAAAAATACTTTATATCTTACCGAATGGATGAGCGTGTCGCTGGCTTTCGCCTGACCTTGTCGAAGAAGCGCGGGCCGCCAGGGTGTCGGCCCGTCCGCCACCGGGTCCGCCTCTGGGTACGCTGAGGGGCGTGGCTGAGATCGACGGCCGGCGGCTGCGACGGCTCTGGGTGGCGGCGGCGCTCGCTGTGCCCGCCGGGGCCGGCCTGCTGGCCGGTGCGGTGCTCGCCCTGCTGGCCCGGCCGGAGTGGCAGTCCTGGCAGACGCCGTTCACGATCGTGCGCTTTCTCGCGCCGCCCGCTGCGATCGGCGGGCTGGTGGCCGCGATCGCGGCCGTAGGCGCCGTCGTCGCTGTGACGCTCACGCGCAGAACGGCCCCGCCGCCGCCGTCCGCGGCGGCGGGGGGCAGCGCGATCGCGATCGCCGTGATGGCGGTCATCATGCTCAGCGAGAGCACTGTCGGCGCGGTGTTCGTGCTCCCGTTCGCCGCTTTCGCCGCGCTCGTGGCGGCCCCGCTCGCTCTGGTCGCGGCCCGTCTCGCGCTGCGTGAGAAATCGGCCACATCCCCAGAACACCCCTCCCCGATCCAAAGTTGAGCATAGTAGACTCAACTTTGTCGTCGGACGGAAAGGATTTGGGGAGTATGGCGAACCTGCAAGGCGCCCCCTCCACCCAGGAGGAGGGCAAAAGCGCTCTCGAACAGTACGGCGTGAACCTCACCGAGATCGCCAAGAGCGGCAAGCTCGACCCGGTGATCGGACGAGACGCCGAGATCCGTCGCGTGAGCCAGGTGCTCACGCGACGCACCAAGAACAACCCGGTGCTCATCGGTGAGCCCGGTGTCGGCAAGACCGCCGTGGTGGAAGGCCTGGCCCAGCGCATCGTCGCGGGGGACGTGGCCGACTCGCTGAAGGACAAACAACTGGTCTCGCTCGACCTCTCGGCGCTGGTGGCCGGGGCTATGTACCGCGGCCAGTTCGAGGAGCGGCTGAAGGCCGTGCTCAAGGAGATCGACGCCGCCGAGGGCCGGATCATCACCTTCGTGGACGAACTGCACATCCTCATGGGCGCGGGTGGCGGTGAGGGGTCCGTCGCGGCGTCGAACATGCTGAAGCCGATGCTGGCGCGCGGCGAGCTGCGGCTCATCGGGGCCACAACGCTGGACGAGTACCGCGAGTTCATCGAGAAGGATGCCGCCCTCGAACGCCGCTTCCAGCAGGTGTACGTGGGCGAGCCGAGCGTGGAGGACACGGTCGCCATCCTGCGCGGGCTCAAGGGCCGCTACGAGGCGCACCACGGCGTGACCATCGAGGACTCGGCGCTGGTGGCCGCAGCTTCCCTCTCCAATCGCTACATCACCGCTCGCCAGCTGCCGGACAAGGCGATCGATCTGATCGACGAAGCCGCCAGCCGGCTGAAGATGGAGATCGACTCCGCGCCGGTCGAGATCGACACGCTTCAGCGGCAGGTCGAGCGGATCAAGCTGGAGGAGTTCGCGCTCAAGAAAGAGAAGGACGCCGCCAGCAAGGAGCGCCTCGAGCAGCTGCGGCAGCGGCTCGGCGAGCAGCAGCGCGAGCTGACGGAGCTCCAGGAGCGCTGGTGGTCCGAGAAGGCGGCGCTCACCCGCGTCGGCGAGCTGCGCAGCCAGCTGGACGAAGCCAAGACGGCCCGCGACCTCGCGCTGCGCGACGGCCGCTACCAGGAGGCGTCCCGCATCGAGTATGAGACCATCCCGAACATCGAGCGGGAGCTGGCGGAGGCCGAGCGGGCCGAGCACGGCCACCCGCGGATGGTGAACGAGCAGGTCACGGCCGAGGACATCGCAGCTGTGGTGGCCGCCTGGACCGGCATCCCCGTCTCCCGGCTGACGCAGGGCGAGACTGAGAAGCTGCTGCACCTGGAGAGCGAGCTCGGCCGGAGGGTCGTCGGACAGAGACCGGCGGCGCAGGCGGTGGCCGACGCCGTGCGCCGCACGCGCGCTGGCATCTCGGACCCGGACCGGCCCACGGGGTCGTTCCTCTTTCTCGGCCCGACGGGCGTTGGCAAGACGGAGCTGGCCAAAGCGCTCGCCGCCTTCCTGTTCGACGACGAGAAGGCGATGATCCGCATCGACATGAGTGAGTACGGGGAGAAGCTCTCGGTTTCGCGGCTGGTCGGCGCTCCTCCCGGATACGTCGGCTACGAGCAGGGCGGCCAGCTGACCGAGGCTGTGCGGCGGCGCCCGTACTCCGTGATCCTCCTGGACGAGGTGGAGAAGGCGCACCCGGAGGTGTTCGACGTCCTCCTGCAGGTGCTGGACGACGGCCGCCTCACCGACGGGCAGGGGCGCACGGTGGACTTCCGCAACACCATCCTGATCCTGACCTCTAATCTCGGCAGTCAGTTCCTGGTCGACCCGGTCCTGAACGTGACCGAGCGCGAGGAAGCGGTGTTGCAGGCCGTCCGTCAGGCGTTCAAGCCGGAGTTCGTGAACCGTCTCGACGACATGGTCGTGTTCTCCGCCCTCACGCAGGAGGATCTCGGCGAGATCGTGGAGCTCGGCATCGACCGGCTCGTCGCCCGGCTGGCCGAGCGGCGGCTGGAGCTGGCGGTCACGCCGGACGCGCGCCGCTGGCTCGCCGAGCGCGGCTACGACCCGATCTACGGGGCTCGTCCGCTGCGCCGGCTGATGCAGCGGGAGATCGACGACCGGCTCGCGACCGCGTTGCTAGCCGGTGAGGTGCGCGACGGAGACGTGGTCCGGGTGGATCTCGAACCGGGTGGCGGCCACCTCACGGTCATCCCGGTGCGGGAGTAGCGCCCGTCAGCCCTCGGCCTCCGTGGCCATCAGCAGATAGCCGAACTGCTCGGCGACCACGGAGAAACCGTGCTGCTCGCAGAGCCGTCGGGCCGCCGTGTTGAGGCTCCACACCGAGAGGGTCATCCGGTCGCCCGCAGCGAGAAGGTCGGCGAGCACCCGTGAGGCGATCCCGCGCCCGCGGCGATCGGTGAGCACGGTGATGTCGACGAGGTGGATGCGGGGTCCGTTGCGGTCGACCGTCACCGAGCCTGCAGGCTCGCCGCCGTCCGTGATGATCGAGGTCATCGCGCCCGGATGGCGGTCGTGGCGCTCGCCGGTGTGGGAGCTGTAGCGTAGAGTCAGGACCGGATCGCGGTGGCCGGAGTGCGTGCCGGCCGCTCCGCTGAGCGCGTCCAGGAACACCCGGCGCAGGAACGCCTCATCGTCGGCGGTCGCCGGGCGGAGCTCGACGGCACGAGACACCGAAGGCACAGGCTCCCCTTTCCTCAAGACGGCTCAGCAGCGGGTAGGGACGCGCGAAAGCCTGGATGCGAGCATAGGGCATACCGGGCGGTCTCCTCTGGCCCGCGCTGAGGGGACACCGGACCGGGTGCGGCGGGAGAATCCCCCGGCCGTAACCGGGCTACGGGGAATACCATTGTCCGGAAGGAGCGGACTTCGACTCCTCGGCCACTATCGTGTGAGGAGATACATGCCCATCCCCAATGACCAGCCCGAACAGCATCACCGGGTTCTGCTGCGCGACATGGTGCGCGAACGCATCCGCGACGCGATCATGGACGGCACGCTCCGCCCGGGCGAAGACCTCCGCGACGAGGAGCTGCAAGCTTGGCTCGGCGTCTCCCGCACGCCCATCCGGGACGCGGTCAACGAGCTCACCCGGGCCGGTCTCATCGAAATGGCCCCCAACCGCTACACGCGCGTGGCAACCCCCAGCGAGGAGGAGGCGCTCACTTCTTACAACACGCTCGGCGTCGTGCTCGCCGGCGTCGTCCGCCTCGCCGTCCCGAAACTCCCGGACTCTGCCCGCAAGAGCATCCTCTCCGAGCTGCGGAAGCTGGCCGAGGCCGCGCGCGGCGGCGACTTCGACAGCGTCCGCGACCTGTTCATCCCGGTCTTCTCCCGCTACATCGAACACTGCGAGAACCCGCAGCTCGTCCAGCTGTGCCACGACACGCTCGACGGCCTCTCCTACAAGATGCGGACCGAGCGGATGCGCACCCTCGTCGACCAGCAGGAGCTCGCCGCCTCGATCGAGAGACTGCGGGAGGCCACGGCGTCCGGTTCCGCGGTGGAGGCAGAACTCGCCACGGGGCTGGTGTTCCTGCTTCCGGCGTAGGCTCGGGAGCGTGCTTGCGACGATCATCCACGGGGAGCGCGACGTCCGCCTCGAAGAGGTCCCCGACCCTGTCCTCTCCACCGGCGGCGACGCGATCGTGCGCGTTGTCGCCACCTGTGTCTGCGGGTCCGACCTGTGGCCCTATCGCGGCGTCACGCCGACCAGCCAGCCCCGCCGGATCGGCCACGAGTTCGTCGGTGTCGTTGAGGCGGTCGGCCCGGAGGTCGCGACCATCGAACCGGGCGACTTCGTCATCGCACCGTTCTACGACTGCGATATGACTTGTGTGAACTGCGAGAACGGCGTGAGCGCCTCCTGCCTGCACGGCGGGTGGTGGGGAGCCGACGACCGCTCCGGCGCCTTCGCGGACGGCGGCCAGGGGCAGAAAGTCCGCGTTCCGCACGCCGACGGGTCGCTCGTCGCGACACCGGAGTATCCGCGCGAGGAGCTCATCCCGAGCCTTCTCGCCTTGTCGGATGTGATGGGCACCGGCCACCACGCCGCGGTCTCTGCCGGCGTGCGCCCAGGCAGCACCGTCGTGGTCGTCGGGGACGGCGCGGTCGGCCTGTGCGCGGTGCTCGCCTCTGCGCGGCTCGGCGCCTCCCGCATCGTCGCGATGTCGCGGCACGAGTCGCGCCAGGCGCTCGCCCGCGAGTTCGGCGCGACGGACATCGTCGCCGAGCGCGGGGACGCGGGCGTCGCTGCGGTCAAGGGACTGCTGGACGGTATCGGCGCAGATTGCGTCCTTGAGGCTGTCGGCACCAAGGAGTCGATGGACCAGGCCATCCGGTCGTGCCGTCCGGGTGGCATGGTCGGGTATGTGGGCGTGCCGAACGGCGGTCCTGAACTCCCGGTCCGTCCCCTGTTCGCCAGCAACGTCGGCGTGAACGGCGGTTTCGCCCCGGTTCGCAATTATGTGGAGGAGTTGTTGCGGGATGTCTGGTCGGGTGCGATTGAGCCCGGTCGTGTCTTCGATCTCCAGGTGCCGCTGAGCGATATCGCTGAGGCTTACGCGGCGATGGACGAGCGCCGCGCGATCAAGGCGCTAGTCCGGCCGTAGCCCCGCTCAGTCGTTTGCGAGCAGGATGCTGTCGAGGGTGTTACGTGTGCGCGGGGCGAGTTCGCGCTCGCGAAGCGCCTCCGGCAGTGTTCCGGCGTCGCCCAGCGTGCCGATCGCGGTGACCGACACGGGCAGGAAACGCTTCTCGAGGTTGAACGCTGCACTCAGCCCCGCCGCATCGAAGCCGCCCATCTGGTGAGTGTGCAGACCGTCGTGGTGCGCCTGGACGCTGAGATGCGCGACGGCCTGGCCCACGTCGTAGCTGGCCCAGGGGCGCTCTTTGCCCTCCGCGTCCGCCGTCTCGGCCACAGCGGCCACCAACACGCTCGCGGCACCCGCACAGAGCCGGTTGAAGCCGGTCAGCTGCGCGACGATCGTCTCGAAAGCGGCGCTGCCGCGGCGCGCGACGATGAAGCGCCAGGGCTGTGAGTTGCTGGAGGTCGGCGCCCAGCGGGCCGCCTCCAGGGCGGTGGTGAGTTTGGTCTCGTCGATGACGGCGTCGCCGTCGAACGCCCGCGGGCTCCATCGCTCAGCGAGGGCGGGCGTCGGCGGGGCGGAGGCGTCGGCGGTGCGGTGTTAGGCGACGTCGGTGATGGACAAAGCGGACTCCTTGTGGCTGCGGAAAGGGGGCCGGCGCCATTGCCTAGCTGCATCTCCATCGAACACCGGGCGCGCGGGGAGAATTCCCGGAGGCATGGATCACCGCACTGTTCGAGGCGTTCGCCCAGCCGGAGAACGCCGACATCATCGGGTTCGCCTGGTTCACCCTCGTGGTCACGGGTCTCGTCGGGGGAGAGTGTGTCACCAACGACGGGCGCGTCGGCTCCCAGCCGGATTCGCTCTCGGCGTTCATCGCCGGGCTGACGAGACCCGAAGGCCGCTTCGTGCCCGCACCGCCGCGCTGCCGCGTTCGGGGCCGGCATTTCGGGTCGGCGTTTCGCCTCAGTATTTCGCTTCAGCGGTCCGGAAAATATCTAGCGCTGTAAGCAGGCGCGCTCTCCCGCGCGACGAGAGAGAACTCCGCCAGTTCGTGCCGGCCGGCGGCATCGAAGCCGTCGATGCGCTCCAGCAGCATGGCGACGGCGCGGTCGGCGAGGCCCCGCAGATCCGGCGCGACGGTCGTGAGCGAGGGGTAGGTCACGGCGGTGACGGCCACATTGTCCCACCCGGTCACGACGATATCGTCCGGGATCCTCAAGCCCCGCTCCTGCACCGCTCGCAGCGTCCCGATCGCCGCGAGGTCGTCGCGGCACACGAGACCGTCCAGCTCGAGGCCCGCGTCGAGCGCCGCCCCCACCGCGGCGGCGGCGCTGACCGCGGAGACCGAGTCGCTCGCGATGAGGCGGCGTGTGTCCGGTGCGATGCCCGCCGCTTCCAGCGCCTCCTGGTAGCCGGCGATGCGCAGGCGCGAGGTCCGGGTGAGGCCGTGCGCTTCGTGGCCCACGAAGCCGACGTTCCGGCGTCCGAGCGCGAGGATGTGCTCGGTGACGGAGCGGGCGGCGGCGACATTGTCGATCATGATGCTGTCGAGCCCCAGCGGGGCGGCGTTCTCACCGAGGATCACGAGGGGCACGCCAGGCCGGCTCTGGGCGAGCTCGGTGGAGCCCATGACGGTCGGCTGGAACATCATCCCGTCGACCAGGCCCGCCTCGCTCGCCGACACCACGGCCCGCTCGCCCTCGATGGTCCCGTCGGTCTGCTCGAGCAGCACGCGGTAGCCGCGGCGCGCGGCGGCGGCGTCCACCGCGCGGGCCAGTTCGGCGAAATACGGGAGGGTCACGTCGGCGAAGGCCAGCGCGAGGAGCCCGGTGCGTCCGGTCGCGAGCCGGCGGCCCATCATATTCGGGCGGTAGCCGAGCTCGTCGATCGCGCGCTGCACCCGCTCGCGCATCTTCGCGCTGACGTGGGGATAGTCGCGGACGACATTGGAGACCGTCTTGATGGAAACGCCTGCGTAGTCGGCGACATCCTGCAGCCTGACTGCCATTCCGCCCTCCCCGTTCCGATGCGCCCACTTTAGCGGATCCCACCTTGACACCAAATATCTAGCGCTGTAAATTCTCCCCACACGCCGAGACGGCTCTATCGACAGCACACCCGTGCAGCACTCAAGGGATAGAACACATGAAGATGCGAACTGCCGGCCGCGCCATCGCGGTCGTCGCCTGCCTTGGCCTGGCCCTAAGCGGATGCGGAGCCTCCCCGGGCGGCGGCAGCGCCGAGGTCTCCTCGGGCGACTACGACGGCCCCAAGGTCACCATCAGCTTCTGGAACGGCTGGACGGGCGGCGCAGCCCCGGTCCTCGTGCCGAAGCTGATCGAGAAGTTCAACGCCGAGCACAAGAGCATTGTCGTCAAGGACGTCCCGATGGAGTGGGCGGACATCGCCAAGAAGATGCCGCTCGCGGTCAAAGCGGGCAAGGGCCCGGATGTCTCGGTCGGCCACGGCGACGACATCGCCACCTACGCCGCCCAGGGCCTCGTGCTCAAGGCCGACTCCATCGTGACCTCCCTCGGCTACAAGGAGAGCGACTTCCCGGCCGGTCTGATGAAGGCCGGCTCCTACAACGGAGCGCAGTACGCGGTGCCGTGGAGCGTCACCCCGCTCGGCCTCTACGCCAACAAAGACGTCCTGACATCCGCGGGTGTGGACACCGAGAATCTGCCCACGGACAAAGCCTCCTACCTCGCCGCGCTCGACAAGCTGAAGGCAGTGGGCGTCCAGGGGGAGTGGGTGGACGGCTACGTCTTCACCGGCACGTTCGAGTTCCAGTCGCTGCTCTGGCAGTTCGGCGGCGACCTCTTCGACAAGGACATCACCAAGGCGACGTTCAACTCCGGCGCCGGCGTCCAGGCGCTCACCTGGATGACCGATCTCGTGGGGAACTGCTACAGCCCGAAGGATGTCGCGCAGGACGGCAACATCAACGCCCTCATCGCCGGCAAGACCGCCTTCAACTGGAACGGCGTCTGGCAGACCACCAACACCGCGTTCGACAAGCTGAGCTGGGCGGCTGTCCCGGTTCCGCAGATCGGCACGGAGAAAGCCGTTTGGTCGAGCTCCACCCACTGGATGTTCATGAACAACAAGGGACAGGACAAGAACAAGACCGCCGCCGCCGCGACCTTCGTCAAGTGGATGAACGACAACTCCGCCGACTGGCCGCAGACGGGTGAGCTCCCCGCCATGAACTCGGTGCGCGACGACCCCAAGCTCGTGCAGGACTACCCCACCCTGAAGTCGTTCCTCGGCGAACTCGAGTACGCCCGCTTCGAGACCGCCGCCCCGGGCATCACCACCGTGACGGCGACCGTGACCACTGCGGTCAACGAGGCCGTCACCGGCAAGAAGACGCCGAAGGAGGCACTGGACGACGCGGTCGCGAAAGCGAACACCCTCCTGAAGCAGAACGCTGAGAAATACGGTGACTGACACCGCCCAGCTCGCGGCGCCCCCGGAGACCGGGGCGCCGCGCTCGCGCCTCGCCGCGCACGACGACCGTCCCCGCCGCCCGCCGCCGCACCGGGGTTGCCTATCTGTTCCTCGCACCCTTCCTCGTCCTGTTCGCGCTGTTCGTCCTCGCTCCGGCCGTCTTCGGCCTCTGGGTCAGCCTGACGAACTGGAGCCCGTTCCGCGAGAGCCAGTCGTTCGTCGGACTGCGCAACTACCTCGACCTGTTCACCCCGGGTTCGGCGACCTCGGGCGACTTCTGGCAGTCGATGATCGCGACCGGGACCTTCGCGGTGGCCAGTGTCCCGTTCCTGCTGGCCGTCCCGCTGCTCGTCGCCGTCCTGCTGAACCGCCGCCTCCGTGTGGGGGCCTTCTTCCGCGGCGTCTTCTTCGCCCCCTACGTGCTCGGCGTCGCCGTCATCGGCGTCATCTGGAAGTACCTGCTCGATACGCAGTCCGGCATCGTGAACCACCTGCTCGGGATGGCCGGGCTTCCCAGCGACATCCCGTGGACCGTGAATGTGCCGTGGGTGTGGGTCTCGCTCGTCGGTGTGACCGTGTGGTGGACGATGGGCTTCAACACTGTCATCCTCCTCGCCGGGCTGAAGGGCATCGGCGCGGACCTCTATGAGGCGGCGGCCCTGGACGGCGCGGGCGCCGTGCGCCAGTTCTTCAGTGTGAAGCTGCCGGGCCTCCGCCCGGTGATGACCTTCGTGACGACCATCACTATCCTCGCCAGCGCCAACATGTTCGGCCAGTCGTACCTCCTCACCAAGGGCGGCCCTGGCACTCAGACCCGCACGGCGATCATGTACATCTCCGACCAGGGACTCTCCCAGAACAACATGGCCGCGGCGGCGGCGATGAGCTACGTGCTCTTCGTCTTCCTGGCCGTTATCAGCATCGTCAATTTTCGCGTGCAGCGGGAGCGGACGGAGAAGGCGACTCGATGGCCACCGTGCCCACCCGCCGCAAGCCCGCGCCGCGCGCCGTGGTGCAGCGGTCCGCGCTCTACGCCGCGCTCATCGTGCTCGCGCTCGTCGTGATCCTTCCACTCGCCTGGATCGTGCTCACCTCGTTCAAGACCGATGGCGACGCCATCCGCAACCCGTACGCGGTCATCCCCGCCCCCCTTCTCGGTGGATGCCTACACCACCCTCGCCAGTGGCCAGCAGCCGATCTTCCGCTGGTTCCTGAACAGTTTGGGCGGCCACGCTGCAATCCGCCCTCATCCTGATCACCGCCTCTCTGGGCGCGTACACGCTGGCTCGCCTGGAGTTCCGGGGCAAGAGAATCGTGTTCGGGCTGATCGTGGCGATGCTGCTCGTCCCGCCTGTGATCTTCCTCATCCCGAACTACCTCATCGTGCAGAGCCTGGGCTGGCTCGACACGATCTGGGCGATCACCGTTCCGGGCGCTGCCAGCGCCTTCGGCGTCTTCTTCCTCCGGCAGTTCTTCATCGGCCTGCCGATGGAGATCGAGGAGGCTGCGCGCATCGATGGCGCGGGCGACCTCCGCATCTTCCTGCGGATCGTCCTCCCCCTGGCCCGCCCGGTCCTGGCGACGCTCGCGGTGCTGAGCTTCCTGTCGAACTGGAACGATTTCCTGTGGCCGGTCTACGTCCTGCTCAGCCCGGAGAATCTGACGTTGCACCCCGGTCTCTCGCAGTTGCAGGGCGCTTACTCGACGCACTTCGCGATCGTGCTGGCGGGCGCGGTGATCGCCTCGGCTCCGGTGCTCATCCTGTTCTTCTTCGCGCAGAGGCAGATCGTGGAGAGCGTGGCGACGAGCGGCATCAAAGGATGAGGGATGCGCGTTCTCGGGGCGGCCGTCGCAGTGCTGCGGCCGGGCGCCGCGGACAGCGCCTGACCGCCCGGATAGTGCAGGTGCGCACCGCGATGGCTTTCGTGTCTTGAGGACCATGTGGCAGCGCCGACGCCGCTGACGGCCAAGAGGTCTACGATGAGGGGGCATTCTTGGTCATCGTGAGCGGCTAGCTCAGAGCGAGGCCGATCAGTAGCACTGCTGCACCCGCCAGAAGCAGACCGAGAATGAGTGCGAAACCATTGGCTGAACCATTGTGCTCTGATTCGAGCGCGACGCCACTGGACGGCGCCCCTCCGCCCTCGGAGATCACCCGCACGGCACCGACGCGATGGCCGGACGCACCTACGATGAGAGATCGCCTTGGAAGGGGATCCCATGACCGGAACGCCGCAGAAGAAGCTGTCGATCGTGAAACGGGTGGCGCTGTTCACCATGATCGGCACGTACTCGATCTCCGCGGGAGGGGCGATCCTCGCGATCTTCGCTGGCGCCGATTGGTGGCTTATCGGCACCGCCTCCATCCTGGGGACCTTCAGCCTTGTCGTCCTCGGCTCGCTCACGGTCGCGTCGATGCGGTACGGGCGGTTCCTCGGTTTCGCGGCGATCGCATCCGCACTGGCAGCGACGCTGACGACACTAGGCCTGATCTGGGGCATCGGCCAGGCGCCTTCCCCCTTCGGCGGCGAGAGCCTGACACTCAGAGTCTTCGTGAACGTGACGATATGCACGTGGGTGTACGCGAGCTGCCTCATGTTCTCGTGCCTGGCCGTCGCCGCGGCCGCGAGCGCGGGTCGCGTCTCCCGTGCCCTTGCGATGAGCGCGACCGGTCTCAACGTGCTCGTCAGCGTGCTGTTCACGATCAGCTATTTCGTTGCGGTCGGGGGTGGCTACCACAGCGTCACTCTGCTCGAGGGACTGTGGAAGAGCACACTGGCCCTTTCCATCCTGGGCAGCCTGGCGGTCGTGGTCTGCCTCACCGTCTCACTCATCCAGAAAACGACGAAACGACTCACGGTGAGCCTCCCTCCGCTCAGCCCGTAGACCGTCATGAGGCTCACGTCATCGGCTGCGCGGTACGGCCTCGACAGCGAAGCCTATCTGCGCTGGCTGCTCACGCTGGACCCGGCTTCGGCGAAGACGGCGGTTCCGCCGCCGGTCACAGCGCCGGCGGAAACCGCAAGCGTCCCCTGACCCCATTTCCGGTTTCCTGCGCGCACGCCAGCGTTCAAGAACGAACACCCCGAAAGGGGCATCAATCTCCTGCCTCGCACGGATAGGCTCGTTGGGAGCGCACGCCACTGCTTGCGATGGGCCCGTGTCTGAGCGGTCGCGCCCCAACGATGGGAGGTTCGTCATGTCCCGGTTCATCCACCCGGCGGCTCCGAACGCGATTGCCGGAGAACCCCAGGTCGTCGAGGACGGCCGTCCCGTGCGGGAGCTGGCCGCGCATCCCGCGTGGCTCCGGCTGAAGGACGCCGCGGTCGCAGTGCAGGGGACGCAGGCGAAGGACGGCTCGATCGAGCGGGAGTCCGAACGCCCGGCCGCCGCCGTGTACACCGCTGCGATCGTGGGCGCGATCGGCGAACTCGCCCCGCACTTCCCGCACGACGCCTCCTACCTCGCCGCGTTGCAGCGGGACTTCGCGCGCTGGGCCGACGCCGGCTTCGGCGTCCCGGACTTCCTCGACTCGCTGAACGCGTTCCAGCCGCAGCAGCACCGCCTGGATGGGCTGGGCCACCTGGTGGTCTTCCCGATGCACACGCAGAATGGAAGCCCGAGCCGTTTCGTCGAGGCTGTGCTGGTCGAGGTCATCTGGCCCGAGTTCATTGGGGCGCTGGAAGCCGGCGACTACGGCAACAAGCTGTTCGTGCCGCTTCGATTCGTGGATCTCACTCCCGGCTACGACACCAACTCCGCGGTGCTGTTCCCGGAGACGGTGGCTATGCGCGAGATCCCGGCCTTCACCTGGGGAGCGATCTTCCAGGACCGCGAGGCCGCGCGCTACCGCTGCTTCGTGCGCGCCGCGGCCGGGATCGTCGAACTGGAGCTGCCGGAGGACGCCGCCCGGATGCTGGACGACCCGGCTCACGGAGGATACCTTCGCGATGTGGGACCTCATCCACGACCGCAGCCACATGCGCGGCGACCTGCCGTTCGACCCGTTCATGATCAAACAGCGGATGCCGTTCTTTCTCTACTCGCTGGAGGAGCTGCGCTGCGACCTGACCGCTTTCCGCGAGTCGGTGCGGCTCGCGAGGGCGGAGGACACGGACGAGACGATCCGCGAGCACGCGCGACTCGTGCAGTACGCGGTCATCTTCGACCGGATCTTCCGGTTCGCGATCACCGGCAGCCGTGTCCGCAACTACGACGGGCTCGGCGGCCAGCTGCTGTTCGCCTGGCTGCACCAGCACGAGGCGCTGCACTGGACCGACACCCGGCTCACGATCGACTGGGACGCGGTGCCGGGTGTCGTGGTCGCCCTCAGCGACCGGATCAACGAGCTGTACTGGCGCTCGATCGACCGGCCCAAGGTCGCGCACTGTCTGGCCGCATACGACATGCTCGCCCGGACGCTGACGCCGCATCCCGCGTCGCAGTGCGCGCGCGGGCTCCCGGACGAGATCCTGGCGGGCCCGCCGAAGGGCTACACCGACGCGGTGCTGGACGATGAGTTCCCGCTCTCGATGTTCTACGAGGCGCTGAGCAAGAAGATGGCGGGCGTCATCGAGTCGACGGCTGGTATCACCGGCACGACGGACGCGATATGACCGGCCCGGCGGCCCACGGGGCCGACGGCCGGCTCGTGCTGGTCGCGGGCGCGACCGTGGTCGCGGTGGGGACCCGGTAGGAGGCGCTGGAGGCGCTGGCCGTGGCGGTCCCCGGCGTCACCACCCGGAGCGGCGACCTCGCCGACCGGAGTGCGGTCGCCGAACTGTCGGTGCGCATCCACCGCGAGTTCGGCGCGCTCGACGGGCTGATCCACCTCGTCGGCGGCTGGCGCGGCGGCGGCGGCATCGCGGGCCAGAGCGACGAGGACTGGGACTTCCTGGAGCGCGGGTTCCGCACCCTGCGCAACACGACCCGGGTGTTCTCCGGCGATCTGGCGGCCTCCCCGGCCGGCCGGCTCGCGATCGTCTCCTCGACCGCGGTCGAGTCGCCGTCCCCGGTCGGCGCGAACTACGTCGCGGCCAAAGCGGCCGCTGACGCCTGGACCCGCGCCATCGCCCAGGGCTTCGCCAAGCAGGCGCCTCAGTCTGCGGCGACGGTGTTCGTGGTGAAGACGCTGGCCGGGCTCGAAGAGCGCCTCGGCGAGGAGGTCGTGGGGCTGTGGGCGGCGGAGGCCGGGGCGATCAACGGGAAGCTGGTGGCGCTCGGCGGATGAGGCCGGCCGACGCGCGGTGCGACCGGAACCGGGTGGCGCAAGCGGATCAAGGCGGCGTCTTCCGGACGGCGCTCGGCCTCCACTAAGCTCTGCCGGATGACTCAGAGCAGTATCACAGGAACTGACCGCGTCCCCGACATCGCCGCCGCCCTCCGCGAGGTCGCCGAGAGTCCCATCATGACAGCGGTGGACGACGCCTTCCCCGGCTCCGAGGTGCCGCGCCTGGTGCGGGAGGACCTCGACCGCACGCTCGCCGACACGACCACGGTGCTCGGCGACGGGAGCGTGTTCGTGGTGACCGGGGACATCCCGGCGATGTGGCTGCGCGACTCCGCCACTCAGTTCTGGCCGTATCTGCCGTTCGCAGCGGAACGCCCGGACGGCGCGGTCGCGGACCTGATCGCCGGTGTGCTGCGCCGCCAGTTCGCCCTCATCGCGCACGACCCATACGCCAATGCGTTCAACCGGGAGCCGAACTCGCGCGCCCACGACCCCGGCGACGCGGACCGCGACCCTCTGGTGTGGGAGCGCAAGTACGAGGTCGACTCGCTGTGCTTCCCGGTCCAGCTGGCGCACCGGCTGTACCGGCTGACCGGACGGCACGACATCCTGGCCGGGAGCTTCCGGGAGGCTGCCGCCGCGATTGTGGAGACACTGGAGCGCGAGCGCGACCACGAGACGTCCACGTACCGGTTCGTCCGCCCGGGCGGCAACCGGCTGGACACCCTTCAGCGCGACGGCCGCGGGACGCCCGTGGGCCGGACCGGGATGACGTGGTCGGGATTCCGGCCGAGCGACGACGCCTGCGAATACGGCTACAACATCCCGGCGAACCTGTTCGCGGCGCAGGCGCTGCGGCAGCTGGCGGAACTGCTCGGCGAGGGGGTGGCAGCGGACAGGGCGGCAGCGCTCGGAGCGGAGCTGTGGGCGGCGACGCTGCGGTGGGGTGTGGTGGAGGCGGACGAGCACGGCGGCCCGGTGCTCGCCTACGAGGTGGACGGTCTCGGCGGAGCGCTCACGATGGACGACGCCAACCTCCCCAGCCTGCTCAGCCTGCCGCTGACCTCGGACCTCGCCGACGATGACCCCCTGTACCTGCGGACCAGGGCACACATCCTTTCGCCGGCCAACCCCCACTACTGGAGCGGGACGGCGGCGGCCGGCATCGGCAGCCCGCACACCTGGCCCCGTCACGTCTGGCCGATCGCGATGGCGGTGGACGCGCTGACCTCGCCGAATCTGGCGCGGAAACGCGAGCTGTGTGAACTGCTGGCACGGACGACGGAGGGCACGGGGCGGATGCACGAGAGCTTCGACGTGGATGAGCCGGCGCGGTTCACGCGGGGGTGGTTCTCCTGGGCGGATTCGATGTTCTGCCTGGTGGCGATGGAGGTCGCCGGGGTGAGCGAGAGACACGGTTGTCTTTCAATACGTGCAAAATAAATATTCCCTGATCCTCCCTCTGCCCCCTAAAGTGGGTGCCTAGCCCCACAGGCTCTGAGAGAGGATATTCCCCCTGTTCCGCTTCACGCGTGCGCTCTCCGTCAACGAGTGCCTGCGCTTTCCCGCGGACGGTCGGAACATCTTCCTCCCCTGAGCGCCCACCCGACCGCCGCACCGCGGTGGAGCCGAGCGGCCCGACCGAAAGGCACCAGACAATGACGTTAAGCCAACAACAACCGAAGCGCCGCAGGCGAGCCCTCCGCAGCAGCGCTCTGCTCGCCCTCCCCCTGATCCTCGCCCTCAGCGCCTGCGGCGTCGGCGGGGGCGGAGGCTCGACGAACCGCGCCGGGGCCTGCGACATCAGCGCCGAAGCCGCGAGCGGGAAGGCGCTGAGCGGTGAGCCGAGCGGGAAGATCGTCTTCCAGACGACCAACCTGAAGCAGGACTTCAGCGGCTACTTTACCAAGCTCATCGGCGACTTCGAGAAGAAGTACCCGAAGGTCGACGTCGCCTGGCAGGACGACCCCGGCGACGCGACCTTCACCCAGCGGCTCGTGACCGATGCGCAAGGCTGCAAGCTCCCCGACGTGCTCAACCTCAACCAGACCACGGTATTCGCACTGCACAAAGAGGGCTTCCTGCTGAACCTCACGAAGGCGAAGCCGGGGATCGAGAAGCCGTTCATCCCGTCGGTCTGGGACAGCCTGAGCTTCCTCGGGGAGAAGGACAGCTATGTCATGCCCTGGTACTGGGGCCTCACCGGGCTGCAGACCTACAACACCGAACTGATGAAGCAGGCCGGACTCGACCCCAACGCGCCGCCGACGACGGTCGCCGACCAGTTCGCCGCAGCGAAGAAGATCGGGGCGAACAGCGGGGGGCAGCTCTCCGCGTTCGCGGCCAACCCGCGCTGGCGTGTCCCGAACGACTGGCAGCTGATGGACGCGGCGGTCATGGACAAGAAGCAGACCAGATTCACTTTCGCCGACGACCCACGGATCGTGGAGTGGCTGACGCAGTACCGGGACGTGTACGCGGCCGACGGTCTGCCCAAGGACACACTCTCCTCCGACACCGATATGCCCAAGTTGTACTCGGCCGGAAACCTGGTGTGGGGATCGACGAACGCGTCCTTCCTGCGCTACGTCAAGCAGACCAACGAGAGCGTCTACGAGAAGACCGGCGTCGCGCCTCTGCTCGACAAAGGCGGCCGGGCGTTCATGGACGGCCAGCTCGTCGCGGTGCCGTCCACCAGCAAGAACCGGTGGCGGCCGTCGCGTTCGCGCAGTTCTTGCTGAGCCCGGAGAAGCAGACCGAGTTCGTCTCCGATCCGCGCATCTCCAACTTTCCGTCCACGAGCGCGTCGATGGACATCCCGAAGTTCACGGAGATCACCGGGAACAGCCCGCTCGACCAGGCCAACCGGATCTCGGTGGAGCTTGCGAAGAAGGCGGAGAACGTCTTCATCTACAACTGGTCGGACGCCGTCAACACCGCGGTCGCCGGCCAGCTGCAACTCGCGATCAGCGGGAAGAAGGACTCGGCGCAGGCCCTCAAGGATGAGCAGGACAAGGCCAACTCCTTCCTGAAGAACCAGGGCTGAGACGGTGACCGCGACGCTGCGGATCGCCGAGGCTCCCAGCGGGACCGAGGCTCCCCATGAGCGTCGCTCCCCCCGGCAGCGGGTCGGCGCTGTACCGGACGTGGTGGACGCCGCTGCTGTGGACGGCGCCGACCCTCCTGGTCACAGCCGTGTTCGGAGTCTTCCCCTTCCTCAACACGATCGTGCTCTCGTTCACCGACGCGCAGCCGCTCGGCGGCGGCGGGAGCTGGGTGGGACTCGCGAACTACGAGCGGCTGCTGACCGACGGCGACTTCTGGACGGCGGCGGGCAACAGCGTGCTGTACGCGATCGTCGCTGTCCCGCTGCTGGTGGTCCTGTCGCTGATCCTCGCGCAGCTGGTGGTCAAGCGGCTCCCGGGCATCGGCTTCTTCCGCACGGCGTACTACACGCCGGTGATCGCCTCGATGGTCGCGCTCGCGCTGGTGTGGCAGAGCCTGCTCAGCGAGCGCGGGCCGATCAACACCTTCCTCGGTCAGATCGGGCTGATCGCCAGCCCCATCCCGTTCCTCTCCGACAGCACTCTGCTGCTGTTCAGCGCGATCGCGTTGACCGTGTGGAAGGGGCTCGGCTGGTACATGATCTTCTATCTCGCGGCGCTCGCGAACGTGCCGCGCGAGCTGTACGAGGCGGCCGAGCTGGACGGCGCCGGGGCGGTCCGGCGCTTTGTGAGCATCACGGTGCCGAGTGTGCGGCTGACCGTCCTGCTCGTGGCGATCATGTCCGGGACGGGTTCGCTGCGCATCTTCACCGAGATCTATGTGCTCGGCGGCTCCACCGGCGGCCCGGGCGGGGGCGCCCGCACCCTCCCCTTCTACATCCGCGATGTCGCGCTCGACCCGGTCACCGGAAACACCGGGTACGGCTCGGCCGTGTCCATCGCCCTGTTCGTGATGACGATCGGGCTCGCGGTCGCGGCGCACAAGCTCTCCAGCGCGAAGGGAGACGAGGAATGATCTCGACCGCCACCCCGCGGGCCGCGACGACGTTCCGCTTCGCCCGCCGCCGCACCTCACGGCTGGCCGGCCGCTATCTTCTGCTGATCGCGGTGCTCTTCGTCACGGTCGGGCCGCTGCTCTGGCAGGTGTCCGCCTTGCTGAAGGGCGCGGCCGAGCCAGCCCTCGCTCGCCGCCTACGCGACCGTGTTCGAGCAGGTGCCGATGGCACTCTACCTTCGCAACAGCCTCATCATGTGCGGGCTGACCGTCGCCTCGCAGATCGTCTTCCCGACCCTGGCCGGCTACATGCTCTCGCGGACGGGAGCGAGGTCGGGCGGGCCGAGAACATGCACCGTCGGCACCGGTTCGAGGTGATGGAGGCGTTGCGCGCGGGCGAGGCCGAACTGGTCGTGTGTTTCGCCTCGGCCGCGCGGATCATGCGCGAACGGGCCGCCGCGGGCGAGGACCTCCCCTACGACTGGGCGTATCCGTACAACCGGCTGCGGGTGATGGCCTCCCCAGCCGGCTGGGACTGGGGTCCGACGCTCGTCAGCGCCGGGATCTGGCGGCCGGCACGGCTGGTGGAGGTGCCGGGCGACCGGCTGGAGGTCGCCCTGACCACCACGCTCGACGATGGGCTCGCGGCCGGGACGCTGGTGCTCGATGCGACTGTCGACCCGGCGGACACCGCGGACACCGCGCCGCGGACGCTCGACGTCCGGCTCGGCGACGAGCGCTGGGCGGTCGAGGTCGCGCCCGGCCAGACGCGCATCGAGCTGCCGGTCGTGCGTCCCGCGCTCTGGTGGCCGCGCGGCCACGGCGAGCCGGTGCTGCACGACGTCGAGGTCGCGCTGCGCGGGAGCGCCGAGCGGAGCCGGGGCCGGGTGGGCTTCCTCGTCAACGACACCGACCGGGTGTGGTCGGGGGAGACCGTGGCGCGGCGGGTGCGGTTCGGCTCCGGGGAGCGGTCACGGGTGGAGACGCCGTTCCTGGTGCCGCCGCGCAGCGTCGCGACGATGCCGCTCGGGCCGGAGCTGACGCTGCCGGGCGAGCGCCGCGACGAACTGCTCGTGGTGGACACCGGCCCCGCCCGCCCGGACGGCTCCCACCGCGCGGTCCGTGCCTTCGTCGCCGACGACGGCATCCGCTGGCCGCAGCCGGAGCTGGACGTCGCCGTGTCCCGCGACCCCGCCGATCCGCTCCTCGCCGCGGTCGCCGTGACCGCCCGGACCGCTGTCGGCGACCTCTGCCTGCTGGCCGACCGGCTCGCCCCGGCGGCGACGGTCGACAGCGCCCTGGTCACCCTCCTGCCCGGCGAGAGGCACACCTTTCTGCGCCGCACGGCCGCGGCCGTCGAACCCGACCGGCTCCGGTGGCCGGTCCTGATCGGGAGGAACCACTTCTTCTATGACCGCAGCCGATGACCTGCTGGCCGCGCTGAGCACGCGCGAGAAGATCGGGCAGCTGAACCAGCGCCTCTACGGCTGGGAGTGCGTGCGCCGCACGCCCGGCGGCTACGAACTCACCGACACTTTGCACGCGGAGCTGGAGCGTTGGTCGGGGCTCGGTGCGCTGTACGGACTCTTCCGCGCGGATCCTGGTCGGGACGCGGCTGGGAGAACGGTGTCCCGCCCGAGGACAGGGCACACGTAGCCGGGCTGGTCCAGGATGCCGTGCGCGCGGTCTCCCCGCACGGCACGGGCGCGTTGCTGGTCGAGGAGGCGCCGCACGGCCACCAGGCGCTCGGTGCGCCGCTGCTGCCGGTGAACCTGGCGAGCGCCGCAGCCTGGCGGCCGGATCTGGTGCGCGCGGCGGCCTCCACGGTCTCCGGCCTCCTGCGCGCGGACGGTGTACACCTGGCGTTGGTGTCCACGCTGGACCTGCTGCGCGACCCGCGCTGGGGCCGCAGCGAGGAGTGCTTCGGCGAGAGCCCCGCGCTGGCGGCGGCGCTGACCGAGGCGGTGGTGCTCGGGATGCAGGGCAACGCTCGCACCCGGCTCGCCGACGGCAGCGGGGTCGGCGTGGTGCTCAAACACTTCGCGGCCCAGGGCGACGGCATGGGCGGCCGGAACGGCCAGTCCGCGCCGATCGGCCGCCGGGAGCTGCGCGAACTGCACCTGCCAGCGGCGCGCGCGGGGGTGGAGGCCGGTGCGCTCGGGCTGATGGCGGCGTACAAGGACATCGACGGTGTGCCGTGTTGCGCGGATGCGGGTCTGCTCACCGGCACACTGCGCGGAGAGTGGGGCTTCGACGGGGTCGTGATGGCAGACGGCAAGGCGGTGGACCGGCTGATCGCGCAGCTGGGGTCGCCGGCTGCGGCGGCCGCGGCGGCGCTGACGGCGGGCGTCGATCTGAGCTTCGGGGGGACCAAGAACGGGATGCTCTACGGTGAGGCCGTCGTCGTGCTGAACCCGGACGCCTCCGAAGGGCTGCTCTACCTGCGCAAGCTGAACATGCAGCTGGCGTCGAAGATGCGGTTCATCTCGGCCCAGCTGATCGCCCTCCTGACGGACGATCTGCACCTGCGCTCCGCTTCCCACGCGAACGCGATGGCGGCCCGGCTGCGCGGCGCGCTGGAGGCGGGCATCGCGGACGGGAGCGTTCAGGGCATCGGCTTCAGCCAGAAAACCCAGGCGAATGGCGTGTTCGCGACGCTTCCGGACGGGGTCGCCGACCGCCTGCGCGAGCGCTTCCGGTTCTACGACTGGGATGCGGCACGGAACGAGGTGCGCTGGATGTGCTCCTTCGACACCACCGAGCAGGACATCGACGACTTCGTGGCCGCGCTTGTCCGCGAACTCGGGCGGTGACACGACCAGAGGCTGATGAACATTTCGTATGTACCCCGAATTGGGGGTAGGCCGGGGTACAAAAATGTCCTCCATTTGACCGACAAATCCGGTAGTCTTCAAGAGTCGTCAGGGGGAACCCGAAAAGCCCGCCGACGATAGCCCTGAGCGTACGACGGGCAGTGTGGAAACCTAGCGTCCATGCCGCCCGGCATCGTGGTTTAACCCGCGCCCAGAGTTGTGTCACCACCGGCGCGGGCTGCCGACGAGGTCTCCGAGCAGAACCATGACGATGGCCAGCCAGCCGTCTGCTCGACGGCATGAGCGAACAGAGCGTTCTCCCGCCCGTCCTCTCCCGGGTGGCCGCCGGGGGCCGGGAACGCTCCTCTCTCAGCGGAACATCGGCCGGTCGTCCGCGTCTTCCGGGCGGCCGTCCGCGAGCTCGACCAGCACGGGGACGTGATCGCTCGGCGCGTCGCCCTTGCGCTCAGCGCGGTGGATGCTGGCGTCCACGACCCGGTCGGCGAACGCCCGCGATCCGAGGACGAAGTCGATCCGCATGCCTTCGTTGCGCGGGAAACGCAATTGCTTGTAGTCCCAGTAGGTGTACCCCTCGGGAACGATCGGGCGCACCACATCGATCAGTCCGGCCTGCTCGAACGCGGCGAACGCGGCGCGCTCCGGTGGGGAGATGTGCGTCGAGACGCCCGGGATCAGGCTCGGGTCGCCGACATCGGAGTCCAGGGGGGCGACGTTCCAGTCGCCCATGAGCGCGAGCGGTAGCTCGGGGTCCTCCGCCAGCCAGCTGCGCGCGTTCGTGAGGAGCGCCGCCAGCCAGTCGAGCTTGTAGGTGTAGTGCGGGTCGTCGAGCGCCCGGCCGTTCGGGACGTACAGGCTCCACAGCCGCACGCCCTCCACCGTCGCCCCGATCGCGCGCGCCTCCGTGGGCAGGCCGGGACCGTCGTGGCCCTTCAGAAAGCCGGGCATGTCCGGGAACCCGATCTCGGCCTCGTCGATCGGCAGCCGGGACGCGATCGCCACCCCGTTCCACTGGTTCAGCCCGTGCAGCACGACCTCGTATCCGGCCTTCTCGAACGCCTCGTACGGGAACTGCTCGGGTTTGCACTTGATCTCCTGCATGGCCAGCGCATCCACGTCCTCCCGGACCATCCAGTCCACCACCCGGGCGACTCGGGTGCGGATGGAATTCACGTTCCAGGTGGCGACACGCATGCCTTGATCGTAGCGGGGAGCGCTGACGTCCTCCTCACTCCCGGGCGCATCCTGCGCCGGATGCGTTCGAACCCCCTGCATGCGGCTGCGTTCGCCCCATAGAATCGCAGGTGTGACCGACCCACGACAGCAGCTCATCGACTACATCTCAGCCGAAGCCGTCTTCCGCGGCGACTTCGCGCTGACCAGCGGCAAAAAGGCCAGCTACTACGTCGATCTGCGCAAGGTCAGCCTCGATCACCGCGTCGCACCGCTGATCGGCCAGGTTATGCTCGAGGTGATCGCCGGCGTCCCGGATGTCGTCGCGGTGGGCGGGATGACGATGGGGGCCGATCCCGTCGCCGCCGCCATCCTGCACCAGGGCGCTGCGCGCGGGCTGTCCTACGACGCCTTCGTCGTGCGCAAGGAGCCCAAAGACCACGGCCGCGGCAAGCAGGTCGAGGGCCCGGATCTCGCCGGCAAACGTGTCATCGTGCTCGAAGACACCTCCACCACCGGAGGTTCCCCTCTCACAGCGATCGAAGCCCTGAAGAGAGCCGGTGCTGAGATCGCCGCCGTCGGCGTCGTGGTCGACCGCGACACCGGCGCCCGCGAGGCCATCGAAGCCGCGGGCTACCCCTACTACGCTGCCATCGGCCTGAAAGAGCTGGGGCTCGAGTGACCGACCATCGCGACCCCGAGCGTCCGCACACCGGAGAGGAGCCGGAGAGCGAGGCGGGTGTGCCCGCCGCGCCCGAGTTCGGGAGTTCGGAGTGGTTGCTCGCGCAGCTGACCGGTGGACGCCGGGCGGATACGCCGAGTCCGCCGCGAGCCGGGGCAGCTGGACGCGACACGGGCGAGGAGGCCGCGCCGGGTGCTGCCGTGTTGCGGGGTGCCAGTGCGCAGCGTGATATCGCTGAGCTCCGGGGTGTCGCCCAGCGGCGGCGTGCCGCCACGCCGCCGCTGGGGGAGTCGACGGTGGACGCTCCGGGTGCGGTCGAGGAAATGCCGGGTGCGCCGGTTGAGCCCACCGTGCCGGTCGGACCCACCGCGCCGGTCGGACCGGATGCCGCTGAGGAGCCGATTGCGTCGCCCGCGCTCGTCGCCCCCGGCTTCGAAGACCTTCTTAAGGAACCCGAGGCGGAACCGGCGGAGGAGCCGGCTGAGGCCGGGTTCGCGTGGAATCTGCGGCTTTCCGAGGACGCGGCGGAGAGTGAGGAGGCTGCCGGCCAGGTCTCCGCGGAGACGCAGCCTCGCGCGGTTCCGGAGGCGGCTCCCGCGGTGTCATCGGCTGCTGGTTTCGAGCCGTCGGACCTCTTCGTGTCCCTGACCAGGCCTCGCCCATCGGCGGGGCGCGAACCAGAACCCGCGGCCGGGTCGCGCGAAGAGCCGGAGGCGCCGCTCGCGGAGAAGGTGGATGCGACGCTCGGGGGGCTGCTGTCGCCGGCGACGAGCCCGTTCGACGGGTTCCGTCCCACGGACGCAGCGGTTGCGGTTCCCGGCGACGAGAGCCTTTCTGGGCCGCCGGAGCCGGACCAGACCGAGCGCGACAACGCGGATGACGGCCTCGCGCTGCTCTTTGGCCCTCCCGTCGAGGAAGAACCCGGCGCCCTCGCGGCGCAGCCGTGGACGGAAGCCGATCCGGCCATCGCCCCTCGGCGCGCGTCCACAGGCGGTAGCCTCCTTTTCCCGACGCTGGAGGCCGCAGCTCTGGAAGGACCGCAGCTCACTGCGCCGACGGAGACGGTTCCGTTCGAGGCGCTCACCACCCCTTTGGAGCCGTGGGACGATCTCGCTGAGACGGCCAGACTGAACGCTGCCTGCGCACCGGAGGCCGCAGCGTCTTCCGCGGCCCCGCCGATCGGGACCCCCTCGCCTGTCCCGGCCGCTCCGTCCGAGGGCTCCGATGTCGCGCCAGCCGCCCCCACCTCTCCTTCGCCCCCGCGTTCGCCCGCGAGCAGGCAGACCCGCTCGCTCCTCCGGGCAGCCGGGGCGCTGGCGGTCGGCCTCCTGCTCGTCGGTCTGTTCGCGCTCGGGATGGCCATCCCGTCGCTGCTCGGCGCTCCGTCTGCGAAGCAACCGCCCACCGGAGACGTGCCGGCGGTGACGCCAGCACCGACCGTCACCCCGAAGGTGGCTGCCGCTGCCGGAGCCGGGGTGCATCCGTGGCATTCTCTCGGCGGCGGCGAGTGCATCGAACCGTACACCGGTCCCTGGGCCGACACCTTCACTGTGGTGGATTGTGCGGCGCCGCACGCCGCACAGCTGCTGTACACCAACCTCCTTTCAACCGACCCCGCCGCGCACTACCCGGGAGCCGACACGATCGCGGGGCAGATCAATGCGCTTTGCACGGCGCCGGGTGTGATCGACCTCGCGGCGGCGGGTTCCTATCCGGACCTGCAGGTTCAGGGCGCCTTCCCGGCCGCCGAGGCCCAGTGGGCGTCCGGGCAGCGCTCCTACTACTGCTTCGCCAGCCGGTCCAGCGGGCAGCCGCTGACCTCGTCGGTCGCAGGCCCCGGACCGACGGGCTGACCCCGGCCGGTCAGCGCCCGCCGAGGTCGTGTTCGTAGCGGGCCAGTGCGCTCGCGGGGTTGAGCGATCGGGCCTGGGCGATCAGCTCGCCGGGAGTGTCCGCGCCGGGGAAGCTAAGGTTGACCACCACGGCGTTCCGCTGCTTACCGCTGCCGAAGCACCCCTCGGCGTCCAGGTCGGAGAGCGCTCCGCGGAGGCAGCCGAGGAGGGCCTCGCCGGTCGCGGGCGGACGGTCGAACGGCGAGCCGAACTCCTCGAACAGTGCGGCCACCGTATGGAAGCGCTCATCGCCGTACATACGGGGAGTCGTTGACCGACCAGCGCAGCTCGTCGTGCCGGCGCTCCACCCCGTCCGCGCGCAGTTCTGCCACCGCGCGGTCGAGGCCCTCGATCGAGGCGGCCGTCGGGGCGGGCCGGTGCGCCAGCGGGGTCGTCCAAAGGCCGAAGTAGTAGAAGCTGTCGTCTGGATGCGCGGTGCGGAGAGCGTTCCACGCGTCCCGTGCGGCTTCGCGCACGGCCATCCGGACGAGGGTGAGCGACTCGGGTGTCACATCCCGCATGGCGGTGCTGCTTTCTTGTGGTGCGTCAGAACTCGGACTCGACCGGTTCGCGTGCGACGAGGGCGTCCACACCCGGGAGAATCTCGTCCGGGCGGAACGGATAGAGGTCGATCTCCGCTTGGTCGCTGATGCCGGTGAGCACCAGGATGGTGTGGAGTCCGGCCTCAATGCCCGCGACGACGTCGGTGTCCATCCGGTCGCCGATCATCGCGGTGTTCTCCGAGTGCGCGCCGATCCGGTTGAGTGCGGAGCGGAACATCATCGGGTTGGGCTTGCCGATGACGTAGGGTTTCATCCCGGTCGCTTTGGTGATCATCGCGGTGACCGCGCCGGTGGCGGGCAGTGGGCCCTCGGCGCTCGGCCCGGTCGCGTCCGGGTTGGTCGCGATGAACCGTGCGCCTTTGCCGATGAGGCGGATGGCTTTGGTAATGGCGTCGAACGAGTAACTGCGCGTCTCGCCGACGACCACGTAGTCCGGATTCGTCTCCGTCATGATGAATCCGGCCTCGTGCAGCGCCGTGGTCAGACCGGCCTCGCCGATGACGTAGACGCTCCCGCCGGGATTCTGCTGGCGGAGGAAGTCGGCGGTCGCCAGAGCGGAGGTCCAGATGGATTCCTCGGGGACGTCCAGGCCGGACGCGCGGAGCCGGGCGGCGAGATCGCGCGGGGTGTAGATCGAGTTGTTGGTGAGCACCAGGAACGGTGTGCCCTGATCCCGCCACTGCTGAATCAGCGCCGGGGCGCCGGGCAGCGCCTTGTTCTCGTGGACAAGCACGCCGTCCATGTCAGTGAGCCAGCATTCGATCTCGTCGCGCCGCGTCACGGGCACCCCTTTCGATGGAGATCCGATGGACCCAGCATATTGCCCCGCGCAGTGCCGCGGGGTTTTCCGCAGGTCCGGGCTTTCCGGGAACGCCGCCGGGGTGAGCGGCCGTCCAGCGCGGATACCCTTGACCGGTGGACAACTCGGAGCACGCAGCGCCGGGGCAGGCGACCCCCAGCCCCGAACTCACCGCGCACGGTGTCGGCCCCTGGCCCGGCCCCTGGCCCGCGGACCCCGTCTTCGACCCCGAACTCCTCCGGACCGGAGACACCCGCAATGTGATCGACCGCTACCGCTACTGGCGGATGGAGGCGATCGTGGCGGATCTTGACCAGCGCCGCCACCCGTTCCATGTCGCCATCGAGAACTGGCAGCACGACATGAACATCGGCTCGATCGTCCGCAGCGCCAACGCGTTCGCCGCAGACACGGTGCATATCGTCGGCCGGCGTCGCTGGAACAAGCGGGGCGCCATGGTCACAGACCGTTATCAGCACCTCCGGCACCACGACAATGTCGATTCCTTCGTCGCCTGGGCGCGCGCGGATGGCCTCCCGATCGTGGCGGTGGACAATGTTCCCGGTTCGGTCCGGATCGAGACGACGGGGCTGCCGCGGGAGTGCGTGCTGCTGTTCGGGCAGGAGGGCCCGGGGCTCTCCGAGCCGGCGATCGCGGCTGCGGACACGGTGGTGGAGATCAGCCAGTTCGGCTCCACCCGGTCGATCAATGCGTCAGCGGCGGCCGCTGTCGCGATGCACGCGTGGGTCGTGCAGCACGTCCCATTCGCGTAAGCGGTCAGGTCAGGTCAGCGGTCGCTCTGTCACACCGTCGGCTTCGGCCGCCCAGCCGGTCGCCACAAGACGCCACAAGACCTCACAAGGGGAGTGAACCGCATCAGCCTTCGCCCCGCCAGCCCGCGGCGGCGGCGATCCCGGCCACCGCTTGCGCGTCGAGGGCGTAGACGGTCTCACCGTCGCCCTCGGCCGGGACAGCGACGACATGCGCCCGGCGTGTCCGTTCGCGGGGAGGTCGACCAGCGCGAAGGCGGACCTCCGCACCGCCCGCTCCCCGGGCGGCGGCCACAGGATGTCCGTCGTGTTCGCGACGGCCGGCGCCACGACGATCGGGATGCCGCGCGCCGCCCGCGGTCACGAGCGCGTGGTGGTAGTGGCCGGCGAGGATCAGCCGGACGTCTCCGGCTGAGCACACCTCGAGCAGCGGCTCGGGGTCGACCAGGCGGAGCGTGTCGAAGAGCCTGGTCGTCGGCGGCGCGGGCGGGTGGTGCAGGACGATTGCCGTCCCGTGCTCGGACGGCTCCGCGAGGGCTTCGCTGAGACGGTCCAGCTGGGCGGTGTCCACGCGCCCGTAGCCGGCGCAGGGCACGGTGGTGTCGACGGTGAGGATGCGGAAGCCGTTCGCGTCGAGTGCGCGCTCGCGCGGCCCGAGCACGGACTCGAAGGCGTCCGGCAGATCGTGGTTCCCCATCGCGTACGCGACCACCGCCCCGCGTTCGGCCGCCCACGGTTCGAGCCGCTCCTGCAGCAGCCGGTACGACGCGGGGCTGCCGTCGTCGGAGAGATCCCCGGAGGCGGCCACCATATCCACAGCGTCCAGCGACGAGGCGTGCGCCAGCACCCGGTCGAGGGCGGCGAGCGTGTCGACCATCCCGTAGTGCAGCCGGCCGTCGCCGCACAGGTGCGTGTCGCTGAGGTGCAGAATGCGTAAGCGTGCAGCCACGAGGCGAGTGTAGCCTGGGCCGCCGACACACAGCGCCGGCCTCGCCTCAGCCGATCAGCGAGGGCCGCAGATCGCGCAGGGTGCGGAAGTGCGTCATCCGGGTCACCCCGATCGCCGCCAGCAGCAGCGCGACGAGCAGCCACAGCGCCAGCACGCCCGCATCCGCCCACGCCGTCGCCGGGTTGCCGCCGTACATCAGCTGACGGATCCCGTCCACGGCATACGACATCGGCAGCACGTGGTGCAGTGCGGCGAGCGGACGGGGCAGCGTCTGCCAGGGGAAGGTCCCGCCCGCCGTCACCAGCTGCAGCACCATCAGCACGAGCCCGAGGAACTGCCCCACGCTTCCGAGCCACACGTTCAGCGCGAGGATGATCGCGGCGAAGGTGACGGAGGCGAGGGCCATCAGCCCGTACATCCCGAGCGGGTTCTGGATGCCGAAGCCAAGGGCCCCCGACACGATCGCGAACAGTCCGACCATCTGCACCGCCCCGAGCAGGCCCGGGGTCAGCCAGCCGGCGAGGGCTATCTTGACGGGCGAGTGCAGTGCGGTGATGGCTCGGCGGGAGACCGGCTTGATGATCAGGAACAGCGCGTAGATGCCGATCCAGCCGGCGAGGGCGACGAAGAACGGCGCGAGGCCCGCGCCGTAGGTTCCGGCGGAGGTGATCGACTCGTTCTTCAGGTTCACCGGGTCGGCGATGGTGGACGCCTGCTTCTTCTGCAGGTCCGGGGAGGCGTCCGGGATCTGGCTGACGCCGCTGGAGAGACCGTCGTGCAAGTGCGCCGCGCCGTCGTACAGGGTGGTCAGACCGTCCTGGAGCTGGGCGGCGCCCGAGGCTGCGGCGTTCGCGCCGAGAGCGAGCTGCGCCGCGCCGGACTGCGCCTGAGCCGATCCAGCGGCGACCTCGGCCGCCCCGGACGCGACGTGGCTGGCGCCGTCGGCGAGCTGGCCCACCGGGCCGACAGCCTCCTGGATCTGGGCGTTGCCCGACTGCACCTTGCCGTCGATGTCGCTGAGGGCGGCCTGAACCTGGGCGATGACCGCGGGGTCGGCTCCGTCGTCCTGCAGCTTCTGGATGAGCTGCTGTCCGGCGGCGGGGGCGTCCGCCGCCAGCTGCGCGGCGGCCCGGCTGGCCTGCGCCGCCTTCGCGGCGAGCTGGTTGCTCCCCGCGGCGACCTGGGCGGCGCCGGTGGAGACCTGTTGCGCTCCCGAGGTGAGTTCGCCCAGTCTTTCTGCCAGTGTGTGCGAGCCCGTCGCGACCTGCGCCGTCCCGTCGGCGAGTTCGCCCGCTCCCGATCGCGCGGCGGCGCTGCCCTCGGCCAGCTGCTGCGCGCCGTCCGCGGCTGTGACCAGGCTCGACCGGATATCGGCGAGGCCCAGAAGGAATAGCTGCGCTGCCTCCTCGTTCACCCGCTTGACGATGGAGGTGCGGATCTTCTCTCCGGCCTGGGCGCCGATGGTCGAGGCGAGATAGCTGTTCGCGTCGTTTGTCGTGAGGGTGACCACCGCGCGGTGCGGGCCCGAACCGGAGGCCGAAGCGAGGGCTTCGGAGAAGCCCGCCGGGAAGGTGACGCTGAAGTCGTATTTCGAGTTGTCCACGCCCGCGGCCGCGGAACCGGAGGCGACGCGGTGCCACTGGAACGCGCCGTCCTCGATGAGCTGGTCGGCCACCTGGTCGCCGTAGTTGACGCTCTTGCCGTCGGTGGTCGTGCCGGTGTCGTCCACGACAATGGCCGCCGGTATCCGGTTGAGATGGGCGTACGGGTCCTGGTTGGCCCACAAGTACAGGCCCCCGTACAACACGGGGACGCACATCAGTGCGATGAGCGCGACGATGGCCATCGGGCTGGCGGTCAGCCGGCGGAACTCCGCCGCGATCATCTGCGGGATCTTCACGCGCGCTCCTCGGCCTGTTCGGGTTCGGTCATGACCACATCGGGGAGAGCGTCGGTGTCGTCGCGGCCGGGGTCTTCGTCGAAGGTTCGGGGGCCTCCGATCTCGTCCAGGCGGGAGACCAGGGACTCCGCCGCGATGGCGGCGGCGGAGGCGTCGCCCGCGACGATGAGCACCGCGATGCTGCGTCCGGCGAGCTCGCGGGCGAACCGCCACCACTCGACCGGGTCGCCGCCGTGCCGGTCGGGGGATACAATGACGAGCCCCTCCACGCTCTTCCGCATCAGCGCCAGCTCGGCGAGCAGCCGGATGCGGGCGGTCGGCGGCACGGTCCCGATGGCGTAGCGCGCGAACTCCGAGGCGCCCAGCTCGGCCAGTCGCCGGTTGACGGCGAGGGGGGAGGACGGTCGCCCGGCGAACATGAGCTCCTCCGCCGCGATCCCGGCGACGGTGACATCCGGGGCCGGCTCGCACACGTCGGTCGCGTCGATGAGGGCGACCCTGCGGCGCAGAGCGGCGGCGTCGGTCGCCCCGTCGATCGTGACCGTTCCGGCGTCGGGCCGCATCCGCCCGGAGGCGATCAGGCCGAGGACGGCCGGCCGCTGCTCGGTCTCGGCCCGGGCGAGCGTGGCCTGGCCGGTCTGGAAGGTGAGGGAGGTGGGCGGGAGGGCCGCGTTGCGCGCGCCCTTGGAGACGCTGTCGAGCACGACCCTCATCGGTTGTTCGCCCCCTCGGCGGCCAAAGCCCCGAAGGCCAGCTCGGGGGTCTCGTCGATCAGCGTTCCGGCCGCCTGCCATCCCACTCCGGCCGCGGACAGTCCGGCCAGCATGACCAGCCGGTGCCCGTCGGCATCGGAGAGCCCGGTGCGCGTGGCCTCGTCCAGCACGGAGACGGCGGCGTTCTCGATCAGCCGGGTGATGGTCTCGCGATCGAGGTCGGCGCGGATTGCGCCCGTGGCCATCCCGCGCCGCACCGTCGTGCGCAGCCGCTCGCGCGCCGGGTCGAGCGCTGCGACCACCGTGGCCCGGTGCGGACCGCGGACGGCCAGCGCCGCGCTGACCCGGATGTGCTCGACCCCGGCCCAGAGCGTCGCGCCGTACAGGGCGATCTCGACCCGGGGATCCGGATGCGACACCGGGACGAGCAGGGCGGCGAGGCTGGCGGCGCCCCGGGTGAACACCGCGGTCAGCAGCTCGTCGCGGGTGGCGAAGTGCCCGTAGATAGCGCGACGGCTGAGCCCGGCGTGCGCGGCCACCGTCTCGAGGGAAGCGTCGATGTCCTCGTTGAACGCCGCCGCTGCGGCCACGAGGATCGCCTCCCGGTTCGCAGTGGCGTCGCGCCGAGGGGTGCGGGTGGGGGGCGGCATGGCGCTATCGTAAGCATATTGCACAATGCTGTGCAGATTCTCCCCGGGCTGTCCTCTCCGGGGACTCCCGGCCGGCGAACGCCGCCCAGCCCGCTTCCCGCCGCCGGTTTCCCCGCACCGGCGCGCCGCCCGCCTCCACCGGGCCCGGCGCGGGACGGCCCAGCGGCCGCCCGCGATAGGATCGGGTGTGACGACCGCGCGCCCCGGCGGCGGCGCGCCCGTCCACCGAGAGGATACGAACAGTGCCCGCGATCGTGATCATCGGCGCCCAGTGGGGCGACGAAGGCAAAGGGAAAGCCACCGACCTCCTCGGCAGCCGCATCGACTACGTGGTCAAGTTCAACGGCGGCAACAACGCCGGGCACACGGTGGTCGTCGGCGACGAGAAGTACGCGCTGCACCTGCTGCCGTCGGGCATTCTCACTGGGGGCGTCACCCCGGTCATCGCGAACGGCGTCGTGGTCGACCTCGACGTGCTCTTCCAGGAGCTGGACGGCCTCATCGCCCGCGGCGTGGACGTCTCCCGCCTCAAGATCAGCTCCAACGCGCACGTCATCACGCACTATCACCGCACGATCGACAAGGTGACCGAACGCTTCCTCGGCAAGCGCCAGATCGGCACGACGGGCCGCGGCATCGGACCGACCTACGCGGACAAGATCAACCGCGTCGGCATCCGCATCCAGGACCTCTTCGACGAGAACATTCTGCGCCAGAAGGTCGAGGGGGCGCTCGACCAGAAGAACCACCTGCTCGTGAAGGTCTACAACCGCCGCGCCATCGGCTTGGACGAGATCGTTGACGATCTGCTGAGCTACGCCGAGCGCCTGCGCCCGATGGTGGTCGACTCCTCGCTGCTGCTGCACCAGGCCTTGGAGGACGGCAAGTACGTGCTGTTCGAGGGCGGCCAGGCCACCATGCTGGATGTCGACCACGGCACGTACCCGTTTGTCACCTCCTCCAGCTCCACGTCTGGCGGCGCTGCGACCGGCTCCGGAATCGGCCCGAACCGCATCGACCGCGTGATCGGCATCGTCAAGGCCTACACCACGCGCGTTGGGTCGGGCCCGTTCCCGACCGAGCTGTTCGACGAGTGGGGCGAGTTCCTGCGCGAGCGCGGCTTCGAGTTCGGCACCACCACCGGCCGGCCGCGCCGCACCGGCTGGTACGACGCCCCGATCGCCCGGTACACCGCGCGCGTCAACGGCGTCACCGATTTCGTGCTGACCAAGCTGGACACCCTCACCGGCATCGAGCGCATCCCGGTCTGCGTCGCCTACGACGTGGACGGCGTGCGACACGACGAGGTGCCCGCCTCCCAGAGCGACTTCCACCACGCGAAGCCGATCTACGAGGAGTTCCCCGGCTGGACCGAGGACATCAGCGGCGCGCGCCGCTTCGAGGATCTCCCGAAGAACGCGCAGGACTACACACACGCCCTGGAGCGCATGTCCGGCGCCCGCATCTCGGCGATTGGCGTGGGCCCGGCTCGCGACGAGATCGTCGTGCGTCACGACCTCGTGGGCGAGGCCCCTTCGCCTGCTGACGCCTCCCGCTGATCCCCGCCGCCGGACTCTCCCCCGCCCCGTCTGCGGCGGAGGGCATTCGCGCGTCTCTCGCGTATGACTCCTCCGCGTCACGCGAGGCGGGCGGCGGACCTCAGAACCACATGCTCAACCGCGTCGGCACCGACGTGCGGAACAGCCTGTCGAGTGCGGCGACATCCCCGCGGATACGCCCGGCCACGCCCAGCGCCCGCGCGCTGTCGTGCCCGAGGTACACGCTCCCGAGCGCGGCGACTGGCAGGGTCGCCTCCGCGGCATCGTCCGTCCGCTCCACCCGTCCAGCGCCGCCGGCGACGGTCAGGCGATAGCGCCCGGCGGCCATCCCGAGGTCGTCGGTCACCTCCAGCACGAGCGAGCCGTCGCGCTCGTAGCTGCGGGCTTCGAGGCTGGCGGGGACGTCCAGGATGCGCATCCACAGGTGGTCCTCGGCGCCGGTCAGCTGCGCTCCGCGGACATCGGAGACGAGAGCTTGCAGCGGTTCGTCCACGTCGCGGATCGACGCCTTCACAACGGCGACCAGGTCGAGTTCCAGCAGGAAGCGCCACAGGGCGGCGAGGGCGGCGTCGGTCGCTGCGGCGAGGTGGCGAACCTCGACGGTGTGGCGGACGACGTCGTCGGTCGCCGTCACGGTGAAGCTCACGAAGCCCTCCGGCTCGCCGGCGGGGGAGTCGTAGCGGACCAGGCGGTGCTTCTCCCGATCGGGGGTGTCGCTGAGCGGCCCGATGAGCTGGTCGGCGAGGAAGGGCGTCATCCCGATCTCCCCTGCCCGTGCGGCCATCGCGCGATCGAGGACCCGGTGGCCGGTCTCGCGGTACTCGTCGGGCGAGGTGAAGGCCAGGCGGCCAGGGGTGTCGCCACCGGCCCAGCGGACCCGCTTGGTGTCGACGGCCCAGGATGCCGCGTATGTCGCCGGTCCGAAGCCCCAGCGACCGTAGATGACCGACTCGGAGACGGTGAGGACGGCCACCGGGACGCCCAGCCGGTGCGCGGTCCGCAACTCGGCTCCGAGCAGAGCGGTCGCCATCCCGCGCCGTCGGTGCGTGGGTGAGACGGTCACCGAACTGATCGCCCAGGTGTCGAGTGTGCCCCCGCCGGGGACCGTCAGCGGCGCGACCCACGAGTTGACGGTGCCGACCGGCCAGGCGTTTGGCAGATCGTCTTCGTAGACCGCCGTCGTGCGCCGGTCGGCCAGATAGCCCCGGGCTTCCGCGAGCGTCTTGTCGCTCGGCTGGCGGTCGTGGAACCCTCGGAAGCCCGACCGGATCCACTCCGTGAACGTGGCCTCGTCCGCCGTGTCCACCAGCGCCAGCCGCAAGCCGTTCGCGGCGAGGGCCCGGGCCGAGTGCTCGTCGAGGGATGCTGTGCGGTACGTCTCTGCCATCCCTCCACCGTAACGACGTTCGGGGCTCAGCTCGGTGCGCGGTGTCCGGGACTGTGCGTCCCCGCGGTGGCGTATTCTTCCGTCGTACCCCGGCACGACATCGCGCGAATGATCCCGGCGGCCCAGGATGACGCCCGCGGAGGATGCGCCGGACCGCTTTCGGCGGAAGGCTGGGGCCATGACCGAGAACACGTGCCCGCCCGCGCCGCCAGCCCTCCAAGCCTTCGGCCTCTCCAAGTCCTACGGACCCGCCGCGGAGCCTGCGCTGGCCGGTGTCGACTTCCGTCTCGAGCCCGGCGAGTCCGTCGCGATCATGGGCGCCTCCGGGTCGGGTAAGACCACCCTGCTGCACTGTCTCGCCGGCATCGTCGCCCCCGACTCCGGCACGGTTGTCCTCGACACCGTGCGGGGCCCGCTGGAGATCACCGGCCTCGGCGAATCCGAGCGCTCTCGCCTGCGCCGCGAGGCGTTCGGCTTCGTGTTCCAGCAGGGCCTCCTGCTGCCCGAGCTGACGGCGATCGAGAACGTCGCCCTGCCGCTGCTGCTCTCCGGGGCGAGCCGCACCGCGGCCGAGCGCAACGCTGCGGCCTGGCTCGCCGCGTTCGGTCTCGGTGGCTTCGAGCAGCGCCGTATCGGCCAGCTCTCCGGCGGCCAGGCCCAGCGCGTCGCCATCGCCCGCGCCCAGGTGACGGGCGCTTCGGTCGTCTTCGCCGACGAGCCGACCGGAGCCCTGGACTCGCGGACTTCTGGCGAGGTGATGGAGGCGCTTCTCGCCGCCACCACCGGCCGCGGCCGGTCCCTCGTCGTCGTCACACACGACCAGGGCGTCGCCGCACGCTGCTCCCGTCTCCTCCGCCTGGCCGACGGCCGCATCGTGGCAGACGCGCGCACCAGCACGGAGCGGACGCGATGACCACCCTCCGCCTCGCCTGGCTCTTCGCCCGCTGCGGCGCGACCGACCGTGCCACCATCGTCCTCCCCGTCGTCGCCTTCGCTGTCGCGACCGCCCTGCTTCTCCTCGTCGCCGGCGGGGCCCAGATCTTCTTCTCCTGGAGCGATGAGCTAGCCTTCTTCTATCAGGTCCTGGCCGTGCTTGCCCTCGCGCTGCTCGTCGTCCCCCTCGCCGCGCTCGGCGGCTCCGCCGCTCGTCTGTCGGCCCGCCGTCGCGACGAACGCCTTGCCGGCCTGCGCTTGCTCGGCGCTTCGCCCGCGCTGGTCGCTTCGCTCACCATCATCGAGTCGACCGCCCTCGCGCTGCTCGGCGCGCTCGCCGGTGTCGCGCTGTATCTGCTCGCCGTGCCGTTCGTCGGTCTCCTCCCGTTCCGCGGTTCCCCGCTTGGCTCGGCTGTGCTGCTCGCCCCCGGCTGGATCGCGGCCGCTGCGCTGGGCGTCGGCGTCCTCGCCGCAGTGAGCGCTGCGCTGGGACTGCGACGGGTCATCCTGTCGCCCCTCGGGGTGCGGACCCGGCAGCGGCCGCAGCGCGCCCACTGGCTCCGTGTCGTCATCGGCGCGGGCGCGATCGCGGGCGCTTCTGTCCTCATGAGCGCGCTCGGGCTCGTGCAGAGCGCGATCGGCCTGCTCAGCTTCTTCGCGGTCGGCTTCGGGGGCACGCTCGTCGTTCTGAACCTGATCGGGCCGTGGGCGCTGCGGCTGGACGCTGCGCGCCAGGCGAAGCGGGCGGCGACCGCGCGCAGGCTGATCGCGGCGCGCAGCGTCTTGGAGTCGCCGAAGGCCGCGTGGCGGCAGGTCTCCGGCGTGGCGATGACGAGTTTCACCGCCGTTTTCGCCGGGGTGGGTATGGCGCTGCTGGACTCTGTCGGCGAGCAGTCAGACCGGGATTCGCGCCTGCTCGTCGCCGACATCCGCACCGGCCTCGTCATCACCATCGTCGCCTCCTTCCTCATGGTCGCGTGCTCGGCGGGCGTGAACCAGGCAGCGGCGGTGCTCGACCGCCGCGATCTCTACGTGAGCCTCGACCGGCTGGGGATGCCGGTGACCGAGATGGACGCGGCCCGCGGCCGGGCGGTGCTCTCCCCGCTGCGCTTCACGACGATCGGCTCGGCGCTCGCCGCCGCGGTCGTCGTCCTGCCGCTGACCGGGATCAGCCTCATCCTGTCGCCGCTCAGCCTGGCTGTCGTCGTCGGCTGCCTCGCACTCGGCATCCTGCTCGTCTGGGTCGCGCTGTTCGCGACGCGGCCGGTGCTGCGGAGCGTTCTCGCCTATCCAGAGCCGGCTCTGTGACCCTATAGTGTCGTTTCATGGCTGAGAACGACTCGACGGCGGAGGCTCTCGCGCGGCTGCGCGGCATCCGCCAGAGCATCGACAACATCGACGCGGCGGTCGTCCACATGCTCGCGGAACGGTTCAAGTTCACGCAGCAGGTTGGAGCGCTGAAAGCCGAGTACGGCCTGCCACCCGCTGACCCGGAGCGCGAGCGCGAGCAGATCGACCGGTTGCGAATGCTCGCCGAGGAGAGCCACCTCGACCCCGGCTTCGCAGAGAAGTTCCTGAACTTCATCATCGCGGAGGTCATTCGCGAGCATGAGCGGATCGCCACCGGAAACGGCTCCTGACGTGGCGTGGAACCCGGCCGAGCTTCCGCGCGCAGGGCCGGACCGCCGTCATCCCCGGCGGCAACGCCGGGGTCGGGTACTTCACCGGGGAGCAGCTCGCTCGGGCGGGCGCCCACGTCGTACTGGTCTCCCGCGACCCTGAGCGCGCTGAGGCGTCCGTGGCGGCGATCCGCCGGCACGGACACCCCTGGCGCGCCTGCTCCAGCTCCAAGATCGCCGCTGAGGCGTTCGGCTTCGAACTCGCCGGTGGTGACTACCTCGGTCCTGTGGCCCGCACCAAGGGCGTCCGTGTACACGCGCGAGTCGCGCTCGCTCCGGACCGGAGACCCGGCTCTGGGCGCTTCTGGAATCCGCCGCAGCCCAGCCGTTCTCTCTCCTCCGAGCGGCTGTCATTCCCTCACTCGTGGACGATGACGGTGGACAGGAGGCGTTGGCCGGCCGGGATGAGCGCGTGCAGAGCATCCCGGGCGCGGGCGTAGTCCGCGCCGTCCGCGGTGAGTTCGGTGACGGCGGCCGCTCGGATCACGGCGGTCGCGATCACACGGCCGCCGCGGGGCATAGCGCTGTGGATCTGCAGCAGCTCGTAGCCCTCGGGCAGCTGCTCTTCGACCAGTGACCGCGCGCTCTCGGCGTCGTCCGCCTCGGCTGTGAGTTCGCTCGTCTCGCTGCTCTGAATCAGACCACGCACCTTCATACTTCCAACCCAGCCATCGCTTCCTCAGTTCTCCCGCTCGACACGCCGACAGGGGGCTGAAGAGCTGAGGAAGCGATGGCTGCGTCAGGTGGTGGCGACGCGGCCTACTTTTTCGGTTTTGTCCCAGCGGGATTCGGCGCCGGCCAGCTCTTTCAGGTAGCTGTCGAAGGTGATGGCGCAGAGGAGCGATCCGTACCCCGCGAGGTAGATGAGGGCGGTCGCGAGCCAGCGGCCGGCGCGGAGGCGTTCGGAGCGGCGGGCGAGCCAGGCGACGAGCATCGAGAACGGTATCCAGATGTAGATCGCGAGCGTCAGGGTGAACAGGGCCGAGCCCCCGAGCCGGATGCCGAACAGCCCCGGAAGCCAGTCAGCATCATCGTCGGGAAGAGAGCGGTGAGCATCACGAGCATGTTGACGATGCCGGGGAAGAGCATGACATGGCCGACCTCTTTCCGTGTCGTCCCCACGTCCGTCTGCGAGCCGAGGATGAGCACGAACAGATAGGCGAGCGCCGCCGAGATCCACAGGATGCGGAAGACCGTCGTCGCGAAGCCGTTGTGCAGGAACAGCAGCCCGGCGAGCCCGATCGACGAGATCACCATGATGAGGGGGAGCAGCCACAGGCTGAACCACACGATCCCGAACGTCCAGGCGCCGAGATGGTGCTTGCGGGAGGGCCGGAACCACACCTTCGAGTACCGCGCCGTCACCGACACATTGCCGCGCGCCCAGCGCAGCCGCTGCTTCCACAGCGCGTCGATCGTGCGCGGCTCTTCGGCGAGCACATGCGCGTGCGGCTCGAACACGACCCTTTTGCCCCGCAGCTGCGTCTCGAACGTGGTGATGGTGTCCTCGGCCAGCGTGCTGGTGTCCACCTGGCCGCCGATGGCGATGAGGTTCTCGCGGGAGTGCAGCTGCGCGCCGCCGGCGAGGCAGGCCTGAGCGCCGAGCACGTTCTGGGCGCGGCGGGCGGTCGGCTGCGAGAGGACGTACTCGGTGCTCACGAACTTGGTCAGGTAGTTGCGGTCGGCGCTGCCTTCGTGGATGTAGGCGGAGACGGCGCCCACCTTTGGGTCGGCCAGGTGCCGGGTCATCTTGCGCAGCGAGTCCGGCTGGTAGATGACATCGGCGTCCATGATCAGGAGCGCCTCCATCCAGTCGTCGGCGAAGATGCGCTCGATGCCGTGGTTGAGCGTGTGGGCCTTGCCCTGGCCGCCCTTCTCGCGACGGAACAGGAAGACGTTGCCCGGGTAGCGCATCGCCCGCTCTCGCACCACAACGGAGGTGTCGTCTGTGCTCGCGTCGTCCACCACGTAGATGCGCAGCGCCTCCTTCGGGTAGTCGAGCGTCACGAGGCGGTCGATGGAGGCGCCGATCACCGCCCCCTCGTTCCACGCCGGGACCACGATCGCCACGCGGGGAAGGTAGGGCGCCGCTTTGTGGTAATGGTTGATCCAGGCGTGCAGGGGGATCACGAAGAACGTCGCCGCGGCGGCCACGACCGGGATCAGGCCGGTGAGCGCGAGGATAAGGCAGACCACCAGGCCGATCCACTGCAGCGCGCCGAGCACGTCCACGTTGGCTCCCTCCCTGTTTCGACGCCCACACTATCGCTTCAGCTTGGCGGCGGCAGGGTCCCTCCCGCGGCGAGGCGCATCAGTTCGGACGACACATCGATTCCCAGCTCGGAGCCGCCGGCGGAGCCGAACTCGTGCCGATAGCGGTCCCACGAGGTTTCTTTGATGCGGGCTTCGACGCCGGACTCCATCAGCACGACCAGCTAGCGCGCCGCGCGGTCAATGCGCTGGCCAAGGGTGCTGTCCTGCCAGTCCTCGGTCGAAGCGAAGACGGAGGTGGGGGCGGTCATGGTGCGCAGGTAGGCGAACATCGAGCGCAGCTGCCCGTCCACCGCGAGCGCGTGCCGGGCGGTCCCGGCCGTCGCGCCGAGGAGGAGCGGCTTGGCGATCAGGAGGTCGTTGTCGAGCACCTGGAAGAACGAGCTGAACAGCCCGCTCATCCCGGCCTTGTAGATCTGCGTCGCCGCCACGATGCCGTCCGCCGAGGCGAGCGCTTCGACGGCCTTCCCGAACATCGGTCCGAGGTGGCCGGAGGCGAGCGCGCCGGAGAGCTCCGGCAGCAGTTCGCGCAGGTCCAGGCGCAGCGCCTCGACTGTGCGGCCGTCGCGCTGCGCATTCGCCTCCACGCTCTGGGTCAGCCGCTCGGCCAGCAGCTTCGTGGCGGAGGGGTCGTTCACGCCCGCGTTCACAGCCACGAGCCGGAACGGGCGCTGCGGGGCGTTCGTCATGGGGTCCTCATTCCTCTGCCCCGGGCGTCACAGCGCCGGGCTCTCGCTCGCCGCTGTCTTGGTAGGGAGCGCCGCCGGTCAGGTTGTCGCCGCGGTTCGCGTTCGGGCGCAGCTGGCGCGGCTTCTCCTCGCCGTACTTCGCGCGCACGAGGGAGGCGTGGGTCGGCGCGTCGGGGGTTTGCGGGTCTTTGCGGGCCGCGGTCTCCTTGCGCAGCACGGGGACGACCTCTCCGCCCAGCAGGTCGAGCTGTTCGAGCACGGTCTTCAGCGGGAGGCCGGCGTGGTCCATCAGGAACAGCTGGCGCTGGTAGTCGCCTGCCCACTCGCGGAAGGTCAGCGTCTTGTCGATGACTTCCTGCGGGCTGCCGACGGTCAGCGGGGTCGCCTCGGCGAAATCCTCCATCGACGGGCCGTTGCCGTAGACTGGCGCTTCGTCGAAGTAGGGGCGGAACGCGGTCTTCGCATCCTGCGAGTTCTTGGCGAGGTAGGCTTGCCCGCCGAGGCCGACGATCGCCTGCTTGGCGGTGCCGTGCCCGTAGTGCTCGAAGCGCTCGCGGTAGAACGCGATCAGGCGCTGGTAGTGATTCTTCGGCCAGAAGATGTTGTTCGCGAAGAAGCCGTTGCCATAGTAGGCGGCCTGCTCCGCAATCTCCGGGGTGCGGATGCTGCCGTGCCAGACGAACGGGGGTACGCCGTCGAGCGGTCGCGGGGTGGAGGTGAAGCCCTGGAGCGGGGTGCGGAAGCGGCCCTCCCAGTCCACGACATCCTCGTTCCACAGCCGGTGCAGGAGGTTGTAGTTCTCCAGCGCGAGCGGCAGGCTCTGGCGGAGGTCCTGGCCGAACCACGGGTAGACCGGGCCGGTGTTGCCCCGGCCGAGCATCAGATCCATGCGGCCCTTCGAGAGATGCTGGAGCATCGCGTACTCTTCGGCGAGCCGCACCGGGTCGTTCGTGGTGATCAGTGTCGTGGAGGTCGTGACGATCAGGCGCTCGGTGAGGGCTGCGATGTGGGCGAGCAGGGTGGTGGGGGAGGAGGAGAAGAACGGCGGGTTGTGGTGCTCTCCGATCGCGAACACATCCAGCCCGACCTCCTCCGCGTGGGTCGCGATCGTCACGATCGCGTCGATGCGCTCCGCCTCGCTTGGCGTCTCGCCCGAGGTTGGGTCTCGGGTGATATCGCTCACGGAGAAGATTCCGTACTGCATGCGCTGGCTCCTCAGGGTGTCCTCGGCAATTCTATGCAAATGCATACAACGGGATCGGTGCCCAGGTATTCCCGGTGGTGGGATCCAGCAAAACATGTCATATTCCTCTTACTCCCAGGTTGCTTGGTCCACAATGCCCTGACAGGGTTCGCAGAGGGAGGGTCTTGCGGATCGCGGTCGTTGTCGTTCCCCTCGCTCATTGGAGGTCCGCCGAGATGACCCACCTCTCGCGTCGTCGCCGCACCGCGGCCGGCTTTCTCGCACTCAGCGCTGTGGCCGGTGTCATGGTCGTCGCGATGGTCGCGCCGGCCGTCGCCGTGAGCGGCATGGCCGCCGACAGCGGCATCCGGCTTTTCGAGGGGCTGCCCGAGTACATCAAGCCGGACAAACTCGCGCAGACGACGGATATCTACGCGAAGGACGGGACGGGCGCCCCCGTCCTGATCGCCGCGGTCTACGAGCAGAACCGCGAGATCGTCGGCTGGGACCAGATCTCCCCGCAGGTGAAGGACGCTCTGATCGCGACCGAGGACCCGCGGTTCTACAGTCGCGGCGGCGTCGATGTGAGAGCGGCTCTGCGCGCCGCTGCCGGGAACGCGCTGAGCGAGAACGTCGGATCGGGCGCGTCCACCATCTCCATGCAGTATGTCAAGAACATCCTCGTGCAGCGGGCGGAGGCCATTCCGGACAAGGCCAAGCGCGAAGCCGCCTACGACGACGCGACGAAGACGAGCATGGACCGCAAGCTGAAGGAGATCCGGCTCGCGATCGGTTTGGAGAAGGCGTACACCAAGGATCAGATTCTGCTCGGCTATCTGAACATCGCGCCGTTCGGCGGCACGACGTACGATATCCAGTCCGCGGCGAAGTACTACTATGGCGTCACGGCGGCCGAGCTGACACTGCCGCAGGCGGCCAGCCTGATCGCGTCGGTGAACGAGCCCAATGGGCTGCGCCTCGACCGCGAGGAGAACCTCGCGGACAACAAGAAGCGCCGGGACGGCGATGTGCTCGCCGCGATGCTCAAAGAGGGCAAGATCACGCAGGCGCAGCACGACGAGGCCGTCGCCGCTCCCATCGAGCCGAAGATCACCCCGCTCGCCACCGGCTGTCATGCGGCGAACCCGCTGGGCGCTGGCTTCTTCTGCGACTACGTCGAGCGCGTCATCCGGAACCAGAAGATGCTCCAGGACGCTGTCGATCCGGAGCGGAGCACTCTCACCACCGGCGGCTATGACATCTACACGACGCTCGATCTCGACCTCCAGCGCGCAGCGCTCGAGTCGATGAGGGCGTACGTCCCGATGTCCGCCCCGGCCCTCGACCTCGGCGGTTCGCTCGTGACCATCGAGCCCGGCACGGGACGTGTCCTCGCGATGGCGCAGAACAAGGACTTCGACGCCCACCCGGAGGACACCTAGCCGGAGAGCACGGCCGTCAACTTCGCCAGCGACTACGAAGACGGCGCTTCCAGCGGGTTCCCCGCCGGCTCGACGTACAAGGTGTTCACGCTCGCCGAGTGGCTCAAGACCGGGCACTCGATCGACGACACGGTCAACGGGAACGCGCGGGCCCTCAGCCCCCCACCTTCCGCGACAGCTGCCAGGGCACGCAGGGCGGCGCCTACTCTCCCAAGAACGACAGCGGACAGACGCCGGGGGACATGAGCGTGCGCACGGCGACCGCCGGTTCGGTGAACGGGGCGTTCTTCTCGATGGCGCAGAAGCTCGACCAGTGCGAGATCCGCAAGACGGCGGAGGCGTTCGGCGTTCGGCGCGCGGACGGGAAGTCGCTCACCTCCTACGTCTCGGACGTTCTCGGAATCAACGAAGTGGCGCCCATCCGGATGGCCGCGGCCTTCGCGGCTATCGCCAACAAAGGCGTGATCTGCTCGCCCATCGCGATCGACCGCATCGTGGACTCCGAGGGCAAGGACGTGCCGGTTCCGGGGCCGGAGTGCTCGGCGGCCGTCAGCTCCGAGGTCGCGGCCACGATGGCCTCGGAGCTGAGCGGTGTGATGAGAGGAACCGGCTCCGCGTCCAACCCGCGGGACGGTGTCCCGGTGTTCGGCAAGACCGGCACCTCCGACGGAGAGTAGCACACCTGGTTCGTCGGCTCCACCACGGAACTCGCGACGGCGGTGTGGATCGGCAATGTCCAGGGAGAGGTCTCGCTCCGCCGGTCCACCATCGGCGGCGTCCAGGGCGATCAGCTGAGAAACCGGGTGTGGAAGACCTACATGACGGCCGCCAACGCGAAGTACGGTGGAGAGGCGTTCCCGGCCTCGGTGGCCCAGCCGGTCCGCGTGACGGCCCCGGCCCCGACGACGTCTCCGGGCACACGACCCGAAGGGTGAAATCGCGGCATCGTGGCCCCAAAGCGCCGGATGACGCGAGGCGGTTAGGGTAACGTCGCGCGCGTGAAAGTCACTCTTCAGTTCATCGGCATGGGGGTTATCTGGGGCGCCAGCTTCCTGTTCATGAAGATCGGACTCGAAGGGGTCAGCTTCGGGCAGGTCGCCTGGGCCCGGCTGGTCTTCGGCGCGGTGACACTCGGCGTCATCCTCCTCGTCACGCGCAGCAGGCTCCCGCGCGAGCCGATCGTCTGGCTGCACTTCGTCGTCGTGGCGATCATGGGCTGCGCGCTTCCGTTCCTGCTCTTCGCCTGGGCAGAGCAGTACGTCTCCTCCAGCCTGGCGAGCATCTACAACGCGGTGACGCCCATCACGACCGCCATCATGGCGACGGCGGCCTTCCGGGTCGAACGGCTTAACCGCGACCAGATCCTCGGGGTGATGGTCGGTGTGCTCGGCGTCCTCGTGGTCGTGGGGCCGTGGCAGCTGGCGGCGCTCTCCGGCTCGCTCGGGGGGCAGCTCGCCTGTCTCGGCGCGGTGACCTGCTACGGTGTCAGCTTTAGTTACTTGCGCCGCTTCATCTGCCACCGCGACATCCCGGCCACCGCGACGGCGTTCCTCAGTGTCGGCCTCGCCGCGGCGATCATGATCGCGCTGACCCCGGTGATCGCCTGGCACCCTGTCCGGTTCAGCTGGCCGGTCGTGCTGAGCCTGCTCGCCCTGGGCGCTCTGGGATCGGGCGTCGTCTACATCTGGAACATGAACGTGCTGCGCGCGTGGGGGCCGACAGCGACCTCCGGCGTGACCTATGTGACGCCGGTCGTGGGTGTGGCGCTCGGCGTCCTGGTGCTCGGGGAGCGCCTCAGCTGGAACGAACCGGCGGGCGCGCTGGTCGTGCTCTGCGGCATCCTGCTGACCCAGCAGCGGGTGCGGCTGTTGACGCGGCGGCCGGTGGAGCTGGCCGCCCGCGGCTGACCACCGTATCGGCGGCCGGCCGTTCAGCCCACCACCGGTCCGAAGCGTTCCGCAAGCGTGGAACGGTGGACGCTGCGCAGCTCCGCCACCTCGATCGCGAAGAGGTCCTGGATCTCCAGCACCGGCTCTGTTCCGGCCCCGGCGTCGGTGACGCCGATGCGGAGCGCGGGGACGCCGCGCCCATCGCAGAGACCGCGGAACTTCACGTCGTCCTCGCGGGGAACGGAGACGATCGCGCGGGCGGTCGACTCGCTGAAAAGCGCGCTCGCCGCGTCCACACCGTCCCGCTCGGCGATGTCGCCCAGCCAGACGCGAGCGCCGACGCCGAAGCGCAGGACGCTCTCGGTGAGGGCCTGGGCGAGGCCGCCGTCGGCGAGGTCGTGGGCGGATGAGATGAGGCCCTGCTGCGACGCGGCGTGCAGGGTCTCGGCGAGCCTGCGCTCGGCGGCGAGGTCCACCGCGGGGGGGCGTCCGCCAAGGTGACCGTGGACCGTCGCCGCCCACGCGGAGCCGTCGAGCTCTTCGCGGGTGATGCCGAGGAGGTAGATGTTCTCGCCCTCGTCCTGCCAGCCGGCCGGGATGCGGCGCGCCACATCGTCGATCACGCCCAGCACGCCGACCACCGGGGTTGGGAAGATGGGGACATCGCCGGTCTGGTTGTAGAAGGAGACGTTGCCGCCGGTGACGGGGATACCCAGTTCCAGGCAGGCGTCGGAGAGTCCCTCGACGGCCTGCGAGAACTGCCACATGACCTCGGGGTTCTCCGGGCTGCCGAAGTTGAGGCAGTCGGTGACCGCGGCGGGCACCGCGCCGGAGGCGGCGACGTTGCGGTACGCCTCGGCGAGGGCGAGCTTGGCGCCCTCTTTCGGGTCGAGCTGGCAGTAGCGGCCGTTCGCGTCGGTCGCGATGGCGAAGCCGAGCCCGCTCTCCTCGTCCACGCGGATCATGCCCGCGTCGTCCGGGAAGGCGAGCGCGGTGTTGCCGCCGACGAAGTAGTCGTACTGGTCCGTGATCCAGGACTTGTCGGCCAGGTTCGCGCTGCCCAGCAGGGCGAGGGCCTGCTCGCGCAGCGCGTCGCCCGAGACCGGCAGGGCGAGCGCTGAGGCCGAGTCGGCCCGCAGGGCGTCGATCCACGACGGGTAGGCGACGGGACGCTCGTAGACCGGTCCGTCGATCGCGACCGTGCGCGGGTCGACGTTGGCGATCTCCTCGCCGTGCCAGTTGATGACCAGGCGGCCGGTGCCGGTCACCTCGCCGAGGACGCTGGTCTCGACATCCCACTTCGCCGTCACCGCGAGGAACTGGTCGAGAAGCTCCGGCTTGACGACCGCCATCATCCGCTCCTGGCTCTCCGACATGAGGATCTCCTCGGCGGTGAGACTCGGGTCGCGCAGCAGCACGCTGTCCAGCTCGATGAACATCCCGCCGTCGCCGTTCGAGGCCAGCTCGCTGGTGGCGCAGGAGATACCGGCGGCCCCGAGGTCCTGGATGCCCTCGACCAGTTTGTCGCGGTACAGCTCCAGGCAGCACTCGATGAGCACCTTCTCGGCGAACGGGTCGCCCACCTGCACGGCCGGGCGCTTGGTCGGCCCGCCCTCGGAGAACGTGTCGGACGCCAGGATGCTCGCGCCGCCGATCCCGTCGCCGCCGGTCCGCGCGCCGAACAGCACGACCTTGTTGCCCACGCCGGAGGCGTTCGCGAGGTGCAGATCCTCGTGGCGCAGCACGCCCACCGAGAGCGCGTTGACCAGCGGGTTGCCCTGGTACACCGGGTCGAAGTACGTCTCGCCGCCGATGTTCGGCAGGCCGAGGCAGTTGCCGTAGAACGAGATCCCGGAGACGACGCCATGCACCACGTGCGCGGTGTCCGGCTCGTCGATCGCACCGAAGCGCAGCTGGTCCATCACCGCGACCGGGCGTGCGCCCATCGAGATGATGTCGCGGACGATCCCGCCCACGCCGGTCGCCGCGCCCTGGAACGGCTCGATGTAGGAGGGGTGGTTGTGCGACTCCACCTTGAAGGTGACGGCCCAGCCCTCGCCGATGTCCACGACGCCCGCGTTCTCGCCCATCCCGACCATGAGGTTCTTCTTCATCGCCGGTGTGACCTTCTGCCCGAACTGCCGCAGGTAGATCTTCGAGGATTTGTAGGAGCAGTGTTCGGACCACATCACCGAGTACATCGCCAGCTCGCCGTTCGTGGGCCGGCGGCCGAGGATCTCGCGGATACTCGCGTACTCGTCCGGTTTGAGGCCGAGCGCTGCGAACGGCTGCTCTCTCTCCGGCGTTGCGGCTGCGTTCGCGACCGTGTCGACGACGTGCTGGGCGGTGGTGTCGGTCACTTCGGCGGCACTCCAGGATGCTTGTGACGGCGGGGGATGCGGTTCAGTCTACCGGGGTCAAGCGGGGCAGCGTTCGCTGGGCATCGTGCGCACCGAGCCGTTCTCCGCGGGGACATTCGACTCGTTGGCGACCTGGACGCTCACGACGCGACTCTCGAAGACGGCGAACACGATCCACCCGCCCGCACCGTTATGGAGGCCGTAGTACGTTGTCGAATCGGTATAGCTGCCTGTTCTCTGGATCTCGGGGTAGGCGCTGAGAAGGCGCTCGGCGGACGAGCCCACCCCGATCCCCGCTTCGGCGGCCGGACCGCCGGGGGTCACGTCGCCGGCACTCCAGGATGCTTGTGACGGCGGGGACGCCTCCCGGCTGCCGGCGCCCCCGCACTCTCCGCGAGCGTCAGCACGGCGCTGCGGATCGCCGAGACCAGCGCCTCCCCCTCCTGCCCGCACATGCCGGTGAGATTCGGCAGCGTGGCCCAGGCGTTCGCCAGGGTCAGGATCGTGAGGAGCAGATGTTGCGCCTGTGCCGTCGTCATCCCGGGGAGCGCCCCTGCGATCGCTGCGGCTTTTTCTGCGGCCTGGCTCGCGCGCCGCTCCGCAGCCACGGCTTTCCCGCGCTCCAGCCCTTCCCAGAGCAGCAGCCGGGCGAGGCTCGGATCGGAGCGATGCCGGGCGAGGAGGCCTGCCGCGTAGTCGGCCACACCTCCCGGTCCGGTGTCGGCGGCGGGGGGAGGCACATCGTCGCCCGCGCGGGACAGCTGGTGCTCGAGCACCGTGTCGAAGAGGGTTTCCTTGCCGCCGAAGTAGCTGTAGAGGCGCTCCTTGTTGATCCCCGCCGCTAAGGCGATGCGGTCGATCCTGCCCCCGGCGATGCCGTGCGTGGCGAATTCCGCGGTCGCCGCTTCGAGCAGCAGGGTGCGGGTGCGCTCGGTGTCCCAGGCCATGCTCTGAATCCTAACCCGATTCCAACTCTTTAGTTGCAGATCGTGCGGGAGGTGCCTATGGTTGACCCAACCATATAGTTGGAAATGAGGTTCCCATGATGATGTCGCCGCTCTGGCTTCGCATCCTCGTCATCTGGTTCGTGATCTTCCCCGCCGTCGCCCTCGGCCAGGCCGTGCTCGGCTGGCTCGCCGACGACTGGCCCCTCCTCCTGCGCGCGGCCGTGCTCACCGCCGTCGTCGTGCCGTTCGCGGTGGCTGTGGGCGTGCCCACGCTGCTGCGAGTGGTGGCGAGACTGCGCACGGGACAGGCGCCGGCGTGACCGGCGCCGAGGGAACCGGGAGCGGTTCCGCCCTCGCCGGGCCGCGATTCCTCCCGAGCGCAGCCGTTCCGGGCATCTCCGACGCTGTCCTCGTCCCGTCGGGAAGCGGCCTGGCGTTCGTCTCCGGGCAGATCGCGCCCGCGGCCCGCTCGGCGTCTTTCGCCGAAGAGCTGGACGAATGCTTCCGTGGGCTGGACGCTGTGCTCGCCCGCGCAAGCCTCACCCCGGCCGCCCTCGCGCGGCTGACCCTCTTCGTCGTCGATCTTCCGTCACGGGACCTCGAAACCATCCGTGCCGGGCGCGACCGGTGGGTCGATACGGCCACCCCTCCGGCCAGCGCGCTGATCGGTGTCTCGGCGCTCGCGCTCCCCGGACTGCGTTCGGAGGTCGAGGCCGTCGCCATTCTTCCGCCGGCGCCCGCCGCCTGAGGGGCTCGGAAGCGGCGGCGGCTTCACCCCGCCCGGGCGAAGGGGTCCGGGATGGCGGCCAGGAGCTCGCGGGTGTAGGGGTGCGTCGCGTTGTCGATCACCTGCGCGGCCGTCCCCTGTTCGCGCACCTGCCCGCCTTCGAGCACCGTGACGTCGTCCGCGAGCGCCCGCGCCGACAAAAGATCGTGCGTTATGTAGAGCATGGCGATGCCGCGGCCGGCGACCAGGTGGTGGAGGAGGTCGAGGATTTCGGCGCGGATGGAGACATCCAGCATCGAAACCGGCTCGTCCGCGATGAGGACGGCCGGGTTCGCCGCGAGGGCGCGGGCGATCACGACCCGCTGGCGCTGGCCGCCCGAGAGCTGGTGGGGCAGCTTGTCGATGAAGCGTGCCGCGGGCGTGAGGCCGACCTGCTCGAGGAGGTCAGCAGCGCGCACCGCCACCTCCGATCGCGGGATTCCGCCGAAGTTCTGCAGCGGCCGCGACAGGATGTACTGCACGGTGTTCGCGGGGTTCAGCGAGGCGAACGGGTCCTGGAAGACCAGCTGCGTCGTCGCGCGGTACTCGCGCAGGCGGCGTCCGCGCAGCGTCCCGACCGGGACGGGGGAGGAGCCGGGACGGGTGAGGGTGACCGTTCCGCCGTCGGGCCGCTCCATCCCGAGCAGGAGGCGCGCGATCGTGGACTTGCCCGAGCCGGACTGGCCGACCAGGGCGGAGACGGTGCCTTCGCGGAGGGTGAGCGAGATCTCGGCCAGCGCGGTAGGCCTTGCCGACCCCGCTCATGGTCAGCAGCGGCTCGGCGGCGCTTGCGGTGGCGGCCTTCGCCACCGCGCCGGAGGTCACTCGGTAGGCGTCGAGGAGCTTCGCTGCGTAGGGATGCCTGGCGCCGCCCAGCAGTGCGGCGGGCGTCGACTGCTCCACGAGCTCGCCGTCCAGCATGACGAGCACGCGGTCGCTCAGCTCCAGGACGGTGCCGATGTCGTGGCTGACGAACAGCACCGCGAAGCCCAGCTGCGCCTGAAGCTCGCGCAGCCGGTCCAGGATGCGGCGCTGCACGAGCACATCGAGCCCGGTGGTCGGTTCGTCCAGCACGACCAGATCGGGGCTGAGGGCCAGCGCGAGGGCGAGGGCGACGCGCTGCTTCATCCCGCCGGAGAGCTCGTGCGGGTAGGAGTCGAGCATGCTCTCCTCCAGGTCAACCATCCTGAGCAGCTCGGCGGCGCGGACGCGGGAGGCCGGGGCGCGATGGGCGCGGAAGGTGTCCCGGAACTGCGCCGCGATCGTCATGACCGGGTTGAGCGAGTTCATCGAGGACTGGAACACGGTCGAGAGCGAGACCCAGCGGCTGCCGCGGAGCTCGTCGTCGCTGAGTCCGTCGATGCGCCGGCCGTCGAAGACGACGCTCCCGCTCTCGATGGCGGCCGGTTTGCTGAGCAAGTGCAGGACGGCGTTGCCGAGCGTCGACTTGCCGCATCCCGACTCGCCGACCAGGCCGACGAACTCGCCCTTCTCGATGGCGAACGAGACCGAGCGGACCGCGTGGTGCGGTGCGTGGTCGCGCGGACGGTAGACGACGGACAGATCGGTGACCTCGAGGAGTGCCACGGTCATCCCTCCCTCAGCTGGGGGTTGCTCAGCGTGTCGATGCCGAAATTGATGAGTGTGAAGCTCGTGATGAGCAGAGCGAGGGTGAGCCCCGGGGCGATCAGCCAGGCGAGCTGCCCGGTGAGCAGCGCGCCGCCGATGTTGGCCTGGTAGAGCATCGCGCCCCAGCTGACCGTCTGCGGATCGCCCAGTCCCAGGAACGCGAGTCCGCCCTCGCCGCCGATCGCGCCGAGGGCGGCGCCCATGAAGCTGACGACGATGAGTGAGGTCATATTGGGCATGATCTCCCGCAGGATGATGCGCGGTGTGCGGTCTCCGGCCAGTTTCTCCGCAGCGACGTAGTCGCGGGTGCGCAGGGAGATGACCTGCGAGCGTTTGATCCGAGCGCCGTAGGCCCAGCCGGTGACGCTGATGACGAAGATGATCATCCAGATGCCGCGCACCGGGGAGTACGAGGCGAGCGTCACGATCAGCGGCAGGACCGGGACGACGAGCGCGAGGTTCGTGAGGAACGACAGGATCTCGTCGACGACGCCCTGGCTGTACCCGGCGGTGAGCCCGATGACGAGCCCGATCGCGGTGGAGATGAGCCCGGCGATCAGGCCGACGATGAGCGAGGTCTGCGCGCCCCAGATGAGCTGGCTGAGCACATCCTCGCCATTGTCCGTGGTGCCCAGCCAGTGGGCGGCGCTCGGACCCTCGCTCGCGCCGCCGACCGCTTCGCGGGGGTCGAAGGGCGCGATGAGCGGGGCGAGCGCCGCGGCGAGGAGGAACGCGGCGAGCAGGAACATCCCGACGCGGCACTTGGGATCGCGCCAGAGCAGCACGTACCAGCGCGGTCCGCGCCCGGCGCCGCTCGAGCGCGCCGCCGGGACGGCCGAGGTCTCCACACCGAGGGGTTCGTTCGGGACCGATGTCGTCGCGCTCATACCGTCGCCGCCTTTCTGACGCGGGGGTCGAGGATGCCGTAGGCACGTCTGCGGCGAGGTTCGCGACCAGCACGCCGATGGTCGTGAGGAGGAAGATCGCCTGAAGTAGGGGGAAGTCGCTGTTCCCCACCGCCTCGAAGAGCAGGCGGCCGAGCCCCGGATAGTTGAAGATCGTCTCCACCAGGATGGTGCCGCCCAGCAGCCCGCCGAGCGCCAGCGCGAAGCCGGTGACCGAGGGCAGGATGGCGATGCGCGCCCCGTAGTTCAGCGCGATCATCGGCTTCGCCGCGTGCGCGATCACATCGCCCACGAACGGCCAGTTCCAGCCCGGCTCGGTGGAGCCGTAGCCGCCCGACTCGGGGAAGAGCTGCCAGGTGAAGCAGAACACGAAGATCAGCATCAGCGCGATCCAGAAGAACGGCAGGGTGCCGAGGAAGGTGGAGGCGAGCGTCAGCACCGAGTCGACCCGTGAGCCGCGACGGTACGCAGCCCACGCCCGAGCAGCGTGCCGGCGACGAACGAGACGATCGTCGTGATTCCGACCAGCGTGATCGTCCAGGGCATCGCCTGCGCGATGATGTCCGTCACCCGGTAGGGGAAATAGGTGTAAGAGACCCCGAAGTCGCCGCGGACGATCGCGCCGAGGTAGTCGAGGTACTGCTGGAAGAGGTTTTTGTCGCTCACGCCGAGCATGAGGCGCACCGATTCCAGCTGGGCCGGGTCGATCGAGGCGTTCCGGCCGACGAGCTTGCGCACGATGGCCTCCGCCTGATCCCCCGGCTGCAGACGGGGGATCAGGAAGTTGAGCGTGATCGCGGCCCACAGCGTGGCGACGAAGAATCCCGCTCTCCGGAGGAAGTACCGCATCGGACCGGTCCTACTGCGCCGGACGCAGGTGCGTCAGGATGATCGGCATGTTGCTCGGCTTGGCGTACGGGTCCTCCGCGCTCGGCCAGCCGACGGCGCGTTTGGTGGAGTACTCGAACCAGCTGGCGCCGTACCAGAGCGGGATGTAGGGCTTCTTCTCGTACATGATGGTCGCCAGCTCGCCGACGGTCTTCTTCTGCTCCGCGGGGTCGGACTCCTGGCGCAGCCGGTCGATCAGCCGGTCGGTCTCGCCGTCGCGCCAGCGCACCTCGTTGGTCTTGGCCGTCTCGCCGGTCGGCGCGGTCTCGCTGCTCGCGAGTGGTTCGAGGAAGTTGCGGTACATGTCGCAGGAGCCGCCGCGGACGCCGAACGTCAGGTCGTACTGTCCGGTCAGCCGGTTCTGCCCCTGGACCTCCGGGGTCGGGTTCTGCATGTCCACCGAGATCCCGAGGGCCTGGAAGTTCTTCTGCACGATCTTCCCCGCCTGTATCCAGTCGTTCCAGCCGCCGGGGATCTGGATGGAGAAGCTCAGCGGCTTCCCATCGGCCCCGAGGCGCTTGCCGGAGCCGTCCAGCTTGTAACCGGCCTTGTCCAGGCCGGCCTTGGCCGCTTCCACGTCGTAGGAGATGTAGCCCTCGTCGGGAATGCCGGTCGGCAGCCAGTCCTTCGCGTTGGGCAGCACCAGGGAGGTCTGGCTCGCCGCGCTGACATAGCCCTGCTGGGCATCTTCCACGATCTTCTTCTTGTCCATCGCCTGCGTGATGGCGTTGCGGAACTCGCTGTCGTCGAACGGTGCTTTGTCGAGGTTCATGTACAGGCTGATCGGCGAGCCCGACGGGAACCAGTATTTGTTGTGCTCCCGGTCCTTCGAGACGTACGACTTCTCGATGTCGGGAATGTACATCGCGTTCATGTCGTAGTCGCCGCGCGCGAGTTTCAGCTGGTCGACCTGCCCCTGGTCCGAGTTGTTGAACTGGATTTTGTCGACCCGGATCTTGCTGGCCTGCCAGTAGTCGGGGTTGCGGTCGAGGACGAGTTTGGTCGGGCTGAAGCTGCCGACGAGCATCGGCCCGGTGCCGACCGGCTTCGTGTTGGTGAACGTGGTCGGGTCCTCGACCGTGGACCAGAGGTTCTTCGGCACGATCATCACCGCGTTGACGGCGACCAGGCTGCTGGCGCCCGAGCCGTCGAAGGAGAAGGTCACCTGGCCGTCCCCGGTCTTGGCGACGGAGGTCAAGGACTGCCACGCGCCGCGGGTGTCGAGGGCGGGGTACTTCTTCAGCATCTCGAAGGTGAACACCACGTCGTCGGCGGTGAACGGCTTCCCGTCGCTGAACGTCACGCCGTCCCGCAGCGTGTAGACGAGCGTCGAGGGGGTGGTCCACTCCATTTTCGTCGCGAGCCACGGCTCATAATCGCACGAGTACTCGTTGAGCATCATCAGCGGCTCGTACAGGTAGTTGCCGACGCTCAGGGCAGTGGCGAGGTAGGGATTGTAGTTGGCCTTGGGGTTCGAGCCGCCGCCGAAGCCGCCGAAGTTGAGCAGCGGGATGCGGCCGTCGGCGCTTGCTGCGCCGGAGTCCGCGTCGCTGGCGCAGCCGCTCAGTGCGAGTGCGATGACCGCGGTTCCGGCCAGGGCGGCGGTGAGGCGCTTGCGCGCGCGGGCTGTTGGGTGGTGTTTGTCCATGGTGGATACCTCCTTGTGTCGGGGGATTCGGTGCGGGGAGAGAAGAGTGCGGGTCAGCCATCCTCGGGCGCGCAGCCGCAGCTCGCGCGGCGGACCAGCTTGGACGGCAGGACGAGGGATTCGGCGGGGCGGCCTGCGATCCGCTCCAGAAGCACAGCGGCCGCGCGGCCGGAGAGTTCGCGCAGCGGCCGGGCGAGCGTGGTCAGGCCCGGGGTGACGAGCGAGGAGAGCGGCACGTCGTCGACGCCGGTGATCGAGACATCCTCTCCGATCGCCATGCCCTCGGCGAGCGCCCCGAACATAAGCCCGAGCGCCAGCTCGTCGTTCGCGCACACCGCCGCGTCGATCTCGCCGGAGCGGACGCGCTCCAGGATGGCCGGAGCCGCGAGCACGCCGTCGGACTGGGTGAGCCAGACGTGGATGGCCTCTTGCGGCCGGAGTCCGGCCTCGAGCAGCGCGGACTCGTAGCGGTCGTAGCGCGACTGGATATCGGGGGAGTCGCCCGGCCGGCCGAGGAACGCGATCCGGCGCCGGCCGTGGTCCCGGACGAGGTGCGCCACCAGGTCATGCATCCGGTCGTGGTCGGTGCGCACCTGCAATGCGCCCGCGGGCACCCCGCTCCCGTCGGAGTCGCCGCCGATGACGACGACCGGGACGAGGTCTGCGAGGCGGGCGAGGGTCTCATCGTCCACCACCCCCGCATGCACAGCCAGTCCGTCGACGCGCTCGACCATGCCGGCGAGGTCTGCCGTCGTGCCGCTCAGCGTGTGGGTGCTGAAGATCGTGACGCTCCCCTCGGCTTCGATGGCTGCGCGCTCGAAGCCTTCGATCAGCTCGCCGAAGTACGGTCCGCTGAGCCCGGGGAAGACGATGCCGAGCGTTCCGTTGCGCCGGTTCGCGAGCGCGGCGCCGAAGTGGCTCGGTCGGTAGCCGTGTTCCGCGATCGCCCGGGAGACGCGCTCGCGCATCGCGGGCGAGACTTGCCCGACGCCGCGGTAGACGCGGGAGACGGTGGCGGTGGAGACGCCGGCGAGTTCGGCGATCTGGCGCACATTGAGTCGTTCGCCGCCGCGCTTCGTCTCCGTCACGTCAACTCCTTCGTCGTCTGCGGCGCATCCGGCCGGTGCTCTCGTGCTCGCATCGGCACTGGTACTCTCAACCGGTAACCGATTTCAGTAACCGGTTACAGTGACCATAGACCCACCGGCCGGAAGACTACAACCCCGGGCGGGAACACTTCACAAGCGGCAAGGAAAGACCAACGATGTCCGTTCCCACGCGCCTGCACGGCGCTGACATCCTGATCGACGGGCAGCCGCGTGCGGTGCTGGCCGGCGAGATCCACTACTTCCGGACGGCGCGCGCCGACTGGCCCGACCGGCTGCGCGCGGCGGCCGAAGCGGGCCTGAACGCGGTCGCCAGCTACATCCCCTGGATCTGGCACGAGCTGCCGGACGGCCGCATAGACCTCACCGGTGAGACCCGGCCCGAGCGCGACCTCGGCGCCTTCATAGACCTGTGCGCCGAGCACGGGATGTGGTCCATCGCCTGGCCGGGCCCCTTCCAGATGGCCGATCTCAAGAACGAGGGGCTGCCGTACCGTCTGCGGCGCGAGCATCCCGAGATCCACCCGGTGGGCTGGGACGGCGAGCCTGCGCCGACCCGCCGGTGGACTATCTGGCCCCGGCTTTCCTGGCGGAGGCCCGGCGCTGGTACGACGCCGTGCTGCCCCCGATCGCCGCGCGACAGCGCGAGAACGCCGGGCCGGTGATCGCTGTGCAGCTGGACAACGAGGTCGGGATGCTCGACTGGGTCTCGAACACCCCCACACTCACCGACGGCGCGCTCCGCGACTTCGCGGAGTGGTCGGGCGGGCGCTTCGGCGGTGCGGTGCGCGCGGGTGCGGCCGGGACGCCGCAGGAGCTCGCGCTGCACCACGAACTCGCGCGCTTCACCCGCGACCGGTTCGCGCGCTATTTGCAGACGCTGGAAAGCTGGGCGCGCGGAGGCGGCATCACCGCGCCGCTGCTCGTCAACATCCACGGCACCGGCGGCGGGCGCGGGCTCACCTACCCGATCGGCGTGAGCCAGCTCGCGCCGGCCTACCGGGGCCGCGAGGGCGTCACCGGCGGCACGGACATGTACCTCGGCGAGCTGACGGTCGCGAACGCCGTCGACCTGTACCTCGGCAACGCGTTCACGGCGGCGGTCCACGGCGAGGGGCAGCCGCTCGCGGAGCTCGAGTTCGACGCGGGCGGCGGCTACGGCGAAGACTTCGCGAGCCTGACCTCCCCGGAGGTGACCGTGCTGAAGACCCTGCTGGACGTGGCTCAGGGCACGCGCATCCTCAACTACTACCTGTTCGCGTGCGGGATCAACCCGCCGCTGGACGAACCCGCGGGCGACGGCGACGACCGCATCGCGTTCACCGGGGAGCGGCACGGCTTCGCCGCGCCGATCGGGCCGGAGGGCGAGCGGACGCCGTCACTCGCTGCCGTGGCCTCCGCGACCGCGGCGGTGCGCGAGAACGCGGAGCTGTTCGCCACCGGTGCGCAGCTGACGGACGACCTTGTGCTCGGCTTCGTGGCCGATCACTACCTGACCGAGTATTCCCACCCCGCCGCTCAGAATCGCGCCGAGCAGGTGCGCGCCCGGGAACGCCACCGCGGCTTCGGTGCGCGCGAGACCCTCGGGCGGGCGCTCGTGCTGGGCGGCTGGAGCTTCCGGGCGCTCGATCTGCAGGCGGCGGCCGGCAGCGACACGGCCTGGAGCGCGGGGACGCCCGCCGACGCCCGCGAGGGGCGCTCGCGCGAAGCGATCGTCCTCGTGAGCGGGCGGGAGCTCGGCCGTGGGGTCCAGGAGTTCCTCACCTGCCACGTGACGACCGGGGGCCGGCTGGTGCTGGTCGGCGAGCTGCCCGGGGTCGATGCCGATGGCGTCCCCTGCACGGTGCTCGCCGACGCGCTCGGCGTGACCGATGCCGGACAGGTGCGCGACTGGTCGGACGCGGACCGCGAGTACCGCCCGAGTGTGCGGGCCGCCGGGCCGCTGGCCGAGCACGGCCGACCAGTTCGGCGGAGAGGAGTGCGTGGACCTGCTCCTCGCCCTCGTCCGCGACGGCCGCGTAGGCGAGGCGCGGATCGACGAGTCCGCGCGCCGTCTGCTGCTCGTGAAGTTCCAGCTCGGGCTCTTTGACGACTCGTTCGTGGACGAAGAAGCCGCCTTCGCCCTGGTCGGGAATGAGGCGTTCCGCGCCGCGGGTCACCGGGCGCAGGCCGAGTCGGTGACGCTGCTGCAGGTGGCGGAGGGGGCTCTGCCGCTGGCCCCCGCCACACGGCTCTACGCGGACGGCTGTTCCCTACCGGACGCGGTCGCCTCGCCGGAGGAGGCCGATATCGCCGTCGTGCGCGTGAACGCTCCCTGGGAGCCCCGCGACGACCTGTTCCTCGAGGCGTGGTTCCACCAGGGGTCGCTCGATTTCCCGCCGGCCGAGGTGGAGCGCATCCGGGCGCTCGCTGCGCGCGTCACGGTCGTCCTGGTCGTCAACCTGGACCGCGCGGCCATTCTGACGCCGTTTGTGGACATGCCCGGCGTGGTTGCACTGGTCGGCGTCTTCGGGACCAGCGACGAGGCTCTCCGGGACGCGCTCTCCGGCCGCATCCCGCCGCGCGGCAGGCTGCCGCTCGAATCTGCCGTCCTCAATGGCGGCGGTGGAGGAGCACGCACCGGACGCCGTGGGCGGATCACGGAACGCGCTTTTCCCGATCGGGCACGGGCTGACGCTGTAGCAGGGCCGCGAGCGGGGCGGGCCGCCGGGGCCGTCGTCTGACGATCCCGGCGCCCGTTCGCGTGTCTCGGGCGGCTCAGCGTCCGAACTGCGTCGCCGCTATACCGGCGGCCGCGATCGCCGCTACGATGACGAAAGCGACGATCATCACCCAGACGAGGAGGATTAGGCTGCTGAGGATCACGCCGGTCAGCGCCATTTCCCGGCCTGCCGGTTCCTTCCGGAGTCCGACGATGCCGAGGATCAGCGAGATCAGCGGCAGGATGCCGGGGAATCCGAACACGATCGAGACCAGACTGAGCACCATCGAGGTGATGCTCAAGCCGCGGGGCGGCGAGGGGGGCGTGACCGCGATCAGGGGCGGGGCTTGCAGGTGCGGAGCCGGGCCCCATTCGCGCATCGGATCGTGCGGGGGGTACGCGACGGAGCTGGCCGCGGCCGCGGGCTGCCCGGCGAGGGGAACGCCGGCGAGGTCCGCACGCTGCGCCGGCGCAGCGTCGCCCGGGAGCGCCCCGGCGGCTGCGCTCTGGCCGGACCCGGTGACGGGGGCGACCGAGCCGTTCTCGTCCGGGAGACTCTTGCGCACCTCTTCCGGCCCGGGCGGCGGTGCTTCCAACGGCATGACGTTCTCTTTTCGCTTGCGTGAGCATCAACCCTTGCATAAAGAATGCGACCCACTCAAGTTGCAGACTCGGCCGGCGCTCAGGACAGCTTCGGCGGCCCGATCAGCAGCAGCGCCGCCATGATCGCTACGGCCAGCGCCACCAGGATTCCGGCCAGCACAGGGACGTGCGTCAGCATCCACCGGAACAGCCGGCCGAACCTCGTGTGGTCGCGCGGGTCTTCGGTGGCAACCGTCCGCCACCCGCCCGCCACCCGCCCGGAGCGGTCGGCCCAGAGGTCGAACGGCACGGTCGCGTACGGGACGAACGCGGTGACGACGGCGAGGACAATGAGCGGCAGACGCCAGCGCTGGTTGACGCCCACGAGGGTGGCCACGATGGCGTACGAGAGGAACACGAAACCGTGGAGGGAACCGGTCGCGATGACCGGCCAGTCTCCCACCTTGACGGCGTACTTCAGCAGCATCCCCGCGAGGAGAAGCGTCCAGGTGACGGTTTCCGCGATGGCGAGCGTTCGATAGAGGAGGCGGGGCGGCATGCTTCCACCCTCGCCGGAGCCGCGGCGGCGCGCATCATCCGAAAGTTGGAAGGCGCTGCGCCCGCGTCGGCGCTGCCGGCGGCTCTGCGAGCCGCACCCAGGTGACGGTTTCGTGCGCGTACACGGTCAGCGGACGGCCGAGCCGCTGGGCGGCCTCTCGTGCGGCCGAGCGCCACTCGAGGGGCGAGATGTCGATGTCCTCCGCGCGCACCGTGACCGGGCCGTCTGCAACTGCTCCATTAGGGTGTGGATGAGGGCCGTGCGTCGCGCCGTGTCGTCCATGTCCTCAGTCAACGCCGCCCGGGAGAGCGGCGCTAGCCCCTTCAGCCCGGAGGAAGGCCGTGGCTCCCGGCTACGCCTCCACCAGCGTCGAGCGGACGACCGAGGTGAAGAAGGCGAGTCCGTCCGTGCCGGAGCGCATCGCCTGGTCGGTGTCCGGGCCGAAGCCCGGCTCGACCGCGTGCTCGGGGTGGGGCATGAGCCCGACGACGTTTCCGCGTTCGTTGCGGACTCCGGCGATGTCGTTGAGGGAGCCGTTGGGGTTGACGCCCCGGTAACGGAAGACGACCATCCCCTCGCCCTCGAGCCGTTTCAGCTCCTCGGCGGAGGCGATGAAGCTGCCCTCGCCGTTCTTGAGCGGGATGACGATCTTCTGGCCGCGCTCGAAGCCGCCCGTCCACGGGGTTTCCGCGTTCTCGACGGTGAGGCGCTGGGCGTGGCAGATGAAGTTCCCGTGGTCGTTGCGGATGAGACCGCCGGGCACGAGAATGGCCTCGGCGAGCATCTGGAAGCCATTGCAGATGCCGAGCACCGGCATCCCTTTGCCCGCGGCCTCCACAACCTCGCTCATGATCGGCGACAGGCTCGCGATGGCTCCGCAGCGCAGGTAGTCGCCGTAGCTGAACCCGCCCGGCAGCACCAGGGCGTCGACCCCCTGCAGATCGTGGTCGCCGTGCCAGAGGGCGACCGGCTCGGCGCCGGCGAGACGGATGGCGCGCAGCGCGTCGCGGTCGTCGAGTGAGCCGGGGAAGGTGATGACGCCGATGCGCATCAGGCGTCCTCGTCCGGATAGTGGATGCCCACCACGTCCTCGATCACGGAGTTGGAGAGGATGTCGTTCGCGATCTCCTCGACAGCGGCGCGCGTGGTGCCGTCGATCGGGCCGTCCACGGTCAGCTCGAAGCGTTTGCCGACGCGGACCGAGGAAAACGCACCCTTCCCGGTGCGGCTGAGCGCCCCGGCGACGGCTTTCCCCTGCGGGTCGAGCAGTTCGGCCTTGGGCATGACTTCAACAACGATCGTCGACAAAGGGTGATCTCCGCTCACTCGCGCATGGGGACGCACCGATTCTACCGTGGGGCCGGGGATGGTCGGTCCCGTGCCGGCTCCAGGCCGCTCCGCCCGCCCCGTCCCCCACTGCCGCGCCGGTCGTCCGCCGTTCACCCTGCGGTTACCCGGGCTTCCCGCCGCTGTCGTCCCCGCCCCCTACCGTGGTGCGCATGGCTGAGAAGGCGCGCGCTGTCGAGGGGTGGGGCTTGGCGAATCCGCGCGCCGACGGCCCGCGGGGCCGTCGGCAGTGGCGGGACCGGCTTCTCCCCGGACAGTGCGGCGCGCGGCGCGGCGTGGAACGAGGCGTTCGCGTTCGTCCTCGCTATCAGGCGATGGTCTTCCCCGTGGAGGCCGTCGCCGTCTGGATGCGGAAGGCGCTGCGCTGAGGTGTGGAAGGAGTCAGCGTGGGAAGGCACTACGATCTGGTGGTGGTGGTCGGCGGGGGCGTCGTCGGCCTGGGGCACGCCGTGGCGGCGCTCCGGCGCGGGCTGACGGTCGCCGTCATCGAGCGGGCGCAGGGTGTGAATGGCGCTTCGATCCGCAACTTCGGGCACCTGTGCGTCACCCCGCAGGAGGGTGAGGCACGCACCTACGCCGAGCTCGCCCGCGAGCTGTGGCTGACGCTCGCCCCGGAGGCCGGGTTCTGGCTGCGCGAGTCCGGGACTGTCGTCGTCGCGCAGGCGGCGGACGAACTCGCCGTGCTCGAGGAGTTCCGCGACCGCCGCGGAGCTCAGGATGTGCGGCTGCTGACGTCCGCGGAGGTGCGCGAGCGCGTCCCGGCCGGCGGCGGTGTCGTCGGCGGTGTGCTGCTGCCCGCCGATCTGCAGGTGGACCCGCGCGAGGCCGCGCCGGCGATCGCCCGCTGGCTGGACGCGCACGGCGTCGCCTTCTTCTGGCAGACCACCGTGACCGGCGTGGAGACCGGCCGCGTGTACACTTCGCGCGGGCGGGTCTCCGCCGATGCGGTCGTGGTCGCCGTGAACCACGATAGTCGATCAGCTGTTCCCCGGCATCGCGGACGCCCACGGCATCCTGCGCTGCGGTCTCGACATGATGCTCGTGGACGCCGACCTCGACCGGCCGCTCTCCGCGCCGGTGCTGACGGGCTGGTCGCTGCTGCGGTACGGTGGGTTTGCGGCGACCCCGAGCGCGCAGGTGGTGCGCGAGCGGCTGGCTGAGACGAATCCCGAGCTGGCGGCGCTGGATGTGAATAGATGTACACACAGCGTCCGGACGGTTCGCTGATCGTCGGCGACACGCACTACCGCGACGCGGAGGTGCCGCCCTTTCAGTCCGAATCGGCGTTCGAACTGCTGCTGGAACAGACCCGTGCGCTGTTCGGCGTCGAGCGTCTGCGGGTGCGCGAGCGCTGGCAGGGCGTCTACGTCTCCGCGCCGGACGATTTCCTGGTCGCCTCGCCCGCTCCGTCCGTCCGGGTGGTCTCGGTGACCACGGGCATCGGGATGACGACCGGGCTCGGCCTCGCCGACCGGGTCGTGGACGACCTCTTCTCTTCCGCTCCACGGGTCCCGGCCGCGGCGGTCCTGCTCCGCTAGCCGGCATTCTCCACACAGAAAGGCCACACCATGACCCCTGACGGTCTCATCACCAGTGAGTTCGACGACGCTGCGTCCATCGACGACGAAACAGACGAGGTCGACGACCTCCGCCTCGTCGTGCTCGACCTGGTCGGGACGACGGTCGTCGACGACGGGCTGGTGGAGCGGGCCTTCGAGCGCGCCGTCGAAGCCGCGGGCATCGCCGGGTCCGCTGCGGGCATCGCCCGCGCCTTCGTCCGCGAGACCACGGGACAGCCGACGATCTCCGTCTTCCATGCGCTCACCGCCGACGAGGACCAGGCGCAGCACGCGAACGCCGTGTTCGAGTCCGCCTACGCCGAGTTTGCCGCTGAGGAGGGCCTCCGTGCCGTCCCGGTCGCGGAGGAGCTCATCCGCCGTCTCCGCGCGATCGGCGTCAAGGTCGCCCTCATCACGGGCTTCTCGCGCACGACCAAGGACGCTGTGCTCGACGCGCTGGGCTGGCGCGACCTCGCCGACCTCACCCTCAGCTCCGCCGAGGCGGGCTGGGGCTCTCCCTCCCCCGACCTGCCGCTGACGGCCCTGCTCCGCACGGGCACGACGACGGTTCGCGGGATGGTCGTGGTCGGCGACACCGCGAGCGAAACCGCCGCCGGCCTCGCCGTCGGCGCGGGCCTTGTCGTCGGTGTGCTCACCGGCGCGCACGATGAGCCGGCTCTCCTCGACGCGGGGGCGGACGCCGTGATCGACTCCGTCGCCGACCTCGCCGAACTGCTGAGCCTGGCCGACCTCGAGGGCCAGAGCGCCCGGTGACGATCAAGGCGGTGACCCCGCGCGTCTTAGAGCAGCCGGAGAGCCTAGGGCTGGGAGTCAGTGTCTACCCGTCGGCCACGGCGATGGTGTGGCCGGGTGAGGGCCACGCCCACGAGGCGGACGCCCGCACCGTCCGCGACCAGCGATCGGCGTCCGCCCCGCTGGTGATCGGCCATGAGCAGGTGGGCCGTGTCGTCGCGCTCGGCCGCGGCGGTGCGAAGACGACAGACGGGCGCCGGGTCTCGCTCGGTGAGCGGGTGGTCTGGTCGGTGGCGATGCCGTGCGGTCGCTGCCGGCGTTGCCGGCGCGGCATTCCACAGAAGTGCGTCAGTCTCCAGAAGTACGGCCACGCGCGGATGCGCCGCGGCTGGGAGCTGTCGGGCGGGTTCGCGACGCACACTCACATCCTGGAGGGAACCGCGCTGGTCGCCGTGCCCGACGATCTGCCCGCGGCGGTGCTGGCCCCGGCCTCCTGCTCGACCGCGACCGTCGCCGCCGCTCTGGACGCTGCCGCGGCCGACGTCGCCCTGGACGGCGCTCTCGTCCTGATTGCGGGCGCCGGCACGCTCGGTCTCGCCGAGGCCGCGATGGCGACCGCGGCGGGCGCTCGTGTGTTCGTCAGCGACCCCGACCCGAAGCGCCGTGAGGCGGCTCTCGCGTTCGGCGCTGCTGCCGTGGCCGATCCCGGCGTCTCCGCCGAGGGCCGGGGAGGTTCGCTGGCGGCTTTCGCGAAGGCCGGCCGTCGCGGTGCGGCGCCGACGGTCGCACTCGAGTTCACGGGGGCGCCCTCCGCCCTGCGTTCTCTCTTCGGGGTGCTCGATGTCGGTGGCATCCTGGTGCTCGTCGGCTCCGTCGGCCCTGCCGGACCGTCTGCCGAACGGCTGGCTCTGCCGGAACAGCTCGCGCGCCGGCTGCTCACTGTTCGCGGTGTACATGATTACGCGCCGCATCACCTGGAGCAGGCCGTGCGTTTCCTCGCGGGCGAGGGGCGATCGTATCCGTTCGAGCAACTGGTGGGCGCGGTTTTCCCGCTGGCCGAGGTGGACGCCGTCCTCGCCTGCTCAGAGCATCCGCGGGTGGCCGTCCGGCCCTGACGCGGCCCGGGGGAGCGCTCTTATCGTCGTCACATCTGTTCACAGAGGAATTAATAACGAGATTTTTGATAGCGGCCGTCCCATGATGGCTTCATGGTGCGTCGGCGAATGTCGGAGACTCCCTCCCTGATCGTGCGATTCGCTTCCTCGCTGTGGTCGCGGGCACGCCGAACCGTGCCGCTGTGCTGCGCCACCTGCTGACGCATCCCGAGGGCGCATCCAGCGTCGACGTGGGCGCCGCTCTGCGGATGTCGACCACCGTGGCCCTCTCTCACCTGACCGACCTCGAGGATCTCGGCGTGGTCGGCTGCCGGGCGAGCCGGCTCGCGAGCGGACGGCGTCAGCGCAGCGGTGTCTACCGGTTGAAGGTGCGGGGATTCTCGGTCGAAGAGCTGACCGCTCTCCAGGTCCTCACGGGGATCAGCGTCGGCACGATCCCCGTGAGAGCGGACCTCGGCGATTTCACTCCGCTGGAGCTCATCGCCGAAGCGCACCGGCGGCTGTTCGAGGAGCGGGGCGGGGAGCCCGGCGACGCTCCCTGAGCGTTGCTGCGCCGCCGTCTCCCTGTTCCGGGGTTTCCTGTAGGACTGGAAACGTACCTGCGTCTGTTTGCTTGGTCGCTGGCCATTCTACTGCGCGTGAGCAAGCGGTTCGGCAGCGGGACTCTAGGAGACAAGCACAGGGTGGCCTGGTGGTGGCCTACTGTGCAGCGCCGTACGCATCGCGCACATGCTGCGCAGCGGCGACACGGTTGAGCGCGGGCGGCAGCATGCCCGTGTGGCCGGCTTCTTCGGGGTGAAGGCCCGCCAGGCGTTGCCGCCGCGGCCTTCCCATCCGGGGAGGGTCATCATCTTCCACGCCCCGGCTATCTGCCGGGCTGGTCCGACACCGGAGCCGATGTTCTGGACCACGTTCTCGATCGCGGCGGGGTTACCGGGGATGAGTTCCTCGACGGTGGAGGCGCCGGTGAGGGTCATGCGTTCACCATCCGGGTGGCGGCTTGCGCCAGGAGTGTGTCCACTCGCTCCGTATCGGAGGCAGCGGCGGTGAGGATCTGTTCGCCCTGTATTGTCCCTTGCTGGCGGAGCCGGAGTTCGGCTGTGGATGCTTCCCGGAACTGGTTCAATGCCGCCGCGACCCCGGCGTGGCCGATGTCCCCGACGGTGAGTTGGTGGACGGGGTGGGTGGTGATGGCGTGCTCGATGATCCCGGTGTTACTCGCGCCGGCACGCAGTTGCCCAGGCGACACCCGCAGCGTGCTCACTGTGTATCTCCTTCACCCAGGTCGGTGGTCTCACCGAACGGGATATGAACCTTCCCGTCCGGGGACATGTCGAGGTTGACCAGAAGCGGCCGCCCGTCCGCGGCGTATGCGGGCGCGTCTGTCCGTTCGGCTAGGTCCACCGTCACCTCGCGCTCGGAGCCGGGGTCGATCGCCAGATAGCGAGCACGCACCGGCAACTGGAAGAACTGCTCTCCGGTCAGGCACACCCAGTCGTACCCGTCCGCACCGCTTGCGGGCCCGAGGACGGCGGAGTTCATCATGAACTCCGCCAACCCCACCTCGGTCGAGAACACTGGCGTCACGAACCGACCGGAGACGCCGAACACGGGAACGCCGTAGCAGTCCGGCCGGAACAAGTACATCTCGCACCGGTCGAACAACTGCCACAATTTCCCCGGGTCGGCCAGGCCGCGCGTCCAGAGTTGCCCGAACTCGATCAGGAGTTCGGTGGCCGGGTCGCTGCTGGTGGTGTCGGCCGGTGACGCTTCGAGAAGCGACATCCTGGAGTGGGTCAGTTGATCTTGGAGGCGATCTGCGAGTCGAGGTCGCGCATCGCGTTTGCCGTGCCGGTGAGGAACTGCTGGATTTCGTTGAGCTGGGCGATGAGGGTGTTCGCGCTGGTGGTGTACTTCGTGTACGCGTCGTTGAACTTGCCCGACGCCTGGTCGGTGACGAAGCCGGAGGTCACGAGGTTCTGGATCTGGGACTGCATTCTCTGCAGCTTGGTGGTGATCTCCTCACGGCCGGAACTGAGCTGGGAGGCGGAGGTTTCGATTTCTGCGTAGCTGACCTTGATGTTCGACATGGTGACGCCTTTCATGCGTGCGATATGCGCACGTTCCCCTGCGCGCGGCCAGCCTCGGGATTCCCGCTGACGGGGTGGATCGACAGGTCTTGTTCTAGATGATGAATTTTTGCGGGCAAAATTCTATGTTTCACATTCACGGCGGGACGGTCGGTTAGGAGGGCCAGTGAAACTCCCGGTTTCGGTGATGAAGTACACCGATGACGTGCATAAGCGCCTCCGGGATGTGACGGTGACCTTCGACGCCACAACGACGGTTGGCGATGTGGCGCGGGTGTTGGTGCGGGGCGGTGCAGGGCATCCTCAGCTGATGCAGTTCGCTGTGCAACGGCACGCTCCCTTGACTCTGCGGGTGGCTTATCCGGACGGGAAGACGTTGATCCTCGACACGGGCGATGCCGCCGCCTCGGCCGGGCTGATGGCCGGTGTGGAGATCGAGCCGGTGCTGGAGACGTCTCCCGGTGTCGGCGAACGGGCAAGGACACCGATCGCCACCGTCACGGTACTCGACGGGCCGCAGCAGGGAGTCCAGTTCCTCGCCGTCAACACCGAGACCACGGTGGGGCGGGATCGGGGAACCGGATCGAACTCCACAACTCGGGGGTGTCGCGTCGCCATGCGGTGCTGCGCCGGGTCGGGAACGCGGTCGAGATCGAGGATCTCGGCTCCGCGAACGGCACCGCTCTCCTCGCTGCGGACGGGACCGAGCACACGCACCACACGATCCGCGCCACCAGCGGGACGGTGGTCGCTTTCAGGCCGGTGAAGGCACGAATCGATGTCGGTCCACCGCCACAGCCCGAACCCGTGCTTGCCGGTGCCGTGCAGTATCTGCAGTCTCCCCGCGTCGACCCGGTGTTCGCACCCGACCCGGTGGAGTTGCCTGCCCCGCCAGATCCGGCCGAGCCCACCCGGTTCTCCCTGATCGCGATGGTGGCCCCGTTGTTGATGGGGGCGGTTTTGTACTTGACCACGAAGTCAGTTCTGAGCCTGATCTTCGTTGGCCCATCGCCGCTGATCATGATCGGGTCGTGGCTCGACAACCGGCTCACCAAGCGGAAGTCCACCCAGGTGAAACTCCGTGAGTTCGAGGAGGGTTTGGCCGCCGCTGAGCGGGAGCTGGAAACGAATCTCACCGAGGAGCAGGCGGCACGGGAGGAGGAAACCCCCTCTGCCGCCGCGCTGACCACGCTTCCCACTTCACGGGATCTGCGGCTCTGGTCGCGTCGGCCGGAACACCGGGCGTTCCTGGAACTCCGGCTGGGGACAGCCACGTTTCAGAGCCGCAAAGCCGTGCAGTTGCCGCCACGTGGGAAAGTCCCCGCGGAGCAGTGGGAACGGCTGACCGGGCTTCATGAGCGCTTCGCCCGCATCCCCGGTGTCCCGTTATTGGAGCGTTTGGACCGAAGCGGTTCGCTCGGCATCGCCGGGGAGCGGTTCTCGGCGGCTTCGGCAACCCGCGCTGTTCTGGTCCAGCTTCTGGCACTGCACTCCCCAGCCGATCTTGTCTTCACCGCGTTCGCCCGGCCGGCGCAGGCGGAGGAGGACTGGGCATGGCTGAAGTGGTTGCCGCACGTCGACTCGGCTTACAGCCCGATCGACGCGCCGCATCTCGCGGATGACGAACGCAGTGCCAGCATCCTGCTCACTGCGCTGGAAGGGCTCATCGCTCAGCGCGGAGCCGGATCGAACGCTGGTTCGGTGCGGTCGCGGATGGACGGCGACGCTGCGCAAGCGGAAGAGCGTCTCGCGCCCGCGGACGCCCGCCCACACGTTCCCGCTGTAATCGTCCTCGTCGTGACCGACACGATTGCCGACCGCACCCGGATCGTGGGTCTGGTCGAGGACGGTGCGGATGTCGGCGTTCACGTGATTTGGGTCGCCCCTGCACTCGGTGGCATCCCGGCGGCCTGCCGAACAGTGATCGAAGCGCACCCCGATAGTTGGCGGGTCCACCTCGTCCGGCAGGGGGTGCTCGTTCCGCTCACGTCGATGAACGATCTCGGCTTGCCCGCGGCGGCCACCTTTGCCCGGGAACTCGCGCCGATCGTGGATGCGGGTGCTCGTGTGCTGGATGAGAGCGACCTGCCCCGCAGTGTCGGTCTTGCCCAGTTGGTGCCTGGTGACATCCTGGGCTCCAGCGACACCATCCTGAAAAGCTGGCGTGACACCGGTAGCCTCGTCTCCGAATGGGCGACCGGGGCAGAACGGGAAGCGGTTCGGCTGGCCGCGGTCGTTGGCCAGGGCTCCGCTGGCCCGGTTCGGATCGACCTCGGCACGCATGGGCCGCACGCTCTCGTGGGTGGGACCACCGGGTCGGGGAAGTCCGAGTTCTTGCAGACGTGGATTCTCTCGCTCGCGGCGAATATCTCCCCGGACCGGCTCACCTTCTTGCTGGTCGACTACAAGGGTGGTGCCGCGTTCGCGGACTGCGTGAACCTGCCGCACACGGTCGGGCTGGTCACCGACCTGAACACCCACCTGGTGCGCCGGGCGCTGACCTCGCTCCGGGCGGAGCTGCGCTATCGGGAGGAGCTGCTGGCGGAGAAGGGTGCGAAGGATCTGGTCGCGCTGGAACGCCGTAGCGACCCGGACACGCCTCCGGCGTTGGTGATCGTGATCGACGAGTTCGCGGCTTTGGTGAACGAGATCCCCGAGTTCGTGGACGGGGTAATCGATGTGGCCCAGCGTGGCCGTTCTCTCGGGCTGCACCTGGTGATGGCGACCCAGCGTCCTGCCGGGGTGATCAAGGACAATCTGCGCGCGAACACGAATCTGCGGATCGCGCTCAGGATGGCGGATGCCGTCGACAGCAGCGACGTGATCGGGGTTCCTGATGCTGCCCACTTCCCCCCGGAGGTTCCTGGGCGCGCCGCGATCAAGGTCGGTGCCGGGCAGCTGACCCACCTGCAGACCGGGTACCTCGGCGGACGTTCTGACAGCGAGCACCGGGAGTCCGTGGAAGTCCGCGATCTCGGCTTCGGCGAGAACGCCCCGTGGGCTATCCAGCCCGAACTCCAGCGTGCCCCACACGGCGGAAGGGTCCGCGGGACATCGAGGTCCTCGCCGGAAACATCCGCCGTGCTGTCGCCGACGCAGGCACGGCGGCCCCGCGGAAACCGTGGGTGGACCAGTTGCCCGAGGTCCTCCCGCTCGGCTCCGCCCTGCTCGCCAAGCCTGGTTCGCCCGCGAGCGGGATCGTGGTGGGCCTGGTCGATGAGCCGCACCTGCAGCGGCAGTCCCTTTACGCGATCCCGCTCTCCGAGGTCGGGAATGTCGTGATCTACGGCGCAGCTGGCACCGGCAAGACCACGACGCTGATCACCTTCGCGACCTCGGTTATCGCTGCCGACCCGCACACGCAGGTGTACGGCATCGACAGCGCCGGCGGACGCCTCGGCACACTGGCAGCCCTCCCGAACACTGGCGACATCGTCCCCGGCGACGAACGAGACCGCATCGTGCGCCTCCTCGGGCTGGTGAAGGGACTCATCGCCGAACGGTCGGCGGCGCGCGTCACGACGCCGCCCGTCCTCCTCCTCGTGGACGGTCTTGCCGCGTTCCGCGACGCCTACGAACACCGCGGCGGCGGCAGCGACCCATTCGCTGATCTCGTGGAGATCGCCGGCAACGGACGCAATGTCGGCATGCACCTTCTCCTGAGCGCGGAACGCACGGGCGCCCTGCCCGCCGCCCTCGCCTCCAGCATCCCCGAACGCCTCACCCTACGGCTAACCGCCGAAGCCGACTACCAGAACCTCGGCATCCCCGCCGACGCCCTCAAAAGACGCCGGCCCCGGCCGGGCACTGCGCATTAGCGGCGACGAGGAACTCCAACTCGCCCTACCCGGCAGCGGTGCCGAACCCGCCGACACCGACACAGCACTCCAACAACTCGCCACCGCCCAGCGCGCGCGGGCCATCCCCACACCTGCCGCCGTCCCGGCCATCCCCGAAGCTCTCGCCAGGACTGCCCTCGCCCGAACCCCAGCCGTGCCCGCACCGTTCGGAATCGACACCATCCATCTCGCGCCGGTGACCGCGCCGGAACACGGGTTCCTCCTCGTGACCGGCCCCGCAGGGTCCGGTCGCAGCACCGCGATCCTCTCCCTCCTCGAAGCCCTCCAAGAGCAGGGAGCAGGCGCACCGATTGACGCCGTCCTGATCGCACCCCGTCGCTCCACCCTGCGCGACCTCCCGCTCTGGAGCGAGGTCGCCGACACCGCCGACACCCGAGAAGCCACCATCAACCGGCTCACCCGGGCACTCGGCGGAACCACCCCCACGCAGGCGATGGCGCTCCCACTGCTGCCCCTCATCGGCACCACCCCGACACCCGAACCAGACACCGCCGCCACCCCCGCCCCGGAACCGGCCAGCTTCCCCGCCTTAGGGAAACGCGGCATCGTCGTGGTCGAAGACATCGGCGGGTTCGATGGCTCCGGCAACGAACAAGCTCTCGCCGCCCTCCTCAAACTCCTCCGCCGCAGCGACCACACCAGCATCATCGAAGGTGAGAGCGCCACCCTCGGCACAGTCTGGGAACTTGCCAGCCCGCTGCGCGGAGCACGCTGGGCACTCGCCCTACAACCGGACGCGAACGACACCCCCAGCCTCTTCACCACCCCGTTCACCCACACCAAACGCGCCGACTACCCGCCCGGCCGCGGCTTCCTCATCGAGAACGGACGCCTTACCGGCATCCACATCGCCCAACCCGAGAACAACTGACCCCCGCACCTAACGGCTCAGGCCAACATCGCGCCGATGCGGTGCAGGACGCCCCACATCGGCGTTATCGGTCGTTGACGCGATGGCCCCAAGCGCATGCGCGTACGCGGCGCGCGCCCTGGTGTACTCCTGCACCTGCTCAGACCCCTCCTCCGGGGCCGACCCCAGCGGGTCATCGGCTGTGATACCGTGCTTGGCCCGGTAGACCGCGACAACCTGGAGTGCCGCCAGCATCGTCCGGGCAGCATCCGGTTCGGCGGGGAGGCGGCCGCCTGCGGGCAGCCAGGCTGCCCGCTCGGCGTGCGCGTTGCGGAGGTCAGCGTGCGCGGCCTCCTGAATGAGTCGGGCGCGCTCAGCCAACGCCTCCCCGTACTCGGCGTCGGCGGTGGGGGCAGCCGGGGTGATCCCGGCGACCAGACGCGCCCGGCCACGTCCGAACCGTCCGCTCTTGACCGCGCGGATCATGCCCCGCTGCAGCGTCCGGGCAGGCTGCTCCGTCCCGGCGGACAGCCCCCGGGCAAGCGCAACCACGAGGCCATCCGTGTCGTAGCCGGCCCCGTGCAGGATCCGCAGGGTGCGGGTCAGGTCTTCCAAGTCCCGGGGGTCGCGCACGGCGCGGTCGAGATCGTAGGCGATCAGCACGTCTCCACCGTCGTTGGCCAACAATTGGAGCATCGCCCTAAACTTCGGGCGGATCACCCGGCGGACTTTCTCACCCGAGGGCAACACGATGGTGCGTTGCTTGAAGGCGGAGGTGTCGTTCTCGCGGAACACCGCCACCACCTCCAGGTCCTCCGTGGCGGCTACCGCCCGGCAGTCCTCTTCCTGCCGGTCCACACCCCGCTCCAAGCCGTGCGGGTCATCGCTGATCCGTACGTAGAGCACCGCCCGGCGCCGGGCCCGCTTCGCTTCGGTCATCGTTCGCACCTTCCGTCTCAAAGACGTAGGTACGTTTGCCGTCCAGCGACCTGCCGGCTGCGGGGACCCCGCGAGGGGGCTGTGCGATCGGGGTCCGCAGCGGGCGCGGCGCACCCGCTTGACACCACGATCACTCCGTATGTACTATTCCATTCGGAATAATCATCCATGCAATACTCGTCCCCGTACGCCGCCGACCCCCCAGGACCCATGCCCCGCATCCCTGCGCTCACCCCCCTCGCCGTCGCCGCGCTCGCGTTGCTCGCCGAGGGGCCGACGCACTCCTACGAGATGTACCAGACGCTCGTGCAGCGCTCGGAGGACAGGCTCGTCAAGGTGCGGCCGGGGTCGCTCTATCACACGGTCGACCGCCTTTCCCGGCAGGGGATGGTGCGGGCCACCGGCACCGAGCGCGAGGGCAACCGGCCCGAGCGCACCACCTACGAGATCACCGAGCAGGGCGCCCTCGCTCTCGGAGAACGGGTCGCCGAGATCATCGGCACACCCGTCAACGAGTTCCCCGAGTTCCCGCTCGGCCTCGGGCAGGCGCACAATCTGCCTCTTGACACCGTCATCGCCCTGTTGCGGAAGCGCGTCGGCCTGCTCCGCGCCGACATCGCCGTGCTGGACAAGGCGATCGACACTGTCCGGGCGAAGGGGCTGCCTGTCAAGTACTGGATGGATGTGCGCTATCTGCGCACGATGGCGGAAGCCGATGTGGCTGCCCTCGATGCCCTGATCGACGACCTCGTCTCGGGAGAGCTTCCCTGGGACGAAGAGAAGCACCACCCCTGAACCTCCCGAACACAACAGAAAGACTTCTCATGGAACGCGAACGGAAGCCCTGGCCCGCCCTCTGGGCGCTGGTCATCGGGTTCTTCATGATCCTCATCGACACCACCATCGTCTCCGTGGCGAACCCGTCGATCATGAAGGGGCTGAACCTCGGCGCCAACTACAATGCGGTCATCTGGGTGACGAGCGCCTACCTGCTCGCCTACGCCGTGCCGCTCCTCATCACCGGCCGTCTCGGCGACCGTTTCGGCCCGAAGAACATCTACCTGATCGGCCTCGTGGTCTTCACGCTCGCCTCCGCCTGGTGCGGGTTCTCCGGAGACATGCCCGGCGGCGGCATCGGGATGCTGATCACCGCCCGCGTCGTCCAGGGGCTCGGCGCGGCGCTGATGACGCCGCAGACGATGGCCGTCATCACCCGCATCTTCCTGCCCGACCGCCGTGGGGCGGCGATGGGCCTGTGGGGCGCGGTCGCCGGCGTGGCGACGCTCGTCGGCCCGCTGCTCGGCGGCGTCCTGGTCGACTCCCTCGGCTGGGAGTGGATCTTCTTCATCAACGTCCCGGTCGGCTTCGTCGCGTTCGTCCTCGCGGTGCGGCTAGTCCCGGAGCTGCCGACGCACTCGCACCGGTTCGACATCCTGGGCGTGGTCCTCTCCGCGGTCGGCATGTTCCTGCTGGTCTTCGGCATACAGGAGGGCGGCACCTACGATTGGGGCGTCATCGGGGGCCCGGTCAGCGTGTGGGGCCTGATCGTCGCCGGCATCGTCGTCCTGATCGGATTCGTCATCTGGCAAGCCCTGAACAAAAAGGAGCCGCTGCTACCGCTCACCCTGTTCAAGGACCGCAACTTCTCGCTCTCCAACGGCGCGATCACGGCCGTCGGCTTCGCCGTGACCTGCATGGCGCTGCCGCTGGTGTTCTACTTCCAGACCGTCCGCGGCCTCACCCCGACCCAGTCTGCCCTGATGCTGGCGCCGACCGCCGTGTTCTCCGGTGTACTCGCGCCCGTGGTGGGACGCCTGATCGACAAAGTGAACCCCGTGTTCATCGCGGCCCCCGGCCTGGTGCTGTTCGGGCTCGCGCTGTTCCTCTATTCGCAGATGCTGAGCCCGGATGCGAACATCGGGCTGCTCCTCATCCCGGGCGCCCTCCTCGGGATCGCGATGTCCGGCGTGTGGGGACCGATCTCGGCGACCACCACCCGGAATCTCCCGCTGAGCCAGGCCGGAGCCGGTTCCGGCGTCTTCAACACCACCCGCCAGGTCGGCGCGGTGCTCGGCAGCGCCTCCATCGCCGCCCTCATCTCCGGCCGCCTCTCGGTCGACCTGCCGAAGCTGCCCGGCGGCGCGAGCGGGAACGGGGCGACGACCGGGACGGAACTGCCGGCCTTCCTGCACGCCGGGTTCACGCAGGCGATGTCGGAGTCGCTGCTGCTGCCCGCGGCTGTCGCCGTCCTCGGCGCGCTGTTCGTGATCTGGTGGGAGAAGCCGCGCCAGACGGCCGCTGAGCGTCCCGCTTCGGGGGAGGCCCCCTCGCGAGGGTGGACTGACTCCCGTGGCCTGGACTGAGAGATCGGTTTCGATCCTCGGGGGTCAGCCGGATCAGGCGACCACGCGCACCGCGTTCGCCCACGGATCGCTGGCCTCGGGCAGGTCCGTCAGGCCCCGGTCAACCGCTCCACGAGCGCGCGGTAGCGCCCGGCCGTCCGCTCCACGATCTCCGCGGGCAGCGCCGGGGGCGTTCCCGTCCTGTCCCAGTTCGCCGCCAGCCAGTCGCGGACGATCTGCTTGTCGAAGCTCGCCATCCGCTCCTTCGGCGTGTACACGTCGCTGGTCGCCGCCGCATCCCAGTACCGGCTGGAGTCGCTTGTCAGCACCTCGTCGGCGAGCGTGATCTCGCCCGTCTCGCGTTCGGCCCCGAACTCGAACTTCGTGTCGGCGATGATCACGCCCCGCTTCTCTGCGATCGCCGCGCCGCGCCCGTAGACGGCAAGCGACAGCTCCCGCAGCGTCCCAGCCGTCTCAGCGCCCACCAATTCGATGGTGCGCTCGTAGCTGATGTTCTCGTCGTGCTCGCCCAGCGGCGCCTTCCAGGCCGGGGTGTAGATCGGCTCCGGCAGCCGGTCGCCGTCGCTGAGCCCGGCCGGCAGCGGGAGGCCGCACACGCTCTGGCTCTCCTGGTACTCCTGCCATCCGCTTCCCGTCAAGTAGCCGCGGACCACGCACTCGATCGGGAACATGTCGAGCGGCTTCACCAGCATCGACCGCCCGGAGACCGCGGCGGGGATGCGTTCTCTGGCGCGTTCGCCCTCCAGGGTGTGATCCGGGATCAGGTGGTTGGGTGCGTCCAGCCGATCAAACCACCACAGGCTCAGCGCGGTCAGGAGCTCGCCCTTGCCGGGAATGCCCGGCTCGAGGACGTGGTCGAAGGCGCTGACGCGGTCGCTCGCGACCACGAGCACGGTGTCGGTTTCGGTCAGACCTTCGGCGGTCTCCGGTACGAAAAGGTCCCGCACCTTCCCCGAATACACATGCTTCCACCCCGGCATTTCCGTCACCCCCTCATCCTAGGCTCCCGCTTCAGCCGGCGTTTCCTCGGCTTCTTCCGCCGAACCGCCGGAGAATCCGGAAGAAGCGAGGAATGGGTGGCTGGTCAGGCGCGGGCGGCGATGTCAGTGCGGTACTGGGAGCCGTCGAGGCGGATGCGGGAGAGGGCGTCGTAGGCGCGCGTGCGGGCGTCGGCGAACGTCGCGCCGCGCGCGACGACCGAGAGGACGCGGCCACCGGTCGCCAGGAGGGCGCCGGTCGTCTCGTCGCGGGCGGTGGAGGCGTGGGCGATGGTCACCTCCGGGACGGAGGCGGCTTCGTCCAGTCCGGCGATCGGCCGGCCGGTGCGCGGGGACTCCGGGTAGTCCTCGCTCGCCAGCACGACGGTCACGGTGGTGCCGGGCGCGAACTCGGGACGCGGCATCCCGGACAGCGTGCCGGTCGCGGCGGCGAAGAGCAGGGTCGAGAGCGGGGTCACCAGCCGGGGGAGGACGACCTGCGTCTCGGGGTCGCCGAAGCGCGCGTTGAACTCGATGACCCGGATGCCCTTCGCGGTGACGATGAGACCGCAGTAGAGCAGTCCGATGAACGGTGTCTGTTCGGCCGCGAGCTGGCGCACGGTGGGCATGGCGACGGTGTCGATCACCTCGTCCACGAAGGTCTCCGGGAGCCAGGTCAGCGGTGAGTAGGCGCCCATCCCGCCGGTGTTGGGGCCAGCGTCGCCGTCGAGGAGGCGTTTGTAGTCCTGCGCCGGGCTGAGCGGGAGCACGGTGTGGCCGTCGCTCACGAGGAAGAGGGAGACCTCTTCCCCGTCGAGGAACTCCTCGACGAGGACGCTGCCGTGCGTGAGGTAGCGGGCCGCGTGGGCGAGCGCCGCCGCCCGATCCTCCGTGACGATGACGCCCTTGCCGGCCGCTAGCCCGTCGGCTTTGACGACGTAGGGCGCGCCGAACTCGTCCAGGGCGCTTCCGGCCTCGGCCAGGGTGGCCGCGCGCACGGCCCGGCCGGTGGGGACGCCCGCCTCGTCCATGATCCGCTTTGCGAACGTCTTGGAGCCCTCGAGCTGAGCGGCAGCCCGCCCCGGGCCGAAGACCGGGATGCCGCGCCTGCGCAGCGGGTCGGCCACGCCCGCGACCAGCGGAGCCTCGGGGCCGATGACCACGAGCTCGAAGCCGTTCTCGATCGCGAACGCGGTGACGGCCGCGCCGTTCAGTGTGTCCAGACCCGGCTCGACCGCTACGTCGGCGGCGATGCCCGCGTTGCCGGGGGCGGCCACGATGTCGTGACCGGCCCGCTCCGCGAGGAGAGCGGTGATGATGGCGTGCTCGCGGGCACCGGAACCGAGGACCAGAATCTTCACGCCCCCATGCTAGAGGTCACCGGCTCGGCGCTGCGCGGGCGATGCGAGGATGGGCGTATGGCCAGAGCGAAGATCCCCGAGGAACAGGGCAGCCCGGCGGTGCGCGCGGCGCTCGCCGGTGGCGCCGACCGGAACACCACCGCGACGGCGGTCCGCTACCTCCTTCAGCTGCTCGCCGAGCGGGCGCCGGGCGCGACCGTGGAAGTGCGCGTGCCACCGTTCGGAGCCGTGCAGTGCGTCCCGGGGCCGCGCCACACGCGCGGCATTCCGCCGAACGTGATCGAGACGGACGCGGCGACCTGGCTGGCGCTCGCCTCCGGCGGTCTCGGCTGGGAGGCCGCTCTCGCCTCCGGCGCGGTCCACGCCTCCGGCCAGCGCGCCGCCCTCGATGGGCTGCTGCCGCTGCGCTTCTGACCCGGGCGATCGCACAGCCGCGGTGCGAGAGAATGGAGGCATGAGTGTGAACCCGGAGGAGTCCGCCGTGTCTGGAGCCCAGCCTGAACCGGACGCGCAGGCCGTCGCCGCAGCTGCCCCGGAGGAGTCGCCCGGGTCGCCGGAACCGTCCCCCGAGGAACGCGTCACGGTCACCGAGGACGCGGTTCGTGTTCAGCGCTCGCCGCGGTATTTCCGCTTCATGCTGACCGGGGCCGTCGTGTTCGCCATCGTCGCCCTCATCCTGACGTTCTCCTTCCCGGAGAATCCGGTCTACGACCGCGGCGCTGTCTTCGGCTTCCTGCTGACCGTCGGCGTCGCGCTCGGCGTCGCGCTCGGCGCGCTCGCCGCACTGGCCGCCGCCCGCGCGGCCGCCCGCAGGGCCCGCACCGTGCGGGCGGATAGAATCGACGTGTACGTCGGTGACGACGGCTGAAACGACGGAAAGGGGTCCGCTGTGGCCGGAGGAGACGGTCGTCTCAGCCATGATCTGCTGCCCGGCGAGAAGGGGCCGCAGGATGCTTGCGGTGTCTTCGGTGTGTGGGCCCCCGGCGAGGAGGTCGCTAAGCTCAGCTACTTCGGCCTCTATGCCCTGCAGCACCGCGGCCAGGAGTCGGCGGGCATCGCGACGAGCGACGACGAGAAGATCCTCATCTACAAGGACATGGGCCTGGTCTCCCAGGTCTTCAACGAGAACGCGCTCAACTCGCTGACCGGCCACATCGCCGTCGGCCACACACGATATTCGACCACCGGCGCCTCCAGCTGGCAGAACGCGCAGCCGACCCTCGGCTCCACCTCCGGCGGCACGGTCGCGCTCGGGCACAACGGCAACCTGACGAACACCGCCGAGCTGATGGAGCTGGTGCAGGAGCGCTACCCAGCGCACGACGGCGAGCTCTCCCGCGGCAACACGACCGACACGGCCGTCGTCACCGCCCTGCTCACCGGCGATCTCGACCACACGCTCGAAGAGACCGCGCTGGAAGTCCTGCCGCGTCTGCGCGGAGCGTTCTGTCTCGTCTTCATGGACGAGCACACGCTCTACGCCGCCCGCGATCCGCAGGGCGTCCGCCCGCTGGTGCTCGGCCGCCTGGAGCGCGGCTGGGTCGTCGCGTCGGAGACCGCGGCGCTCGACATCGTCGGCGCGAGCTTCGTGCGCGAGGTCGAGCCGGGCGAGTTCATCGCCATCGACGAGAACGGCCTGCGCAGCAGCCGCTTCGCCGCCGAGAAGCGCGCGGGATGCGTCTTCGAATACGTCTACCTCGCCCGCCCCGACACCACCATCGCCGGCCGCGGAGTCTACGAGGCGCGGGTCGAGATGGGCCGCCAGCTCGCGCGTGAGCACGAGGTGGCGGCCGATCTCGTCATCCCGACGCCCGAGTCCGGCACGCCCGCCGCGATCGGCTATGCGCAGGCCGCTGGCGTCCCGTTCGGTCAGGGTCTCGTGAAGAACTCGTACGTCGGCCGCACCTTCATCCAGCCGTCGCAGACCATCCGCCAGCGCGGCATCAAGCTGAAGCTGAACCCCCTGAAGGACGTCATCAAGGGCAAGCGTCTCGTCGTGGTGGACGATTCGATCGTCCGCGGCAACACGCAGCGTGCGCTGGTCTCGATGCTGCGCGAGGCCGGAGCGGCGGAGGTGCATGTGCGTATCTCCAGCCCGCCCATCACCTGGCCGTGCTTCTACGGAATCGACTTCGCCTCCCGCGCGGAGCTCATCGCCACCGGCCTCGGCGTCGAGGAAGTGCGCCAGTCTATCGGCGCCGACTCCCTCGGCTATCTCTCCGAGGACGGGATGATCGCCTCCACCGAGCAGCCCCGCGAGTGCCTCTGCACCGCGTGCTTTACCGGCGTCTACCCGATCGCGCTGCCCGCCGCCCAGCACCTCGGCAAGAACCTGCTGGAACGCCCGGCGGCGGAGGGCGCTGCCGCCACCGGCGACGGCTGCGAGCCCGGCCCGGATTCGGAGCATGAGCGCCTGCTGGCGTTCGGGGACCCGGGACGGCAGGAGTAAGGGGCTCAGGCTCCGATCCGGTCGCGCAGCCAGGCGAGCGCCGCCGCTGACGCCGCGGCCTGGAAGGGCAGCAGGGCGGAAATTCCCGGTGGTGCGGGGAGCAGCGACAAGCTTTCAAGGTTCGCTCTGAGCATTCTGCGTTGTGGTGGCACCGTCAGCTCGTTGCGTGGAGCTTTCGCCGATTCGTGTGCTCGACCGCTGCCGTCACAATTTTCACCGCAATAGCCCTGGTTCTCGGGGGAGCGCTGCCGCCTGGGCTCTGCTTCGGTGCCTTCCCGCTCGCCGACGATCCAAGACCCGGCCTTGCGCTTCTCGCAGCTCGACCCGGTCGACGTGATGAACGACCGCGGCGGCAACCGGTTCGACATTCCCGGCGCCGGCGTCCTTACGGGGCGACCACTCGGAGGGCCCATCCGGCCCCGATAGCATGGACCGGTGATCGAACCCTCCGCTTCCCCGTCCTTCTCCTACGCCGCCGGTGTCGACACCGCCGCCGGCGATCGTGCCGTCGAGCTGATGAAGGCCGCTGTCTCGCGCACGTACGGGGCCGAGGTGTTCGGCGGGTTCGGCGGGTTCGCCGGGCTGTTCGACGTGTCCGCGCTGAAGGGGTTCCGGCGCCCGCTGCTGGCGACTTCCACCGACGGCGTCGGCACGAAGGTCGCCATCGCCCAGGCCATCGGCAAGCACGACACCATCGGCCAGGACCTGGTCGGGATGGTCGTGGACGATATCGTCGTCGTCGGCGCCCGGCCGCTGTTCATGACCGACTACATCGCCTGCGGCCGGGTGGTCCCCGAGCGCATCGCCGCGATCGTCGAGGGCATCGCACGCGCCTGCGCCGCGACCGGCACGGCGCTCGTCGGCGGCGAGACCGCTGAGCACCCCGGCCTGCTCGGACCCGACGACTACGATGTGGCGGGCGCGGCGACCGGTGTGGTCGAGGCCGACGCGCTGCTCGGTGCGGAGCGGGTTCGCGACGGCGACACCGTGCTCGCGATGGCGTCCTCCGGTCTGCACTCGAACGGCTTCTCCCTCGTCCGTCACATCCTCGCGGGACGTGGCATCGCTTTCACCGACGACCTGCCCGAGTTCGGCGGCCTCGTCGGCCAGGCCCTCCTCGAACCGACGCGCCTCTACACGGCGTCGCTGCTCCGTGTCCTCCAGGACCCGGCGCTCGGCGCGGGCGTCCACTCGCTCAGCCATGTCACCGGCGGCGGCATCGCGGCCAACTTGGCGCGCGTCCTCCCCGTTGGATCGTGGGTCGAGGTCGACCGGTCCAGCTGGTCGCCGTCGCCTGTCTTCCGCGTGCTGGCCGATCTTTCGGGCAGCACACTCGAATCCACCGAGGGAACCTGGAACCTGGGTGTCGGGATGTTCGCGGTGGTGTCGCCGGAGAGCGCCGGTGCGGTTGCCGCAGCGCTGACCGCGGACGGCATCCCCACCTGGGCGGCGGGGACCGTCTCGACCGCCGTGCGCGACCTCGCCGGTTTCGAGCAGGGCGCGAAGGGTGTGCAGGGCGGGGCCGTGCGGCTCGTGGGGGCATACTCCGGCTGAGTCTTTTTATTCCCCCCCGGGGAGACCCGATCTCTTTTTCCCCGGGGGAGACGCCGGGTGGCTCCGTGGCCCCGTCGGGAGGACCACCTCTGCGCCGCCGCGCCCGGCCGCTGTCTTCCGCGGGCGGTCCGGTGGCTGTCGTCGGCCAGGGCGTTCTGCTCCTGTGCGAGACCGGGCCCGCCTTTCCCCGACAGGGAAGGACAGCCGCCGCACCGCGCAGAGGGTCTTGGCCCCGTGGGGTCAGGCGCGGTTCGGGGTCTCCGTCGGGGAGGTGTCCTCCGTACCGTAGTCGCCGTACTCGTCGCCCGGCTCGTAGTCGGCCCACTTGGCGTACTGGTCGGCGTCGTCGTGGGAGTGCCCGGTCAGCTCACGTTCCAGCGCGTCGTAGTTCACGTCCGGACTGAACGATTTCAGCTGGCGAGCGATCTTCGTGTGCTTCGCCTTTTGACGGCCGCGCCCCATGCGTGACCCCCTTTTGGTCCCGGCCCGGGGATGGCGCCCGGGGATCGAATCAGAAACAGTGAAAACTAGCGTCGAGTTTAGCATGCGACCCCTCGGGGGCCCGGAGTTCGCCCACAGCGAGAGATGATGAAATAGTTGTGTGACAGCAACGATGACCGACGCTTCCGTAGTGATCGTCGGCGCGGGTCAGGCGGGCCTCGCCGTCGCCTACTACCTGCGTCGGTTCGATCTGACGCCGGGGCGGGAGTTCGTCCTCGTCGATCGCGGCCCCGGCGCGGGCGGAGCCTGGCAGCACCGCTGGGACGCGCTCCGGCTCGGCAGCGCCCATCATGTCAACGACCTCCCGGGGATGTCCGAGGTCGGTCTCAGCTTCGAGACCGCCGATCGTTCTCTCCCCGCCAAGGACATCGTCTCCGGCTACTATCGCCGCTACGAGGAGCACTTCGGTCTGGAGGTGCAGCGTCCCGTCTCGGTGGACAGCGTCTTCGACCGCGTCGCCGACCGCGTCGTGCGGCACAGCGCGGGCGAGATCACCACGAGGATCGTCGTCAATGAGACCGGGACCTGGGGTGCGCCGTTCATCCCGTGGTATCCCGGGATGAACGACTTCGCGGGACGTCAGCTGCACACCTCGACCTATCTCAGCTCCGAAGAGTTCGCCGGTCAGTCGGTCGTCGTCGGCGGAGGGACGAGCGCGATCGGCTTCCTCCTGGAGCTTGAGGGAGTCGCAGCGTCCCTTACCTGGGCGACCCGTCGCCCGGTCGACTTCCGCGATGAGCCCGAGCTGACGATCGAGGGCGGTGTCGCCGCGGTGGCGCAGCAGGATGCCGCGGCCCGTGCCGGTCAAGCCCTGCCGGGCATCGTTAGCGGCACCGGCGTCGCCCGCACGCGGCGCATCGCTGCGGGCATCGAGCGCGGCCTGCTGGTGGAACGGCCCATGTTCTCCCGGGTCGAGGCCGGTGGCGTGCGCTGGGAGGATGCGACGTTCACCGAAGCGCAGGCGATCATCTGGGCCACCGGCTTCCGGCCGGAGCTGCGCCACCTGGCCCCGCTCAAGCTCCGGTAGAAGGCCGGCGGTCTCCCCGTCGCGTCGGGGATGTCCTGGCAGGACCCGCGGATATTCCTTGCCGGGTATTGGCCGCAGGCGAGCACCATCGGCGCGAACCGTGCCGGGCGCGTGATCGCCCGGCAGATCATGGCGCAGCTCTAGGTGTGATGTCCAGGGAGGTTGTTGTCGATTCTGCTAATGGGTGGGGCTCTGATGGCGGAGTGGTGCTGGTGATGATTGTAGAAGTGGGGCCAGCCGGGGAGTGCTTCTCGTCGTTCGGCCTCTGAACCATAGAACCGGGCGTAGGCCCAGCCGTCGGCGAGTGTGCGGTGGAAGCGTTCGATCTTCCCGTTGGTCTGTGGTCGGTATGGTCGGGTCTTCTTCGCCCTGATCCCGAGCTCTGTGCAGGCGTCTCGCCAGGCGTAGGACTTGTAGGCGGAGCCGTTGTCCGAGAGGACGAGTTCGACGCTGACATCCCGGTCGGCGAACCAGGCGACAGCACGCCGCAGGACACCGATCGCGGTGTCCGCCTTCTCGTCGGAGCAGATCTCGGCGTAGGCGACGCGGGAGTGGTCGTCGATGATCGTGTAGACGAACACGGTGCCCAACCGTGGCTCGTAGCGGTGGTTCCTGCTCTTCGTGCGGGTGGCGGTCGCTTCCCGGTTGCGTTCGCCCTGGACGCGGCCGACGAATCGTCAGCCGCCGCCGTCGGGGATGTTGCCGAACTTCGTCACGTCGACATGGATCAGCGATCCAGGGTGGTCGTGCTCGTAGCGACGGATCGGCTCGCCCGTGACCCGATCAATGGTGCAGAGCCGGTTGATGCGGCAGCACACCAGGACGGCGTGGACGGTCGAGGCGGGAAGGCCAAGCTCGCCGGCGATCTGCACCGGCCCCAGGCGTCGTCGCCACCTCGCCCGCACGATCCGCTTGAGCACGGGCAACGGCGTCCGCGTTGGCATCGATCGTGGGCGGCTAGACCGGTCGGTCATCCCTCCCGTGCCTTCGGCGCGGAACCTCGCCGCCCATTTCCGCGCGGTAACGGGCGAGACCATAAACATCTTCGCTGCGACGGAGACCAGCCAATGGTCCTCGACGATGAGCCTGGCAAGGCGCAGACGAGCGCGCGGTGTGAGAGCAGCGTTAACGTGGGACACGAAGGCCTCCTGGATCGTGAAGCGGTTGAACTGAACAGCTCCACTTCACAACCGGAGGCCCTCGCCCCTCAACTCCTCACGACCGTATCGCCGAAACAACCCCCCTGGACATCACACCTAGCCAGGCCAGCCTTGCGAACCCATTGCGCGCACGTCGCGGGGTTGAACCCTAGCTCCCTCGCCGCGATCGTCGTACTCCTGGACTCCTTGAAAATGACGAAGAAGGCTTCACGCTCCGCCTGGGTGTACTTCCTCTTCCCCGCACTGCGCCTTAAACGGGACACGGTCCTTGCAACTCCTAGAAACTCCAGATGTTGCAACAACCGCTAGAACCCAAGAATCGGCGCAAAAGGGTCCATTCCAACTCGGCATCAACAGCGCTAAGGACGTCGGCAAAATCGCGCCACTCGGATTGAACTCTATGAGCAATGCTGCTCACGAACTCTGCCAAAGCATCCATGACACGCGCACTAAGGATAGCCTCATCAATCAGCCAAGCGGACGAATTCTGAGACATGAGGTCGATCAATTCATCGAACGAAGCCCCTCGTCCCGAGCAAACCGGAGCGCATACGGATCAGTTCCGGACAAGGTAGCCAAGAACCCGCGGCCTGTCGCTCCTTGTGCGATCGATTCCAAACTGAACTCCTTACTTTCGCTCCTCCCGGAGATAACGGGAGTCGAGCGCGCCGAAGACGACGACCGCGCCGAGGCCCAGGAGCGCGATCAAGTAGGATTGCTTTGTCGCGGCAAAACCGAACGCCGCAACAGCAACCGTTAACGCCCACCCCTTGGCGTCCGCTGCAGCGGACGCCATCCGTGTGATCACCGCCTGGATGAAGTCCAGGTGCTTCCGACGATCCTCGGCACTCGGGATGGCCGACTGCGGCTCGAGCTGAGTCCTACGGCGCACGCGTCAGCTCGCGCGCTTGTGCTGTGCGAGCAGCAAATGCACGCCTTCGCGAACAAGGTCCGCTTCTGTCCGACCGGTCTCTTCGCGCAGCTGCGCGAGCTCGGCGAAGTCCTGCTCGGAGATTCGCGCACGCACCGTCGGAGACGGCCCGCGTCGACCGCTGCCCAGCTTTGGCCGACCCGGGGCAATCAGCGCTGCCGCGAGAGCCTCCTCACTGCCATACTCGCTCAGCAGCATGGCTCGCCCGTATGCGGCGGCCTCCTCGCCGCGCAGCACCTTCTTGGTACGGATCGCCACGTTCGGATCGGTCAGACGCTCCGCCAGCGCGTCGAAGTTAATCTCATCTCCAGCCATCAGGGTTCTCCTCTCGATATCGGCGCCACTTTGGTCCCAACGACATTGCATGGAAGATCAAAGCCTCACGACCCGACTCCGCGAACTCAAGCACCAGAATCTCCAACTCGCGATCCGTCTGTGCATGTTCAGGACCGATATAGACCACGATCTGCCCACCCGCCGGAGCCGGTTCGTCCGTGATGTTCACATAAGAGGCGTGAATGATCGCGTACGCCTGATCCTGGCGGGACACGCCGTGCTTGTCACTAGAGGGCTCCCAACGCGGCGGCATGTTTCAAGCATAGCATGATTTGTATCCGCGTTTTGAAGCGTGATTTTGTAGCTGATAATAATCTCCCTTATGTCAGTTTGATGATCGGGTGTGTGCGTAGAGACTGTGAATCGCCTTAATTCCTGTAGATCCCGGACACGCACCGCAAAGTTAATTTCCGCACTCTTCGGCGGCGAAGAAGAAACCACCAACTTGCCTTACCCCAGCATTGACACTCGACATGCTCCGGTGGCATCGTCGTAGCTCTCCGTAGGTACACTGATTTTCTTTGAAAACGAGGTCATTTTTAATGAACGTTCAAAAGATGATGCGAGGACGTCGAGCTCATTCGGTGCGTGTCGGTATGGTCTCGGCCGTGATAGCTGCGATCCTGGCGGTGGGGCTCGGTGGTTCCTTGTCCGCCTCGGCGACGGAGCCGGACAGAGGCGCTGGCGATCCCACCCAAGACCACGCTGGTAGCACGCTCGCTCATGACGACAGCATGCTCGCTCGCGATGGAAGCTCCCAAGAGTGCGGCAACGACCGCGACCAATTCCGCCTTTGGATTATGTGCCTGGCGATGATGTGAGTGGTTGGCAGACCGACGTCAACTGGAGCGATGCGGCGTCGAAGGGCGCCCGTTTCGTTTACATCAAAGCGACCGAGGACGACGACTACGTGAGCCCCCAGTACGAGACGCAGTGGAAGGGAGCCCAAGATACCGGGTTTTATCGCGGGTCGTACCACTTCGGACGACCGTTCTGGTCGGATGGCACTTCGCAGGCGAAGCACTTTATGAACACCATCCACAACTGGAAGCCCACTCAGCGTATCCTGCCGCCCATGCTTGACCTGGAGCACCGTTGCAGCGACCTGAAGAAGCCGTGGGCAATCAAGAAATGTAAGGCGATGACCCCGAAGGACGTCGTCAAGTGGATCTACGAGTTCGTCTCCGTCGTAGAGAAGAGGACGGGTGGTGTGAAGCCTGTCATCTACACCAACCCGTCCTGGTGGAAGAAGTACACCGGAAACACCACGAAATTCTCCTCCTACCCGTTGTTCATCGCCAAATGGGTCTCGGACGTATCGGACGGCCCCGGAGCATTGCCCGGTGGGTGGAAACACTGGACGCTGTGGCAGCACTGGAACGATGTGAGCCCCTACGCGGGCCCAGGCGACCTCATGCCGGGGGACCAAGACTTCTTCCGCGGCACCAGGCTGGCGCTCAAGCGATTCTCCAATAACGTTCATTGGTGACCTTGACCTGTGGCGGAGGAGCTCGTGGAACCGGCATGGTAATGGCCTGCACCCCGGAAGGGTGCAGGCCATTACCATGATGCGTCTCCTGTGGAACTTTTTTACACCGCTTGTGCGGGTGGGCCTCCGTGGCGATTGAAAGGCCATCCGGAGAAGGACGGATGAGTGGGTTCCCTGGGCCCGAATCGGAGCGGGATTCGCGGCAGCCGTATCCTCGAGTGATCCGGCACCCGGCTGGTCTTGCGGTGAGGATCCGGGCTGATGATCGTGGTCATGCGCCGACCTCCTTCCGCCCTCGCGCCGAGCCGATCTGAATCTTCCGCGGCTTGGCACGCTCAGCCATCGGAACGATGACCGAGAGAACACCGTGCTCATAATTAGCCGTGATCTTCTCCACATCCACACCGTCACCGAGAGTGAACTGGCGCATATACGAACCATACGGTCGCTCATGCACAAGCCACTTGACGTTCTCACTCGACGGTGCGAGACGCTCCGCCCGAATCGTGAGCAACTGACCATCAACATCAAGGTCAACGGAATCAGGATCAATACCCGGAAGATCAGCACTGAGAACGTACTGATCACCTTCGCGGAAAAGGTCGACCGGCATCACCCGGGGCGACCGGGCCGTGTCGAACACGCTAGACGCGAAGCGGTCGAGCTGGCTCAAAACATCGAACGAATTTGACATGATCTATCTCCTTTCGCGATGCGAACGAAGGGTCACGCGGGGGCCGCCTGACCCGAACCCCATATTAGCACTCACCCATGGAGAGTGCTAATAGGGAATAACTTCTTATCCGGTCACCACGAACTGGAAGCAGACCCTCGTCGACTGACCCCGAGCAGGACAATTCAGAGGCTGAGGGTCTGTCCGATGAACGGTGTTTCTGGGCCGGCGGTCATTAGTTGATTCGGCCTTCGAAGGCGATCGCGAACGCGTTCAGCGCGGGCTTCCATCTCGTCGCCCAGCGTGCTCTGCCTTGCCCGGTCGGGTCAAGCGAGCGTGTCACGAGGTAGAGGCACTTCAGCGGCGCAGCGTCGTTTGGAAAGTGTCCGCGGGACCGCACCGCGCGGCGGTAGCGGGCGTTGACGGTGTTGATGCCGAGTTGGAATGGACCCTTTTGCGCCGATTTGGGGTGGACCCCTTCTTCGTTGGTTGAGCTTAGTTCTTGTCGGTCTGTTTGATGAGGTCGCGGCGTCCGTGGGTGCGGTAGGAGTCTCCGTTGAGGGTGAGGACTTCGGAGTGGTGGACGAGGCGGTCGATCATCGCTGAAGCGACGACGTCGTCTCCGAAGATCTCGCCCCAGCGGCTGAACGGCAGGTTGCTGGTGACCATGATCGAGCCCTGTTCGTAACGGGACGCGACGAGTTGGAAGAACAGGTTCGCGGAGTCGGTGTCGAAGGGGATGTAGCCGATCTCGTCGATGATGATGAGCTTGTAACGGCGGATCTTCTTCAGTTCGGCTTCGAGCTGTCCCTGGTGGTGAGCGGCCGCGAGGCGGGCGATCCAGTTGTTCGCGGTGTCGAACAAGACACTGTGCCCGGAGTGAGTGGCCTTGACGCCAAGACCGATCGCGAGGTGGGTCTTCCCGATCCCGGGAGGGCCGAGGAGGATCACGTTCTCCGCTTTCACGACGAACGTCGATGTCGCCAGGTGTGCGAGAAGATCCTTGCGCAGCGACGGGAGGTGGTCGAGGTTGAAGTCCTCCAAGGTTTTGATCGCGGGGAAGTGCGCGGTCCGGATTCGCATCGTGGTGCCCGCTGATTCCCGGTCCGCGAGCTGGCGTTCCAGGACCGCGGCGAGGTATTCCTCATGCGCCCAGTTCTCGTCTCTGGCTCGGCCGGCGAGGTCTTCCCAAACCCTCCCGATCGTTGGCGTCTTCAACGCCCGGGCGAGATAGGCAAGCTTCGAGGAGACCTGCTTGCTGGTCTTCGGGATCGGAACGTCGCTCGTGCTGTTCTTGATGGTCATCGTGCTTCTTTCTCGTATTCGGTCGTGGTCGTGGTCGTGAAGTCGATGCCGAACAGGGCGTCGTAGTCCGACAGCGCCCGAATCTGGACGCGGTGCCCATCTGGATGTTCTCTGACCCCGGAAGGTTTCGGGCGTTGGTAGTGAGCGCGGAGCTTCGCGGCCTGTGTGACATGCTCGGGAGCCGTGATCGTTTGCCCTGTCCGCAACGACCGGAGATGCCTGCCGGCGGGTTGCCCGTTGCTGGTGATCTCGACCTCGTCCAGCGACGCCCGAATATCGACGAACCGGCCAATGAACCGGGGACGGAGTAGTCGTTCCCATCGAGGAGGACGTAATAGTCGCGGGCGAGGCGGACCCGGTGGGTGAGCCCAACGGCGGATGGCTTCGCCGGCAGCGCCAGCATCCCCGCCGTGTCAACGTTCGCGAGCTCTGTCGGGCGGGCCGCGATCGAGCGGACCTTCCGCTGATTCGCGCGGGTATCCAACCATCCGGTCAGCTGCTCGTTGAAGTCATCGACGCTCTGAAAGATCCGTCCCGGCAGGAACGAGGTCTCCAAGTCATCTGTTCGCGCGCTCGACAACACCTTTGGTCTCCGGATCTCGTGCGGGCGCGAGCTTGATCCTCGTCGCGAGCGTTCCCGCGAACGTCGCCGCGAGGATGGTGGGCTTCCCGAGACCACCGATCGCGGCTTCCCTGTCCCAGAGCAACGAGCGCGGAACCCCACCGAATCGCTGCAACAGCGACCACATGCCCGAGGTCAGGTCGTCGCCCTGCTTGGACGGGAGCATGACCGCCTCGATCCGACGGGAGAACCCGGACACATCACGAGCACAGGCAAGATCCGGTCCTGCCCGTCGCCGACCGCCACCCGCGTCTCGGGGAACCAGAGATCGCACTGGATCACCTCGCCCGCCGCATAAGAGAGCCGATCCGCCGGGTCCAGACCCAGATAGTCCAGCCGCAGTTCCGCGACACGGTCACGGAACAACGACGACGAGAACGACCATCCCACCCGCTCCGCGATCACCGACGCCGGCATCCGCGGATACTCCACCAGCAGCGCTCTGATCTGCGGCACGAATGGATCAAATTTCGAGCCCCGTGGACCCCGCGACCGGTCCGGAGGATCCTCGCCCCGCAACGCCCGCCGAACCGTGTTCCGCCCGACACCAAGATCACGCGCGATCTGCTTGATCGGGATCTTCTCCGCCCGATGCAACCGCCGGATCTCTGCCCACGTATCCACTGAAATCACCCTCCTAGCCTGGAGCCAGGGGGTCCATTCCAAGTCGGCGCTACGGGGTCCATTCTACTTTGGCGTTAACAGCTAGCGTAGGCAATAGGGACCGGTGGTGAGTTCCGGCGACGTGGGCACGCTCCGAGGGGTGAGCTGGAAGCGGAGGCCAAGAGTGCGCATCGCAACTGCGCGCAGTACGACGCCACCGAGCGTCAGGACGACTCCCACTATTTGAAGCGCAGGGCTGGGTGCCGCTTGCTGGATGAGTGTGAGCAACACTGGGCCCATAATCGCGACCACCGTGAGCGTCTGCATGATGCGGTCGGCCAGGTGAACTTGAGGCGAAGGCTAACCTCGCTCTCGGGGGTGACTCTTCTGCTCTGGCCGCGGCCTGTGTGATCACGCACCCCACTACCACCGCCAGAAATCGGCCCTAAGTCCACGCTCATGTAGCCGGTCGGGGGCGTAACCGCGAGGCCGGAATCGCAGTTTCTGCGAGTCCACCCGGTTATCAAACTGACATAAGAAACATTGTCGGCTATTTATTCTTCTGTATTCAGGCCTATAATTAGGCTAGAATGAAGCGATGAAGACTGTGTCGCTGAGTGAGGCGAAGGACAAGCTCTCAAGGTTCATCGATGAGGTGGAGTCTGAGCACGAGATCATTCAGATCACTCGTCACGGTCACGGCGCTGCCGTTCTGATCAGCCAGGACGATTTGGATTCGCTCCATGAGACTCTGTTCTGGCTCTCACAGTCCGGGATTCGCGAGGATCTCGCCGAGGGTCGCCGAGTCGTTGAGAGCGGTACGACTGTCGGTGCTGATGATGTCCGTGCGCGGTTCGGGTTGCCGAAGCGGTGAGCTGGGATGTTCAGTTCGCTCCGGCAGCGATCCGTGGGCTGGATCGGTTGCCGCCTCGTGTGGTCGCTGCGGTCGTCGAGTTCGTGACGGTCACGCTGCCGGGTAACCCGTATCGGATGAGCAAGCCGCTGCAGGGCGACCTCGAAGGTTACTACTCTGCACGCCGCGGCGACTACCGGGTGTTGTTCTCCCTCGATGAAGATCGCCGTGTGCTGTTGGTGGGACGGATTGCTCATCGGGCCGATGTATATCGACCGCGTTAGCAGTTGCGTCGTGTCGCCAGCGAAAGATATGGCAGCCGTAGTAGTCGGCCTCGACACCCCCGTGGAAACAACCGCTTCACCAACCGCCCTATAGGAACGAAACTCAGGGCGAATCAGGGTTGACGTCCAATGCATTTGGAGCGAAGCTAATAAGATGGCTCCACCGTTATGGCAATTGGAAGTTATTAAAACTTCGGAGCTGATTCATATCTAAACATTCGATGTTTTAATCATTACTGGATCAAAGCCGTAAGTGGAAACTGAGAATTTACCATGAGAAACCATATTCTTGCTTGTGAGGTTGTTGCAACCGTGGTTCTTGCGAATCTCGGCGTAGGTGGAAACGCTGTGGCCTATGCCGACGACTCTCTTACACCGGGCGGCGTGTCTGTGGAACCATCGTCTGGGGTCTCTCCTGACAAGGAGGTCGCCGCCCGCGCTGACGTAGCGATTCCTTACCACGTGTCCGTCGATGGTGTGACTCTCACCGATGGCAGTACGTTCCCGGCAAATGGTGATGTCAACTACCGTACGACCAGCCGCAGCAGCGGTATGCACTTCGATCCGAACAATAATCAACGGGGTGCCGCTTTCATTGGCAAGACATTCCTGCCCATCAAGCTCGCCCCCGGCGAGTGCATCGTGTGGGTACAGTACAGCAATACGAACTATCATTACGGCGAGGGCGGCAATGCCCCGGTGTGCAAACCAGGTTCCCCTTCCGCAAGTACCATAGCCACCCCAAAGGTAGCCACTGTCACCGCGCATAAGGTACTCTACCCGATTGGGTCCCACAGAGGTCTGGGAAGAATGCTTCCCAGTACAGGTCTCGGAAGCATGTTTCCCATGGCAGGGTTTGCGTTTTTACTGGTGATTCTCGGGGTTCTGTTGCTGCTTCTCGGGTTTTTGCGCGCCCGACCTCAGTTCAGGAGTCGCACTCAGATCTCGTAGCAAAAAGTTCCATAAAAACATTATTAAGAAAATCCCGGTTTTAGAGAAATATTGAGAATTTTTTAGATAAATTGAGAATAGGGTAAAAGAATACAAAATGAATTTTTTGAGAAGATTCGCCGCGAGTGCGGCTTTCCCAATTGCCTTGCTGAGCATTATTCTCGCAGTCAGCCCTGCAACTGGTGCTGACGCACGTCCCTTTGCATCGTCGGAAAAGCATTCTGAATATGGATGGCTTCATACCTCTGGCTCACGAATCCTTACCGAATCCGGCGCACCCTATGTAATTAGGGGTATTGCATGGTTTGGTATGGAAACTTCAGCCTGCGCTCCGCATGGTTTGTGGACTATCTCACTGGATGAGGGAATGAGAAAAATAGCCCAGCTTGGGTTTAATACCGTACGAATTCCTTACTCAAATGAATGTTTATCTGGATACAATACTAATACTATTAATGGGAATATAAATCCTGACCTTGTCAATTTAACTCCGCTGCAGCTTTTGGATCGCGTTGTCGATGCTGCTCACAAGGCTCGACTCAGTGTCTTTCTTGACCGTCATCGGCCAGAATCTGCCGCCCAGTCACCACTCTGGTACACATCCAAAATTTCTGAGGGAAGATGGATTGCGGACTGGGGGGCACTTGCCGCCCGTTACCGAGAAAACCGCACTGTTATTGGTGTTGACTTGCATAACGAACCACATCAGCCTGCTTGTTGGGGGTGCGGAGACCCAGCTGTGGACTGGCGTTTGGCCGCAACCCGGGCCGGAAATGCGGTACTTGCGGTAAACCCAAATCTGTTGGTGATTGTTGAGGGTATGGAGTGGGGAGGAGACTTAACAGGCGTCGCATCCGCACAAGTTGTTCTTAACGTGTCAAACCGTGTGGTTTATTCGCCGCATGATTATCCTCAGGAAGTTGCCAACCACTCATGGTTTCACGACCCAACGTACCCTGGAAACCTTAAGAAAGTATGGAGTTCCCGGTGGGGATATATAGCCGCTCAAGGAATTGCCCCGGTTCTCCTTGGGGAATTCGGAACAGATCTTCAAACGCAGAGTGATCGCCTTTGGTTTAAGGAAATTGTTGACTATTTAAAAGAGACAGGTATGAGTTTCTCATTCTGGTGCTTTAATCCTAACAGTCTCGACACTGGCGGTATTGTCAAGTCCGATTGGCGAACCCCCGAACAGGAGAAGGTTGATATTTTGGGCCCAATTTTAACACCTCAGCCTGAGCCCGGTGGAAGCACGCCCGGTGGAAGCACGCCCGGTGGAAGCACGCCCGGTGGAAGCACGCCCGGTGGAAGCACGCCCGGTGGAAGCACGCCCGGTGGAAGCACGCCCGGTGGAAGCACGCCCGGTGGAAGCACGCCCGGTGGAAGTCCCACTGTGAAGTGGTCATTGCAGGGCGCATGGAACACCGGGTATGTCGCTGAGTTGCAGCTCACTGCAGATCGGCCCGTGTCTGGGTGGTCTGTTTCATGGGAATCCCCGACAGCTGTTGCGGTTAGCAATAGTTGGGGAATGAGATGCGGGATTTCAGAAAATCGGATTACCTGTTCCGGGAAAGACTGGGCGACGAATTTGCAACCAGGGCAGACAGTACGAGTCGGTCTTCAGGTAGCGGCAGAATACGCTCCTGCTCTTCCCCTCATTTCCGTTAACACGGATGTTCATAGAATTTTCAAAAAAGTCTTTTTTGGGTGCTTGCCATCATAAAATTATGTGAGGGTTAGTACGAAACAGGTGAGGCGATTTCTGGTTCGGAAACTTGCTAAACTTTCTGTCTCGCGTTCCTCTTTTCATTCTCCTGTTTTGCGCAATTTCAAGCGGAGTCCCTAGAAATTCCAGTCTCGCCAGATCGAGCCTGGTCGCCCCGCCGGCGGGGCCGATCCGCGGCACTGCGCAGAGCGTGCGCCGGAGCCGGTGCGCGCGACCAGCTCGACGAGCGACAAGACGAAGTGCCGAGTTGTCCGATGCTTTTTTATGGCTGAGCTGCGTGCAGCGAAACGCCGCAATGCGTACCCCGATCGAAGCCGAGGACGCGTACTACGCTGACCTAGAATCAGCCCAGCCGGCACCTGCCGGACAAAGCCCCCAAGCGGTGAACTCGTGCCGGAGGCGCCCGTTCTCGTCAGTGACAATGTAGAAGTCGTCATGGACCGCAGGACCCGGCTTCTTGCCGTTCCGGCCCCGTTTCTTCCCGAACACACTCCACCAGCCGTTGGCCGAGGTGATCCGCCACGCCGTCCGGTTCGCCATCGCCTCCCCAGCATCACGAGCCTCGTCAGCCAGGAGCCGGTGCCCGAACTCCGGGTCGTTCTGGTGCGCGTGGAACAACGCGTTAGCCCGATACGCCTCCACCACCTCGCTCGGCGTGACAGGGCAGACGAGCCAACGGTAGTAGGGCTGGCGGGAGAGCTTCAACACCCGACACGTCACCGTCACGGGAACCCCGTCAGCGGCGAGCTCACTCACGAGCTGGTACATCATTTTTCCGGCAGGTTCGCCTGAGACAAATACGCAGCCGCCCGCCGCAGCACCTCGTTCTCCTGCTCAAGAAGCCGGATTCGCTTCCGCAACTCACGGTTCTCCGACGCTTCGCCGCGAGTCACGCCCGGCTTGGATCCGTCATCGACCGCTGCGCGGCTGAGCCACTTCTGCAGCGTCATCGGGTGAACACCGAAGTCTTCCGCGATCTGCTCGATCGTCACTCCAGGTTAACGGTTCCGCGCGACACGCACCACATCATCACGGAACTCACTCGGGTAGGGCTTAGGCACAGCAACATCCTTCCAGGCCACCCTCCCGGGCAAGCCAGATCAGATGTCACCTACTCGTGCAGCAGACCCCTCGGAAGCGCGCCGTCTATTCCCGCTGTGGTTGATGCGATGTTTCCCGCTGCTTATCCCGGATCCGGTGGGTACGAGGCTTGACTCTCATCAGCCGACGATCCGTGGGGTTGCTTTTTGCAACCTCACGTGATGGCAAAAGGGCCATGAACGCCGTTTTTTCTACTGTTTCATCTCGGTCCCAAAGTAAGTCTTTGGCTGTGCATCGGGCAAGATGGGGGATGGTTTTTGTCGCGATGCTCGTCGCTGTGCCGGTCAGCACGACACCTGCGGCTTTCGCGGAAACGACTCCTTCTACGATCTCGGTCGGCAAGAGTCCGGTCGCGGTCGCGGTCGCGGTCGCGGTTGGGCCACATTCAAAGAATGTGTACGCTGCCAACCAGGATGGCAATACGGTATCGGTGATTGATGCCGCCTCGCATCAAGTCACCTCCACAGTCCAGGTCGGCCAGAAGCCGACGGGAGTCGCAGTTGGTTCGCATTGGAAGACCGTGTACGTCACCAACGGGCTCGACAGCACGGTTTCGGTGATTGATGTGCCGTCGTATCGGGTGACTTCCACGATCCCGGTCGGCACTTTCCCGGACGCGGTCGCGGTTGCTCCGGATGGAAAGACCGCATACGTCACTAACTTTGTGGATAGCACGGTGTCCGTAATTGATGCGGCGTCGCTGAAGGTCACTTCCACATTCCCGGTCGGTAACTCCCCGAGGGGGGTAGCCGTTGCTCCGGATGGAAAGACCGTATACGTGACTAACGATAAAGACAATACGGTATCGGTTCTTTCGCTGCCCGCTACACCTCCGACGCCCTCGGTGACTCCGGCAGCTGCCGAGAGGCCGATCTCGGCCTTGCCGGTCGTCGCAGGCTAACCCCCAACCCCCAACGCGGGCCGGACAGGGTTTTTGTCCGGTCCGCACGGCTGCAAGGAGTCACTTCATGACTACCACAGAGAATGGGCTGTGCCCCTGCCGCCGGAGGAGCAAGAAGGCCCGCATCTTGATCCTGAGCGCTGCCGCCGTAGTGGTGGTGGCCGGAGCGACGGTTGCCGGAGTCGCGATGTTCGCGCCCGCGGCACCCGCCCGCAAAATCACCGTGGCGAAGGAAGCGTTCGTACCGGAGGTCGCACCTGCTCACCTCAGTGCCTCCCAGGTTGCCGCGCTCCCCGCTGCGGTATTCAATGCTGTGATCCCTGGCCTGCTTGCCTATCAGGACACCTCCACGAGCGGCGTGACCTATGCTTACACGGCGACTTCGGACGTTCCTGTATTCGGGGCCGACCGCATTACAGCGGTCGCGAAGCTGCCCGTGAAGAACTTTCTCGGTGGGCCGACCGTCATCGTGCCGGTCAAGGTCACCAAGGAGTGGGCGTTGGTGTTAACCCCGTCCAGGCAGGCCACCCCGTCCAGTCAAGGGGGCCACGCGGCCGCTCAGACCGCAAGGTGGGTGCCGTGGGCCTCGATCACCCAGGGGGCACGGCTGGATGCGATTGTGCGGATCTCGGTGTCGAAGCAATCGCTCACGATCGCGCGCGGCGGCAAGACCGTGACCTATCCGGCAGGTGTCGGCACCGATAAGACCCCGACACCAACCGGTACGACCGGCTATATCCAGGCACGCTACGCCGATGCCAAGCAGGCTGAGTACCCGATCCAGCTCACCTCCTTACACTCGGCTACGGTCGATGAGCCGTTTGGCGGAAAGGACGGTGGCCTCATTGGCATCCACTACAATGCCACGAACTCGGGTGAGGTCTCCCACGGGTGCATCCGCTTGACCTATGCGGCCCTCGCCGCGGTAAACCAGCTCCCGATCGGAACACTTGTGATCATGATGGCATAACAACACTCGCACGACTGAGGCCCAAGCTGACCGATGGCGAGACTTCTCCTTGTCGGGGAAGGACAGCACCTGGAATTCAGTGTTGAGTCAGCGCATTGGCTATGTCGCGATCTCGGCAGATTTCTCAATCATGGGTTTACGCCCCTTGCCGGCCCACCAATGCCGCAGGGCGGCGGACAGCGCCGGGGGAGTATGGGTTGCGCACTGGGTCCATCAGAAGGGCCTCCAAAATATTGAAGCCGACCGCGACGCGCAGTCTCTGGTCTTGTACGGGCTCCGCGGCGTTGACAAGACGGTCTTGCTCGCCGAAATTGCGCGTCAGGTAGTTGATCGCGAGTGGATCGTCGCCCGCGTTGAGGGGAACCCTGCGGTATCGCTGCGCGAAGCGCTCGGGGAAGCTCTCCACGGGCGCCTGGTCGATCTTGCGCGGCCGACCGCCGGCAGGCGGATACTCAAGGCCCTCAAGACCGCGATGAGTTTCAAGGCCTCTTACGATACGACCGGGGTCTGGCACTTCGGTCTCGACCTCACCGACGTTGCCGGCGGAGGTGCCAACACTGGGGCGCTGGAGGCCGATCTCCGCAAGCTCATCACCGACCTTGCGGGCGCCGCGTAAGAAGAAGGTGTGGGACTGGCCGTTCTCATCGACGAGGCGCAAGACCTCCAGCTGGAAGAACTCGAAGCCATCTGCTCGATCATCCATGCAGCAGGCAAGAACGGCCTCCGAGTCCTTGTCGCGCTCGCGGGACTGCCCAGCCTCCCTCGCATCCTCGCCGAGGCGCGGTCATACTCTGAGCGGTTGTTCCACTTCACCCGTATCGAGGAGCTGTCCCGCCCTCTCGCGGCATCGGCGCTGCTCCTCTCCGTCGAAAGAGAAGGCGTCGAGTGGGAGAGTGCAGCCGTGGCGCGGATCTGCGAGATCTCGGCCGGCTATCCGTACTTCTTGCAGCAGTTTGGGCAAGAGACGTGGAACGCCGCGGAGTCGTCACCGATCACCGTCGCGGATGCGCGCGTAGGCGCGGCGAACGGCCAATCCGCCCTCGATACCGGATTCTTCCGCGCACGATGGGATCGCGCAACCCGCGGCGAACAAGGATACCTCCGTGCAATGGCCGAGGACGGTGACCGCGGAAGCCAGGCCGGCGAGGTTGCCGCCCGCCTGGGCCGAACCGTAAACAGTCTCGGCCCGATCCGGGCGAACTTTATCGCAAAGGGCCTCGTCTACGCCCCCGAGCATGGACAAGTCGCGTTCACTGTCCCGCTGATGGCTGATTTCATCGTTCGCCAGCCGACGGATTGACAAGCACTGGCGGAGCGGCCCCGACATCGACAGTCACGACCGCCCCCGCTCCGGCCGCGCTCGTCCACGTCGCTGCGTCATCGACGCGGTCCCTACGAGGTGGCGTCGTCGGTCAGGCGTGCGACCTCGATCTCGCTCGATATGCGACGGCCGGAGATCTGATCGACCGCGATCTCGACATAGGAATAGACGCTGACAGGGATCCACCGCGGCCACGCGATGTCATCGAGACGGCGCACATCGCGCGCGTCCGTCACGACGCGGGGGCGACCGCGGGCGAGAACGCTCCACGACTCACGGTCATCGTGGTGATCGATCTCGAACGCCACGAGCCCCCCGGCGCGAAAGGCCTCGAGCTTGCGTCCGTCCGCCGTTCGCAGGGCGATGGACGGACCGTCCACCACATAGTCGACCGGAATGATATGCACATCGTTGTCGATCACGATCCCCAGACGCCCCGGTCCCGCCGCAAGCCGAAGGTAGGCCCAACAGCTCTCGGGCGAGAGGATGGTGGCTGGCCCCTGTGCGGAGTAGAACTCGTCCTCCCCCGGACGACGAGGATGCGCCGGCACGATACGCACGTCAGTGGCTCCCTACGTGCGCCAGATCGAACACCAGACGTGCCGGCACGGTGCCGTCGAGCACTTCCTGCATCGCTTCGGGGGCTTGCTCCAGTTCTCGGGGCTGCGCGATGACCCGTGTCCGGCCGAGCGCTTGAAGGCGGAAGACTTCGGCGAGGTCCTCCCGCGTCCCGACGATCGAACCGGCCACGGTAATGCCGTTAAGCACGGTCTCGAAGACGGGGATCCCCATCACTCCGTTCGCGGGAAGCGACACCAAGATGAGGCGCCCTCCCCGGCTGAGGGAGCGGAACGCCTGGTCGAACACGGCGGGGGCGACTGCGAGAACGATGACGGCATCGGCACCGCCGAGGGCGTGGATCTCCTGCACGGGGTCCGAGGTGCGGGCGTTGACGACGTGGTCGGCTCCGAGCTCGGTGGCGAGTGCGAGCTTCTCGTCGGTCACGTCTACGGCGATGACCTCCGCTCCCACCAATCGCGCGTACTGCACCGCGAGATGCCCGAGCCCTCCCACCCCGAAGACGACCACCCGTTCCGCCGGCCGCACACGTGCCGTCTTGACGGCGACGTATGCGGTGACCCCGGCGCACGTGAGGGGCGCGGCATCCATCGACGACACCGAATCGGGTACGGGCACGGCGAATCTCGCGTCCGCGACTGCATATTCCGCGTACGCCCCGTCGATGGAGTAGCCGGTGTTCTGCTGAGAGACACAGAGGTTCTCGCGACCGGTCTCGCAGTAGCGGCACGACCCGCACGCGCTTCCCAGCCACGCGAGTGCCACTCGGGTTCCGACGGCGGGCGCGGTGACACCCTCGCCGAGGGCAGTGACGCGGCCGACGCCTTCGTGTCCGGGAATGAACGGAAGCGAGGGGCGCACCGGCCAGTCCCCGTGGGCGGCATGGATGTCGGTATGGCAGAGACCGCAGGTCTCGATACGCACGAGCACCTGGCCGGGTCCCGGCGTGGGGAGGGGGACGTCCTCCACGACGATCGGCTCGGTGAAGGACGTGACGACGGCTGCACGCATGGGAGTTTTCCTTTCGATGAGCACCGGGCGAAGTGACGTCAGACGAAGAGGCCGAGCGGCTGGTGATTGACGAGAACGTTCTTCACCTGCTGGTAGTTGCGCAGGGTTTGCTGGTCGGTTTCGCGGCTGTAGCCCGACTGCTTGTACCCACCGAAGGCGGCCCCAGCCGGATACTGGTGGTACGTGTTCACCCATACCCGTCCCGCGTGGATGTCGCGGCTCGCGGCGAAGGTGAGGTCGGCGTCACGACTCCAGACACCGGATCCGAGCCCGTAAATGGTCGCGTTCGCGAGATGAATCGCTTCGTCGTACTCGTCGAAAGCGGCCACAGCGAGGACAGGGCCGAAGATCTCCTCCTGGAAGACCCTCATCTCGTTGCGCCCCCGAAACACCGTGGGCTCGACGAAATAGCCCCCCGAGAGGTCCCCGCCGAGGTCGGCGAGTCCGCCGCCGGCGAGCACCTCGCATCCCTCCATGGGGCCGAGTGCGAGATATCCGGCGATCTTGTCCACCTGCTCGGCGCTGTTCTGCGGACCCATCTCCGTTCGTGTGTCGAGAGGGTCACCGACGCGGATCCGGGAGATTCGCTCGACCGCGGCATCCAGGAATCCGTCCCGGATGAGGCCCCTCTGCAGGAACGCACGTGACGGGCAGGAACAGACCTCGCCCTTGTTGAACGCGAACAGCGACATTCCCTCGAGGGCTTTGCGGTAGAAGGCGTCGTGTTCGCGACTGACGTCATCGAAGTAGATGTTCGGCGACTTACCGCCGAGTTCCATCGTCGAGGGGATGATGTTCTTGACGGCGTACTGCATGATCTGACGGCCCGTCTCCGTTGAACCGGTGAACGCCACCTTCGCCACTCCCGGGTGCTCCACCAAGGCCTGGCCGAGCGTCGACCCCGCACCGTTGACCACGTTGACCACGCCGGCCGGCAGCAGGTCCTCGATCAGCTGCAGGACGTAGAGCACGGAGACAGGCGTCGCGCTCGCGGGCTTGAGGACCACGGTGTTGCCGGCGGCGATCGCGGGGGCGAGCTTCCACGCGGCCATCAAGAGAGGAAAGTTCCACGGAATGATCTGCGCTACCACACCGATCGGCTCGAAGAAGTGGTATGATACGAGATCCCGGCTGAGGGGTGCGATCGTTCCCTCCTGCGCGCGTATCGCTGAGGCGAAGTATCGGAAGTGGTCGAGCGCCAGGGGAATGTCCGCGTGGAGCGTTTCACGCACCGGTTTGCCGTTCTCCCGCGATTCCATCACGGCGATGCTCTCGAGATTCTGTTCGAGTCGATCGGCGATGGCGTTCAGCACGGCGGCGCGCTCGGCGACCGCTGCGTCGACGTCGTCCGGCCCTGACCGGGCGTACTCGGCGAACGGCTGGCCGGTGGCGGGAGCGATGTCCTCGCCGTAGCGCCCGGTCGAGGGTGCGCGCCATTGGCCGCCGATGAAGTTGTCGTATCGCGTTCGCAGCGGCACGATGCTACCGCTGTCACCGGGCCGGTGGTAGATGACGCCGCCGTCGACGATCGTGCGCGAAGCGTCGATTGCGAGAGCCTGGGTGCTCATGGGGTGTCCTTACTTTGTTGTTGTGTGGATTGGGAGCAGTTGTAGGCTTCCGACCGCTCCAGAGATGCCGGGTATGGCTTTGGTTTGTCTGCTGTTTGGATGGCTTGAAAGGATTGGCCGCCCGGTGTCCCGCAACGACTCGACCTCTGATTGAGAAGTGCGACTGGATCGCTGTGTAAGGACACGCAGGCGTGGTCGTTGACTGGAGCCCGCATCAACGAAACGGAGGGCTGAATGCCGCAACTGTGGGCCGGAATCGACGCCGGTAAGAGCAACCATCACTGCGTGGTAATTGACGAGACCGGGACCCGGTTGCTGTCCCGGAAGGTCGCTAATGAGGAGGACGACGTTCTGGCGTTGCTCGCTGATGTGACAGAGCTCGCCGACAGCGCTCCTATCAGCTGGGCGACGGATTCGAACCAAGGCGGTGCGGCACTGCTGATCGCGGTGCTGGCAGCGCACGGGCAGGAGATGCTCTACGTCCCCGGTCGAACGGTCCATCACGCCGCCCGCACCTATCGAGGCGACAGCAAGACGGACGCGAAAGACGCCGCGATCATCGCCGACCAAACCAGGATGCGTCGTGACATTTTCCCGATCCGCGACGGCGACGAGATAGCTGCCGAGCTGCGAATGCTTGCCGCGCACCGCACCGATCTCGTCGCGGACAAGACCCGCGCGATCAACCGGCTCCGCGCCACCCTGTTGGGATACTTCCCCGGGCTGGAGGCGGCGTTCGACTATGCCACCCGTAAAGCGGCGCTGGTGCTGCTGACGAAGTATCAAACCCCCGCCCAGTTGCGCCGCAGCGGTGTCACCAGAGTCACGGCCTGGTTGCGAAACGCCGGATGTCACAACCCCGCTGCGGTCGCTGAAGCAGCCGTTGATGCGGCGAACCGGCAACACAGTGTGGTCCCCGGTCAGGACGCCGCCGCGCTCATCGTTGCCCGCCTCGCTCGTGAGGTGCTCCGGTTGAAGGAGGAGGTCGAAGAGGTCGAGTCTCAGCTCGAGACCCGGTTTCGCCGCCACGAATGGGCAGACACCCTCCTGAGCATCCCCGGCTTCGGTCCGCTTCTGGCAGCCGAGTTCATCGGAGCCACCGGCGGCACCATGCGCCATTTCGCCAACGCCGACCGTCTCGCCGGAACCGCCGGCGCTGCACCCGTCCCATGCGACTCCGGCCGCATCAGCGGCAACCTGCACCGCCCGAAGCGATACGACAGACGCCTGCTGCGCGCCTGCTACATGTCCGCTGAGGTCGCCACCCGACACCATCCGGAGTCCCGAACGTACTACGACCGCAAACGCGCCGAAGGCAAACGCCACAAACAAGCCATGCTCGCCCTCGCACACCGCCGCATCAACGTCATCTGGGCACTCCTGCGCGACGGAACCACCTACCAGCAAAGGTCACTCACCACCCTCGCCGCGGCTTGACAAGTCAATTGAGATTCCTTTCAGTGGATGCCGCGCGAGCGGCGGTGTGTCACGCGGTGGTGTAGGTCTTGACGGCGGCGGTGAGGTCGGCTATCCCCTTCTTGGCGTCCGCGAAATACATGCCGGTCTTGGGATCGTGGAAGAGGTCGTTGTCGATGCCGGCGTATCCCGCATTCATCGACCTCTTCAGCACGACGATCGACGCGGCTCGATCGACGTCGAGGATGGGCATCCCCGACACGACCGTCCCGGGTCGCCGAGCGGCGGGGTTGACGACGTCGTTCGCTCCGATCACGAGCGCGACATCGCACGTGGAGAACGCCGCGTTGGCCTCGTCGAGTTGTAGGAATTGGGTGTACGGGATGTTCGCCTCGGCCAGCAGCACGTTCATGTGTCCGGGCATGCGGCCGGCGACCGGATGGATCGCGAACTTCACGTCGATGTCGTGGGTGCGCAGCACCTCAGCGAGCTCGTTGAGTTCGCGCTGGGCTTGAGAGGCCGCCAACCCATAACCCGGCACGACGATGACGTGCCGCGCGTAAGCCAGCTGCACGGCGACGTCGTCGGCATCCAGGATGCGAAGGCTCGCACCGACGCCCGCTGCCGGGGTGCCGGGGTGCTCGTCGCCTGTTCCGAAGCCGCCCACGATGATCTTGATCACCGATCGGTTCATCGCTGCCGCCATCTGAAGGGTGAGGATCGTTCCCGCCGCTCCGACGAGAGCACCGGCGATGATCATGATCTGCGCGCCGACGACGAAGCCCGCCATCGCGACGGCGAGACCGGTGAACGCGTTCAGCAACGACACCACCACGGGAGCATCGGCTCCGCCGACGGGAAGAACCATGAGGATGCCAAAGACCAGAGAGCTGGTGAGGAGGCCGAGGACCGGCCACGGCGGCATCGCTCCCACGACCAGGAGAACCGCACAGACCACGGCGAGGGCGGCCACGCTGGCGCTCACCACGCGTGCGCCGCGCCAGAGCAGAGGGCGGCCGGGAATGATGCCCTGGAGCTTGCCCGCCGCGATGAGCGAGCCCGAGAACGTGATCGATCCGATGAGGATGTCGAGTGCGAGGGGAACGGACACGTCGAGGCCGAACGCACTCGCCGATGGCCGCCCCGCGACGTCGGCCAGCGCGATGGCGCACGCCGCTCCGCCGCCGACCGCGTTGAACACACTGACGAGCTGGGGCATATCGGTCATGGGCACGGTTCGCGCTCGCCATATGCCGAAACCCGCGCCGAGGAAGGAACCCGCGCCGAGAACCGCCCAGCCCAGCCACGTCGTGGTCCCCGCGATCGCGGTGGTGAGAAGGACCACCGCGACGACGACAACCATTCCGTCCGCCGAGATGAGATTGCCGCGTCGCGCCGCGACAGGTGTGCGCATCAGGTGAAGGCCGACCACGAAACACACCGATGCGGCGAGAACCGCGGCGGTCGAGACCAGAATCGACGTCGACATCACGCGCCGCTCTCTTCACGCGACCGGCGGACCGGACGAAACATGACCAGCATGCGGTCGGTGACGACATATCCGCCGACGACGTTGGCGGCGGCGAAGGCGGCAGCCAACGCCGCGAGCACGTACTGCTCGGGCGAGCGCGCCGCCGACGCAGCGATGACCGCCCCGACTGCTACGACGCCGTGGATGGCGTTCGCACCGGACATCATCGGCGTGTGCAGAGTGGTCGGGATCTTGCTGATGACCTCGAACCCGACGAGCAAGCTCAGGACGAAGACGGTGACATCCGCCAGAAGCGCCTCGCTCATATCCGTGCCCCCACGACGGGCTGTTCTTGGGTCACGAGATCGGCGCAGTGCCCGTCCCGAACGCGGCCGTCTCGAACTGCGATCATCGGGCCGATTACGTCGTCGTCACGCACGACGAGCTCGCCTTCGCTTGTGAGCATCTGCAGCACCGCGAGAACGTTGCGGGCATACATCGCCGACGCGGCAACGCTGAGCTCGGTCGCGAGGTCGTGATGGCCGATGACGGTCACACCGTTCGCCGTGCGATACCGATCACCGTCGCGAGCACCCTCGATGTTGCCGCCGCGCGGACCGACCGCGAGATCGATGCACACCGATCCGGACGCCATCGTGGCGAGCATTCCCGCGTTCACGAGAAGCGGCGGTCTCCCGCCCGGAACCTTCGCGGTGGTGATGACGACGTCGGCATGGCGAACAATGTCCGCCAGCTCGTCGGCTTGCCGGTGATGTTCGTCGACCGTCAGCGCGCGCGCATACCCGCCGACACCACGCGCGTCGGCCACCGCGGACGTGACGAACGTCGCTCCGACGGATTCGACCTCTGCGCGAGAGGTCGGGCGCACGTCGTAACCGAAGGTGATGGCTCCGAGACGCCGCGCTGTGGCCAGCGCTTGCAACCCCGCGACACCTGCTCCGATGACAAGAACGCGCGCTGGCCGGAACGTCCCGGCCGCCGTCGACATCATCGGCAGGAATTGCGCGTACGCTTCCGCAGCCACGATGGCGGCGCGGTACCCCGCCGCCGAAGACTGTGACGACAACGCGTCCGCTGGCTGCGCCCGGCTGAGCGTACGCGGGAGAAGCTCGAAAGCGAGCGCCGTCACCCCGGCAGCGGCGAGAGCGGCCACGCGTTCCGGCTGACCGAGGGGATCGAGAAGGCCCAGAACTACCTGACCTTCATGAAGTTCGACGGTGTCCATGTCAGGTGCACCGATCCCGACGACGACGTCCGCGCTCGCAATCGCGTCGGCAGAGCCGATGCGCGCGCCGGCGGCGCGAAACGTGGCATCGTCGAATCCGCAGCACTCCCCCGCGCCGGATTGCACCACGACATCAAAACCTTGGGCGCACAGGCGAGGAACGACCTCGGGAACGAGCGCGACCCGCCGCTCGCCGGGTTCCGCCTCGCGGAGAACTCCAACCGTGTGTGTCATGTTCCCCAGACTGCGCGCGATCGACGGCGCGCAACGGGACCAAAGTCCGTCGGACTCGCGCTTGTCAGTCCTGGTTGAGAGGGACGGACCAGTGCATGGCCAGCCCGCCGACGCGCGCGAGTGAACTCGCACGTCCCTCCCCGCGCATGAGCACGCTTCTGCATGTTCGCCATGCCACTGCGTCTGTCGTTCTCGGCCGTCAGACCGGAACCGTCGTCCTCGACCACGACGCTCACTCGCTGGTCGTCCGCGGTCACCGCCACCGTGCATGTCAACGCCGCGGCATGACGCGCGACGTTCGTCAGCGCTTTGCGAGCGACGGCGACGACATCGTCAAGCAGGTCATCGGTGATGAGGGTGTCGACGGGGCCGCCGAACGACACACGCGGCCGTGACGGCATTCCGGGTGAGATGTCGTCGACCAGCCGGAGCACACGGTCGCGCAAAGTCTCGGTCTCCGAGGGTCGCGACAGCGCGAAGACGGCTGTGCGAATGTCGGCGATGGCGCGATCGATCTGCTCCACCTGGCGCTGCAGAGCATCGCGCTGTGACGGTTCGACGCTGGCGACAGCTTCGAGGCCGAGCCCGGCCGCGAACAAGCGCTGGATGACGTGATCATGCAGATCGCGCGCGATGCGGCCTCTCTCCTCCATCAACTCGAGACGACCGCGGTCCACACGCGCCCGCGCGAGCGAGATCGCGATCCCGGCGCGCGGCGAACTCACTCACGGCGGCGATCTCGTCGGGTGTGAACGAAACCGCGCCGGCGGGGCGCGACACACATAGTGGCGGATTCCAGTGGTTGTTGCAACACGACGATTAGCTGGCGAGTAGTTTAGCGAGGCGTTCGGCTGGGGTTTCCCAGCCGAGCGTTTTGCGTGGGCGGGTGTTGAGCTCGTGGGCGACGTTCGTCAGGTCGGTTGCGGTGAATCGGGCGAGGTCTGTTCCCTTTCCCTTGGGGAAGTATTGGCGAAGGAGTCCGTTGGTGTTCTCGTTGCTGCCGCGTTGCCAGGGACTCGCGGGGTCGCAGAAGTAGACCGGGATGTCGGTGGCTATCGTGAACGACTTGTGAGCTGCCATTTCCGAGCCCTGGTCCCAGGTGATCGAGCGACGGAGTTCGCGTGGGAGTGTCTTGACGGCGCTGATCAGTCCGTCCCGGACGGATTCTGCGGTGCGATCGATGGGGAGATGGATCAGCATCACGAACCGGGTGGAGCGTTCCACGAGGGTGCCGATGGCGCTGTTGCGGTGTCCGCCGATGATGAGGTCGCCTTCCCAATGTCCGGGAACGGCGCGGTCCTCGATTTCGGCGGGACGGTCGGAGATCATTACCATCGGATCCGCGAAACGATGTCTGCGAGCGGCGCCAGAACGATGCGGTTTCCGCTTGGCCCGGCCGGTCCGCAGCACCATCGTGAGCTCGCGGCGGAGTTGTCCACGGCCCTGCACGTAGAAGGCTTGATAGATCGTCTCGTGCGCCACGCGCATCTCCGCATCGCCGGGGAACTCGCGGATCAGCGACCGGCTGATCTGCTCCGGCGACCAACGTAGCGTCAGCTTCCGTTGAACGTAACTGCGCAGCTGCGGATTGCGGACCAGCCTCGTGGCTTTCGGTCGCGGTCGGCGGCTGGCCGCTTTCCGATGCGCCACGTATGGATGGTAGCCGCCCTCTCCAGGAAGCTGATTCCGGCGAATCTCTCGACTGATCGTCGACACCGAGCGACCAAGCTTGGCCGCGACCCGACACAACGAAAGGCCGGCCCTGGTCAGGTCCCGGATCAGCTCACGCTCCTGCAGGGAGAGGAATCGTGGGTGGAGTGCGGCTTCGAGCGAACGCATCGACGCCCGCTGAACAGGATCAACAACGACAGGCACCCTGTCTTTGTAATCGACCACGCGACCATCTGGATAAATGCGTCGCCCGTTCGACTGTCCCAGAGGTATCCCGTGTTCGGGCTGATTCCGACTCGTCCCACCGCTTCGCGGCGCGAGAGCCCGCTGCTCCGCAGCTCCAGGTACTCGTCCTTGCATGGGTGCGCGCTCATGCCGCCGCCGGTGTAGCCGTGACTAGCCAGGCCCGCCTTGCGAACCCATTGCGCGCACGTCGCGGGGTTGAACCCTAGCTCCCTCGCCGCGATCGTCGTACTCCTGGACTCCTTGAAAATGACGAAGAAGGCTTCACGCTCCGCCTGGGTGTACTTCCTCTTCCCCGCACTGCGCCTTAAACGGGACACGGTCCTTGCAACTCCTAGAAACTCCAGATGTTGCAACAACCGCTAGAACCCAAGTAGTTCCCCGGTGCGCCCTCCTTCCGCCGGCAGTGCCACGGCGGCGGTCGCACCGACGACGAGGTCGGGGCCGTACAGCGTGATCTCTGTTCCCTGGTCCACGACGACGTCACCTGAAGAGATCGCGCGTGCGGCAAGAGAGTCGCCTCCCGGCAGTCGCCGCCCCAGGAGGTCGGCGGAGTGCGCACCGGATGCCGCTCGGACGCAGAGCGACGGCAATCCTTGTTCGGGGACGACCACCGAGGCGACGACTCCCCCACCACCCCCGCACAGTTGTCGGCGCCGACCGCCAGCGGATCGGTCTGCGTCGGGTCAAGCAGCATCGCCGTGACCTCGGAGAGCGCGGTGCTGAGCTGTGTCTGCCGATGCGCTCGCTCGTACAATCGGGCATTCTCGATCGCCGTGCCCGCGATAGCGGCCAGTGCTTCAGATGATCGCCTCGTCCTCCGCGGTGAAAACACCGGGCCCGGGCTCGGTCAGGTAGAGGTTTCCGTACACGTCGTTGCGTGTGCGCACCGGTACTCTGAGGAATGCCCCCATGTGGGGGTGGCCCGCCGGAAAGCCCGTCGAACGGTCGTCCTTCGAGAGATCGGGGAGGCGAATCGTCGCGGCGGTGTGCATGACCGCCCCCAAGAGTCCGCGTCCTCAAGGGTGGCCGATGGCGCGGACCTGCACCTCGCTCATTCCGACGTGCAGGAAGTCGCGCAGGGCACCGTCGGGTCCGATGACGCCAAGCGCTCCGTACCGAGCACCGACCAGCCGGACCGCCGTCTCGACCACCTGATGCAGGACGTCTGCGAGGTCCAGCGAAGCGGTGAGCACCTGCGATGCCACGAGGAGGTCCTTCAGTTTCTCTTCCACCGTGCGCGCTCCCGTGGCATCCTGACGCATCGCCGAGATCATGCGCGCGAGGGCCGTCGTGTCGGCTCTCTGCGGATCGGAAGAGTTCGTCACGGTGCTCCTGTCGTCGGCGGTGATCGTACCCCGACGAAACGCGAGTCGGGACACGACGACGTAGTGGGACCTTGGTCCCGAATCGTCCGCGCCCGTCGGACGTGAGATCGGGGCACTCGACCATTGTGGCCCGCGCGCAGCGGGGCCACAATGGTGTCCGCACAGGGAGGGGTGCTGGCGACGATGATTGCCGTGTTCTTGGTGGACGACCACGAAATCGTTCGGCGTGGGCTCGCTGACCTGATCGCCACGCGACACGACATGGAAGTCGTTGGCGAGGCGGGCACGGTGCGCAGCGCGATCGAACGCATCCGTGCCTGTCGTCCCGACGTCGCCGTGCTGGATCTGCGTCTGCCCGACGGGAGCGGGATCGACCTCTGCCGACAGGTGCGTTCCGAGTTGGGCACCGCGTGTCTGATTCTGACGGCGTTCGACGACGACGACGCCGTGCTCGCTGCGGTCCTCGCTGGCGCCGCCGGGTACCTGCTCAAGTCGACGACGGGAAGCGGTCTGCTGGAGAGCATCATCGCAGTGGGCCAAGGAAAGGTGCTCTTGAGCCCGGAGGCGGCGCGCCGGACGAGCGCCCGGCTGGGCGATCCGGCGGACGACCCGCGATGGACGTCTCTGGGCCTTCGGGAACGACAAGTGCTGGCCTGCATCGCAGACGGTCTGACCAACCGCCAGATCGGGGAACGTCTGGGGCTCGCGGAGAAGACCATCAAGAACTACGTCTCCTCGCTTCTGCTCAAGCTGGGATTGTCGTCCCGGACACAGGCCGCCCTCTTCCGGCGAGACCACGGCGAGTAGAATCGGCGCGACTCGGGACCATCGACCCTTCCTGGTCGAATCGAGCGCGGTGCGCGTATCGCCCGACGCTGTGCCCAGTCGACCGCCGCCAAACAGTCGACCGACTCGATCTGAAACATGACGATCTTCGGCATCCCGGTCCTCCTGTTCTCGCGGCAGAAAGCACCCGCTCCGCCCCGGAGGACCAAGGTCCCGGCCCGCTCGCCGCCCCTTCCCTACCGTCGAGAGCGCCGCGGCAACCCCGGTGTTGCCGCGGCGCCTCTGCACCTTTCGCACGCCAAGGAGCGACCATGAACGAACGTCTCGAGACCCGCATCCTGGTGGGCATGGATGGCTCCCCCGCCTCCATCGCAGCCTTGCGCTGGGCGGGCCGGCTCTCTACAGTTTTGGACATCCCCGTCCACGCTGTCCCCCTGTGGTCCTATGCGCCGTGGGGTGAATACGTCACCGTCGCCATTGACACCCCCGAGACGGATGCCGAGACCGCACGGCGTGAGGCGATCGCCGCCGTGTTCGGCGATGATCCTCCTGCCCGTTTCAGATCCGAGGTCATCCCGGGAGCCGTCGCGGCGACGCTCGTGAAGCTGAGCCGAACCAGCGATCTCTTCGTGCTCGGTAGCCGCGGACACGGTGGGTTCGTCGGATTGCTCTTGGGGTCGGTCAGTGCGGTGTGCGCCGCGCATTCGGCGTGCCCGGTTATGATCATGCACGAGGGCGATGAGGCGCCTTGAGCACGGCGCCGAACGGTGGGCACGCATTCGCGGAGTCATCCGTCGTCGCCCGGGTGCCCGGCATGCCTGCCGTCGCGACGCGCCTCGACGCTAGCTGCGACGACGTGCGACAGCGCCTCATCAAGGAGGGCGTTCAACTGCGCCTGCGTGGCGATACTTACACGTTCGGGCGGTATGAGCCTTGACCTGCGGCACAGAAAGGTCCTCGTCGAGTTCGACCCATCTGCGGTTTGGAGACGAGGTTTCGAACCTTCTCGACGGGCGGGTTCTTCCGAGCCCGTCATGGCGCTGTGATCCGGCGGGAAACCGATAGCTCTCGCGCCGCCGCAACCCCTACTTTCCGCGGTTGCGGGCGCGCACGGCCAGAAGTGCGCAGCCGATGACCGCGATGCCGCCGATGATGGTTTGCCAGCCGATGTACTCACCCAGCAGCAGGCCCGTCCAGAGGATGCTCATCACCGGCTGGGTGAGTTGCACCTGGCTTACGTGTGCCATCAGGCCGATCGCGAGGCCGCGATACCAAGCGAAGAATCCGAGGAACATGCTCACCGCGGCGAGGTAGGCGAACGCGCCCCACTGCACGAGTGCGCCGGTCGGTGGGTGCTGCACGACGGCGATGCCGGTCAACACAATCATCAGCGGCGAGGCGACCCCGAGCGCCCAGGAGATAGTCTGCCAGGATCCGAGCGCGCGGGAGATTAGCCCGCCTTCTGCGTACCCGATTGCGCAGACGATGACCGCGGCGAACAGCAGCAGGTCTGAGACGTGCAGGCCGGCGAAGCCACCACCCTGGATGACGGCGAAGGTCATGGCTGCGACCGCGCCGAGCGTGGCCGCGATCCAGAACGAGTGGGCCGGGCGTTCGCCGGTGCGCAGCACCGCGATCACCGCCGTTGCCGCCGGCAGCAGTGCAATCACCACGGCCCCGTGGCTTGCGGGTGCGGTGGTGAGCGCGAAAGAGGTGAGGAGGGGGAACCCGACGACTGCCCCACCCGCGACCACCGCCGATTGAATCCACTGCTTGCCGCGCGGGAGTTTCTGCCGCGTCAGCCCCAGCGCGAGCGCGGCGAGCACTGCCGCGATCACCGCACGACCGGAGCCGACGAACAGAGCCGACATGCTCCCGTTCTCGACCGCGACGCGTGTGAAGGGCACCGTGAACGAGAAGGCGGTGACGCCGAGAAGCCCCCACCACAGGCCGGCGCGCGACGCTGGTAGCGACCGAGAACAGGACTGTCTTCCAAGCTGTAGCACGCAAACGAGGGGCGGTCTCCCTCCTAGAGAGTGAGGCGGGGCGGCCTGCGAGCAGCGTCCTGGTGGACGTCGCTCGAGCCGGCCGCCCGTTGAGGTGGACCTGTCAGCTCCCCTGGGGCTTCGGCGGCGTTCGCGGGGTCTTTGACGGCGGAGCAGCGTCGAAGATCGCCGCGATCGCGTCCCGCTTGCCTGCAGCCTCCCGCTCGATCTCGTTGCGTAGATCCTGTGCGCGGCGCGGGATCGTCGGGTTCGACTTGGCCTTGTCGATCCAGGCTTCGATGGCGAGGCGGACTTCGTCGGTGACGTTGCGATCACGCAGCTGGGCGATGATGTCCAGCTGCGTGCGGGTGGACTCGTTGAGTCTGACCGCGAGGGGTTTGATCGGGCCGTAACCGAGCCCGTTGACGGACGGGGCCTGGGCGCGCATGGTGTTGACGTTGGACTCGCTCATGTGGGCGGGTCACCTCCTTGACGGGTGCGGCCCGAGAACCCACTTGATTCTCTACGAGACCACAGACCGACAACGAGGACGTGGAGCGGGTGCCAGAACTGACTGCGGCACCCCCTGCCTCTAGGTTTACCCGGTTACCCGGCCATCACGTTGGTGCCAGGCGGCTGACGGGTGGGTGGCCTCCGAGGGCTGAGTGGCGTCGCCCAGTGTTGTAGTGCTCGAGCCAGGGTGCAAGCGTTGCTGTGCGGTCGGCGTTGGTGAGGAAGGCCTGCCGGTAGGCCCATTCGGTCTGTAGGGTGCGGTTGAAGCGCTCGGCCTTGCCGTTCTGCCAGGGGAAGTGCGGCTTGATGAACTTCTGCCGGATGCCGTGCGCGGCGCAGACCTCGCGCAGCGACCAGCGATAGGACCAGGCGTTGTCGGTGATCAGCCGTTCGATGCGAGTGATGCCGTGGGCGGCGAGGTAGGCGATCGTGCGTTCCAGGAACGCCGCGCAGGTGGGGCCCTTCTCGTCGGGCAGGACCTCCGAGTATGCGAGCCGGGAGTGATCGTCGACGAGCGAGTGGACGTAGTCAAATCCGACCTTCGTGTTCCGGTCTCGCAGGATCGATCCGCTCGCGCGGCCGTGTGCCTTCCAACCACCGCCGTCGGGTATCTTGCCGAGCTTCTTCACATCCATGTGGACCAGCTCGCCGGGCCGGTCCCACTCGTAACGGACCGCAGTGGTCTTCGACGCGCGGATCACCTCCCCGGTGATCGGGTCCAGCGTCCGCAGCGGCGGGATCCCGTGACGGGCGAGGATGCGCGAGACGGTCCGGGGCGAGAGCCCGAGCCGCGCGGCGATCTCGTCCCGTCCGATGCGCTCCCTCTGGCGCAGCTCGAGCGCTGCCTCCTCGACGTCGGCCCCCGCGCGTGTCGGGCTGCTGTGGGGTCGCGAGGACCGGTCGAGCAGCCCAGCCTCGCCCTCGGTGCGGTAGCGGTCGATCCAGCGTTTCACGCAGCGACGGGAGACTCCCATCGCCGCCGCGATATGTGCCTGTTTCCAGCCGGCACGGGCGCGCTCGACGATCAACCGCCTGCCGTGAACGGTCAGACGAGCGTTAGCGTGGGGCATGGGACCTCCGTGTGCTTCGTGAAGACGTCAGATATCTCCACTAAGCCCGGGGGTCCTCTTCGTTCACAAGCCACGCAACGGAACCAACCTCATGGCCGAGTACACCTAGCGCTACTCCTGGCCACGGGAGCCCGATGCGATCACTCTTCCCGCCGTCGGTAGTCGGCACTGGTACTTGGAAGACTTCAATGAACATGCGTCGAGTGCAGTGGCCCAGGATCACGTAGCGGTCAGCCTTGATGTTGCGAATTGGGCTCGTAGAAGTAACGACCACGGCCCGTCCGGCGCGCACGTCGTCGGTGACCATTTGCGGTGTTTGAAAGCGTCAGTATCATCATGCAATCCTGCACGCACCGGCAACATCCATGCGTAGAAACGAGGTCCGCTGCGCAGCTTGCTGCCCACACTGCGGCATCCAAATCTCAAGGAAATAGAGTCCTGGCCTCACCTACAGCTGAGCTGTTAACACGCTCCAAACACCAGGCCAACAAATATATGACATAGCAAATCATTACCAGGCTCCGCGCTCCGGCTCCGGCCCAAAACTGTCAGCATCGCGCCTTGCGTGATCACTCGGGTGCCATGGTATAACTGTGCTGGGTCTTCCGCCAAAGCATCCATCCAGCGACGAGAAAAACCCCTGGGGTAGGAAGAGCCAGCACAGCTAACAGGTCGCCAACTCGGCTATCTTTTATTAGATTTATTTTTTTAGCGTTTTTAACGCCGCCGCGGTCGGAGAGCACTCGCCGCCGCTTTCGCAGCCCCAAGGACAGCGGCGAACGGGAGCGTTGATCAGGAATTTGGGAGGACGATAAAAATTCACAACATGGCTAAAGACGTCCGGGACGATCTGTCTCGTTCCACCGAGCCAAGACAATTCGGTGAGAGACGGTCGATACTCTTGACGTCCTTGTCGGTGACGTTGTTCGTCGCGACCTTCTTCGGGTTGCTCCTGATCGGGCTCGTCATTTCACCGTCAGCGTCCTGGACGGCCGATGAGATGCGTTTCGTCATCGCGGCGAACAACGCCCATACGGCTGTCAGCGACATGATCGCAGGCACGATCGAGGTCGTCTTCGGACCGACCGGCGCGGTGCTCATCGGTCTCGCGACCGTGGGGCTGATCGGGGCCGCCAAGCGTTCCTGGTTCGTGGCGTTGCAAGTCGCGCTCTTGATCGGGATACCGAGCGCGGCGATGGGACTGATGAAGCTCTTGGTATGTCGTTTAGGACCTGACCCTTCGATGCTGACCTATCCGCCTTCCGGGGCAAACGGCGCTCCCATGTTCAGCTATCCCAGTGGTCATACCGCTTTCGCCGCCGCGTGGGCGCTCGCTCTTCTCGTCGTGCTCGACAGACGACGCTTGCGCGGCGCACTCTTCTTCGTCGCGCTGGGCCTCGTCGTCGTCACAGGCTGGTCTCGGCTCTATCTCGGTGTGCATTATGGGACGGACGTGCTTGCATCTATGGTGCTGGTTCCTGTCACCACTCTCGCCGTGGCATCCGTCACGGCTCGTCTGCGGATGTCTCACAGGGTTCCCTCGACACGATCCGCGTAGCGCTTGCACGCACACGAGGCCGCACAGACGGGCAGAAAACCCAACTCGGCGGGTAGCCAGGTAGCGACCCCGCGACGTACAGCGCACGGTGCAGACTCGTCGCGGCCGATGACCGCTTTTGCTAGCTGTGGTGTCCAGAGAGGTTGTTTCGGTGACATGGTTGTGACGGGAGCTGAGAGGGGTGGTCCTCTGGTTGTGAAGTGGAGCTGTTGAGTTCAACCGCTTCACGAACCGGGAGGCCCTCGTTTCCCACGCTAACGCTGCCTGACCCCGTGCAATCGAGGAAGGCTGGCCGGCGCCGGTCGCGTCGAAGATGTTCATGATCTCGCCCGTTACCGCCCGAAAGGGGCGACCCGGTTGCGTTCGGAAGGCCCTGCCAGGATGACGGATCGGTCTCCAGCCGTCCACGATCGATGCTGACGAAGACACCGCTGCCGCAGGTCAAACAGATCGTGAGGTGGTGGAACAACCAGCGCCTCCACGGAGAGCTCGACATGCGCACTCCCACCGAGGTCGAAACCGACTACTACGCTGGCCTCGACACACCCTTGGGAACACCCGCCTCCCAAGCCGCCCGATAGGAACAAAACCCAGGGCTAATCAAACTGCGACTCCCGTCGCCTTCTGGCCGACCTGGACTGTGGAGGTGACTTGATGCGAGGCGGCATCAATCACCGATACCGTATTGCCATCCTGGTTGGCAGCGTACACATTCTTTGAATGTGGCCCAACCGCGACCGCGACCGGACTCTTGCCGACCGAGATCGTAGAAGGAGTCGTTTCCGCGAAAGCCGCAGGTGTCGTGCTGACCTGATCGCTGAATCGGGAATCATCTCCTCGGACACCTTGTCCGTGATCCGGCTGATCGTGTCCTTCGATACGGAGGCGCCATAGATCTCGGCGAAGAGGGCGGAAATCTCTCCCGTGGTCAGCCCGCGGGCAGTCAACGACAGGATAATCTCGTCCACCTGCCCCAGCCGGCGTTGATGCTTACGGACAATCTTGGGTTCAAAGGAACCCTCCCGGCCCCTCGGGACCTCGATCACAACCGGGCCGACCGCGTCTGTGATCACGGTCTTTGACCTCGTGCCGTTACGGGAGTTGCCGGTGTGATACCCGGCCACGTCATGCTTGCCGTATCCGAGGTGCTCGGCGAACTCCTCATCCAGCACGGTCTCCAGCACGCTCTTTGTCAGCGCGCGCATCAACCCGGGCGCCGACATCGACGCGCCCTGCTCCCGCGCCGGGCGCACCAAGTCCCACGCCAGCTCAAACTCCGCAACCGTCGGCCGGTCATCATCCTCAATTGCCGCATCCACGGCATCCATCGTCTCGGTCATCACGACCCTTCCCACCACCCCCTACAAGGCCGGCATGTCAGACCATTCACACCAAACCATGCAGCAGACCCTTGTGAGGGGGCTCGTCAGCGTGGATGGGTGACTCAGTGTGGATGTTCACGCGCGTCTGAACCGGTGGGCTGCGGGGCAGTCGAAGGGGTCGCGGGCGGCGAGGCCGACCCGGTTGAGGTAACGGATGATGATCCGGTAGGAGTTCACGAGGCTGGTCTCGGTGTAGGGGATGCCATGGGTGGCGCAGTGGTCGCGGACGAGTTCTCGGGCGCGGCGCAAGTGGGGTCGGGGCATGCTGGGGAAGAGATGATGTTCGATCTGGTGGTTGAGGCCGCCCATGAGCATCCTCATCGTCCAGCCGCCGCGGATGTTGCGGGAAGTCAGCACCTTTTTGTTCAGGAAATCGACTCGGGATCCGGTCGGCAGTAACGGCATGCCCTTGTGGTTGGGGGCGAACGAGGCCCCCATGTAGACGCCGAACACGGCGAACTGCACGCCGAGGAACGCGAACGCCATTCCCAGCGGCAGCATCAGGAACACGATCGTGATGTAGGTCGAGAGCCGCAGCCCGATGGCGACGAGCTCGGCCGTGCGGCGTTCGACAGGTCCCCGGGATAGGAGCGACCGGATGGAGGTGACGTGGAGGTTGACGCCCTCCAGCAGGAGCAGCGGGAAGAACAGGTAGCCCTGCCGGCGAGTGATCGCGGCGAGCAGGCCGCGTTGGCGGGCTGCATCTTCTTCGGTGAAGGAGATGGTGTCGAAGGCGATGTCGGGGTCTTTGCCCTTGGCGTTCTGGTTGGCGTGGTGCCGGGCGTGCTTGATCATCCACCACTGGTAGCTCATGCCGACGAGCCAGGTCGCGATGAGCCGGCCGGCGCGGGCGTTGGTGGGGCCGGAGGCGAACACCTGCCTGTGGGAGGCCTCGTGGCCTTGGAGAAAAGGAAGGCGAACTGGGTGAAGATCAGGTTGAGGGCCGCGCCGATGAGGAGCTGGAACCAGGAGTCGCCCAGCAGCACGAACCCGGCGATGGCACCGAGCAAGGCGGCCGAGAGGACGGCGAAAATGGCGATGTAGAAGCCGCGGCGCCGTTCGAGAAGGCCCTCGCCGCGGACGCGTCCGAGCAGTTCGTTGTAGGTGCTGGTGATCGGCGTGCGGGTCTCCGTGCGAGGACGGGTCCGCAAAATGGGCCCGAGCGTGGATGCGATCATGCGTTCCTCCGCTGTGTCGTGACGATTTCCCAGCCGAGGATGTGGGCGGATCGCCCGAGATGCGGCAAGTGTAGGCGCGGTTGCTGGGTGTTCGTCGGTGCGGTTTAACGGAACGGTGCCCGGCCTTTCGACCGGGCACCGGATTCATCAGGCCGGTCGGATGTTCGCTGCCTGGGGACCCTTGGGTCCCTGCGCGAGGTCGTATTCGACCTTCTGGTTCTCGTCGAGATTGCGGTAACCGCCGGTGGCGGCGATCTCGCTGTAGTGGACGAAGACGTCGGTGCTGCCGTCATCCGGGGCGATGAAGCCGAACCCCTTCTTCGAGTTGAACCATTTGACGGTGCTAGTGGGCGTCTTTTCTTCCTTCATTCTTCGGGAGCCGAGAGGTCGACTCCGGTCGCCCCGCGCGAGTTGGCGCAGACGGTTGTGGGCATCGCGAGGAACACGGTGAGGTGGTGTGCGCTGGAGGAGGGCTTCCGCCGCGGCCAGAGTGGGCGCGATTCCGGCGACGCGCGAGCGGCTGTCAAGTACTCCATCGATTCCCGAATGAAGTCCCGCCTGGTCGTCGCGGCACTCAACAACGCTGTCGCGATGCGCGGGAACGTCGTCGGCTGCGTGGTCCACAGCGATAGTGAGACTGTTCGTGCTGGTGTTCTCGGGGGTCCTGACCCTCACAGCGATGGACGCGCAAGGATGCTGGTGCCGCGTGTTCTCAGGGGTTCCTGACTCTCACGCCGATCGACATCTGCTGTCTTTCCACGGATCTGTCGGTCCCCTGAGAACATCCGGTGAGGCGTCACGCCTCACCGCCGGAGTGACTTAAGGAGAGCCTGCGCCAACAGGTGCTCATCACTGTCTTGTCCGCCGGTCTGGTGGTGCGCGGTGCCGTTCCCCGCCCATGCGAACAGATCGGAGCACGACATGACCATCATCCCCGACACCGGCAAGCAACCTCAATCACGAACGTCGGTGTTCGCCGGCGTCGACACCCATAAGGAGATCCACGTCGCCGCGGTCGTCGACGAGACCGGGACAATCCTCGGAACCCACAGCTTCTCCACGACTCGCGCGGGTTATCGGGCCCTGCTGGCATGGGTGCGCAGTCAAGGCGCGTTGGTGCGGATCGGAATCGAAGGGACGGGCTCCTACGGCGCTGGCCTCGCCCGGCATCTCGCGAAGAACGAGGTGACGATCCTCGAGGTCGACCGGCCGGATCGGTCAGACCGACGCCGGAAAGGGAAAGACGATGACCTGGACGCGATCAATGCCGCCCGCGCCGCACTGCACGAGCGCCGTACAACGATCCCGAAGTCCAAGGACGGCGCGGTCGAGGCCCTGAGAATCCTGCGGGTTGCGCGAGCCCAGGCGGTCCGTGAACGCCGCAACACATTGCAGCTGCTGCGGATGTCGATCGTCGCCGCACCCGACGAGGTTCGTGACCAGGTACGCAACCTCACCCGTATGCAGCTGATCCGCCATCTCGCTGCCTGGCGTCCTGACACCTCGAACGCGACCGATCCCGTTGTCGCCTACCGGGTCGCGTTGAAGTCGTTCGGCCGCCGCTATATCGAGCTCACCGACGAGATCGTCGACCTTGACGACCTGATCAACCCCATCGTCGAGTCCCTCGCCCCCCAGCTACTCGAACGCGTCGGAATCGGCATCGAAGTCGCCGGGCAGATGCTCGTCACCGCAGGCGACAACCCCGAGAGCATGAAGTCCGAAGCCGCGTTCGCGATGCTCTGCGGCGTCTCCCCGCTACCCGCGTCCTCCGGAATGACCCAGCGACACCGACTCAACCGTGGTGGCGACCGGCAAGCCAACCGTGCCCTCCACCTCGCCGTGATCAGCAGGCTCCGGATCGACCCGAGAACGAAGGCCTACGCAGCGAAGAAGACCGCGGAAGGCCACTCGAAGATGGAGATCATCCGTTGCCTCAAGCGATACCTCGCCCGCGAGGTCTACTTCCTCCTCAACCCCGGCATCAAACACATCGCCCCGAATACCAAACCGAGGAAAATCGCCGCTTGACTCTTAGGAGAGCATCCGCGGCAGCCAATTCCGAAGCCGGAAAGCCCTCCGGACGCTGGCCCACCATGGCCTGGTCGGCTCGATGGGACGTGTCGGCGCCGCTGGCGACAACGCCGCCATGGAAAGCTTCTTCGCACTACTGCAGAAGAACGTTCTCGACCGTCGAACCTGGGCCACTCGCGACCAGCTTCGCATCGCGATCGTCACCTGGATCGAACGCACCTACCACCGACGCCGACGCCAAACCCGCCTGGGCCGTTTGACCCCCATCGAATTCGACACCATCATGAACACCACCGCCGCACTCGCGGCCTGACTACAACCTGTCACCTAACCGTGCAGCAGACCCGAACTCGACCGACGCGGCGCCGGACTTCTCTTCCAAGTCCTCACCGAACGCGAAGAGAAAGCCTCCGTCGCGATCGCTTCCAACGAGTCGTTCTCTGGCTGGACCAAGACATTCACCGACCCCAGGCTCTGCGCCGCGATCGTTGACCGGCTCACCTTCAACGGCCACATCATCGAAACCGGAACCGAGTCCTACCGCCTCGCCCACACCCGAACCAACAGGGCATGAAACGATCGCTTGCCGGCGGCTTAGAACCAGAGCTCCAGACGGAACTGATACCGATCCCCTAGGGTTTCCTGAAGCAGGTTGAGCAGCGCGACGCCTTCCAGGTCAAACCATTTCCTGGCAGCCTCACCACCAAAGCTCGCGGAGTCGAGATCCGCGTGCTCGTTAAAATAGCGAGCCCACGCTCGCAAGCGCTCGATCAACTCAGTGCTCAGCAAGCTCGCCCAGTCGGGCTGGTCGGCCTCGTCCCACATAATGTCCGAAAGTGGCCAAGTCTGACCCCAGTCCACCGCCAAAATGATCTCGCGCATGATGTCCTTCCAAAGTGCGGTGGCTGGGCGCGCAGTCCTCGCACGCCCAGCCACCGTGATGCTGTCCCTAGTCGCCGTTGCAGTTCGGCATCTCACCACGACCCAACGTAGACAACACTATCTGCTGTCGTCAATAACCAACGGCCACGACCCGAATGGGCCAAATCAGGTTGACAAAGCCACGGCATCCTCACGAGCCGACAGCTCGCCGTCGACGTGACAGACCGCAGCGGGCGCACCCGCCGACAACTCGTCAGCGTCGATGAGCGCGGGATGCTCGCACCCGGCGACCGGAAGCGATCCGCGCACGTCCGCCAGCTGCTCACCGGATGACAACCCGAAGACAGAACCCCGCCCTCTCCCCAACGTTCTCAACCCAGCCCAGCCCACCTCCGTACCACCTCGTCGACGTGAGCTTGCCTCGCACACCCGGCCATCACCGCTCGCACCTCGACACCGCGACCTGTTCCTGCTCCTCAATCCGGGGTGCGCTTGCGCACTGCGGCCCGAGGGGGTTCGGGGGAACGTTCCCCCGAGAGACGCCGCAGGCGGCTCAGAGCTTGCGGTCGAGATCTGGACGGAACCGCCCAGTCGTCAGCGGATCGCCATGCCGAACAGGTCGAGAACCGCACGAAGAGCTCGGTCCGTGGTCTGGAGGTCGTGGGTGGCGCGGAGTTCGATAGGCGTGCCGTCGAAGATGGCCCAGCACTCGAAGTCTCCGAGCCGGGAGACGTAGCGGATGCCGGCGTAGAGCGGCTGGCCGTGCTCGTCGGTGCGCGAATAGAGCCAGCTGGCGATCGCGCGCGTCAGGAGCCGGTTGGGGCCGCGGACGTCAGCGACGTCGAGGTTCTCGAGCTCCTGATGGCGCAGCACCGACGCAGCCTCGCGTGTGAGGTAAGTGTGGGTGGCGGTCGTCTCGAGGTCCACGAACGGCAGCGACCCGGTGACCTCGAACTCCCGCAGCCGGCGGGTAGTCAGCCAGGAGGCGGGAACCTCGCCGGGCCCGACTCGGCCGGGGTCGGTCTCGATCTGCGAGAACGCGCCGATCATCGACGCCTTCGGCCGGAAGCCGGCGAGCGTCTCCGCGAAACCACCCTCCGGGGTGGTCGCCCCCGTAGAGCACGCCGGCGCCGGGGATGTCGAACCGGTTCCCGGCGCCCTCGTTCATGACGTCGACCGGGTTGAGCTGAGAGAAGCGGAGGGCCGGGTCGATTCGTTCCACGCGCCAAAGCGGCGACGGTGCGGTCAGGAGGGCGAGCTCAGCCAGCATTGACGAACGCGCGCGCGGCGGCCATGACGTCGCGGACACGCCCCTCGGCGATGACCTCAGCCGGCGCAGCGTCCTCCAACTGCGGGTTCATCCCGATGAACCACGCCCGCACGACCTCATCAGGATCGACTTCAGCCAGAAGCTCGACCACCTGGAAGGTGTCGCGCAGCAGGCGCTGCTCGCCCAGCGGCGGCGTGGCGTCGCCGGAGATCCACCGAGACACCTGCCGCGGCGTCTTGCCAGTGATGATCGCCACAACGTCGCGGCCGAGCACCTCCTGCAGGCGCGCGACGATCGCCGGCGACGCCGACTCCACCGATGCCTTGTGCGCTGCCCGCCCCAGCGGGCGCATTGCCAGATCCGTCATGGCACCAGCGTATCAAAAAGACGCCCATCTAGACAGCTATGCGTCACTAAATAAGTCACCCGAAAAGACCGATAATCTCCCTTATGTCAGTTTGACAATACCATAACGTGCCTTATCTTTTTTAGGCGAGAGGGATGCCCGCGGTGCTTAGTGGTTGACACAGTTGAAACGGGAGGCATCCATGAGCACTGCAGCACCAGTACGTTCCTCACGCCCCTCACCCCGTCCTAGTCTTCGATCAAGCTGCCACAGTCAAGTGTGCGCGGTCCAGGAGCTCGCTTCCGCCGCGGTGGTCGTAGGCCGGACTACTGCTCTGTGGGGTTGATGTCTGTTTCGGCGAGAGCGGCTGTCAGCGTGTCGGCGGAGGGGAGTGCCTGCTGCTCGGCGGTGGGGAGGGCATCGTAGGTGTATGTGCTGACCGCGACGGGTTGATCGGTGCCGCCGAGCGAGTAGCGGACAACTGCCTCGTTGCGGTCGGTGCAGAGCAGAATGCCGCCGGTTGGGGCGTGGGCAGGCAACCGCAGTCGGTCGTCGATGAGAGCGACGTAGAAGCCGAGTTGGCCAGCGTGAGCGGGCTCGAATCGCCCGATCTTCAGCTCGATCACGACGTAGCGCAGCTGGACGGTGTGGAAGAACAACAGGTCGACGTAGAAGTCGTCGCCGTCGATCTCTAAGTGTTTCTGTCTGCCAATGAAGGCGAACCCTTCGCCGAGCTCAAGAAGTGTGCGCTCGATTCGGTTTATGAGCGCCTGCTCGCGATCGCGTTCGTGCGCTTGGTCTCCGAGCTGCAGGAAGTCGAACACGTACGGGTCACGAGTCAGCTGCTGAGAGCGGGTGGACTCCTCCGGCTTGAGGTGGGTGTCGTAGTTCGATGGCGCCGCGCCAATCCTGTGCCGGGTGTTAGCGGCGATGCGGTCGAGCAGTACCGCGCGGGACCACCCGAGTCGGATTGCCTCCGCTGCGTACCAGTCGCGATCATCTCGGGTGTCGAGCTTGTCGAGAAGGATGGTGACGTGGCCCCAGGGGATTTCGTGCAACAGGCTGTTGCACAACCTCATGCATGTTCGCCTCGGGCCAGGCAGCGGCGAACGCCCGCATGTAGAGCAGGTTGCGGCGAGAGAGTCCACGCATGTCCGGGAAGGTGGCCCGCAGGTCCATGGCGAGCTGCTCGACCACGCCAGCACCCCAGCCTGCTGTGTTCTGCTGAGTCAGGATCGTGGTACCGATCGACCAGTACAGTCCGACTAATTCAGCATTCACTTGCCGTTGGGTTCGTGCTCGTGCTTGACGGACCCGCTTTCGCAAGTCTGCCAGGACTGCGGGGTAGTTGGCCGGTACCGCGAGCTCGTTCATGCGCCGAGCTTATCGATCCGACCGTCGCGCCCCAGCAGGGCGAGCTCAGCCGACATTGAGGACTGCGCGCGACTGCCATCCATAACGGACGACTATTCGGGGCGTCGGCGTGTGCGTCGACGTGGCACCGCGTGGACGGTTGACACGGGAACCCTGTCCTCGGCCACGCCGGCCCGAGCCGGCGACGCCACCGTGCAGCGCGCGACCTCGATGCCCTCACGCTTCAGGGCGGCGTGGACCTTCCGGGCGCCGTAAGACACCGAGGTTCGCCTTGTGGACGACGCGGATATCCTTGGTCAGTCCTGCGTCCCTGACCGCCCGTGCGGACGGCGGACGGCCCTTCGCGGCGTAGTAGGTGCTCAGGGCGATCTGCGTCCCCGCTTCCGTCAGCACGACGACGTTCCGCGAGGGGGCGGAGACTGACCGGCCCGCCGACCTGGTCAAGCGCGCGTTCACCGCGTCCGCGCCGAACCAACTCTGGGTCGCGGATCTGACCTATATCCCCACCCACGCCGGCTGGGTCTACGCCGCGTTCGTCCTAGACGTATTCTCCCGCCGTGTCGTGGGCTGGCAGGTGAGCACGAACTTGCGCACCGACCTCGCCCTCGACGCCCTCGACATGGGGCTTTGGCAGCATCAGCGGGCAGATCACGACGTCACTGGCCTGATTCATCACAGCGATGCCGGAGTCCAGTATCGAGCGATCCGCTACACCGAACGCCTCGCCGAGACCGACGCAATCGCCTCCGTCGGATCCAGGGGCGACAGCTACGACAACGCGATGGCCGAGGCCTTCAACTCGCTATTCAAAGCCGAGTACATCCCCAACCCCGTCATCCGACCGAAGGGTGAGTGGGCGTCGATCCGCGACGTCGAAATCGCCGTCACCAAATACATCGACCATTTCAACCACCGACGCCTCCACGGCGAGATCGGCACGATCCCACCCGCCGAAGCCGCGCTCTAAGGGATGGTTTCAGTAGTTGGTTTTGGTGAGTTTGCGGGCGCTGGTGATCGCGACTGCTAGAGCGACGAGCGTTGTGATCGTTGGGGCGGTGCGGTCGTAGCTAGTGGCGAGTTTCCGGAAGTCGAGGACCCAGGCCATGGTGTGTTCGACTACCCAGCGGTGTTTGCCGAGTCGCTGTTTGGAGTTGACTCCGATTCTTGCGATGCGCGTCTTGATGCCACGACGTCGCAGGTAGCGGCGGACGCGTCGGTTGTCGTAGGCCTTGTCGGCGTGGAAGATGACCGGGCGGCGTCTCGGCCGACCGCGGCCGACACCCTTGATCGCGGTGATGTTGTCCAACACGGGTTGCACGAGCATGGAGTCATGTCGGTTCGCGCCGGAGATCTCGACATGCAGCGGGATCCCGTTGCGGTCGGTCAGGACATGGTACTTCGTGCCGAGTTTCCCGCGATCCGTGGGGTTAGGTCCAGGGCGGATTCCAGTGGTTGTTGCAACACGACGATTAGCTGGCGAGTAGTTTAGCGAGGCGTTCGGCTGGGGTTTCCCAGCCGAGCGTTTTGCGTGGCCGAGCTCATCGAGCAGGATCCTCCGCAGTGCGTCCCACACCCCCGCTTCGGACCATTCACGCAGACGCCGCCAGCAGGTGATCCCAGACCCGTACCCAAGCTCGGATGGAAGCTTCCTCCACGGGATCCCTGTCAACAGCACGAACACGATCCCAGCGAACACCTTCCGGTCCGGAACCCGAGGCTGCCCCGTCCGCCCATTGACCGCCGGCGGCCGCGACGGGATCAACGACTCCAACCGCTCCCACAACGTATCCTTAATGAACCGATCCTCGGCAAGCGCCGACACTCCACCAGCATCCCCACCAACCAGCCACAACAACCACCACCACGCCAACTACTGAAACCATCCCTTAGTTCTGGGCAGTTACTTGATACGGGGACCAGATGGTGCGGTGGAGGAGGGGTCAACCCGGACGCCGAAGCGGACCGGAAATTCTTCGGCGAAAGTAAGGGAGCATCAGCGACCGCGTCGAAGAATTTCCGTGGAGCGACAGGGGCCGGGTTTACCCCGGGGGGGGGCAGGAGCCGCACCATATGATTCACCGTCAAGTGACTGCCAGCGTGGGGGAGTGTGAGGGGGGCCGAAGGGGCACCCTCACGGTTCGGACCCAGCGGGGACGACCCACCGGCGCCGTTCAGGTGAGCCGCTGCCGGTTACGATGCATGGCGATCGCGGCGGCGTATTCGTCTCCGAGACCCACCGCCCGGATGCAGCGGACGCACACGGCTTCCAGCGCAAACGGTCGGGTGAGCGTTGCCGCGGTGAGACGGACAGTCACCTCAGCGTCGAACACCTGAATGGCCGCTCACCGGTTGGGTTGCGGGGTGCGGCCGCACAACGTCGTCGCCGCGTCGTAGCTGAGGTGCGGGTGACCGTCGCCCTTCCGCAGCACAACGATCTCGACACTCACGCGGCCTCCTCACCCGCGTGAGTGTCCGCCGGCGCGATGGCTTCGTCGATCGTGTGTGCGGCAGTCGAGGTCGCGGGCGGCGGTCTGGCGTACGAGGTCGGGGTTTCCGTCGGCCCATCCTGCGATGTAGCCGACGCTGTAGCTGCTGGTGTCGAAGCCGAGCATTCCGGCGACGACGTACGCGACGGATTCGGCTTCTGTCTCCATCCGGCCGCGATGCTGGGTGTACTCGGCCAGGTCGTCGACGTGGCCGAGGGCGAAGTGCGCGGCTTCATGAATGAGGTTCTTCGCCGCCTGTTCCGGGGTGAGCTGGTCATGAAACACCACGGTGCGGCGTTCCGGGTCCGCGTACCCGTTCGGGCCGTGCAGGTGGGCGGTGAGCGGCCCGGTCACTCCGTGATCGTCCGCACCGGTCAGTTGCGCGACCGGGGGTCGAGGATCTCGGCCCCGTCGATTGGGTCGGTCTGGGAGATGTCGAACACGGACAGCATCGGGAACCGCGCCGCCCGCTTCTCGACTTCCTCCCCGGTGTCGGGATCCTCCTGCGTGATCTTCTTGGTGGAGTAGCCGAAGATCTTGATGCTCTTCTCGCCCTTGCGGACCTGGCGGCCCTTGGCCTGCCACTGACGGAATCCAGCGACCGCGGACGCGTCCGGGCACTGAGACAGGATGAGGAGGAGGTTGTTCAGGCTGTAGGTGTGGAACGAGCGGGTGAAGTCCAGTAACCGCCGCCACTGGTCGGAGTCGGTCAGCTGCTGCACCTGGTCGGTCAAGGTGGCGTGCAGCGCCTCGGCCTGCGCTTTGCGCTCCTCAGGCGTGCGCTTGGTGATCGTCTTAGCCATCTGGGTTTCCCTCTCCACTTCGTTCTTTTGCCGTGAAGGCACGAAGTGCCGTTCAGGGAGAGCGGCCGAAGTGCAACCCGAAAGGCGGTGGGGGAGAGAGTTTCCGCGCGAGATAAGGGAGCGCAGCGACCGCGTGCGGAAACTCTCGGAGGAGCCGGCCGCCGTAGGCGACTTGCGCGCAGGCTGGTCGACCGCAGAATGTCGAAGGCTTCACGGGCAAAAGAACAGCAGCGCGAGCGCAGCGAGCTCCATTGCCGGCGCTCCGTCGACGGCGCCGCACGCAGGGTCGCCCGGGAGGGTTGCAGGGAGGCCGGGGCCTCCTTGCGGCCGGCCGGTAGCCGGCCCCCGCCACCCGCGGGAGCCGGCCTTCACCCGATCAAAGACGGGCCGGTGTGGGTTGTAGGTGTCGGGGTCGGCATCCCCGGGGTGCTGCCCCCCGGTCGCGGCCACGAGGTTGGCGATGTCTTCCAGGTAGTCGGCGGGGCTGGACCATTCCGGGTTGGTGCCGAGCAGGTTCGCAAGCCGATCCATTGCGGCGCTGTCGCTGAGAGCCATCCAACATTCGAAGAGCCCGCTCACGCATCTCCGCCGAGTACTTCCTGTTCATCGTGTTCCATCCTTACTTCAAGAACGGAACGAAACCCAGGCCGATTCATATGCAGAACGGCACGTTCTACTACCCCGGCTCCCGGGTCTGTGTCACCCAGAGCTACTCCGGCTACTGTTGTAAGGGACATACCCGTGCATTTAGTGTTGCCTCCCATGGTTGATGGATTAGGTGCTTCATTGAAACGAACTTCTCTCTACTTGAGGCTGGGTATCGCGGCTTCGGTTTTTGGCATGCTGGTCGCCGTTGGTGTGATGTATTTCCGCTTTGGGGTGATCGAACCCGTGGGTGTGTTGTACTACTCCGCCCTGCATGATTCCTTTGTTGTGGTAGTCTCGCTGACTGGATTCTCCCTACTCGCCCTCTTGGGGCAGGGAATTGAACGGGTTGCCCTCGATTTTTCAGCTTTTTTTGTGACACTCGCCGCTGTTGTGCCATTGTCGGTTTCTGAGAAGACGCTTAAAGTAATCGGGACGGCCGATGTCTCGTGTCCCGGTGGTTCTCCGTGTTTCCCCGAGAGCATACGACCTGTCGTCGACATGAGTGTCACGGTCTTTCTTGCGGCGTGGGCACTGAAACTTGCGGTCTCATTGATGATCGGCTTTATACAGCGGACGCTGCGAGAAAACATGCCGTCGCTGGTGCTGACCGCGCTGCTCCTTGTAGCCGTCGGACTGTCTTGGGGCTTCGCTCGCCCGTTGTTCCTAGCTTCCGCAAACAGTATCGCTCTGGCTTTTTCCTATATAGTCCTCGCTGGCAGCGCGTTTGTCCGGATGCTGAAGACGACAAGGCGACTTCGGCGAGTCGCTTACGGTGCGGTTTCTTTTGTTGAAGCGGTGGTTGTTATTTTCACTTTGGGGTCCCGGATTTTTGGCGGACTTGATAGTGCTTTACTTGCCGTGTTCGAGTTGTTCGCGTTCGCGTTCTGCGGAGTTTTCTGGATACTGGAAGCCGCACTGAACTGGCCGAAACAACAAAACCAGTTTTTGGGGGTGACCGTCGCGCAAACTCAAATTCAACGCGGCCAAGCCGCTATCAAAAATCTCTCTGAATCATCCCCGGGCTAATTCACGGATTTGGACGGGTAGTGGATGACTCCCAGAACCCTGAGCACCAGCCTCGGCTCTCAGGATTTAATTTTGGGCTGGTTCTACCGCATAGGGCAAACTCAGGCAAGCCTTGCCTTACTTTATCTGGCTGTCTGGTTCGGTGAGACTGCTGAGGGTCGGTGACTCTTCTGCTCCAGACGCGGCTTGTGTGGCCATACACCCCGCCACCGCCAGCGACCGGCCCTAAGCGGTGGTTTCATTAGTCGGAGTGGTGGTGGTTGGTGGGAAGGGTCGTGATGACCGAGACGATGGATGCCGTGGATGCGGCAATTGAGGATGATGACCGGCCGACGGTTGCGGAGTTTGAGCTGGCGTGGGACTTGGTGCGCCCGGCGCGGGAGCAGGGCGCGTCGATGTCGGCGCCCGGGTTGATGCGCGCGCTGACAAAGAGCGTGCTGGAGACCGTGCTGGATGAGGAGTTCGCCGAGCACCTCGGATACGGCAAGCATGACGTGGCCGGGTATCACACCGGCAACTCCCGTAACGGCACGAGGTCAAAGACCGTGATCACAGACGCGGTCGGCCCGGTTGTGATCGAGGTCCCGAGGGGCCGGGAGGGTTCCTTTGAACCCAAGATTGTCCGTAAGCATCAACGCCGGCTGGGGCAGGTGGACGAGATTATCCTGTCGTTGACTGCCCGCGGGCTGACCACGGGAGAGATTTCCGCCCTCTTCGCCGAGATCTATGGCGCCTCCGTATCGAAGGACACGATCAGCCGGATCACGGACAAGGTGTCCGAGGAGATGACGTCCTGGCTGACTCGTCCGCTGGGATCGGTATACGCGGCGGTGTTCATTTCCTTGATGCTCTGATGGTGAAGGGGCGGCCCCGGGCAGGCCGCGAACCGGCCGTTCTATGCCGCGATCGGTGTGGACCTTGCTGGCCGTAAAGACGTCCTCGGGATCTGGGCCGGCGACGGGGGTGGTGAGTCATCGAAGTTCTGGCTCGCCGTGCTGACGGACCTGCGTAACCGGGGTGTGAACGATGTGTTCTTCCTCGTCTGCGACGGCCTGAAAGGGATACCGGCGTCGGTGGGGAACGTGTGGCCGGAAACGATCGTGCAGACCTGCATCATCCACCTGCTGCGCGGCAGCTTCAACGACGTTGCCCGGCAGGACGGGGACGCCTCAAACGCGATCTGCGGCCGATCTATCAGGCGGTGAACGCTGTCGCGGCCGCCGAGGCCCTGGACCGGCTCGAGGAGACGTGGGGCACGCGGTCTCCGGCAATGATCCGGCTCTGGCGCAACGTGTGGAACGAGTTCGTGCCCTTCCTGGATTACCCGGCCGAGGTTCGTACCGTGCTGTGCTCCACGAACGCAATCGAGAGCTTGAACGCCCGATACCGGCGAGCGGTCAAAGCCCGCTGCCACTTCCCCACAGAAGCCGCCGCGCTGAAGTGCCTGTATCAGGTGACTCGTAGTCTGGATCCAACCGGGCGCGGCCAGCAACGCTGGATCGTGCGCTGGAAACCCGCGCTCAACGCCTTCGCGATCGTGTTCGCGGACCGAACCCCTGGCCCCAACCGAGACTAGGAACACCGCCATTTACACCAAAAACAGACAGACCGGCTGGCGGCCCTCGTCAACGTCAAGGCGCTTCTTCCACAGCCGAAGCGTCTCAGCGTTCACACCGAGCTTCCCAGCGACGTGCTTGATCACGGCGTGATCGGTCTTGTGATCAGAGCGAGCCTCACTCAGCATTGTGTAACACGAAAGATGGACTTTCGTGTTACAATAAGGAAATGGCGATTTGATGGGCGGACAGCGCGGACAAGCATGGCATCGCGCATGAGGATGCGTTGAACGCGATCGCCAAGTTCGTGTACCGGGTGGAGAAGTTTGACGAGCCGCGCGTGCCGGGTGGCGACCGGCCTGATCTGTTCATCGGTCCGACCCGGGATCGACGGCTGCTGTTGGAAGTGATGGCCGAGATCCGGCCGCCGGCGGACATCTTCATCTTTCATGTGATGGAAGCCCGTCGGAAAATGATCGAGACTGCGGAGAGGAGATCGAAATGAGCGAGAAGCTAAGCAAGGAAGAGCAGGACCGTTACGCGCGTTTGGCGAACTGGGCTGAGTCCGATGCTGTGTCTGAGGGCATGGGGGATGCCGTCATTACCGCGGGCGAGGGTAATGAGCCGGGGCGTTCGCTGCTGGTCGCGGCGCTTGGATCGGATGCCGAGGTGGACGCGGTTCTGGGGCGGCCGTCCATCGATCAGGGGCGGCCTGCGGGCGTGTCGCCGGTGCGGCATGTGCGGCTCTCGCCTGAGATGGACACCGCGTTGAAGGCGCGCGCCACGGCCGAGCATCGTAAGCCGTCCGAGGTCGTTCGCGAGGCGCTGGCCGCCTACCTTAAGGTGTCATAGCCAAATGGGCCTGCCAGTGTCGGCGAAGATCCCGCTTACCGATGGGTAGCTGTGTCCTTTGGGTGAGCTTGCCTATCACTCCGCGCAGTTGGAGAGCTTGCTTCCAGCAGCGGCACACACCGCCACAGATCAGGAGTCACCCAAACCCTCAGCATTCCCGACCCTTGCATGAGGGCAGCCCACGTTCAACGCATACTTGTGTTGTTTGGGGTGTTCTCGTCCTTTTTTGGGGGTGGGAAGCGAATGAAATAAGGAGTTGTTATGAAATCAGTTGTTGGTGCTGGGCTTGTGGTGCTGCTCGGTACGGGGGTGGTTCTTGGAGCCTCGCCGCCGAGTATGGCGGCCACGACTAGTCCCGTTGATCCTGTCGTGACTGGTCTTTCGAAGGCGGTCGGGGATGTGATGGGTGGTGAGCAGATCACGATCAGCGGTGAGAACCTGCAGAACGCCACTCAGGTTTGCTTTGGGCTGGGATGCGTTCCGGTCACCTCGGCCACGTCCACCACCGTAGAGGTGACAACACCTGCGCATTATGGGTATCAAGGCGGTCAAGCACAGGCGGTTGTCCCCGACTATCAGGAAGACACCGTCACTGTCACCGTGAAACTGAGTGATGGGGAAAAAGCCAGCGCGCCACAGCCGTACCGATATGAAGCGCTCACTCGCACTGGACGGGAAATGTCCTACGTGCTGGAGCACTGGGACAAGTATGACAACGCCCGCTACGCTGATTTCAACCCGGTCGGTGGGGACTGCGCAAATTTCGCCTCCGCGGGACTGGCTGAGTGGTTCGGGCGGGACCGAACCCGCACGGATTGGTACAACCAGTACGGCAGCTGGCAAGCGTCACGCCCGAATATCAACCTCTGGACAGACCCCTACGGCTACACAAACTCTGACGACAAGTGGGTCACCCCGTCCTGGGCATACGTGCCGTCCTTCTCTAAATGGCTGAACGAACAGAAGGAGCAGTTCGGAATCACCCGCACCGACCTGAGCAATGACCCCACCACCTGGTCGGACGTCAAAGTCGGTGACATTATCACCATGACCTGGAATGACAGCAGCCTGAAGGCTACCGCCGTGGGTGGTGCTGGGCTCAAACCCAGGAACGCTCCTTCCCTCACACAGGCAGTCAAAAACCTGGGTGGGGATCACTCCATGATTGTCAGCCGCATCACCACGGTCAACGGTCAGCTTGATGTCCAGCTCGCCGGGCACAACAACGACCGCAACTACCTTTCCCTCACCGCTATTTACAATAACGACCCGAAGATGACGGGCAGCATCTGGCATCTTCTTAAGAACAAACTCACGAATCAGCCGCGAATTGTTTCGGCGACCCCAGGGTCTGACGGGACGATCACGATCACAGGCTGGGCTCTGCCCGGCGCTCGCATGAAGACGACGAACGATCCGGACTACGGATGGTTCGACCCGGAAGACGGGATCACATACGCCGCCGCGGACGGCTCCTTCACCGTTGTCACAAAACGGACCGTCAACGGTGCGGCTGTAGTCAAGTCTTTTGACCCGAAAACAGGGCAAGCGATCAGCGAATCCGACCTTCCCATCATCCCTCAGACGCATGTGGACTCCGACGTGCGGGGAACCGACGGGACGATCACGATCACAGGCTGGGCTCTGCCCGGAGCCCGCATGAAGACGACGAACGATCCGCACCAGGGATGGTTCGACCCAGAAGGCGGGAAGACATACGCCAACGCGGACGGCTCCTTCACTCTTGTCACAAAACGGACCATCAACGGGCAGGCTGCGGTCAAGTCCTACGACCCGAACACGGGCCAAGCGATCAGCGATTCCAACTACATTCCCGTAACCTCCTAAATGGCTGAAGAAGTGAAGGGGGCGCGAAGAAGGAACTGGTGACCTCCGCTTTAACGACGAATGCTCCCCTCACCCGACTCGAAAGCCGAGATGAGGGGAGCATTCACGCGGAGTTGTGGTCAGCCACTCCTCGACGTCGACACGTCCACACCGATGGGGGAGACTATCGTCGGCATCATGGTCGTTCTCGCCCAGTTGCGGGTCGCAACGATCCGTGACAAAACGATGCGTGGTCTCGCCCACGCGCGGGCACAGGGTAGCGTGGGCGGGCGCCCCTCCGTGATGACCCCTGAACGTGTAGAGGAAGCCGCGCGGATGCGCGCTGCCGGAGAGAGCATCGCGAAGATCGCGCGCACTTTCGGCGTGGGCGCATCCAGCGTCTCCCGTGCGCTCGCGAAGCACGACGAGGTAACCGAGGCGACTGCAGGAGTGACGGCGTGAGCGCGTGGGTCTCGACTGACACGATCGTGGCTGCGGTCGCCGGCTTGTTCGGTGGGGCCGCGGGGGCTTGCTCACTGTCTTTCCTTATTTCTTGCCGGAGGTGCCGGGCTGCGGAGCCGCCCGGCGGAGGTCAGAGCCGTTGAGTTCGGGAGAGCACGGTTTGGAGGATGACGACGATCGCCAGGAACACGCCGGAGACCACCGACTGCACTGAGGAGCTGAGAGAGCCGACCTGGTTGATGAGGTTCTGGATGACGCCCAGCAGCACGCCGGCCAGGGTCCCGACGAGTGTCCCCCGTCCGCCCGAGAGCAGGGTCCCGCCGATGACGACCGCGGAGATGGCGCTGAGTTCGAGGCCGACGCCGACCGTCGGGACGCCGGACGAGGAGTAGGCCGCGGTGAGCGCTCCGGCGAGTCCCGCGCAGGGCCCGCTGACGACGTACACCGAGAACTGCACCCGTGCCACCGGGAGGCCCATCAGCGTTGCCGCGTTCTCCGAGCCGCCGACGGCGAGTACGGACTGCCCGCCGCGCGTGCGGGTCAGTGCGGTCGACCCGGCGATCACGATGACGATGGCGATCAGCACCGGCCAGCGGAGGCCGAACACGGCGCCCTGGCCGAGCGCCGCGGTCGCCGCGTCCGCGATGAGCGGGGTGTTCGAGCCGCCCGACGTGAGCGCCAGCACCAACCCGCGCACGCCGAGGAGGCCCGCGAGGGTGACGATGAATGGGGCCAGCTTGCCGTAGGCGACCAGGAGCCCCTGAAGGGCGCCGATCGTGCCGCAGACCGCGATCGGCAGCGCGAGCGCCCCGAGGACGCCCGCGCCCGAGCCGTAGGCCGCGAGCACACCTCCGAGGGAGAACACCGACCCGACTGAGAGGTCGATGCCCCCGGTGAGGATCACAAATGTCATTCCCGTGGCCACGATCAGCAGGAACGAGGACTGTGTGGCGATGTTGGCGAGGTTGCCGACGGTGGGGAAAGCGGGGAACAGCACCGCGCCCGCCACCAGCAGGATCGCCAGGACGATCGCCGCGCCGTAGCTCTGCAGTACGGCGGCCACACGCTCGCGGCGCAGGGGGGCCGCTGCCGCGGGTTCGAGCTCGGGGGAGACCGCCGCGCTCATCGGGCCGACCTCCGTCCGCGCTGCACGTACACGGCGAGCAGGATGATCAGGGCCTGCGCTATCTGGGAGTACGCGTCCGGGACGTTGTGCTTCACTAGGATCGCGGCGATGAACTGGAGCAGCAGCGCCCCCGCGACCGTTCCGAGAACCTTGACCTGACCACCGGTCAGCGGGGTCCCGCCGATGACCACCGCGGTGATCGCCGAGAGCTCGATCAGGTTGCCGAGGGTGGAGGGGACCGACGCGCCGAGCCGGGCCGTGCCGATCACCCCGGCGACCGCGGCCAGACCCGCGCAGAGCGCATATGTCTGCACCAGCACGCGCTTCACTGGAAGCCCGGCCAGCTCCGCGGCCCGCCGGTTGCCGCCGATCGCCACCAACTGCTTGCCGAAGCTCGTCTGGGAGACGAGGACGGCGACGCCGATGGCCAGCGCGATCGCGATGATGACGCTGTAGGGCATCCCCGCGATCGAGTCGCGGCCGAGGGCGAGCACGCCCGGATCGACGACCGATTTCAGCTGTTCGTTCGCGATGAGCAGGGCGATGCCGCGGCCCGCGACCATCAGCGCCAGTGTCGCTACGATGGGCTGCACTCCGATGAACGCGACCATCGTCCCGTTGATCAGGCCGACGACCGCGCCGACCCCGATCGCGATCAGCACCGCTGGCACGAACCTGTAGCCGATGTAGAGGGGGATGGCCGCCGCCGCGAGCGCCATCACCGCGCCCACCGAGAGGTCGATGCCCTAGGTGCCGATCGCCAAGGCCATGCCCAGGGCGACGATGAGCCCCGGGACGACCTGTACCAACTGGGTGCGGAAGTTGTCGGCCGTGAAGAAGTTCGGGGTGAAGGCGACGTTGAAGACGAGCAGGAGCAGAAGCGCGAAGTACACGCCGTACCTCTGGATGAAGACCGGAGCGCTCCGCGTGCGGGGCGCCCCCTCGGCCACGGCCTGTGTCACTTACGACTCCTTCCCGGCGTCGCCGGCGAGAGCGGCGAGCAGCTGTTCTTCGTTGACGTGGACGCCGGTGAGCTCGGTCGCGACGCTGCCGTCTTGCAGCACGATCACCCGGTCGGACCCGTCGATGACCTCCTCGATCTCGGAGGAGACCAGCACGATCGCGAGTCCTTCGCCGGCCAGCTCGTCGATGAGCCTCTGGACTTCGGCCTTCGCGCCGACGTCGATGCCGCGCGTCGGCTCGTCCAGCAGCAGCACACGCGGGCTCATCGCCAGCCAGCGGGCGATCATCACCTTCTGCTGGTTGCCGCCGGAGAGCTCCGAGACCGCCTGATCGGCGCTGGAGGCTTTGATGCGCAGACGTCTCATGAAGACATCGACCACGGCATCCTGCCTGCGCTTGGAGACGAAGCCGAAGCGGGAGAGCCGCGGGAGCGCGGCCAGTGCGATGTTGTCCCGGATCGAGAGGTTCGGTACGATTCCCTCGGCCTTGCGGTCCTTGGGCAGCATCACGATCCCGGCGCGGATGGCTGCGGCGATCGAGCCGCTGCGCACGGTTTTGCCGTCCACCGCCACGCGACCGCGATCCAGGCGCATGACCCCGGCCATCGCCTTCAGTGTCTCCGAGCGTCCGGAGCCGAGCAGGCCCCCGAGGCCCACGATCTCGCCGGGCTGGATCGACAGCCCGACTCCGTCGATCTGGTGCTGCCGGCTCAGATCGGTCGCGACCAGCACCGGAGCGGAGCCGCTCTCCGCCCGCGCAGCAGTGTCCGCCACGGCGCTCGTCCGCTTCTCGACCGAGCGGCCGAGCATGAGCGAGACGAGTTCGATGCGGGAGAGCGCGTCGAGCCGGCCGTTGTGGACGGCTCTGCCGTCCCGCAGCACGGCGACCGTGTCGCACACCCGGTAGATCTCGTCCATCCGGTGGCTGACGTAGACGATCGCGATGCCCTGTGCGCGCAGCATCCCGATAACCCGGAAGAGTGTCTCGACCTCGCGGGCCTCCAGCGACGAGGTGGGCTCGTCCATGATGACCACCCGGACGTCGATGCTCACCGCGCGCGCCAGGGCCACCATCTGCTGGATGCCGAGGGGGAGCGAGCGCAGCGGCCGCTGGCCGTCGACCTGGATGCCGTACCCCGCCAGCAGCTCGGCGGCCTCCGCGTTCATCCGGCGGAAGTCGATGAGACCCAGACGGTTCCGGGGCTCGCGCCCGAGGAAGATGTTCTGCGCCACCGACATCAGCGGCACCAGAGTGACCTCCTGGTAGATGGTGCTGACGACCGAGCGCTGGGCGTCGAGGGGCCGGGCGAACGCCGTGGGCTCGCCGTTCAGCAGGAGCTCGCCGTCATCGGGCTGATAGACCCCGGTGAGCACCTTGATGAGCGTCGACTTGCCGGCGCCGTTCTCGCCCATGAGCGCGAGGCTCTCGCCGTGGGCGAGGCGGAAGTTCACCGCGTTCAGCGCTGTCGCGCCGGCGAACCGTTTGGTCACTCCGCGGGCTTCGAGGACGGGTGTCATCGTGCGGAGAGCGGACTCCATCGTCACGCGGTGGCCTTTCTTGTGGGAGTGGGCGTCGCAGGGTGCGCCGGAGGCGGGGCACGGTCGCATCGTGGGTTCTCGCGTTCGTGCCCCGCCGTGCGCTCAGCGGGTGGTTCCGCTCAGTAGGCTGCGCCGACCTTGTTCGCGGCGTTGGACGGGTCGTACGCGCCGTCCTCGATCACGATGCCTTGCCCGACCGTGTCGCCCGCGAGGAAAGACCTCAGCGTGGCGAAGGCGAGCGGGCCGAAGCGCGGGTTGGACTCGATGACGCCGTTGTAGGCTCCGCCGGCGATCTGCTCCACGGCGTTCCTCGTGCCGTCGATCGAGTAGATCTGGATGTCCTTGCCCGGGGTCTTCCCGGCCGCGATGATCGCCGCCTGCGCTCCGAGGCCCATCTCGTTGTTCTCCGCGTAGATCGCGGTGATGCCGGGATGCGCCTGCAAGAGCTGCTCGGTCACCGACTGGCCTTTGTCGCGGGCGAAGTCGCCGGTCTGCTGCGCGACGATCGTGAGGCCGGGGCCTTTGGCCTTGATCTGGTCTACGAAGCCTTTGGTGCGGTCGATGGTGACGCCGTTGCCGCAAGCGCCGAGCAGGATGGCGATGTCGCCCTTGCCGCCGGTGCCCGCGATCAGCTGGTCGGCGGCGCGTCTGCCCTGCTCCACGAAGTCGGAGCAGAGGAACGAAACGTAGTCCGAGCAGGCTTTGGCGTTGAGCTTGCGGTCGACCGTGATGACCGGGATGTTCTTCGTGCGGGCGGCCTGGAGCGCGGGCTCCAGGCCGTCGGAGTTGAGCGGTGTGACGATGAGCACGTCCGCGCTCTGGGCGATGAGGTCTTGGATGTCGGAGATCTGCTTGGCGAGCGTGGATTGCGCGTTGGTCTTGATGAATTTCTTGACCCCGGCCTTGGCCGCGGCCTCCTCGATCGAGGCCGTCTCCGTGATGCGGAACGGGTTGTCCTCTTTCTCGGACTGCGAGAAGCCGACCACCGCGTCGGCGAGGTCGATCCTCTCCCCGCCGTATTCCGAGAGGCTGCAAGTGGGGCCGTCGGAGGTCTTCACAACTTGCTCTTGGGCGGAGGAGGTGGACTGCACCGTCCCGCCGGGATTCGTGCATCCGCTTAGGGAGAGACCGATGGCTGCCGCGACGGCGACCGCCCCCACAGGTTTCTCACCGTCTTGTTGTCGTTCATCGATGAACCAACTTCCTTGCTGTGTTTCATGGCCGCCCGTTGATGCTGGGAACCGATCAGACCGTATCAAAAACGCTTTGTGGCAAAACAAGGATTTGTGCGAATTGTTTCTAAAACATGTCCGAAACGGTCATGCGAGGTGCGTCCGGTGGACCAGCGGCACGCCCGGCCGGTAGGCCAGGTGGACGTGGCTGGGCGCGTCCAGCACGACGTAATCCGCGCGCGCCGACCCGCAGATGGCCCACATCATCGCGGCGCAGGGCTTCGGCGCCGCCCAGGGTCGCCGCTCGCACCGCCTCCGCGACGGTCATGCCCATGTCCCGCACCGCGACCGCGATGCAGAACAGCACGGAGGAGGTGAACGACGAGCCCGGATTGCAGTCGCTCTCCAGGGCCACCCGTACACCCGCGTCGATCAGGCGGCGCGCGTCCGGGTAGGGCTGGCGGGTCGAGAACTCCACGCCGGGGAGCAGGGTCGCCACCGTGTCCGAAGTGGCCAGGGACTCCACATCCGCATCGGTCAGGTAGGTGACGTGATCGACGCTCGCGGCGTCCAGCTCCACGGCGAGGGCGACGCCCTCCCCGGGCCCGAGCTGACTGGAGTGGACCCGGACGCCGAGCCCGCGCGCCGCGCCGGCGGCGAGCACGCGCCGCGACTGCTCCACGGTGAAAGCGCCGGTCTCGCAGAAGACGTCGATCCAGCGACTGTGCGGCGCGCAGGCGTCCAGCATCGGCCCGGTCACGAGGTCTACGTACCCGTCGGGGTCGGCGGCGTACTCCGCCGGAACCACATGCGCGCCGAGGAATGTGGTCTCGCCGGTGACCTCACGGGCGAGGCGCAAGAGGCGTTCCTCGTCCGCGACGCTCAGGCCGTAGCCGCTCTTGATCTCGAACGTGGTGGTGCCCTGGGAACGGAGCTCAGCCACCAAATGGGCCAGCCGGGACCCGCAATTCGTCCTCTGTGGCGGTGCGCGTGGCCGCGACCGTGCTGTATATGCACCCAGCGGAATGCGCCCGGCCGGCCATCCGGGCCTCGAACTCGGCCGAGCGGTCGCCGCCGAAGACGAGGTGGGTGTGGCTGTCGACGAAGCCGGGGAGGACGGCGGCCCCCTCCGCGTCCACGACGTCGTCGGCGTCCGCTCGCGGCGCCGACGACGCGGGCCCGGTCCACTCCACCCGCCCCCCACCGTGAGCAGTGCCGCGTCGGTCAGGACGCCGAGCGGCCCCGGGTGGGAAGGGTCCAGGGTGACGAGCTCGCCGATCCCGGTCAGCAGCGTCGCGCGGGGCATCAGACCGTCGCCCCCCACTGCATCGGGAGGCGCAGGCCGCGCTCGCGGGCCACCTCGGCCGCGCGCTCGTAGCCGGCATCGGCATGCCGCATGACTCCGGTGCCCGGGTCGTTGACGAGCACCCGCTCGATCTTCTCCGCGGCCAGCGGTATGCCGTCTGCCACGACGACCTGGCCCGCGTGGATGCTGCGGCCGATGCCCACCCCGCCGCCGTGGTGCAGCGAGACCCAGGTGGCCCCGGAGGCGGTGTTCAGGAGGGCGTTCAGCAGCGGCCAGTCGGCGATCGCGTCCGATCCGTCCGCCATCGCCTCCGTCTCGCGGTAGGGCGAGGCGACCGAGCCGGAGTCGAGGTGGTCGCGGCCGATGGCGATCGGGGCGGAGAGCTCGCCGGAGGCGACCATCTCGTTGAACCTGAGGCCCGCGAGGTGGCGCTCCTTATAGCCGAGCCAGCAGATGCGGGCGGGAAGGCCCTCGAACGGGACTTTCTCTCCGGCCTGCGCGATCCAGCGGCGAAGGTGCTCATCTTCCGGGAAGAGCTCCAGCACGGCGCGGTCGGTCGCGGCGATGTCGGCCGGGTCGCCGGAGAGAGCGACCCAGCGGAACGAGCCCTTGCCCTCGGCGAACAGCGGCCGGATTTAGGCGGGCACGAAGCCGGGGAAGTCGAACGCCCGCTCGTAGCCGCCGAGCTGTGCCTCGGTGCGGATCGAGTTGCCGTAGTCGAACACCTCGGCTCCGGCATCCTGGAACTCCACCATCGCCTGCACCTGCTTGGCCATCGAGGCGTGCGCGGCGAGCGTGAACGCCTCGGGGTCGGCGGCGGCTCTCTCCTGCCACTCCGCCACGGCGTCGCCCTCGGGCAGGTAGCTCAGGGGGTCGTGGGTGCTGGTCTGGTCGGTCACGATATCGATCGGCACACCGCGGCGCAGCAACTCCGGGAAGATGGCGGCCGCGTTGCCGACGAGGCCGACCGAGAGGGCGCGGCGCTCGTCCTTCGCGGCGGTGACCCGCCCGATCGCATCGTCGATGTCGTCGGTCAGCTCGTCGAGGTAGCCGCGGTCGGCGCGCCGCTGCAACCGGGCGCGGTCGACATCCACGATCAGCACAGCGCCGCCGTTGAGGGTGACGGCGAGCGGCTGCGCGCCGCCCATCCCGCCGCCGCCGGTGAGGGTGAGGGTCCCGGCGAGCGTGCCGTCACCACGCTCAGCCGCCCCGCCCCGGCGGTCGGCCAGCTTGCGAGCGACCGCGCCGAAGGTTTCGTAGGTGCCCTGCAAGATGCCTGGGAGCCGATGTAGATCCAGGAGCCGGCCGTCATCTGGCCGTACATGGTCAGCCCGAGCTGCTCCAGGCGGCGGAACTCGGGCCAGGTCGCCCAGTCGCCGACGAGATTCGAGTTCGCGATCAGCACGCGCGGAGCCCACTCGTGTGTGCGGAACACGCCGACGGGTTTGCCGGACTGGACCAGCAGCGTCTCGTCCGGTTCCAGGTCGCGGAGGGTCTCGACGATCGCGTCGTAGGTCTCCCAGCTGCGGGCCGCCCGGCCGGTGCCGCCGTAGACGACAAGGTCGTCGGGGCGCTCCGCGACCTCCGGGTCGAGGTTGTTCATCAGCATTCGCAGCGGCGCCTCAGTCTGCCAGCTCTTGGCGCTCAGCTCGCTGCCGCGCGCCGCGTACGCGTCTCTCGCTCCCTGTATTTCGTTCTCTCTTTCTTTCGTCACTCCCCGATCGCTTCCTCGCTTCTTCCGGCTTCAATCCCGGAACGAGTGAGCAAGCGATGGCGGGGGAGGGGGTGGGGGTCAGGGGAGGCGACGAGCGCGACGGCGGCCTCGATCTCGTGGGACAGGGAGCGGTCGGGACCGGGACCGGCCACCGACTCCCGCAGGGTGGCGGTCACCGCAGCGGTCGCGGGGCCCTGCCGCAACGGGGCACGGAGGTCCGCACCGCGGGCTGCGGTGAGCGCCTCGATCGCGAGCACCCGGGTCAGGCCGTCGACGGCACGGCGGAGCTTACGGCCCGCGGCCCAGCCCATCGACACGTGATCCTCCTGCATGGCGGAGGAGGGGATGCTGTCCGCCGAAGCGGGATTCGCGAGCCGCTTGAGCTCCGAGACGATGCCCGCCGCGGTGTACTGGGCGATCATCAGTCCGGAGTCGACCCCCACCTCGTGGGCGAGGAACGGCGGCAGCCCCTGGTTGCGGGCCGGGTCGAGGAAGCGGTCGGTGCGGCGCTCGGACATGCTCGCCACATCCGCCGCCACGATCGCCAGGAAGTCGAGCGCATACGCCACCGGCGCTCCGTGGAAGTTCCCGTTCGACTCGACGCGCCCGTCGGGCGTCAGGACCGGGTTGTCGATCGCGGAGGCGAGTTCGCGACCGGCCACGAGGGTGGCGTGCGCGACGGTGTCGCGCGTTCCACCGTGTACTTGCGGGGCGCAGCGCAGCGTGTACGCGTCCTGCACGCGCGTACACTCCGGCCCCTTGTGGCTGGCGACCAGGGGGGAGCCCGCGAGCAAGGCGCGCAGGTTCTCGGCGGAGAGCGCCTGGCCGGTCTGCGGGCGCAGCCGCTGCAAGTCGTCGGCGAACACGGCGTCGGTGCCGAGCAGCGCCTCGACGCTCATCGCGGCGGCGATGTCGGCGGTGGTGAGGAGCATGCCGAGGTCGTGGAGGGCCAGGCACAGCATCCCCAGCATCCCGTCGGTGCCGTTGATGAGGGCCAGCCCCTCCTTCTCAGCGAGGACGAGGGGCTGGATGCCGGCGGCGTGCGAGCGGACGAGGCTCGCTTGCAGCGGCGCGCGGCGCTCGCCGGGGATGAACGTGGTCGCGAGCGCACCGACGCCGGTGGAGATGCCGTAGTGCGGTTCGATGTCGTCGGCGAGGGCCTCGACGATGGCGCGGGACGCGCCGACCGCGTCCAGGGCGCCGGGATCGAGCGTGACGGGCGCGTCGTGGCGGGCGACGGCCACGACTTCCGCGATCGTGAGCGGATGCGCGCCGAGAGCGACGGCTGTGGCGGCGGGTGCGGTGGTGAGCATGCTCCGATCATGCGCCGGCCGGCCGGGTCGGCACCGTGGCTGTAGGGTGTTCGGTGTCCGGTATCCCAGAGTCGGAGGGCGGAGGCGTGTCCTGTGAGTAAAGTCCCCGCTGCGGAGAACACCCTCCGCATCCTGAACCATCTCGCCGGTCAGCGCGGACCCGTGCCGGCCGCGAGCATCGCCGCGGCGCTGACGCTCCCGCGTTCCACGGTCTACCACTTGCTGACCGCGCTGGGCGAGCACGGCTTCGTCCTGCACTTCCCGGAGGCGCGCCGTTACGGTCTGGGGGTCGCTGCCTACGAGCTTTCGAGCGCTTTCTCCCGGCAGCAGCCGCTCAGCCGTCTCGGCCGGACCATCGTCGCCGGGGTCGTGGACGCGCTGGGCGAGTCCGGCCACGTCGCCGTGCTCCACGGCCGCGATGTCGTCTACATCGTGGAGGAGCGCGCTCCCCGGCGTCCGCGTCTGGTCACCGAGGTCGGTGTGCGCCTGCCCGCGCACCTCACGGCGAGCGGCCGCGCCCTGCTCGCCTCGTTCCCGGCCGGTCAGCTGAGAGCGCTCTATCCCGACCGCGACGCCTTCGCGGACCGCACCGGCGCGGGGCCGCGCAGCTACGGTGAGCTGAAGCGCCTCGTCGCGGAGGCCCGTGAGCGCGGCTACGCCACCGAGGACGGCGAGGTCACGCCCGGCTTCGCCTCCGTCGCCGTCTCGGTGCGCGACCACGCCGGCTGGCCCGCGGCCGGCATCGCGGTCACCTTCCTGCGTGAGAGTGTCCCGCCCGGGGAATGGGATGCGCTGGCCGAGCGGTTCCGTGCCGCCGCCGAACTCTCCCGGCGCATTCGCGGAAGCTGACGCCCGTCCGCGGCTCCGGGGATGAGTCACCAGCTGGGGGAGGAGGATGCTTTTGGGGTTGTTGGGCGGTTGGTGGGTGAGGTTCCGCGGGCGACGTTCCGGTTGGGGTGAGGCGAACGGGTACTCCAGGCTTCTGTATCCTGTGTTTCATGTTCCGGGTGTCTGTTGGTGAGGATGTTCGGGAGCTTGTCTTCGATCCGCGGGTGGCGGATGAGGTGTATCAGGTTCTGCGGTCGGCGGCGGTCGAGGTTGGGGAGCGTACGCGTCAGTCGGTGGGGCGTGTGGCGGGGGTGGAGTTCCGGGGCGTGTTCGGGGAGCTGTTCGAGCGGAGTCTGGCTGAGACGGGTCGTGAGGCGGCGCGGTTGTGCGAGGGGCTGCGTGCTCTGGGTTACGCGGTGGATGATCTTGTCGCGGCGGCGGGAGTGGAGAACCGGCGGCGTTGCGAGGTGCGGGAGTGGCAGGTGCGCCAGCGGGTGCGTGAGGAGCTTTCCGCGGGGGTGGGGCAGCCGGTGTCCGCGGTGGTGGGGTTGCTCACCGATCCGTGTCCGGGGCCGGGTGTTCCGGCGCCGGTGCGCACGGCTCCGGCTGTGCTTGTGGGGCGGAGGGAGTTGCCGCGGCCGGGGGTGGCGCAGGGCCGGGGTGGGAAGGGTCTGGTCTCGGCCCGTCCGGGGGAGTTGCGGGCTTTCGTGGCGGCGGCGCGTTGTGTGGACGGTGAGCTGGCGGGCTCTTTGAGCAGGGTTCGTGGTGCGTTGGAGGATTTCGAGGCCGGTTGCCGGTGGGGCCGGTTGCAGGGTTCCGGCCTGGTGTCCTCTTTCCGGCGGTGGCTGGATCGGAACGCTTCGGACACTGTCTGGTTGCAGACGGTCGTGGCGGGTTTCGAGGAGGCCGGGAGCGGGGCCGTGCCGGGTGGGACGGTCTGGGCGGTCTTCGGGACGGGAAGGCTCGCCGCGCCGGTGGCGGCGGATCTGCTGGACCTGCTCGGGGGAATCTCTGCGGCTGAGTTGCAGGGGCTGCTGACGACCAGTCCGGAACTTCTGGAGGCGTTCTGGGCCACCCCGCCGGACCCGGTCGAGGTCGCCGCCTGGTGGGCGGGCCTCGCCCCGGCCGAGCGGACCGCTTTCGTCGCTCTGGCCCCCGCGGTCATCGGGAACCTCCCCGGCATCCCCTACCGGGTGCGGGACACCGCCAACCGGGCCCTCTACGCGGAATGGGCCACGCGGAAGGACCTCACCCCGGTCCAGGCAGCGACACTCGAAAAGCTGGGGATAGCGCTTCAGCAGACCGCCGACTTTGATGGTGCGCCGGTCTTGCTGGTCGCGTTCCATCTGACGGCTGCGGTGCTGATGGTCGCGGTCGGCTACGGCGATCCCGACACCGCGGACACCACCACCTGGTGCGTGCCCGGGATGGGGTTCGACGCCTCGGAAGCGACCGATAGCTGGTCCCAGGCCGCACGGAACCTCCTCGTCGCTCAGCGGAAGCTGGACCCGGTCCGTTCGCACTCGGTGGTCTCCTGGCTCTGTTACGACACCCCGGTCGCGGACCTCGCGAACCTGGGCCAGGTCCTCGGCCCGGCTCACGCCCGGGCGGGGGCGAGACGGCTGGCCGCGGAACTGGACGGGAACCACGCCGTGCGCACCGCCACCGCTCCCGCCACGCCGACGATCGGCGTGGTCGCCCACTCCTACGGCACCCCCCACCGCGGTGAACGCGCTCACCCGGGTGAACACCCCGGTCTCCTCGATCACCCTGATCGGCGCGGCGGGAATCGACACCGGCACCGCCCCCGACCTGACCCGGCTGAAAGTCGCCACCATCGGCGGTAAGCCCGCCATCTACACCACCAACGCCAGCGCGGACCTCCTGGCCCCCACCGGCGCCACCGGCTCCTTGCGCCCCAACCCGAACCCCGCCAACGCCCCCATCCTCGGCCGTATCATCACCGGCGCCCAATCGTTCTCCTCCGACGGCGACCTCAAACCCGTCCGCGGCCACAACCCCTCGGCGAGGACATTCCCCCGCTCGCTCCGCCGCCGTCCGCACCACTGGCCCCCGGGAAACCCGGCACACCCACCCATCCAATCGCATGAACCACCCCACCCACCGACCACACCGCCCCACCGTCCTGGTGGGTGCGCTGCTGTCCGTACTGTTCCTCGGAGGCTGTATGTCCGTCCCTGTCCTCTCCGAACCCCCACCCCAGCGGGGACCCCAGAAAACCCTCACCGAACTCCGAGAACAAGCCCTCGACCTCGTCAACACCACCCGCGATGCCACCGGCCTTGCGGACGGTTGGTACCTCGGCTCAAAAGCCGATGGCGGAGGCACACTCTGGACGCCGGACATCATCACCCAATATCCCCCGAGCTCTGCGGCATGGGCCGCCGCACCCCCGCCCCCTCCGCCTGCAAATGAACATCAGCCACGACCCCGGTGTGGACCCCAAAGTCCTCGCCGACCGGGTCACCCCCGTCTGGCAGGAACACGGATTCACCGTCAGCACCGTTACCCCCTACCAAACATTCCGTGACGGAACCCGCACCACCAGCATCCGCGGCGACCGCGGCGACGGCGCAATGGTCGGGCTCTTCGCCAGCGACGGAATCGTCAGCATCGACATCCACACCACGTGCTCCACCCACGACACCGTCCTCGACGAAGACCGCCGCACCGCCGAAGCCACCATCCCCACACTCCCGCCAACCCCCACACCCTGACATGCCCACCAACCGCACCACGCCGGCTGGCTCGCCGCCGGCTTCGCGGTCGCCTTCCCGCGCGAGAGCGCTCCGCCTCCGGCGCTTCCCAGAACGAAGCGCCGGTTATCTCGTAGGCCCACAAGGCTGTGGTTTGCCTCTGGAGCGCTTCTTCTCCACTCAATCGAAGACCCGAAAACGCGGCGCTCTGATAAATCCGGTCGAATCCCGCTTGTCGATGAGAGTCGCTTTCATCGCTGGATCGTCGTTGTGACCCACCCCGACGCGACGCACTAGCACGCCCTCCCGCAGGACATTCACGGGTCTGTGACGCTGAGCGCTCCGTCGCACGGAGGTGTCTCGGGCTCTCGATGAAAGATGTGGAGAACATGCGAATAGTCAAAGCGCTTGTGATTATTCTGGCTGCGCTGGGTCTGTTTACAGGATGCCAGCGCACGGGAGCCGCCCCTTCTGCTCCTGATTCGGAAAGCTCTGACTCCGATCCCACCGTAAAAACAGCGGATCTGTGGGAGGACCCCCATGACTGGACCGATGACAGAATGCGCAGTGCGACTCCGGCCCCTATGCCACCACCATGACATGCGCTGCCGTGAGAACCGCGAGGAAGACAACCCCACGGGAAGGAGCTAATAACATTAATTCTTCCGCTTTCGTTTGCGGCCACCGCCCGGCAGCGTCCGCATCGCTTCGATCATCTCTTCGAACCCTCTGCCTCCAAGACGCAGGTACGGTGAGGGACCACAGCGTGAGAATGACCCCGGAGGGTCGGGGCGGACGTCTCCAAAGATCCGATCGGCGGGATCGGGGAGGCTCGCCATCCAATGCGCTGAGTCGGCCTCGCGCCCGTTGGAACCCTGGGTGCGGGGGCTCTCCCCACCGATGCCGCCGTGATCAGCTACGCCCCGGGGCCAGCGATGGCATCCGCCGTATCCCGAACTCGTGGCGGAGGGCGCTGCGGGCCGCGTAGTAACCGGGCAGGCCGTGGACCGCGGGGCCCGGAGCGGCGGAGGCGGAGGCCAGGTAGAGCCCGCGGCCGGGCATGCGCCAGGGATCGGCGGCCACGACCGGCCGGGCGATCAGCTGGCGGAAGTCCGTTGCTCCGGCCGAGATGTCGCCCCCGATGTCGTTGGGGTTGTACTGCTGCAACTCGTGCGCGGTTTTAGCCGCGGTCGCCAGGATGAGGTCGCGGAAGCCCGGTGCGAACCGTTCGATCTGTGCGAAGATCGCCTCACTGCGGTCGGAGGTCGAGCCGCGCGGCACGTGCGTGTAGGCCCACAGCACGTGTTTCCCCGCTGGGGCGCGGGTGCTGTCGAACAGGGACGGCTGCGAGACGAGCACGTACGGGTCGTCGCTCTCGCGTCCGCGGGCGACGGTGCGCTCGGAGCGGGCGATCGCTGCGCGGTCGCCGCCGAGGTGGACAGTCGCGGTCTCGGCGAGCTCGGGGTTCGCCCACGGGACCGGGCCGGAGAGCGCGAAGTCGAGTTTGAAGACGCCGTTGCCGCCGCGGAAGCGCGAGACACGGCGCAGGTAGCCCCGTGCGAGCCGGTCCTCGCCGAGCTTCGCGGCGACGGCGACGTGCGTGCCGAACAGGATCGCGCGGGCGTCCGGGAGGTCGGCCAGGGAGGTGATTTCGGCGCCGGTGACCACGTCGCCGCCGTGGGCGACGAGGTCGGCGGTCAGCGCGTCCGCGATCGACTGCGAACCGCCGACGGGGAGGGGCCAGCCGCGCGTGTGGGCCTGGGTCGCGAGTGCGAGGCCCGCCGCTGCGGCGGCGACGGCCGGCAGGGGGAGCGTCGCGTGCGCGAACGCCCCCGCCAGCAGCGCCGGGGCGGCTTCCTCGCGGAACGGCAGGTTCCACCACGGGCCGCCCTGCGCGAGGGCGGTCAGCCCGAAGCGGGCGGCGACGAGAGGGTGCCGGGGCGGCTGGAGCACAGCCGAGCCTGTGAACTGCGCCACAGCGTCCGCGTTCCGCACCAGCGGGCCGAGCAGCGCGCGCCAGGCGGCTCCGTCGCGGCCGAGCGTCTCCGCCGTCCGGTCGAGGTCCCGGTAGGCCAGCGCTGCCGCGCCGCCGTCGAGAGGATGCCCGTAGGAGGCGGACGGCGTCAGGAACCGCACCCGCTCGGTCAGACCGAAGCGGCGGAAGAACCCGGACGAGACCGCCATCGCATGCACGGCCGCGCACACATCGTGCCGGAAGCCGGGAAGGGTGAGCTCTTCGGTGCGCAGGCCGCCGCCCACGGTGGCGTTGCGCTCGTAGACCCGCACGGCGAGACCCGCGCGGGCCAGGGTGACGGCGGCGGCGAGCCCGTTCGGTCCCGAGCCGACGATGATCGCATCCACGGAAGCCATGACTACTGTATACCCTGCTGCGCTCTGCTCGTTCCCAGCCACCATCCGGTATCATCGGAAGGTCGGCTCTTGACACCGCGCCGCTCGATGCGTGGATGAGTTTGTCAGTCAAGTGGGCCGGTTCCGCCCCGATCGGTGTGCGGATCATCACTCAGTGAACGGCCCCGGGCGACGACAGACGGGGAATGTCCGGCGCGCTTCTCTGCGTGCCGCCGCGCACGCGAACACCCCAGGAAGAGACACGAAAATGCCCCCGCACAAGAAGAACGGGAGCCGCAGCGGTCAGCCCGCCGGCAGCCGCAGCCCCAAGCACCGCGGCTATCGCGCCGAGGAGGCCGCAGCCCCCAAGAAGTCCCGCTGGAGCGCGGAGGACCGCGCCGCTCGTGGCCGCTCCACCTACGGCCGTCGCGATGGCGGCCCTGAGGCCGGCAAGCAGCGTCCGAACTGGGAGCCGCGCGGAAAGGACGCGCGCCGCACCGAGCGCGAGTGGGAGAGCCGCGCGAACGCCGGCCGGCCGGAGCGGGTTGAGCGTCCGCGTCGTTCGTTCCATGACCGCGCCGAGCGTCCGCGCCACGGTGACGACCGTCCCCGTCGCCCGTTCGACGACCGTCCCGACCGTCCCCGCCGCGACTCCTTCTCCCCGTCGTGCCAGGAGAAGGGCTTCGCCCCGCAAGACGATGTCGTGCTCGATCGTTTGAAGGCCGAGGCGACCCGTGCCGAGGATGTGGACGGCGTGACCTTCGCCGACCTGGGCCTCGGCGGCAACATCGTCCGGGCCCTGGCCGAGCTCGGCGCCGAGACGCCCTTCCCGATCCAGGCCGCGACCGCACCGGAGATCGTCGCCGGCCGGGATGTGCTCGGCCGCGGGCGCACCGGTTCCGGCAAGACGATCGCCTTCGGTGCGCCGATGGTGGAGCGGCTCATGCGGTTGTGGGCCGAGAGCGGCAAATCCGGCGGCAAACGTCAGACCGGCCGGGCTCCGCGGGCGCTCATCCTGGCGCCGACCCGCGAGCTGGCCCTCCAGATCGACCGCACCGTTCAGCCGATCGCCCGCTCGGTTGGTCTCTTCACTACGCAGATCTACGGCGGTGTGCCCCAGGGGCGGCAGGTCGGCGCTCTTCAGCGCGGAGTCGACATCGTGATCGGCACGCCCGGCCGTATCGAGGACCTCGTGGAACAGGGCCGGCTCGATCTCAGCCAGGTCGTCATCAGCGTTCTGGACGAGGCCGACCACATGTGTGATATTGGCTTCCTGGAACCGGTGCAGCGCATCCTGCGTGAGACCGTCGACGGCGGCCAGAAGCTGCTCTTCTCGGCCACGCTCGACTCCGGCGTCGCACAACTGGTGGACGAGTTCCTGGTCGATCCGTCGGTGCATGAGGTGGCGGGCGAGGACCAGGACTCCTCGGCTATCGACCACCGCGTGCTGGTGGTCGAGCACCGCGAGAAGGGTGCGATCATCGAACAGCTGGCCGACCGCGACGGCAAGACGCTGATCTTCGCCCGTACCCGCGCGTTCGCCGAGATGCTCGCCGACAACCTGGAGGACGCTGGCATCCCGGCCGTCTCCCTGCACGGCGACCTCAACCAGTCCCGTCGCACGCGCAACCTCGCACAGCTCACCAGCGGCCGTGTGAGCGTGCTGGTGGCGACGGATGTGGCGGCCCGCGGCATCCACGTCGACGATATCGACCTGGTCATCCAGGCCGATGCGCCGGACGAGTACAAGACCTATCTGCACCGCTCCGGCCGCACCGGCCGGGCGGGCAAGCGCGGCACGGTCGTCACCCTCATCCCGCGCCAGCGCCAGCGCCGAATGGGCGAGCTGCTGCAGCGCGCCGAGATCGAGGCCGACTTCGTGCCGGCCGCTCCCGGCGACGGCATCCTGTCCGCCATCGCGCAGGGCGAGCCTGGCGCGCGGTAGCCGCCAGGGGGAACCTGATCGCCAGCGTCCGTTGTCGTGTGCCGGGGCTGGCGATCAGGTGGGTTGGGTGGGGCCAGAGGTTCCAGTTTTGAAGGTGAGTCTCCAGATGATGGGACCGCACCCGCGAAACGGCCTGCTCGAGCAGTTTCACGCGTTTGCGCAGCTCACGGTTCTCGGCCGTTTCACTCGTAGTGGCGCCGACGCGCCGGTCGCCATCGACCTCGGCGATCTCGACCCACCGCCCACCGCTGCACGCACGACTCGGAGATCCCGAAACCCTTCGCGATCTGCGCGAACGACGACTCTCGCTTCAACGCGATCGCCACAGATCAGGAGTCGCCCAAACCCTACAGTCCCGGTCGGTGCCCTCACTGTCAGGCACTGGATCGCTGGTGACGCTGACGATGCCGCTGGATGGCCCGTGTCAGGTTTGCGTGTGCCCGGTCGACGCCGGCGAGCATTCCCGGGAGCGGGAACGGCTCCTCGCCGGGGTGCCGGGTGGCGATGTAGCTGGTGCCGATGACCATCCAGATGCCGTCCAGAGTGGCGTCAGGCAACGGAGCGTTCTCGCAGGAGGCCTCGATCAGGAGGTCGCCTAACTGGTCGATCGCTGCGATGAGCGGCGCTGTCGTCTCCGACTCCGCTTTCCGGCCCCGCTGTCCTCGGGGTGTGAGCACCTCGGCGAGGGTCTTGTGGATCTCGTCGAGCGTCTGGGTCAGCAGCCGGAAGTGGCTCGGGTCTACGTCATCGGTGTGACGGAAGAAGACGTACCCTTTCCCGATGACTTTCCAGAACTCCGTGAGGGAGTCTGTTCCCGGTGCGCCAGAGTAGCGGCTCTCGAAGAGCAAATCTCCGAACCGGTCCACCGCTGCGAGGAGAGCGCGACGCTCGCTGTCTGTCACGCTCACGGGCTCAGCGCATTCCAGGCCGGGAAGGGGAGGTACACGCCCGGCAGGAAACGAGACTTATTGCTCTCGTCATGGTCGATGCTTGTTCCCGGCGCGCCGGCTTCGCGTTCGGCTTCGCGACGGGCAGCGATCGCCGTGAGCAGAGAGTCGTACGCTCCCCAATACACGGGAGACAGCGCAGTGAGCGAGAGGTCGCTGCCGGGCGCCATCGCTTCGAACCAGTACCCGTCGGGATCGGTCGTGGTCACCCGTCGGGCGGTGAGGACTCGCTCGGACGACACCTCCCACCCTTTCGCTTCCCAGGAACGGGCGATCTCCCGCAGCAGCGATTCGATATCCCCATCCACCGCATGGTGGCGAGACACGGAGTAGTCGTAGCTGTTATCCCGGTTGTCCCCGATGAGGTCGTTCCCCCGCGAGAAGCCGCTTCCGGGAGCCACCTCGGAACTCACGCCGCCGTCTTCCCACTCATCGGCGAAGAGCTCCCGCTGCAGATCGGCCAGCCGCTCGTTCACGGCGACATACCGTTCGCCCGCGAGGATGTACTGCCTCTCCAGGGGGAGTTCGAGTGCTTCGTCTTCGGTCATTCCTCCACCGTCCTTCGCCCCTTGCACAGTGCAGCCGGCCAGAAGCGCCCCGGCAGCGGTCGCTGCGGCCAGCGCTCGTGTGAGTTTGGTCATCTTCATTGTGCTGGCGTTTTCCCTCGCATGATGGTGTGAAGACCGAGCACTGTGCTGGATTTTTCGTTCAGGTACCCGATTTCCTGGTCGGCGGGGATACCGTCGAGATTCTGCATCCATTCGGGCGTGTCGATCGGATTCAGAAGATTGTGCATTGTCACGGCTTTCCCGCCGCCGTCCTTTTCGGAGGAGAACTCATACGCTCCGTCCAGGTCCCGGGGGTCCACCCGTGCTTGGTAGTCGTATCCTCCGCCGTCTTCCGATGCTTTCCGGAAGTGAACGTGCTGCCCGACCCCGGCGGCGATGCCATCGCCGTCTGCGTGGGTCGCGTAGATTTCTTTGGCACCAAGATCCTGGGCCGTGGTCCCGTATTGCAGCCCGGCTGATCCGAGCGTTACGTAGGCGTCCACCGGGGCCTTCGCGATCTTCAGCGCCTCCGCTAGCATGTTCGTGCCGTAGGAGTGGCCGATCGTGACGAAACGGTCGATCGGGTTCCCGGCGCGCTGCGCCGCGATCCCGTCCAGGAACGAGGCCAGACGAGGGGCGCCTTTGTTGGCGCGGTCTTGGAAGGCCTCCTCCGCCAGATTCGGGGAGCGGTACCCCACCCACGTCACCATCGCGATCCCCGGATAGCCGTCGCGGATCTTCTTGAACGCGTCGAAACTGTCGCCGAGTCCGTGTACATCGGACATCATGCCGGACACGAACACACCGATCTTCGACGCGGTATCGAGATCGCCCATCGAGATGCCCGCGGTCACGACGCCGTCGTGCCTCCCGAACGACACCAACTGGAAGACATCGCCTTCTTTCGTCGTGCTCTGAGCACGAGTGAAAGCGGTCTGTATGGCTTCGAGGTCGGCTTTGAAGTCTTTCATCGAGCGTTCGCCAGGCAGGAACCCCATCCGTGCGAATGCTTTTTCCAGGTTCTCTGGGTGCTCCGGGTCCAGCGCATAGTTCAGCTCGTGCTTCCCGGCCTGGCTCATCACCGAGAACGGGAGACCATCGAGACTCGCTAGCTCGAATGAATGCTTCTCGATGAACTTCTCGGCGTAGAAGTCCGTGCTCTTCGTCAGGGCCGCCCAGGTCGCCGCGATCTGAGCCTGTGTCAACGTGCCGCCCAGGAGCAGCTTACTGAGTTCCTCGGGATGCCTGGCGTTCACCACCAGCATCACATCAAAGTCGCCCAGCGTGCCCTTCCCGGCGGCTTCGAACGCAGAAGCCACATCTTCGATCCAGATTTCGTCAGCCCGGTTCTCCTCGATCAGCCGGGAGAACCCGGTGAGCAGCGCCGACACGGACAGCGGCGCCCACGAACAGCTCCTGTGTACGCGGCCACCGCACCGCGCACATCGGACCGGCCAGCGCTCATCCGCGAAGTCATCGCTCGTGACCGCGACACAAAGCCCCGCCGGATCGCCGGCGCCGCCGAAGTCGTCCCGCCTGCATCGCCGCCGCCTGCGTACCGGTTTCTGATTCCAGGCCCGAACGAGGCTGAGATCTCCGGCGGCCGAAGAGGTCTCGTGCTGGGTTCGACGCCCGGAAAAACGGCCAGCGACGGGATTCCCCCGGAGAAAGAGAACGTCTCCGCTCGCTTACATTCGGCTACGCGTTCCTGCCACGCCGCGTGCTCGGCGATCCGCTCCCGCTCAAGCCGTGCCTGGGCTTTCGCCCCCTCGACGTCGTCGGCGAGCGCGTCGAGAGCTCTCGCAAGAGCACCACGATCTGTGGATTCGGTCGCACAGGCCGCCTCGAAGCGTTTCGCGTACCCGCCAGAGAAATCGCTCATCGCCTGAGACACCGCGTTCCACCGGTCCCACCCCATGCTTCGCAGCTGCTGAGCCACGTCCTGCAAGGCTCGAATCAGCTGGTCCGCAGTCGCGTCATCGAACGGGATAGTCTTCATTCGCCGGGTCTTCCTCATTCTTCAACAAGCACCAAGCGCAGAACCCGGCGAACAACACCCAGCGAACGATACCATGTCGTCTTCTGGTATATTTCCATCAGAAATCACGTGGAGCGAATTTCTTCCTCGCCCTCATCGGGCTTGGCCTCTCTCCTCATCTGCCGTATGACCAGGTGCGAGGTTCAGCGCGCCGTCCACACTCGGGTCGTCTGCGTGATCGGCCCGTTCCCGGGGCGATTCCCGATTCTCGCCGAAGGCCTGTGCGAGGATTCGGTGCGGAGGTTCTCATGTCCCACACCGCAGACGCCCGCACAGACGCCGCTCGGATGCATGCTGTCACCCCAGAGACGCGCGCGCTGGTGGATCTGGTGCTCGACTACTCGCGTCGTCGCATCCTGAGCACCGACACACCGCTGGACAAACCGCTGCCGGAGCCGGAGCTGCTGCGCCTGGCCGGGCGCACCCTCTCCGAGGAGGGGATGGGGGCCGAGCGGGCGCTCGCGCTGTTCGAGGATGTGCTGGCGCCGGCGTGCATCACGACCGACCACCCCCGGCACCTCTCGTTCATCCCGACAGCGCCGACCAAAGCGGCCACGGCGTTCGATCTGGTGGTGTCCGCCACCGCGGTCTACGGCGGGTCGTGGCTGGAGGGCTCGGGCGCGGTCTACGCGGAGAACCAGGTGCTCGCCTGGCTCGCTGCTGAGTTCGGGCTGCCGGAGGGCGCGGGCGGGGCATTCGTGCAGGGCGGCACCCTCGGCAATCTCTCCGCACTGGTCGCCGCCCGCGACCACGCCCGGAGCGAGCGGGGCGACCCGCCCGGCCGGTGGGCGATCCTGTGCAGCGCGGAGGCGCACTCCTCGATCGCCTCGGCGGCGCGGGTGATGGATGTCGAGGTGGTTGCGGTCTCGCCCGGCGAGTCCGGCGCGCTCAGCGGCGAGGCCGTGCGCCGGGCGCTCGAGGAGTACGGCGACGCCGTGTTCGCGGTCGTCGCGACGGCCGGCTCCACGAACTTCGGCATCGTCGACGACCTCGCCTCGATCGCCGCGCTGAAAGACAGGTTCCGCTTCTGGCTGCACGTCGACGGCGCGTACGGGCTGGCCGGGATGCTGTCGCCGCTCGGCCGGCCGCACTTCGCCGGCGTCGAGCGCGCGGACTCGGTGATCGTGGATCCGCACAAGTGGCTGTTCGCGCCGCTCGACGCCTGCGCGCTGATCTACCGTGACCCGGAGGCCGGCCGTCGCGCGCACACGCAGCACGCCGAGTACCTGGACACACTGACCGAGGACTCCTCCTGGAGCCCGTCCGACTACGCGGCGCACCTCACCCGGCGGGCGCGCGGCCTGCCGCTCTGGTTCTCGCTCGCCAGCCACGGGGCGGCCGCGTACCGGGAGGCTGTGACCGCGTCCCTTCGGCTGGCGCAGCGGATCGCGGCGGAGATCGAGCGGCGCGACGGCTTCCGCCTCGTGCGCCGCCCGCAGCTGTCGGTCGTCGTTTTCGAGCGCGAGGGCTGGACCAAGCAGGACTACGCTCTGTGGTCGAGGCGGCTGCTGGACAGCCAGCGGGCGTTCGTCATGCCGAGCTCGCACGCCGGCCGGCCGAACACGCGCTTCGCGGTGCTCAACCCGCTGACGACGTACGAAGATCTGGTGGACATCCTCGACAGCATGTGACCGGTGTACTGGAGAACACGGGAGAGGACCCCGGCCGGGGCCCTCTCCCGCCGGTGTCAGGCGCTGAGCGCAGCGGTCGGCGGCGTGCGCGCCGCCCGGATCGCCGGGTACAGGCCGGCGAGGCCGCCGATCGCCAGCGTCGCTCCGATCGCCATGCCAACGGCCTCCGCGGGAAGGACGAACGGTGTGCCGTTCACCGCCGACATCACGGCGATGATCGCGCCGCCGAGCACGGCGCCCGCCACGCCGCCCAGTAGCGACAGCAGCAGGGCTTCGGCCAGGAACTGCGAGTGGATGTGGCTGTGCGTCGCCCCGAGCGCCCGCCGCAGCCCGATCTCGCGCCGGCGCTCCAGCACCGAGATGACCATGGTGTTGGCCACGCCGATGCCGCCGACCAGCAGCGCGATCCCACCGAGCCCCACCAGCAGCCCCGTGAACGCCGCGTCCACGGCGCTCTTGGCCTGGAGGGCATCGGAGGGGCGGGAGACCGTGACCTCGTTGGGCGCCTGCGGGTTCACCGTGCGGCCGAGAACGGAGCGCACGGACGAGACGGACGCCTCAGCCGAGCGTTCGTAGACGGTCGTCGGGTTGCCGCGGTGCCCGAAGAACTCCGCGGCCGCTCGCTTGCCGATCAGCGCGGCGCTATTCAGCTCGGGGGCGAGCGGCAGCGGGTCCAGGACGCCGATGACCGTAAACGCCCGCCCGCCCATCCAGATCTGGGCGCCGGGCGTCACGACACCGAGCCGTTCGGCCGCGGCGGAGCCGAGCACCACGGCCGGGAACGCTCCGGTGGCTTCGTTCAGCCAGGCGCCGGAGCGCACGGTGCCGCGGATGACCTTCAGCAGGCCGACGTCTGCGGCCGTGGGCGCGACCCCGACCGTCTCGTTCTGCGGGATGAGCCGGCTCCGGTAGGCGTCCCCGTCCAGCTTGGCCACCTCGCCCACCGCCTCCACACCGGGGATCATCCCGACTTTCCCCGCCGACTCCCGTGCCAGCTCGCTCTTGTCGCCGAAGAACGATTCGCCGGGCTGGACGGTCAGCAGGCCGGTGCCGAGCGCGGCGAGCTGCTGGCCGACCTTCGCCTGCGCTGAGGCCGAGAGGCCGACGACGGCGACCATCGCGGCGATTCCGATGGCGATTCCAAGAGCGGAGAGCACCGCACGCACGGGCCGTGTCCGCAGACCGGTCGTTCCCAGCCGCAGCACGTCGCCCGGCAGCAGCCGGGAGGCGGGCAGGGACGGCGGACAGTTCGTCTCCACGGCGCTCATGCGACCGCCCCGGCGCTGCGCTCCGAGCCGGAGTCGGCGACCACGCGGCCGTCGCGGATGGCGATCCGCCGGGGCAGCCGCTGCGCGAGTTCGGCGTCGTGGGTAATGACCAGGATGGTCGTGCCCTGCGCGTTCAGCTCCCGCAGCAGCTCGACGATCCGCTCGCCCGCGACGCTGTCGAGGTTGCCCGTCGGCTCGTCCGCCAGCAGCAGCGGCGGATCGGCGACGACGGCGCGTGCGATCGCGACGCGCTGGCGCTCGCCGCCGGAGAGCTGGCTGGGCAGGTGGCCGAGGCGGTGGCCGAGCCCGACCCGGCGCAGCGCTCTCTCGGCGAGGCCGCGGCGCTTCCGCACCGGAACCCCGAGGTAGAGCAGACCTGCCGCCACGTTCTCCAGCGCTGTGACGCCCTCGGTGAGGTGGAACTGCTGGAACACGAACCCGATGCGGTGGGCGCGGAGGGCCGAGAGCTCGCGGTCGGAGAGGTCTGCGACATCCCGGCCGTCGATGCGGGCGCTGCCGGCGGTCGGCCGGTCGAGGGTGCCGATCAGGTTGAGCAGTGTCGACTTGCCCGAGCCGCTCGGCCCGACGATCGCGACCAGCTCGCCGCGCTGGATGGAGAGGCTGACCCCGGCGCAAGCCCGCACGGGCGGCTCGCCGTAGCTGCGCTCGACGCCGTTCAGGGAGACAATCTCGCTCATAGCGACGGCACCACGACTCTCTCGCCGTCCGCGATGTCGTCGCCGGAGATCTCGACCCGGCCGTCGATGAAGGCGCCGGTCTTGACCGGGACGCGCTTCGTCGGCCCGTTCTTGACGACGACCTCCACGCCGAACCTGTCGCCTTGCAGCGCCAGCAGCGCCGACACCGGCACAGAGAGGACACCCTCGCGCTTCTCGGAGGGGAACGAGACGGTCACAGAGGCCCGCTGCAGCGCGCCCGTCGCCCCGGGGTCGTCCAGCGCGACGACGACGGGCACGACCGTCTTCTTGTCGTCGCGCTCGACGGGAACGCCGACAGAGGAGACAACGCCGCTCGTGGTCTGGTCGTTCGGCAGCTCGATCCCGACCCGCACGCCGGCCGCCGCGACGCCCTGATCGCTGAGCTTCACATCGACATCCACGCGCTTGACGGTGTCCGTCACCGCGAGCAGCGGGCCCCCCGCGCCGATCTGATCGCCGAGGTGCGCTTTGGCCTCCCCGACCCGCACCGGCCCGGGGGCGAACACGACCGTGCCGAACGGGATGGCGCCGGTCGCCTCCTGTCCCGTCGCCTTCTGCCAGTGCTTGATTGCCGCGGCTGTCGACCCGGTGAACCGGTTGCCCGGCTCCCGCGTGAGGAAGCCCAGCTTTTTGAGGCTGGTCTCAAGCGCCGCGATGTCGGGGCCGTTCGCCATCCCGGACTCGAAGCTCCGGAAGGCCGGCATCTCGCCGGTCAGCAGGAAGGCCGGCTTGTTGTCGACGGCGAAGAGTTTGCCGCCGGTGTCGACGGTCGCACCGGGAGCGGGCAGCTCGGTCACGGTCCCGCCGGTCGCGGAGCCAATCGTCCGGCCGTCGCCGAACGACAGCGTCCCGGTCGCCTTCACCGAGCCTTGGAGCGTCCCGCGTTTGATCGTCGCCGTGTGAGCGGGCGCCGCCTTCGCCGCGGGGGTGCCGTCTCCGCCGGTGACGGCGAACGCGGCCACGCCGCCCGCGCAGAGGACGGCCGTCAGGACGCCCGCCCCGCCGATCAGCAGACCGCGCCGGCGCCGGCGGGGATTCGTGGCCGGGTCGCCGGCTTTGGTTCCGGTCTCCGCCGGGGTCATTTGCCGACTCCCAGGCACGTCTTGGCGACCGCCTCCGGCAGCTCGCTGCCCTTGAGGTCGAGGGCGCCATCGCTCACGGTGGAGTCCACCCCGTTCTCGCGCAGGCACTTGGCCGCCTTGAGCAGCTGATCCTTGGCCTGCTGGGGGTCCGTCGCCTTCTCTGCCTCCGGTGGCGTGCCCAGCTTCTTCTGGCAGGCGTTCATGGCGGCCACCATCTTCCCCTGCGTCGTGGAGCCGTCGAAGCTGACCGCGCTGCTGACCGCGCTCCCGTCCGAGTTCCACTTCAGATCGACGCCCTCCGCGCTCATGCACTTCCGCAGGGCGATCATGTACTCCTCGGAGGAGAGCTTCGTGTCTTTCGTCGGCGCCGCCTTCGGCGCGGCCGCCGAGCAGCCGGAGAGCAGCCCCACGGCCGAGACGATGGCCGCGGCGGTGAGGAGGATCGAGCTCTTCGTTCCCTGTCGTGTGATCATGGTGTCTCCTTACGGTCGGATGTGAGGGGACCAGTCCACAGGGAGGCGCGTTACCGTTGCGTTCACGGAAGCATTGACATTTTCTTTATGGCCGCCGTGCTGAAATGGGCGTCTGAGACGAGAGGACGACGAATGCGTGTGCTGGTGGTCGAAGACGAGCCGTATCTCGCCGACGCCATCAAGGCCGGTCTGAGGCTGGAGACCATCGCGGCGGACGTGGTCCACGACGGCGGTTCGGCGCTCGAGCAGCTCACCGTCAACGACTACGACGTCGCCGTGCTGGACCGCGACCTCCCGGTGGTCCACGGCGACGAGGTGTGCGCGCGGATCGTGGCCGACCATCCCACCGTCCGCGTCATCATGCTGACCGCCGCGCGGACGCTCGGAGACAAGGCGAGCGGCTTCGAGCGGGGCGCCGACGACTACCTGCTCAAACCGTTCGAGTTCCCCGAACTGGTGATGCGGCTGCGCGCGCTCGAGCGGCGCAACCCGTCGGCCCGGCCGCCGGTGCTCGAATCCGGCGGCGTGCGGCTGGACCCGTTCCGTCGCGAGGTCTACCGCGAAGGCCGGTTTGTGAGGCTCAGCCGCAAAGAGTTCGCCGTGCTGGACGTGCTCATGAACGCCGCGGCCGGTGTCGTGAGCGCAGAGACCCTGCTCGAGAAAGCCTGGGACGAGAACGCCGACCCGTTCACCAACACCATCCGGGTGACGATGTCCAACCTGCGCAAGCGGCTCGGCGCTCCCCCGATCATCCACACCGTGACCGGTGTCGGCTACCGTTTCGGGGAGCCGGGGTGACCGCCCGGCCGCGCTTATCGGGATCGTCTGGGCTTTCATGCGGTTCGTGCCGAGATACGCCTTCGGCACCTCCCCCGGCGTTGTCGGCTACAACGTCGACAGCGGCATGGAGGTGCAGTTCGACAGCCTGTACGTCATCACCGACACCGCCGATCTGCTGACGCTGCTGCTCGCTGTCTCCCTCGGCGCCCTCGTCGTGCTCGCGCTCGCGGGAGGGGCGCTCGGCTGGGTGCTGGCGGGGCGGATGCTGCGCCCCCTCGCCGCGATCAACGCGGCGGCCAGCAAAGCGGCGACGGGCGCGCTCGACCATCGCGTCGCCCTTGCTGGGCCACGAGACGAGATCCGCGATCTCTCCGACACCTTCGACACCATGCTCGCCGCGCTGGAACGCTCCTTCGAGGTGCATTGGCGATTCGCTGCGAACGCCTCCCACGAGCTGCGCACGCCGCTCACGACCACCCAGACGATGATCGATGTGACGATGGCCGACCCGGAGGCGGATGCGGAGTCGCTGCGCGCGCTGGCGGGGCGGGTGCGCGAGGTCAACAGCGCCAACATCGCCACGGTGGGGGCTTTGCTCGATCTCTCGGACATCGACCGGAGCCGCCTCACCCGCACGCCGTTCGATGTGGCCGCCGTGGTCGCGGAGGGCGCGGCTCAGGCGGCGGAGGCCGACCGTAACGGGGTCTCGCTGAACGTGGAGACTCCGGACCGGGAATCCGGCCCCGTCGAGGTTGTCGGGGACCCCGTGCTGGTGCGGCAGGCCGTGGGGAACCTGATCCAGAACGCGATCCGCCACAACGAGCCCGGAGGCACAGCGGCCGTGCGCGTGACACGTCTCGCCGACCGGGCGGTGGTCACGGTGACGAACACCGGGCCACCGGTCGATCCGGGCATCGTGGAGTCCCTGGTCGAGCCGTTCGTGCGCGGGTCCGGTCGCACCACCGGTCGCGGCTACGGTCTCGGGCTGGCGCTCGCCGCGAGCATCGCCGACGCGCACGACGGCTCGCTGCGGCTGGCGGCGAATCCGTCCGGCGGCCTGATCGCGGAGCTGACGCTGCCCACCTCGCCCTGAACGGCGAGCACCGCCGGACGCCGCCCGTCAGACCCGCCGGCTGCCGGTCAGTAGCCGCACGAGCCACACGGCGGCCGCGAGCACGAGCACGATGACCCCCACCCAGAGCAGGAAGTTCAGGGACTGCACGAAACCGCCGGTGAGCAGCAGGATGATGGCGATGATGATGATGAGCAGGATGTTCATGAAGGGTGTCTTTTCCGAGACTCTGGCCACGAGACAACGGTTTCGGCTCTCCGGCAATCCCTTTGACGAAGGGCCCGGCGCGGCCTACTGAACCGAACCCAAGCAGCTGGACTGGTTCTCGTCGTGCTCTACTACACAGCGGTCCGCTACGGACGGATGGGCGAAGGCCGTCAGGGGGCGGCAGTCAGGCTGGAGAGCGGACGTGGTTTCCCTCGGAGGCGGTCAGCCGAGGGGCAGGAGTCCGGGGACACTCACAGCGGCCAGACCGGCGAGCGATGCGATGTTCGCTGTGCGGTGGCGTGAGAGCCAGGGAAGCAGAGTCACTGCGACGGTCGGCGGTGGCGTGGTGATCGCATTCCTCGAACGGACAACACTCATGCTATGAGAAGCTGCCGCGAGAACTGCCCTAGGACAGTGGCTTGCGGCCGAACCAGCGTCGGCGTGGTTGTGCGGCGCGTGTGGCGCGTGCTTTTTGGCGGGCGCGGAAGGCGGCGGGGGTGCAGCATCGGTCATGACCCGACCGTAGAGCGAACACCCTCACCGAACAGGTACGGCACACCCCATAGGGAGTGCCGGCGGAGCCGCCGCGACGCCCCGCGCAGCGTCCGCCGGTCACGGATGCGGGCGGGATCGCCGAGGACCGGCAGGTGTCTCCGCCAGGAACGTCCGGAATCGCGTACTGTCGCAGGCATGAGCCGGGCCGCGATCGTCGTCAACCCCGTCAAAGTCGATCTCGACGCGCTGCGCGCCGCGCTGGCGGCGGCCGAGCGGCGGCACGGCTGGGAGGAGACGCTGTGGCTGGAGACCACCGTCGCCGATCCGGGCGCCGGCCAGACCCGGGAGGCCCTCACCGCCGGGGTGGAGGTCGTGATCGCGGCTGGCGGCGACGGCACGGTGCGGACGGTCGCGGAGGAACTGCGCAACACCGGCGTCCCGATCGCTCTGCTGCCCTCCGGCACGGGCAACCTCCTCGCCCGCAACCTCGATCTCACGCTGGCCGATGTCGCGCACTCGCTGACGACGGCGTTCACCGGTGCCGACCGGGCCATCGACGTCGGGATGGCCGAGCTTCGCGATGAGGGCGACGGCACCCGCCACCGCGCCTTCCTCGTGATGGCCGGCGCCGGCATCGACGCGCAGATGATCGTCCACACCGATGACGGTCTGAAGGCGAGGGCCGGGTGGCTCGCCTATGTGAAGGCCATCGGGATGGTGCTGAGCGACAAGAACGAACTGCACCTCCGCTACCAGCTCGATGGCGGACGCATCCACTCGCTGCGCGCCCACACCGTCCTGATCGGCAACTGCGGGTCGCTGCCGGCGAATATCCTGCTGCTGCCGGACGCCGCCGTGGACGATGGCGAGCTCGACATCGTCCTCCTGCGCCCGGAGGGGGTTCTCGGCTGGCTGCAGATCGTCGTCACGGTGTTCTGGGAGAACGGGGTGCTGCGCCGTACGACCGCTGGCCGGCGCCTGCTCGGCGCCGGCCAGCCGGCGCCGGCGCTCACCTACCTCAAGGGACGCGAGTTCGTGCTGAGCCTGAGCGAGCCGCACGACGTCGAACTCGACGGCGACCTGTTCGGCCGGGCCTCCTCAATGCGGGTGTGGGTGGACCCGGGGGCGCTGACGATTCGGGTGCCGCAGGGCTGAGGGGCAGCCCGGTCAGTCGGTCCCGGCGTCGAAGGCGGCTCCCTCGGAGGAAGCGTCGATCTCGCGCGAGAGGGCGTCATCTTCGGGGGAGACGTCCAGCTCCAGGATGCTGCGGGCGCTGCCCTCCTGTAGCTCGCCCACCAGCTCGGCGGTCGGGCCGCCGATGAGGCCGGTGGCCGCGTACTGTTCGAGACGCGAGCGCGAGTCCGCGATGTCGAGATTGCGCATCGTCAGCTGGCCGATGCGGTCGGCCGGGCCGAAGGCGGCGTTGCCCACCCGCTCCATCGAGAGCTTGTCCGGGTGGTAGCTGAGCGCCGGGCCGGTGGTGTCGAGGATCGTGTAGTCGTCGCCGCGGCGCAGGCGCAGGGTGACTTCGCCGGTGATGGCGGAGCCGACCCAGCGTTGCAGGGACTCGCGGAGCATGAGCGACTGCGGATCGAGCCAGCGGCCCTCGTACATCAGGCGGCCGAGGCGCCGGCCTTCGGTGTGGTAGTTGGCGACGGTATCCTCGTTGTGGATGGCGTTGAGGAGTCGCTCGTAGGCGATGTGCAGCAGAGCCATGCCCGGCGCTTCGTAGATGCCGCGGCTCTTCGCCTCGATGATGCGGTTCTCGATCTGGTCGGACGCGCCGAGGCCGTGGCGTCCGCCGATAGCGTTCGCTTCCGGCACCAGGGCGACCGGGTCGGCGAACTCGATCCCGTTGAGGGCGACCGGGCGACCGTACTCGAAGGACACGCTCACCGTCTCGGGGGCGACCTCGATATCCTCGCGCCAGGCGGCGACGCCCATGATCGGCTCCACGATGTCCAGGCCCGCGTCCAGCTCCTCCAGACGCTTCGCCTCGTGCGTCGCGCCCCAGATGTTCGCGTCGGTCGAGTATGCCTTCTCGGTCGCGTCGCGGTAGGGGAAGCCGCGCGCGACGAGCCATTCGCTTATCTCCGTGCGGCCGCCGAGCTCCTCCACGAACGCGGTGTCGAGCCACGGCTTGTAGATGCGCAGGCGCGGGTTGGCGATGAGGCCGTAGCGGTAGAAGCGCTCGATGTCGTTGCCCTTGTAGGTGGAGCCGTCGCCCCAGATCTCGACATCGTCGTCCCTCATCGCGCGCACCAGCATGACGCCGGTGACCGCCCGGCCGAGCGGGGTGGTGTTGAAGTAGGTCTTCCCGCCGGAACGGATGTGGAAGGCGCCGCACTGCAACGCGATCAGGCCCTCCTCCACGAGTGCGCGCTTGGCGTCCACGAGCCGGGCGATCTCCGCGCCGTACTCGGTGGCGCGACCGGGGACCTCCTCGATGTTCGGCTCGTCGTACTGGCCGATGTCTGCCGTGTAGGCGCAGGGCACGGCGCCCTTCTCGCGCATCCAGGCGACCGCGCAGGAGGTGTCGAGACCTCCCGAGAACGCGATGCCGACTCGCTCACCGACCGGAAGACTGCTCAAGACTTTGGACACGGTCTCCAGCTTAGAGGTTCCGCTGAGAGGGGCGGAAAAGGAAGGGAGCCTGGTGTTCCTCTGCCGGATTCCCCGCCGTCTCCAACCGCTTATCGGTGGGACCTACCGGTCGGAGAACAACCCGGCGGCGACGTCACGGGGCGGACAAGCCGCGGCGTCCGCCGCGGTTCCGTCCGGCGTGCCCCGGTCGCCGTAGAGGCCGCCGCCAGTGTTAGCAGAGCTGTGTCGTCGTAGGCCTGCCCCGCGAAGGTCAGCCCCACCGGCATGCCCGTATCTGTCATCGTGCCCATCGGCACGGTCACGGTCGGGATGCCGAGGTGGCGCGGAACGAGGTTCCCGTTCGCGACCCAGACGCCGTTGCGTCAGCCGAGGTCGGCGGAGGCAGGGTCGATGTCCATGTCGGCCGGGCCGACATCCGCGACGGCGGGTAACGCGACGGCGTTGAGACGGAGGGCGCGCATCCACTCTTCGAGGTCGATGCGGCGGGTCTCTTCGAGCGCACGCACGCCGTCGGCCAGCTGCGGGATATCGGTCAGCGAGGTTCCCGGGTGCGCGCGCACCCAGGCCGGGTATTCCGCGATGTCGTCCTCGAAGCCGTCGTAGCGGTCCGGGAGCGCGCCGCCGGGCAGCGGGAAGACGCGCGCGCCGTCGACGTCTGCGAGCGTGTTCAGGGCGGGGTCGCCGTTGGCGGCCAGGAAATCGTCCCAGGCCCAGGCGGCGAGGTCCACGATCTCGCGGCGCAGATACTCCGTGCCGACGAGGCCGCGGGTGGCGATGGTCGGCGCGCCTGGGCGGTCGCCCTCGTAGTTCGACACGACCGGGAAGTCCGTCTCGACCACGGTTGTGCCCGCGGCCTCCAGGTCGCGCCGGGCGGCCTCCCAGAGCGCCAGCACTGAGGCGCGGGTGTGGATGCGCCGTCCGGTCGGGCCGCCGATGCCCGGGTTCGGGGCGGTGCCGGCCAGGGGGTCGGCGTCGATGTACATGCGCGGCACGCCGACGCGCTTCCCTTCCAGGATCGCGCCCACCCCGAGCGCCGGATACGACGGCGGGCGCAGCTCCGACGCGCGCGGGATCGCGACCCAGGGCTGCGCGCGCCAGAAGTCGCCGCGCTGCTCGGCGTCGTCGGCGACGATCACGTCGAGGACTTCGAAGAGGTCCGCCATCGTGCGGGTGTGCGGGACCACCACATCCATCGTCGGCACCAGCGGCCAGACGCCGCGCACCGAGATGACGCCCCGCGACGGCGTGTAGGCGCAGAGAGCGTTGCTGGAGGCGGGCGCGCGGCCCGACGACCAGGTCTCCTCGGCCAGGCCGAAGGCCGCGAAGCTGGCCGCTGTCGCGGTGCCGGAGCCGTTGGACGACCCCGAGCCGAAGGCGGCAGTCAGATAGTCGCCGTTGTAGGGGCTCTCGGCGCGGCCGTAGAGGCCGCGCCGCATGCCGCCGTTCGCCATCGGCGGCATATTCGTGAGGCCGAGTAGGATCGCGCCGCCCGCGCGCAGGCGCTCGATCGCGAACGCGTCCCGCTGGGCCACCAAGCGCTCGAACGCCGGCGATCCGGCGGCGGCGGTCAGACCGCGGGCGAGGTAGCTGTCCTTGGCGGTGTAGGGGATGCCGTCGAGCGGGCCGAGCGTCGCGCCGCGGGCCTCCGGGTTGCGGACGACGACCGCTTTGAGCCGTGGCCCGGCGCTGTCGTAGGCGTCGATGCGGGCGAGGTAGGCGTCCACCAGCTCCACGGCCGTCGTCTCTCCGGTGTGCAGCATCCTCCGCAACTCGGCGATCGAGGTCTCGGCGACCTCGGCCATCAGGCCGCCACCGCTGGCTGCTGCTGGGTGATGCAGTGGATGCCGCCGCCCCGCGCGAAGATCGGCCGCGAGTCGACCATCGTCACCCGCCGGCCCGGATACGCGGCCTCGAGGATCGCGGCCGCCTCCGCGTTGGCGCGCCCCTCGCCGAAACCGCAGGCCACGATGCCGTCGCCGACCATGAGGTGGTTGACATAGCTCCAGTCTACGAAGCCCTCCTCGTCGCGGAGGGTCTCGGGGGCCGGCAGCTCCACGATCTCCCAGGGCCGGCCGGCCGCGTCGGTCGTGCCCGCGAGGAAAGCGCGCAGCTCGCGCGAAACCGCGAAATCGGGGTGCCCGGGGTTCCGCTGTGTGTGCAGCAGCAGGCGACCAGGCGAGGGGATGGCCGTCACGATGTCCACATGCCCGTTCGTGCCGAACTCGCCGTAGTCGCGGGTCAGGCCGCGCGGCAGCCAGACCGCGTGCGTCGCGCCGATGGTCCGGGCGAGTTCGGCCTCCACGCGGGCCTTGCCGGCGTACGGGTTGCGGCGCGGGTCGAGCTGCACCGTCTCGGTCAGCAGCACTGTGCCCTCGCCGTCGACGTGGATGCCGCCGCCCTCGTTCACCAGCGCGGAGCTGATGAGCTCGGCCCCGATCCGCTCCGCGACGAACCGGGCGATCTCCGCGGACGCCCGCCACTGCGACCAGGCGGGGCCGCCCCAGCCGTTGAAGGTCCAATCGACCGCGCCGAGCACGCCAGGGCGTTCGTCGTCCACGACGAAGGTGGGGCCGACATCGCGCATCCAGAACTCGTCCAGCGGCGCCTCGACCTGGTCGATGTGCGAGCCGAGCATTCGGGCCGCGCGCTCGCTCTCGGAGGGGTCGACCACCATCGCGACCGGCTCGAACTCGGCCACCGCGTGGGCGGCGGCCGTCCAGGCGGCGTACGCCTCCTCGGCGGAAGCGGCGTTCTCGCCGAGCGTGATCCCGGCGCGCGGAAAAGCTATCCAGGTGCGCTCGTGCGGTGCGGTCTCGGCGGGCATGCGCCAGCTCATCGGAACCTCCGGGCATTATTGATCGGATGATCAACAGAGTCCTATGCTGGCCGGACGATGTCAAGAGCAGCCCGCAAGCCTCCGGCCGAGCGCCGCGCCGACCTGTCCGCCGCTGCCGGTGTACTCGCCGTCGAGGACGGGCTCGCCGCGGTCACCCTGCGGGCCGTGGCAGCGCGGGCCGGCGTCGCCCCGGCCCTGGTGGCGCACTACTGGCCATCGATGGAGGCGCTGGTCACCGCGACCTTCTCCGAGGTGGTGTCGGCCGAGGTCGCGGAGGTCCGTGCGATCCTGGCCCGGCATCCCGAACCCGCGGCACGGCTGTCGGCGCTCGTCGCGACCCTGCTCGACGGCACGCGCGACGCCGTGACCGCGGTGTGGGTGGAGGCGTGGATGCTGGGACGCCGCAACGACGCGCTCGCCGCCGCCGTGCGCGGGCAGATGGACGCGTGGCAGGACCTGATCGAAGAGGTCATCGCGGCGGGCGTGGCGCGCGGGGTCTTCCGCACCGGCGACCCGGGCGCCGTCGCGTGGCACCTGCTCGGCACGATCGACGGGCTCAACGCCCAGGCCTTCCTGCGCTGGGGCGCGACCACCGACCGGACCGCCCTGCTCGCCCGGGCGCTGGAAGGGATGCTGGGCCTCCCGCCCGGCGCGCTCGCCACCCCGGGGTCCTGACACTCACGCGCTCGGCCTGCCTGCTCGGCCCCCTGTCCGCCCGGTCTGTCCGTCGGCGCGGTCTGCCCGTTTGCGCGGTGCGGTGGAAGGGGTGGTGAGGACGGGGCGAGGCGGGTGAGGCGGGCGGGGAGAGCGGGAACCCTGGCTGACGGGGCGCTCCGGCTCAGGCGCAGGTCCACAGCAGGACGGCTCCGCCCGTGCCGAGCGCGGTGGTGATCGTGCGGGTCTGCGACGAGGGCGCGGAGGTCCATCCCGAGAAGTTCGCGGTGACGGTGACGGTCGCGATGCCGAGCAGTGTCAGTGTCGCGCCATTCGCCGTTCCGTCGGTGCCGGGCACGGTGACGGAACCGCTGCCCGCGGCGCCCGACCAGGTGAGCGTGTAGCTCTGCGGGGCCAGGGCGCTGCCGCCGGAGGCGGGCGCTGTCCAGGTGAACGGGACGCCCCCGGACAGGGGCCCGCTCGCGGCGCTGCAGCTCAGGGCCGGGACGGGGTTGATGGTGGCGGAGGAGACGGCGACCGTCGTGAAGCTGCTTCGCGACCAGCTCGCGCCGGCCGGGGCCGCGGGGACGCCGGAGACAGCCACCACGAGCGCGGCCGCGAGGACGAGGGCGAAAGGCTTCACGATGGCCTCTTCCTCACCCGTGCCGCTCCGGCGAGCGCAGCCCCGCCGGCGACCGCGCCGCATGCGAGGAGCAGGGGCAGCGCCGGGACGCGGGAGCCGGTCTCCGGCAGCGCGCTCGGACGGGTCGTGGTGGAGGCGGAGTCGCCCGCTCCCCACGCCCACACCGTGAGCTGTGTGGAGCCCTCCGCAGCCACGCCGGACGCGAGTGTCACCTGCACCGCGAGCCAGCGTCGTGCGGCCGAGGGCATCCCGCCGATCGCCCCCGGAGCGTCCAAGGGGAGGGCGGAGACGGTGACGCCGCTCAGGAGAGTCTGGCTCGTGCCGGGGCAGACTGCGCCTGTCCAGCGTGCGTCGCACGCGATCACCGAGACGGCCAGTGTGGGAGCGAGGGCGCCGGTCGCGGTCAGCCCGAGGCGGATGGTCGCGGGCGTCGGAGGGTGCGCGGAGACGCCGACGGTCCACCGGACGGGCGCCCCAGGCCGGAGAGCGGCCAGCCGGGCGGGGTCGGCGGCGGAGGTGAGGGTGAGATAGCGGCCGGAGATCGTGGTCGTCGGTGCGGGCTCCGCGGCCCGGGCGCCCGGCGCGGGGGCGTCGAGGGCGGCAGCGAGGCTCGCTCCCGCGAGGACGAGGACGAGGGCGGCCGTCGCCGCGCCTGACCGGTGGGAACCGCGTCGTCGCCCCCGCGCTGGGCGTCCCGCCGCCGTCTGCTCCCGCGGCCAGAACGCCCACGCAACGAGTCCCGCCGCCCCCACGGTCGCGATCCCCAGGAAGACCGGGCTCGACGCGAACGCGATCGCCTGCGCCCCGCCCGGCATGCTCGCGACCACCAGCCGCACGCGCGTCACGCGGTACGGCGCGGGATCGTTCTGCGCGTTCGCATCCCCGCGCAGCACAAGCTCGGTGACCCCTCCCGGGAGCGGTTCCGTTCGCACGACACGGTGGGTGATCGGCAGCTGCCCGGCCCGGTCGACGGTCACGATATCCCCGCGCCGGACCTCCGCGGCGGGGACCTCCCGCACCAGTGCGACAGCGCCTGCCGGAATGGCCGGGCTCATCGACCCGGTGCTGAACAGGATGAGCCCGACCGGGAAAACGAGCGCGGTCACTGCGCCGACGATGCACAGCGAACCCGCGACGGCCGCCAGCGTCAGCAGCGCGTTCCCGGCGCGGGGCAGCGTCCCGCGCATCAGCTCGACACCGCCGTGATCAGCCAGGTCGCGGTCGCGGTCTTGCCCTGGAGGCTGTTCGCCGCGGCGGTCGGCAGGGTGATCTCGAAGCAGAGGCCGGTCGCCGTTCCCGGTGTGCTCGCCGTGGCGGCGATCAGTGGGTTGCTCACGCCGGCCTCCTGTCCAGCGGTGAGTGGGCGAGCGACGCCGGACGCGCCGACGAAGGCCGGGCTCCCGGCGAACGCCGACGCGGCGCAGGTCCCCGTCGTGCGCACGACGCGGTAGACGAGCGCGGCCCCGAGCGTGGAAACGTCCGTTCCGCCGAGCGTCGCGCCGTTCAGCGTCGCCGTTCCGGCCACCGATGCGGCCTTGGTGCGGATGAGGACCGGGACGTACACCGAGACCCCGGGAGCGAACGCGCCCGACATGGTCAGGCTCGCTCCCGGGGCGGTGGTGTTGTCGGCGTAGGCGCCGCCGTTGGCGCTCGACTCTGTGGCGAAGACCGAGCCGGTGAAGGATGCGCCGCCGAACTCGGCGTCTGTCCAGCTGGCGAGCGTCGTCCCCGCGCCCGAGCCGAGGAGGACGCCCGCTGCCTGGAACTGCCAGGTCGCGGTGCCGGTCTGCCCCTGGACGAGTCCGCTGCCCGCTGTCACCTTGAAGCACAGGTACACCGGGGAGCCCGCCGCACCGCTTGTCCCCTTGGCGAGGGAGAACGTGGTGGAGCTGGGCACGGAGCCGACAGCCGTTCCGGCCGTGACCAGGGTGGTTCCGGTCGTCGTCGCCGTGCAGCCGAAGGAGGTCGTTTGCAGCAACTGGTAGGTCAGATTGGCGATGGACCCGGTCGTGGTGGAGCTGCTGATGGTGACGGTGGCGTTGTTGGTGGTGTTCGCCGCGAGCTGCACGGCGAACGGGGAGGCCGTCACATCGGTCGGCGACAGCGTGGCCGTGTTCACTGTGAACAGGAGGGCCGCCGCCGCACCGGAGGTGGCGTGGTCGGTGAAGGTGGTGCCGTCGGTGCTGCCCACCAGGTTGAACGTTCCGGCGCTGAACGTCCCGGTCGCGTACTCCGAGTCGCTCCAGGCGGCGAGAGTGACGGTGGCCCCGGCGCCGAGCATGAGCCCGGTGGCCAGCACGGCCTGCAGCTTGCGGCGGCGTCCGGAGACACGGTCCTCGTCAGTGTCGGTCATGGGTTCTTTCCCCTCTACTTATGCGCGTCGTGTCCGGCGCAGGATGATGAGTCCGCCGCAGGCGAGCATCAGCAGGCCGATGCCGGCCGGCAGGGCGAAGCCGTCGGTGGTCGAACCGGTTCCGGCCAGGCGGCCGGCACCGTGGCCCGCGGCGACACCCGTCGAGGTGGCGTCGCCCGCCGGGATGATGATGGGCGCGTCCGGGTCGAGGTAGCGGAACGCGCCGGTCAGCGTGCCGGTGCCGCAGGCAGCGGCCCCCACGACGGCGATTTCCGCCGTCCCGTTTCCGGCGGGGCTCACAGCGGCGATGGTCGCGTCGGTCATCACCCGGAACGAGGTGGCGGGCGTCGTCCCGAACAGCACGCCGGTCGCGTCGGTGAAGCAGCCGCCGGTGATGGTGACGGCCGTCCCGCCGGTCTCCGGGCCGCTGCTGGGTGTCATGCCGTCGACGGTGGTCCCCATATCGTAGGTGAAGACCACGGACGGCGTGGGCCCGATCGGGGTCGTCACGACGATCGGCACGTTGCCGGCCGCGTGCGGCGGAGCGGTGATGGCGATGGCGCTGTCGTCGATCACGGTGAACGGAACGGAGACGTCGTCCACGGTGACGGCCGTCGTCCCGGTGAACTCGCTCCCGGAGAGGGTCACAGCCGTGCCGCCGATGGCGGGACCGTGACCCGGCGCTAGGTCGGAGATCACCGGTGCGCCGGGCACCGCGTCGAAGGTGAAGCCGTCGGGGCTGGAGTCGCCGTTCGGGTGCTCCACAGCGATGCTCACCGTGGCCGGAAGGTGCGCCGGGGTGGTGGCGATGATGGTGGTGTCGTCCATGACGGTCATCTTTGCGGCCGGTGCGCCGCCGAAGGTGACGCTGGTGGCTCCGGTGAAGCCGGTGCCGGTGAGGGTGACATCGGTGCCGCCGGCCGCCGGCCCTTGGGCGGGTGCGATCCCGGTCGCGGTGGGAGGTCCGGCGAGCGCATTCGGCCCGACGCTGGCGTTCGCGACGTTCAGGACGAGAGCGGGTCCCCTGGGGAGGACGGTGGCGCGCAGTGCCGTCTCGGTGAACACACCGCCGGCGGTGGACTGGCTGTTGGCGGTGAGCGAGACAACCTGGCTCAGCACCGGCTCGAGCGCGGGTATCAGTGTGTCGGTGACGGGTGCGATGACCGTGGGGCCGATGGCTGTGACGAGGGAGCCGATGCTGTTCAGTGGCCCGTTCAGTGTACTGAGCACGGTGTCCGGCGACAGGGCGAGGCCGGCGCCGGCGAGGGCGATGCCCGACGTGCTCCCGGAGCGGAGGGCTCCGATCGTGGAGTTCACGGTGACGACCTGGACGTCGAGCCTGCTGACGCTCGCGGTGACGCTGAGCCCGCCGATGGCCGTGGTGAGGGTATTCTCCACGTGGGTGAACAGGGAACCGGCCACGCCCGAGATGCGGTCGCCGAGTTCGTCGATCACCTTTCCGGTCAGCAGCTCGGTGTTGGGCGCGAGGCCCTCCAGCGTGGTGAGCGAGTCCAGATCGACCGTGACCGTGCCCGTTCCGAGATCGATGCTCACACCGGGGTAGGCGGGGTCGGCGATCGTGCCGCTGAGCAGCGGCGAAACGGCGGACAGCAGGGTGGAAGCGCTCACGCTCGCCGTCGTGGTGAGGGTGCCGGAGAGTAGGAGCGTCTTCAGCGCGGCTGCCAGCGTGCCGCTCGGGCCCGAGAGGTTGTCGACGGCCGTCTGGACGGCGCCGACCTGCGTCCTGATCGCACCGGCCAGCGCCGCGAGGGTCGGGCTCTGGAAGCGGAGCTGGGTGTCCGCGATCGAAGAGGAGCCGGCCGGTGAGCCCGGGGCGGCCTGCGCGGCGCGATCGGCGGTGACGCCGATACGGAGGTCGAGCTGGGCGAGTTCGTTCAGCGTCGCGGCCGGCAGCCCCAGCGAGGAGACCGCCTGCGCGAGGCCGAGGTGCAGGGGACCGGGCGCGAGGCCTGGGGCCGGGGTGATGCCGGCGCCGATGGCGCCGGTGGCGGAGGTGAGTCCCGACGCGCCCATCGATGAGGCGTTCCGCAGGGCTGAGGCGTATTGTTCGACCACCCCGACGTCGTCGAGGGAGAGTGGGAGCCGCAGGCCGCCCGGTGTCGTGAGGTTCACTGTGCCCAGCGCGCCGACCTTGAGGCCGCTCGCGTTCGTCTGGTCGGCCGTTCCGTTGCTTTCGGCGCTTTGGCCATCGAGGGAGGCGGCAAGGCTGGTGTCGAGGCCGATGAGCGAGCCACTCAGGTAGCGTCCGGTGGCCGCCGAGCGATCCCCCGGCGCGTCCTGCGCGGGCAGAGCCCACAGACCTGCGCCCGTCAGCAACAGGGCGAGCGCTGTGTCGGCAGCGGCGGGCCGTAGCGCACGGCTGTGTCCTCTTCTCTCCGCTCTCGCCTTGTGCGTGCGATGACGGATGACACCTGATCTCACTATGGAACCCCCAACGGCAACGGACGAGAGACGTTGAGTGGATCGTGTACAGCGTCCGGCGTTTTCTGTATCGCCCGAAGCGGATGATTCTTTTTGTTGCGCAGAGGCTCTTGGTTTAGAGCAGACCGAGTTCGCGTGCCCGCTGGACCGCCTCGGCGCGTCCGCTGGCGCCGACCTTCGTGTAGATCGAGCGCAGGTGGGTTTTCACCGTGTTGACGCTCACACTGTGCTTGGCCGCGATCTGCGGCACGGTCTGGTGCAGCGGGAGTTCGCGCAGGAGGTCGCGCTCACGAGCGGTCAGCCGGGACTCTGGACCGCCGTCGGCCTCGCTCCTGACTCCGGCTGCCCCGGCCGCTTCGACGATGGATGCGGCGAAACCGTCCGCCGCGCCGAATGAGCCGAGACGGTCCGAGACCAGCCGGACGAATGAGGGGCGCGCCAGGAAGGGGCGCCGGGCCCGCATCCGCTCGGCCAGGGTCACGGCCTGCGTCAGCCGGGCCTGCGCCGCGGCGTCGTCCCCGGCGTTGTGCGACCACTGGGCGAGCAGGAGCCAGCCGAGGACGAGGTTCGTCCCTTCGTGGGCCCGGGTGCCGTCGGTCAGGGCCGTCTCCAGGGCGGCGGCTCCGGCCTCCTGGGCCGGTGTGCCCTCCCGCAGCATCGCACAGCCGAGGAAGGCGCACAGGTGATCGGAGCCGACGGCCGCGGTGAGGGTGTCGACGTGGTTGCGGGCGGCGCTGCGCCCGCGGTAGAGGAAGGCGAGGTCGAGGAAGCGGAACGCGCTGAGCGCCAGGGTCTCCGGGCGTCGCCGCAGGCTGGTGGCGAACAGCTGCTCCATCTGCTCGAAGACGGCGCGCGGGTCTGGCGCGGTGTCCAGACGGAACAGCAGACGGAGGGCTCGCGGCGCGAGGACGCCCACGGAGTCGAGGGCTCGCCACTGCGCTGCGATGATGTCGTCGATCTGCGAGACGCGATACGGCTCGCATGACCGGTACGCGGCGCGCAGCCGGATACCGGCGTCGACCAGGCTGTCCGGTTCGACGGCGGTCTGGTTGAGCCCGGCGATGCGGTGCTCCAGGACGCCGACCAGCGCCCAGTTGGCGAGGCTGGTGGCGATGTTCGCGGCGGTGTCCAGGGCCAGCATCGCGAGCCAGGGACGGTGGGATTCCTCTGCGCCGTCGGCCGCGAGGACAGCGCGGTGGAGGGCGATGTCGGGGTGGCCTGTCGCCATATACACGCGCGCCGTCACGACTTCGGCGAACAGGCGCGCGTCGAGCACGGCCACCGGGCCGCCCTCGCCGAACGGCTGGCTGGTCGTGCGGGCGACCGCAGCCTCCAGGGTGCTGAGCGCGGCATCGGCCCCGGGACCGTCGAGGGAGCGCAGTGCGTGAAGCGCGGCGGCGGCGACGTCGCGCTCGGGTGAGCGCGGGGCGACCTCGTCCTCCGCGAGCGCGAGGAAATGATCCACGCGCACAGATTCGGTCAGCTGCGGTGAGCAGACCAGCGCTCCGAGCAGCCCGGTCGTGGGGGAGAGGACGCCACGATCCTTCAGGGCCGCGAGGGCGTTGCGGACGGGGAGGACAGAGCCGCTGAAGACGAGTCCGAGGCCGAAGCGCCGCAGCAGGTCTTCGATGAGGTCGGCCGAACCCGAGTGCAGCGCCTGTTCCAGGGCGAGCCCGATGTCTCCGTTGGCGATGTGCCATTCGGTCGCGACGCTGTGCAACTCGGCGAAGCGAGTGGCATCGCGGTTCAGGAACTCGGCCATCAGGCCGTCGCGGAAGGATGGCTCGAAGCTGTAGCGACCGTGGGGGTCTGGGTCCGCGCCGCTGTCCGGCCGGTTCAGCAGTCCCGGGCCGAAGCCGATCTCTTCGAGGGCGGCGATGGCGTATGGGCAGCCCGCGAGCGCGGCGGCGAGCTCCGCGTCGAAAGAGGGGACCGTCGACAGCGCCAGCAGCAATCGCGCGCGCTCCCCGTTGAGGGAGTCGAGCAGGCGGCGCACGAGCAGGGTGGCGAGGCTGCCCGGTGAGTGGCGGATGGTGGCCATCGCGGCTCCGGGGCTCTCTGCTCTGGCCGCCGTCTCCGCTGCCAGCGTCGGCGTCGCCGCCCGTCCGTCGGCGCGGTCCACGAGGGTGAGGAGTTCGGAGGTGTCGAGCGTGACGCCGTGGGCGCGCAGCAGCTTGTACGCCTCCTCGAAGCGGAGGGCCAGTTCGCCGGGTCCGATCGAGAGGTGCGGCCGTTCCTCGCGCGGTGCAGCGATCGTGATCGGCAGGTCGCGTCCGCTGAGGACCACGGCGCTCGTCGCGTTCGTCACGAGTTCGAGGAGCTGTTCGCGCTCCGCGTTGCCCTCCACTCGCTCCACCGCGTCGACCACGACCGTCACGGCGTTCTCCTGGCCGAGTGTCCAGGCGAGCCGATCCAGCCAGTGAGAATCCGAAGCAACGTCAAAATACTTGCGTTTATTGGAAGCGTTTCCACACCACCGGCGCAGCAGTTCGGTCTTGCCGGTCCCGGTCGAGGCGATGATCGCGATCGTCGCGGAGTCCCGCTCGCCTTCGTCGAGTTGCCGGACGAGGGTGCGGCGCAGCACCAGAGGCTCTGCACCGGGTTCCGGCGTTTCGCCGGCGACGTCGACCACAGGACCTCCGACAAGTCAGCACGCAGTGAATCCGATTCGCAAAGGGCCCGCGCTTGCGAACAGTAGGCGCGTTTCGGCGAGGAGGCGATCACCCTGTCCGGGTGATTTCAGCACTGCTGGCTCCGTCTGGTGACGCGCGGGCGACGGCAGGAAATTGCTTGACGTTCATTAAGTGATTCGCGGTGGGGTGTCTCCCCCGATTGCCTGGGACTCCGAAAGCGGGACGCGTTCTCTTGCCGCGCTTCGCGACACCGCGGCGCCCAGGAACTGCGGGGCTCAGGGGCCCAGGGGCGGCTGTGCGGTGGGTCCACGCGACAGTGGCAGCCGGTGTCAACGATGTCATTTTTATAACAATTAGTATCTCACACAATCGCAGGCCCGCTCGGAGCCGCACGCCCCGGTCCGGCGGGCTCACGGTTCCGTGGTTCACGGCTCAGGCGGGGAGTGCGCCGCCAGCCGCAGCGGGGAACTCCCCTCGCTCGATGCCGGGACTGTTCGAGGGCGGTCTTGCTGCGGCCTTCCTCCCAGCCGTAATAATAAGCGTCGTTGGTGTAATAGCCTCTTTCGCAGGTTGAGTCGAAATATGGTCAGGAGGACCACCGCGGATAGCGGATGGTCAGTGAGGAAGGTGAGGAAGTCGATGCAGAGAGAGCATGACGATTCTGGACGGCCGACGATCGGCGGCGACGATCTTCCCGGTCGCCTGACCCTTGCTGTCGGCCGGCTGAGCAGGCGCATCCGGTCGGCCACCGGCGACCTCAGCCACGGTCAGCTCTCCGCCCTGTCGACGATCGTCCGCAGCGGTCCCCTTCGCCCGAGTGAGATCGCCACCATCGAGGTCGTCGCCGCCCCCACCATCACCCGTGTCGTCACCGACTTGGAAGCGCGCGGTCTCGTTCAGCGCACCCCCGACCCCGACGACGGGCGCTCCTTCCTCGTCTCCGCCACGGATGTCGGCATGGACCTGCTCCTCGCCGCCCGCTCCGACCGCGCCCAGGCCGTCGTCGCCATCCTCCAGGGTCTTTCGCCGGAACAGGTGGACGGGCTTCGCCGCGCCCTCCCGGCGCTCGAACAAGCCGCTCGCATCGCCCGCCCCGCCCTCTGAACAGTCGGGCGGCGGCGGTCAGGTCCGCGTCGCGAGCGCGCTGCCGAAAAACAGCGCGGCGGTGAGCAGCCAGAGGACGAGCGTGAAGACCGTGTCGCGGGCGCGCCAGCGCGAGGGGTGGCGTTCGGTGCGCGTGGGATGCGCGCCGAAGGCCCGCGACTCCATCGCGAGCGCCATCCGGTCGGCGCGGCGGATGCTTGAGGCGAGCAGCGGGATGACGGACGCGAACGGCCTGGAGAGCCACCCGACGCCGCGCACCCGCTGCGCCTGCCGGATGATCGCCAGCTCTGTCCGGAACCGTGGCAGGAACCGGTACGCCGCGACCGCCGTGTAGCCGATCCGGTAGTGTACGCGCAGCTGCGCGACCAGCGCCCGCGACAGGTCCGGCCCCGTCGTCGTCAGCCCGCCCACCAGCGCGAGCGACACGAGCGCGGTCAACCGCAGGGAGGTCGCCGCTCCGACCGCGAACGCACCCGCAGTGTAGGGCGCCGATCCGATCGCGAACAGCACGGTCCGGTCGGCCACGCGGGCCGGATCTGTCCAGAAGCCGAAGCTCAGCGCCATTGCCAGAACCACGACCGGCGCCCCGATCAGGAGCGTCACGAGCACCGTGGGCCGCAGCCGCGCACCGGCCAGCAGGAGCAGCATCGCCGCGACGAGCACGATCAGCGGGGTCAGTGCGTCCCGCGTGAAGAACAGCCCGATCCACGCCGGCAGGATGCCCGCGACCTTCGCGAGCGGGTTCAGGTGGTGCAGGAACCGCCGCGACGGCCGCTCGCCCGTGCCGTACGGGTCACCGGAGAGGAAGGTCACAGCGCACCGCCCGGCAGGTCGCGCAGCCGCGTGATCCCGAGAAGGGCCGGGGGGACGCCGGGGCCGGCGAGCGCCTGCCCGAGCGGCGGCTCCCGCAGCCCGGTGCGCCGCAGCAGGCCGGCATCGCCCAGGATGCCCTTCGCGGCGCTGTGGGCCGCGAGCCGCCCGTCTGCGATCACCGCGACGTGGCTCGCGTGCTCGGCGGCGAGGCCGAGGTCGTGGGTCACGATGATCACGGTGGTGCCGTCGGCATTGAGCCGGGACAGCGTCTCGAGCAGCTCTGACGCCCGGGCTCGGTCCTGGCCGAAGGTGGGCTCGTCGAGGACCAGCAGCGGCGCACCCGCGATCAGCGCCGTGCCGACGGAGAGCCGGCGCTTCTGGCCACCGGAGAGGAGGAACGGGTGCGCCTTTCGCTGCGCGGTCAGGCCGAGCGTCGCCAGCATCGTCTCGACCCGCTCCGCGACCTCCTCGGCCGGTCGTCCCCGCAGGCTGAACGCGAGCTCGTCGGCGACGCTGTGCCGGACGAACTGGTGCTCGGGGTTCTGGAAGACGAAGCCGGCCCGGTCGGCGGCGACTGCGCCGCGCGGTGTCGGCAACAGCCCCGCGATCGCCTGCGCCAGCGTGGTTTTCCCGGCCCCATTCGGCCCGACGACCGCGACGAAGTCGCCTCGGCCCACGGTCAGCGAGACGCTGTGCAGCACCTCGATCCGCCCGCGGCGGAGGGTGAGGTCGCGCACGACGACGGCGGCTGCGGTGGCCGCGGCGTCCGGGGGCGGCGGGGGCGGCGCGGGCCTCGTCGTCGCAGTCCCCACCGCACCCGGCAGAGCGGCCAGCCCCGTCGCCAGCTCCTCCGGCGTCATCGGCAGGGGGTCCAGCGCCACTCCCGACCGCCGCAACCGCAGCGCCGCCAGTGTCGCGGTCGGCAGCCAGACACCGAGTTCCAGCAGCTCTTCTGCCCGCTCCCGCAGCACCTCTGCCGCCGGTCCGCGGGCGACGACGCGGCCCCCGCCGTCCAGCACCAGGACCGAGTCTACGATCGACATGGCCGCATCCAGATTGTGCTCGACCAGCACCACCGCCCGGTCGAGTCCGGCCAGGAGGCGGTACAGGTCCTCCGTCCCGGCCGGGTCGAGGTTCGCGGTCGGCTCGTCGAGGACGAGCAGCGGGGCGTCCAGGGCGAGCGCGCAGGCGATCGCGAGGCGCTGCTTGCCGCCGCCGGAGAGCGTCTCCGGGTCGTCGGCGCGGCGCTCCCACAGACCGACCGCCCGCAGCGCGCGCTCGGCGCGCTCGAGCACCTCGTCCCGGGGCAGCAGCCGGTTCTCGGGCCCGAAGCACACTTCGTCCAGGACGGTCCCGGTGACGATCTGTGCGTCCGGGTCTTGGAACACCATCCCGACCCGCTCGCTCAGGTCCGCGACCCGGGAGCGGGCCGTGTCCACACCGCCGACATGCACCGTCCCCTCGAGCCGGGCGGGGACGGCGTGCGGGATGAGACCGTTCAGGGCCAGGGCGAAGCTCGATTTGCCGCAGCCGCTCGGCCCCAGGACGAGCAGCGTCTCGCCGGGCGCGACCACGGCGTCCACCCGGTCGGGCGTCCAGGCGTCCGCACCGTCGTGCCGAATGCGCACCCCGCTCGCCCGGAGCGGCGCGGGAGACCCGTCCACGTCTCAGGCGGCCGTCATCGGCAGCGTGCCTGTGCCGGTCCCGGTGCCGCGTTCGCGCCGTGGGCGCGCGACCGGTCCTTGCAGGCCGCGGCCGGCGCCAGTGCGGTCGAGCGCCTTCGCAACGGCGCGGCCGATCCCGGTGAACACGGCGGGGGACACCGCGAACAGCCCGGTGTGCAGCGCCTGCGCCCACGGCCGTGCGGTCTCCGCCCCTTGCGCGAAGAAGACCCCGAGCCCGAACGCCACGCCTGCGATCGTCGCAGTGACATAGAACAGCCAGGCTCTCCAGTGCCGGTAGAGCGCGATCAAGAACGGGACCTCCTGCAACGCTCCGATCGACCCGGCCGCCATCACCGCCATGAATCCGATCGGCTGGAACGGCACCGAAACGAGTCCCGCGATCACCGAGGCGATCAGCGCCACACCGCCCCGCCGCAGCAGCGCCTGCGCAACGACCCCGGGCAGGAAGTAGACGCCGATCACAGCGCCGTAGAACAGCGGAGCGATCGCCGCGACCGTGCCGGAGATGTAGCCGGAGACGGAGAATACGATGCCGCCTGCGACGCCGATGGCGGCGCAGGTCAGCAGGAGACGGGTGCTGGTGGTGGACATGTCGGCTCCAGTTTAGAGAGGTTAGCCTTACCTGACAAAGAGCAGGTTAGCTTTACCCGACACAGAGGGGGAGGCTGTGCCGTCCGGTCATTCCCGCTCTCGCCGCAGTGGGCGCGCCGCGATCACCGGGTACGCTCCCGTGTGGCCTTCGCGCCTGGCGGCGATCGCGAGGATGCGCCCCCGCTGTGCGAACCAGCCGATCACCAGGAGCGGCGCGATCACCACGAGCGAGGCGACGGTCCAGGTGCCGGTGGGGTAGTCGAACGTCATGAGCACCAGCACCGCCAGCAGGAAGGCCAGCGTGAGGTACGCCGTGAACGGCGCGCCGATCAGGCTGAACGCCGGCCGCTTCATCGTGCCCCGCAGCGACCAGCGGCGTAGCCGCATCTGGCACAGGACGATCATCGCCCAGCTGGTGACGATGCCGAGCGCCGCGACGTTGAGCACGATGTTGAAAGCCTGCGCCGGCACCACGAGGTTCAGGAAGACACCGAAGACGCCGATGGCCGCCGTGAGCAGGATGCCGCCGTACGGGACGCCCTGTTTGCTCATCCGCGAGGTGAAGCGCGGCGCCGCCCCGGTCTGGGCCATCGAGTGCAGGATGCGGCCCGTGGAGTACATCCCGGCGTTCAGGCTGGACAGGGCCGCGGTCAGCACGACGAAGTTCATGATGGAGCCGACCACGGCGCTGAGCTGGGGCCCGCCGAAGTGGCTGAAGAAGGTGACGAACGGGCTCTCGCTTCCGCTGTACGCGCTCGCGGGCAGCAGCAGTGCGAGCAGCAGGACCGAGCCGCAGTAGAAGACCGCGATGCGGAAGACCACGCTGTTGATGGCCCGCGGCATGATCTTCTCGGGGTGCTCCGTCTCGCCCGCCGCGATGCCGACGAGTTCGACGGCCGCGTAGGCGAACACCACGCCCTGCACCAGCACGATAGCCATCGCGATCGTGGCAATGCCGTTCGGCAGCAGCCAGCCGTTCTCCGCGAGCATCGGGATGCCGGTCGGGCCGAGGTCGGTCGGCCATCCCGCCGCCAGCACCACGATGCCGACGACGAGGAAGGTCGCGAGCGCGCCGACCTTGATCAGCGCGAACCAGAACTCCATCTCGCCGAACACTTTCACCGAGATGAGGTTCAGGCTGACCACGATGACCAGGGCGATGAGGGCGAGCAGCCACTGGGGGACGCTCGAGAACAGGCTCCAGTACTTCACGTAGAGGGCCACGGCGGTGGAGTCGACGATTGCGGTCATCGCCCAGTTGAGGAAGTACATCCAGCCCGCGACGTACGCCATCTTCTCCCCGAAGAACTCGCGTGCGTAGGAGACGAACGATCCGGAGGACGGCCGGTGCAGCACCAGCTCGCCCAGAGCGCGCAGCACGAGGAAGGCGAAGAACCCGCACACCGCGTACACGAAAACCAGGAGGGGGCCGCTCTGCTGCAACCGGCCGCCAGCGCCGAGGAACAGGCCGGTGCCGATCGCGCCGCCGATCGCGATCATCTGCACCTGCCGGGCGGAGAGGGATTTGCGGTAGCCTTCCTGCTCGCTGGCGAAGTCCTGGACGGCCTGGCTCACGTCGCCGAGGTGTTCGAGCCGGTTCTCCAGCTCGTCGGCCGGATCGTGCGATGTCGTCATGGGTCCTCATCCTCTCCCGGGGGAACGCCGTCCCGCCACACTCAAATGGCACTCAGTGCCCCCGCTGTCGCCACTGCGGTCACGGGCCTCACCCGCTTCACCGGCTCCGCACGATCCCGGACCCAGCGCCGCCGACGTCACCGGTTTCCGGCCGAGCGGTGGGCGGACGGGGCGCCCTCGCGGGTTCTGGCCACGATGCGCCGGCGCAGGGACGACGGTGTGGCGCTGTGGATGCGGTGGAGCCGTCCACAGCCGCCGGCGTCCGGCTCGCGCAGTCTGCGCACGTCGCTACGATCGGGGGATGAGCTGGAACACCTGGGTCCCGGACGACCGGGACGCGCCCCCGCTGGACGAGGAGCCGCCGCCCCTCGCCGCCCAGGACCCATACCCCGGTGAGGACCCATACCCCGGCGAGGACCCGTACGCCGGGATTCCCTTCGTGTGTGCAGGACCCGGCGCTCCCGCCGCCCGGACCGCTGCCGCCGCCCGCCCGCCCGCCGGGTCGCCCGTCCCCGCGCCCGCCCGCTTCGCGACCCCGGCCGAGGCGCTGCGGCGTGTGTTCGGCTACGACTCCTTCCGCGGCGACCAGGCGGCGATCATCGACCGCGTGGCGGCGGGCGGCGACGCCCTCGTGCTCATGCCGACCGGCGGCGGGAAGTCGCTCTGCTACCAGATCCCGTCTCTTGTGCGGGAGGGCACCGGCGTCGTCGTCTCCCCGCTCATCGCGCTGATGCAGGATCAGGTGGACGCGCTGACCGCGGTCGGCGTCAGGGCCGCGTTCCTCAACTCGACGCAGGACTCCGCCCAGCGCTCGGCGGTCGAGCGCGCGTACCTCGCGGGCGAACTCGACATCCTGTACGTCGCTCCCGAACGGCTCTCCTCGGAGCCGACGAAGCGGTTCCTCGAACGCGGTCGCGTCGCTCTGTTCGCGATCGACGAGGCGCACTGCGTCTCCCAGTGGGGGCACGATTTCCGTACCGACTACCTCGCTCTCTCCGAACTGGCCGAGCGCTGGCCGGGAGTCCCGCGCATCGCCCTCACCGCCACGGCGACGGAGGCGACGCACCGGGAGATCGCGCAGCGGCTCGGGCTGGAGGGGGCCGGGCACTTCGTCTCCGACTTCGACCGGCCCAACATCCAGTACCGCATCGTCCCGAAGGCCGAGGTGCGCAAGCAGCTGCTCGACTTCATCTCGGGGGAGCACCCGGGCGAGGCGGGCATCGTCTACGCGCTCTCGCGGAACTCCGTCGAGCGCACCGCCGAGTTCCTCGCCGGACGCGGGCTGACGGCGCTGCCCTATCACGCGGGGCTCGACGCGCAGACGCGCGCGCGGACCCAGGCGCGCTTCCTCCGCGAGGACGGCGTGATCGTCGTGGCGACCATCGCGTTCGGCATGGGCATCGACAAGCCCGATGTCCGCTTCGTCGCGCACATCGACCTCCCCAAATCCGTCGAGGGCTACTACCAGGAGACCGGCCGCGCCGGGAGGGACGGCCAGCCCTCGACCGCGTGGCTCGCCTACGGCCTGCAGGATGTCGTGCAGCAGCGCCGCATGATCGACGATTCCCCGGGCGACCTCGCCCACCGTCGCCGCCTCACGCAGCACCTGGACGCCATGCTCGCGCTCTGCGAGACCGTGCAGTGCCGCCGCGTGAACCTGCTCGGCTACTTCGGCCAGCGCTCCGGTCCCTGCGGCAACTGCGATACCTGCCTCATGCCTCCGGAGACCTGGGACGGCACGGTTCCCGCCCAGAAGCTGCTCTCCACGGTCGTCCGGCTGCATCGGGAGCGCAATCAGCGCTTCGGCGCCGGGCACCTGATCGACATCCTGCGCAGCAAGCGGACGCCGCGTGTCGACCAGTACGGGCACGACCGGCTGACGACCTGGGGCATCGGCGCGGATCTTTCCGAGAGCCAGTGGCGCGGCGTGGCGCGGCAGCTGATCGCGCTCGAACTGCTGAAACCCGAAGGCGAGTACGGCGTGCTGACGATCACCCCGGAGAGCGCCGCCGTGCTGGCGGGCGGCCGCGAGGTGGTGCTGCGCCGTGAGCCGGACCGGCCGGAGCGCGCGGCGCGCGGGCCGCGGGCCGCCGCGCCGAGCGAGCTGCCGCCCGCGGATCAGCCGCTGTTCGAGTCCCTTCGGGCGTGGCGGGCGGGGGAGGCGAAGGCGCAGGGGGTCCCGGCCTACATCGTCTTCGGCGACGCGACCCTCCGCGCTGTCGCCGCGGCCCGGCCCGCGAGCCTCGGCGAGCTGGACGGCATCACCGGAATCGGCGCGAAGAAGCGGGAAGCCTATGGGCAGGCACTGCTGGATGTGGTGGCCGGGCGCGAGTAGCGAGTGAGGGCCGTGCTCAGCCGAACCCCTGTTCACAGGCACGGGTAATCGGCATCCATCGGGTGCGGATGTCCCGTTTTGGAGCTTCCCGCAACGGTCGCCCGACCGCTGCGGGTGGGGTTTGTGGCGGAGCACCGATGGTTTCCACTCCCCGGCCCGGCCGACGTACTGTGACTCTGACCCCAAGACAGTGAAGAGGAGACTCATGGGCGATACTGCCGAGCGTGCCGCCACGAAGCTCTCTGGCTCCGTCCCGGCCCCAGAGCCCCGCGTCGATGTTGAGGCGCTGGGCCGTCAGCTGCTGGGCGAGTGGGCCGAGATCCGGCTCGCCTCGCGCGAGCTGGCGAAGCGTCCTGAGGTGCAGAAGGTCGAGGGGCTGTCTGTCGCGGAGCACCGCAAGCGGGTGTCCGGCCAGCTGAAGCTGCTCGTCGAGAACGGCCAGGTGCATCGTGCGTTCCCGACGTCCGTCGGCGGCGCCGACGACCACGGCGGCAACATCGCCGCTTTCGAGGAGCTGGTCGCGGCCGACCCGTCGCTGCAAATCAAGTCGGGTGTCCAGTGGGGCCTGTTCGGCGCTGCCGTGCTGCACCTCGGCACCGAGGAGCACCACAAGAAGTACCTGCCGGGCATCATGTCGCTCGAGGTGCCCGGCGCTTTCGCCATGACTGAGACCGGGCACGGCTCGGATGTCGCCAGCGTCGCGACCACCGCGACCTACGACCCGGAGACGCAGGAGTTCGTCATCGACACTCCGTTCCGTGGGGCGTGGAAGGACTACCTCGGGAACGCCGCCGTGGATGCGACGGCCGCCGTCGTGTTCGCTCAACTCGTCACCCGGAACGTCAACCACGGTGTCCACGCGTTCTACGTGCCGATCCGGGACGCCGCCGGCGCTTTCCTGCCCGGTGTCGGTGGCGAGGACGACGGCCAGAAAGGCGGGCTCAACGGCATCGACAATGGCCGGCTGCACTTCACCGGCGTCCGCATCCCGCGCACCGATCTGCTGAACCGCTACGGCGATGTCGCAGCGGACGGCGCCTACACTTCGCCCATCCAGAGCCTCGGCCGCCGCTTCTTCACCATGCTCGGGACGCTCGTCCAGGGCCGCGTCTCGCTCGACGGCTCCGCGACCATCGCCGCGAAGATCGCCCTCAAGATCGCCCTCACTTACGCGAACGAGCGCCGCCAGTTCAGCGCGGGGAGCGACACCGACGAGGAGGTCATCCTCGACTACCAGCGCCACCAGCGCCGGCTGCTCCCGCTGCTCGCGACCACCTACGCCGCGAGTTTCGCGCACGAGATGTTCCTCCGCACGTTCGACGACGTGTTCAGCGGGCGGGTGGCGACCGACGCCGACCGTCAGGACCTCGAGACCATCGCCGCGGCGCTGAAACCGCTGAGCACCTGGCATGCGCTCGACACGCTGCAGGAGGCCCGCGAGGCCTGCGGCGGCGCGGGCTTCCTCACCGCCAACCGGATCACCTCGCTGCGTCAGGACCTGGACATCTGGGTCACCTTCGAGGGCGACAACAACGTCCTCCTCCAGCTCGTCGCGAAGCGGCTGCTCACCGATGTCAGCCGCAAGTTCGCCCAGGCGGACGCGGGAGCGCTGGCCCGCTACGTCGTCACCCACGCGGCCGACCGGGTCTACCACGGCAGCGGTCTCCGGAGCGTGGCCCAGACGGTCCGCGACGTCGGCTCCACTGCGCGCTCGGTCACCTGGCTGCAAGACCCGGCGACCCAGCGCGAGCTGCTGACGGACCGGGTGGAGACGATGATCTCCCAGATCGCCGGGCACCTGCGCCCCGCGTCCAAGCTGGACAGGAAGGCAGCAGCCGAGCTGTTCAACTCGCAGCAGAACGAGCTCATCGAGGCGGCGCAGGCCCACGGCGAGCTGCTCCAGTGGGAGTCCTTCACGGACGCCCTGGAGCAGACGCGGGACGCCGGCACCAAGCAGGTCCTCACCTGGCTCCGCGACCTGTTCGGCTTCGGCCTTATCGAGAAGCGCCTCGCCTGGTATCTCGTCAACGGCCGGCTCTCTCCGCAGCGCGGCCAGGCCGTCACCGCCTACATCGGCCGGCTGCTGACGCGCATCCGCCCGCACGCTATCGACCTGGTGGACGCCTTCGGATACGGCCCCGAGCTGGTCCGCGCGGAGATCGCGACCGGTGCGGAGGCGGAACGTCAGGCTGAGGCGCGCGCATACTACGCTTCGCGCCGCGAAGACGGGACGCTGTCGGTGGAGGAGAAGGCGGCGAACGAGAGCCGCTGAGGCCCGGACCGGCCCTCGCGGAAGAGGAGAGGTCGCCATCGTGGCTTCTTTCGCTGCGAGCGCCTCAGGAGTCGCCTTCGTCGTCCGGCCCGGCCTCCCAGCCGGCCGTGACGCGAACGTTTCTCGCGAGTTCGCTTGGCGAAGCCTCAGAGGGATCGAGCACGAGGTCGTCTCCGGCAGAGCGATCGAGGATGGCTTCCAGATCACCGGCACGCGCAAGGTGCCAGTCCAGCCCGGCGCTGTCGTCGCGGTGCCGGAACTGGAGACGTGCCTCCAGCACCTCCGCCCTGGCCGTCAGCCGGCAGCGGAACATGCCGCTGGAGCCCAGAGCCTCGACAAAGCGATGGATCTCAGCAGGGTCTTCGATCACTCCGGCAACGATGAACCGTTCGGCTCCGGCTGCCCGGTAGTTCGCAGCGAGGCTCCGCAGGTTCCGAAGCTCGAGCTCATGGTTGAACCGGTCATTCGCCGGCGCCGGACTCAGCCGCCGGATCTCATCGAGATCGAAAACGGCGTGAACGAGGGGTTCGAGGGAACTGAGTGCGTGGGCGAGCGTCGACTTGCCCGAACCGACCGTGCCGTTGAGGAAGATGCTGTCCATCCCTCAAGTCTCACGGTTCAGACGCTCCGATCCGGTACGGTCGGTGCATGCGCAGCTTCTACCCCGAGATCGAGCCGTACGACAGCGGGATGCTGTATGTCGGCGATGGACAGCAGGTGTACTGGGAGACGAGCGGCTCCCCGGAGGGGAAGCCCGTGGTGTTCCTCCACGGCGGACCGGGCGGCGGGACGACCCCGGCGCACCGGCGGCTGTTCGATCCGGCGAAGTACCGCATCGTCCTGTTCGACCAGCGGAACTGCGGGAAGAGCCTCCCGCACGCGAGCGAGCCGGAGGCCGATCTCGCGGCGAACACCACGTGGCACCTCGTCGCCGATATGGAGCGGCTGCGGGAGCGCCTGGGGGTGGAGCGCTGGCAGGTGTTCGGCGGCTCGTGGGGGAGTGCCCTGGCGCTGGCGTACGCGCAGGCGCATCCCGAACGGGTGACGGAGCTGGTGCTGCGCGGGGTCTTCACCCTGCGGCCGGAGGAGCTGGACTGGTTCTACGAGGGCGGCGCGTCGGCCCTGTTCCCCGATCTGTGGGAGGGATTCCTGGAGCCCGTTCCCGTGGAGGAGCGTGGCACCCTGATTCAGGCGTACAGCCGGCTGCTCTCCGACCCGGACCCGGCGGTGCATGGGCCGGCCGCCGTCGCGTGGTCCCGGTGGGAGTCGTCCACGATCACCCTGCTGCCCCGGCCGGAGCTGGTCGCCAGCTTCACGGAGGAGAAGCACGCGATCGCCTTCGCGCGGATCGAGAACCACTACTTCACCCATGCCGGCTGGTTCGGGGAGGATCAGCTGCTGCGGGAGGCCCACCGGCTGGCGGGCATCCCGGGTGTCATCGTTCAGGGCCGGTACGATGCGTGTACGCCGCCGATGACGGCGTGGGCGCTGCACCGGGCCTGGCCGCAGGCCGAGTTCCGGATGATCCCGGACGCGGGGCACGCCTTCGACGAGCCGGGCGTCCTGGACGCGCTGATCGAGGCGACCGACCGGTTCGCGGCGTCGTAACGCTGCCCGCGGTCAGCCGGCCAGCGCGCTGGCTTTCGCGCCGGGGGCGATGCCCGCTACAGAGCGCCGGCCGCCGCCGCGGACTCCTGGAAATCCCCTCCGCTTCCGCGTCGAGCGCGAATCGTCCGTGCGGGCTTCTCCTGCCGCTGCCCGGCGTGAAAGCGAGCGTCAGGCGGGTCGCGCGGTCGCGGCGGGCTCGTACCAGACCGTCGTGCCCTGCTCTCGGATTCCGCGGAACGTCCCGTCCCAGCGGCCCGCGGCTTTCGCTGTCGGCACATGGATGAGCAGTGTGGCCTCGTCTGCGGCCTTGACCGGATGCGCGAAAGCGTAGCTCTCAGCGTCCCGGTCCACACCGCTCAGCGACAGGGGGCGGTTCGGGAAGCGCTCGCCGAGCATCGCATCGCCCAGAGCGCGCCAGGGCGTCGGATCGCGCAGCAGCGACTGCGCTGTCTGGCCTTCCGCCGTCTCGATGCGGGGGACGACGATGCCTGCGCCGCTCGCGCGCATGCGGCGGTTCAGGGCGGCCACGGCCTCGCCGTCCAGCCGGAGGTCGTGACGGATCACCAGCAACCGCTCGGCGTCGCCGGCGGAGGCGACGGCGTGCTCCACAGCCGCGGCGAACCCGTGCGTCCCGTCGATCACGCGCACCCGCTCGGGCGCGATGCCCTCCCGGTCGCGCAGATCGTCCGTCAGCGCAGCGGCATCGCTCCGTCCGTCGGTCACGATCGCGACGGCGAGCCGCCCGGTGCTGTAGGAGGGGGAGAGCGCGGTCGTTGCGGCGGTCTCCTCGTCCACCCAGCTGCGCACCTCCCGGTAGGCGGCCGGTCCTTGTCCGAGATAGCGGCGGGCGAGGCGGCGCGGTTCGAGCATCAGCCGCCACGCCCACTCCATGCCGATCTTCGCGACCCAGCCCGGAGCGCGCTGGACGCGTCCCGCGAGGAAGTCCACCACGCGCCGAACGCGAGCAGTGCCCGCGCGCCGGTCAGGGTGCCGTATTCGGCGATCCAGAGCTCCTGCCGGGGCTTTCCGATGCCGACCACCAGGATGTCGGCGCCGGCCGAACGGATCTCCGCGGCGATGGCGCGCGAGGCCGGAGGATCGGCCAGTTCGGCTCGCTGCGGCGCCCAGAAGCCGGTGACGCGCAGGCCGGGGCGTTCGGCGCGGAATCGCGCGGCGAGCTGGGCGTGCGTCTCCTGGCTGCCGCCGATGAAGGCCACAGAGAGGCCGTCGCGCCTGGTCAGCCGCCGGGCGATCGGGGCCCCGTCGATGAGGGTGACCCACTCGACGGCGTCCTCGCCGCCGAGGTCGTCGGAGCCGCCGATCGTGCCGGCCCAGCGGTCCTTGCGCCCGAAGTGGTGGACATGGTCGAGGTTCGCCGAGACGACCGCGAGCGGCGCGCGGTCGCTGTCCTGGGCGCGGTCGTGAATGAGGGCGAGCGCGTCGTGACGGTCGAGCAGATCGATCGTCATCGCGGGGGTGCGGATGATCGGCCAGGTTTCGGGTGTGCTGGTTTTCACCCCACAAGAATACTAAACTAAGTATTTGTGTACCTATTCTCAGCAGAACATATACAGACTACCGGGAGAGTTCGATCAGCAGGGTCCGGTGGGTCGGGATGCGCAGGCCGGTCTCCTCGAAGCCCAGCGCCTCCAGGTCGGCCAGCCCGTAGTCGCTCAGGTTCCCATCCTGGTCGTCCTCGATCAGCCACACCCGGTGCACTCCGTCGAAGCGGCCGAGCGCTGCGGCCTCCGGCACCGAGTAGGCCTTGTCCTCCCAGCCGATGTTCTCCGCGAACGGGGTCCGCAACGTCACGTCCTTCACCGCAGCGAAGCCAGCCGGGTAGGTGCGGGCCGCGAGCCGCGGGCGGCGCGACGGCCGCGTGGACTCGTCGAACACGAACGCATCGCCTGGGCGAGTGTGCTCGCCGATGGCCGCGCTCACCTCCGACCAATCCGAGTTGGCCTTCGAGTACGGTCCGCGCTGCGAGAGGTAGGCCTGCAGGCAGATCGCGGCGAACGCCAGCAGTCCCGTCCCCGCCACAACGGCCATCGGAACGTGCGAGCGCGACGCCAGCGCACGCGCGGCGAGCAGAACGCCCTCGGCCACCAGCAGCGCCGCCGCGGGCGCCGTGAACGTGGAGTAGCGCGGCGTGTACAGCGGGAAGGCGAGGTTGGCCAGGAGCAGGACCGCGGTCGGCAGCACGAGCCAGCATCCGGCCACGACCGTCGTCGAGAGCGTGGCCGTCTGCGGTGGCTCGGTCTCCGCCTTCGCCGGCGGTGTCATCCACCCGGGCCGGAACTGCCCGCCCGCCCGCCGCCAGAGGACCAGACCGCTGCCCAGCGCCAGCAGAATGGCCGCCCACGCCGCCATCGTGTCCCACACGGTTCCGAACCAGGGCTCGGCGAGGAACTGCTGCGGATTCAGCGTCTCTCCACCGAGGTAGGCGATCTGCCGCCGCTCGAAGAACGCCAGCAGCGCCAGCGGGGAGAGCATGAGCAGCACCGCCCCGGCACTGATCGCCCACGCCCGCAGCACCGGCCGGGAGGCCCGCGCCAAGACCAGGATGCCGAGGTGCGCCACGAGCATCGATGCGAAGTAGAGGAAGAGGTACGACGCCACGGTCATCCCGGCCGCGTACAGCGCCCAGCGCCAGCGCTGTGTCCGCGCCGGAGCGTCCCGGCCCCGGACGTCGATCAGCCAGACCAGCAGCAGCGTCAGCCAGCCCGCGGCGGCGGCCGTGAACGCGAACGATCGCGCCTCCTACCCGGCGTAGGTGAGCCGGGGGAGCACCGTCCCGGCGACGCCCGCCGCGATCGCCGCCATCGGACCGGCGTGACGGCTGGCGAGCACGGTGATGGCGGCCACGGTCAGCCCGATCGCGATCGCGCTGGGGAACCGGATCGCGAACGGGCTCTCGCCCACCAGGCGAATCCAGCCGTGCAGACCGAGATAGTAGAGGCCGTGAACCGCGTCGACGTGCGTCAGCATCCGGAGCAGACTCGGCAGCGGGCGCTGGGCGGAGAGGAGGGAGGCGGCCTCGTCGCCCCAGAGTGAAGAGACCCCGCTTCCGGCGGCGCTGACGGCGGTCGCAATCAGGCCGAAAGTGACCGCGATCGTCCGGGTCCGGGTCCGGGTCCGGGTCCGGGTCCGGATCGCGGTCGCCGGTCCGGGAATGACGCGTTTCCTGCGATCGGCGACAGTGCTCATAACCATCATTTCTCACCGGTCCGAGACAACGACCCCAGGCAACCAAGTCCTCGGGGTGGCCCCGGGGGGAGCGCTTCGGAGGCTCGCACGTCCGGGACGGAGCCGGACCTGTACAGCGGCCGGACTGACCCGGCAAGCCCAGGCTACTCCTTTTGTTCCGCCCCCTTGTCCGGGGAGACCGGCGTCCGCGGGAACAGCGGCTGTTGCCAGCGCTGCCCCCGCACAGGAGGGGCCGAACCGCCGTCGAGAGCCATCGCCGCTACTGCTGCCGCTCCCCGCGCCGCGCACGGGCCCACAGGTCGACGCCCGCGTCAACCGCGTGCCGGTCGATCGCGGCCAGCTCCTCGTGCGTGAACGACCGGTTTCCGAGGGCGGCGATGTTCTCCTCCAGCTGGCTGACACTGCTCGCGCCGATCACGAGCGAGGTGACGCGGTCGTCCCGCAGCGCCCAGGCGAGAGCGAGCTGCGCGAGCGACTGACCGCGCGCCGCGGCGATCCCCGCCAGCGCGCGCAGGCGCTCGACCACCTCGCCGGTCAGCCAGCTCGCGTCGAACGAGCCACCGGCCGCCGCGCGGGAGCCCGCAGGGACGCCGCCCAGGTACTTGTCTGTCAGCATCCCCTGCGCCAGCGCCGTGAAGCCGATCATACCGACCCCCAGCTCCCCGAGGGTGTCCAGCAGCCCCTCCGTCTCGATCCACCGGTTGAGCAGCGAGTACGACGGCTGATGGATGAGCAGCGGCGTCCCGAGGTCGCTCAGGATCTCCGCCGCCCGCCGGGTCTCCTCCGGGCCGTAGGACGAGATGCCCACGTACAGCGCCTTGCCGCTGCGCACCGCAGTGTCGAGCGCGCCCATCGTCTCCTCCAGCGGCGTGCTCGGGTCGGGCCGGTGCGAGTAGAAGATGTCCACAGTGTCAACCCCGAGCCGCCTCAGCGACTGGTCGAGGCTGGCGAGCAGGTGCTTCCGGCCGCCGCCCTGCCCGTACGGCCCCGGCCACATGTCCCAGCCGGCCTTCGAGGAGAGGACGATCTCGTCGCGGTACGGCCGGAGGTCCTCTTTCAGGATGCGGCCGAAGGCGGTCTCCGCCGCACCGTACGGTGGTCCGTAGTTGTTCGCCAGGTCGAAATGGGTGATGCCGAGGTCGAACGCCCGGCGCACGATGGCGCGCTGCGTCTCGAGGGGCCGGTCGTCGCCGAAGTTCTGCCACAGGCCGAGGGAGAGCACGGGCAGGTCGAGGCCGCTGCGCCCGGTGCGGCGGTACAGCATCCGGTCGTAGCGGGTGGGGGAGGGGTCGTAGCTCATACCACTAGGTTCGCGGGTCTGCGCGAGGAAGTCCACCAGCGCGCCGTGAACCGACCGGCGGGGCCCGTGCCGGACTCCGCCGGACCTGTGCCGCTCAGGAGCCGCTTGCGCTGCGGCGCAGCCAGCCGACGATCGCGGTGATCACGAAGAAGACGAGCCCGAGGATGGCGAGCCAGAGCAGCCCCTTGACGGCGAAGCCGAGGATGGCGAGCGCGGCCCACACGACGAGGAGAATCACGATGAGAGCGACCATGGTCACAGCCAACCTCGTTGCGGGGCGTGAGTCAACGCCGGTTCTTGCGGGCAGCGCGGTTGCGCGCGAACACCCAGCCGGCGATCGCTCCGATCGCGAACACGATCAGCACCAGCGCCCAGGTCGGCATCGCCAGCTGCGCCCAGAGCAGGAACAGGGTGGCTTGGTCGTTCCCGATGGCGTTCTGAAGGGCCACCACGATGAGGAGCAAGACCAGCGCGATCGCCAGCCATTTGCGCTTCAGGAATCGGACGAAGGCGTTCTCATCGCTCTGCGGTGCTGACCTGCTCATACTCGAAAGTATGCGGCACCGGTGGCTCGCGCGCACTGCCCGATCCGCTTCGAGCTGTTCGGCCTGCGCTCGAGCGGTTCTGCCCGGACTCGTAGAGTGGTCGTAGCTCGCACGGACAGGGAGACATCATGGCTGCGGCGTTCAGCAAAGAGGAGAGGGCGGCGCTCAAGGCTGCCGTTGCGGAGAAGAAGGCCGCCGAACAGGGCGCAGACGCCGCCGCAGCGTGCGATGCCGCCATCGCCGCGATGACCGCCGCCGACAGAGAGCTTGCCGGGGCCTTCCATCAACTGGTCCAGGAGAACACCTCTCTGACTCCGAAGACCTGGTACGGGATGCCCGCCTACGACGGCGCCGACGGCAAGACCGTCGTGGCCTTCAAACCGAGCGCAAAGTTCAAGACCCGGTACGCCACCATCGAGTTCCAGCAGGCGGCCAAGCTCGACGACGGCGCTGTCTGGCCGGTCGGCTTCGCGGTGGTCGCAATGGACGCCGTGGACAGGGAGCGCATCGCCGCGATGCTGCGCAGCGCGGTCGGACGCTGACGTGCTCGTTCACATCCGGAGTTCGGGCTGGTAGATCTCCAGCCAGGTGCTGAGGTCGAGCGCTGTTTCCATGCCGTTGCGCACATCCAAGGTCATCGTCGCCGGGTCTTGTCGCGTAATCTCCTCGAGCCGCCCCCGGTCGACGAGGCCGAAGACCCGATCGTCGGCGCTGAGGAGATCCCGGGACTGCTGAATCAGGGTGCGGGCATAGCCGGGATCGGAAGTGGTGGGGTAGGGAGCTTTCGTGCGCTGCAGCACCGACTCCGGCAGCAGATCGGCGGTGGCGGCGCGCAGCAGGCTCTTCTCCCGGCCGTCGAAGGTTTTCATCGCCCAGGGAACGTTGTAGACGTACTCCACCAGCCGGTGGTCGCAGAAGGGGACGCGGACTTCGAGCCCGACGGCCATGCTGATCCGATCTTTGCGGTCCAGCAGCATCCGGACGAGCCTGGTCAAGTGCAGGTAGCAGATTTCCCGCATTCGCCTCTCGTGGGCGGATTCGTTCTCGAGCGGCTGGACCTCGGCGATCGCGCTGGTGTACCGCTCGCGAAGGTAAGCGGGGAGGTCGAGGGCGGCGGTGATCTTGGCGGTGAAACGGTCTCGGACTCGCGTCGGCGAACCGCTGACGGGGAGAGCCATCCACGGAAAAGTCGGTGCGGCCTGAACCTCGGGCTGATGGAACCACCGATATCCGCCGAACACTTCGTCGGCGGACTCTCCGGAGAGGGCGACCGTCGAGTGTGCGCGGATAGCCTGGAACAGCAGGTAGAGCGAAGCGTCCAGGTCGCCCAGGCTCAGAGGGTTGTCGCGCGCAGCGATCACCGCCCGCCGCACGGCGGGATCGGCGATCGCATCGTTGTCGAGCACGATCGTCTCGTGCTGCGATCCGACGTGCGAAGCGACTTCCCGTGCGTAGGGTGCGTCCGGTGTGGAGCGCAAGTCGTCCGCGACGAAATCGTCTTCCCTCCCGACGAAGTCGACTGCGAAACTCCGCACCTTCTCTCCGTGGCCGGCAAGCTGGGCTGCGGAAAACGCGGTGATCGCGCTCGAGTCCAATCCCCCGGAAAGCAAGGTGCAGCGAGGCACGTCTGAGACCAGCTGGCGGCCGACGGTGTCCTCCAGCAGCGAGCGCACCCTCGCGATGGTCGTCGGCAGGTCATCGGTGTGCGGCCGGGTGGTCAGCGTCCAGTAGCGATACTCCCGGAGGCCGGCGCGACAGACAGTGACCACCCCACCGGGGACGATCTCACGCATTCCGCACCACACCGCGCTTCCCGGTGTCTGCGCGAAGCTGACCACCTCACGCAAACCGTCGAGGTCGACGGCGCGGTCCGCCAGCGGGTGGGCCAAAATCGCTTTTGGCTCAGAGCCGAACAGCACCCCGTCATCGGTTGTGAAGAAGTAGAGCGGCTTGACGCCCATTCGGTCCCGGATCATGACGAGCTTCTCCGCTCGCGCATCCCAGATCGCGAAGGCGTACATTCCGTTCAGACGCTCGGCGACAGCCTCATCCCACTCCAAGTAGCCGTGCAGCACCACTTCGGTGTCGCTGCGCGTCTCGAACCGGTGCCCGCGACGCATCAGCTCCCCCCGGAGCTCGGAGAAGTTGTAGACCTCGCCGCTGTAGGTGAGGGTGACCGCGCCATCGTCCGTGTGGGCCGACATGGGCTGGCTTCCCCCCTCGACATCGATGATGGCCAGGCGACGGTGGCCGAGCGCGCCGTGCCTGTCGAGCCACACCCCCTCGGCGTCGGGTCCACGGCAAGCCATGGTCGCTGTCATCGCGTCCACGCTTTCGCGGTGCTCTGTCAGGTCCCGATCGAAGGAGACCCAGCCGACGATTCCACACATGGAATTCGTCCTTTCTTTTCGGCGAATCGGCCGGGGGTCTCGTCCCTCTCGGTTGCTCGTCCGGCAGGCGCCGGCCCGGTGGATTCGAGGTCAGAATAATATGTGTTTTTCTGGCGTCCTGGGGCGTCTGCCCCGGAGCGCGCCGAGGCGGGGCTGAGCGCTTAACGGATCTCGCCCCGCCGTGTCCGGAGGCAGAACCCCTTGGCAGGGTCTGTCTCACGAAAAGCCGGGGCGAGTCAGTGAGGAGTGGCCTTCCGTTAGGGGGCGGTCACGGGAATGTCGTTGGAGTCGCTGATCGCTTCGCCCGTGTTCGGGTCGTAGGACTTGACCGCAGCCTGTCCGTTGACGGTCCGCTTCGTGACAAGGGTGAAGGAGCCGTCCGCACGGGCGTACGTGATCCCGCCTTCCGGGTCGAACCATCCGTAATCCGGATCGTTCGTCGTCTTCAGCCGAGCGCCGGGCGGCGCCCAGCCCGCGATCGTGATTCCGTCCGGCCCGCGCACTGCCGAAATGATCTGGGTCGGAGTCGGGGTGCTGTCGTTGCCGAGCGGGCCGTTTCCGTTGTCACCGCGGGCGGTGTCCTGGGACGCCAGTACACTGCTGTGGCCGCCGCCGGCCACCGTGTGGGCGGCGGCGGACGCGCTGCTCGCCGATCCCACGACCGCGACCAGCGCGACGGCGCAGGCGGCGGGGACGAGCCAGGCGAGGCTCTTCTTCCGGGGGAAGAGAGCCATTCGGGAGAGATCGATCGTTTTCATGGTGTTGTTCCTTCATCATCAATGAATCATGGAGGTTCCCCTTATCCAAAACGGGATTTTGACCATGATTATGACAGGCGATAGCCCTCTCTAAGTACACCGAATAAGTACACGGAAAAGGGGATCGGATTCCGGCGGAGCGCTTGGCCGCGCAGACTTCTTGGCCGCTCTGTGACGTGAGGGTGGAATGCGCGGCCGGCTAGGTGGAAGCGCGCTGTGCCGCTCACGCCGGGCCCGGTCATCGCGTGTCGGTCGCCGCTGCTGCGGACGGACGCGTTTCCCGGCCGGGAAGAGCGCCTCGGCGCCGCTCGGCGGTCGCGGCGAGAGCGGGAGGCGCGCCACCTCCCGCCGGGGTGTCTTGTCACTCTGTCCGGCGGCGCGACTCGTTGGCGATGAGGTGCTTCCGGGACTCGTAGCCGAGTTTGACGAGCGTGTTCTGCACATGCCCCTCGACGGTGCGGACCGAAAGCGTCAGGCGGAGGGCGATCTCGCGATTGCTGAGCCCTTCCCGCACCAGTCGGCGGATCTCCCGCTCGCGCCGGGTCAGACCGTCCTCGGCTTCGCGGGGCTCCGATCCCTCCGCCCCGAGCAGCCTCCGTAAAGACTCGGCGAGGGGGGCCGCCCGCGCGGCGGAGGTCTCGGCGGCGTAAACCTCGTCCCCGAGGGCGTCTCGGACGGCGGCCTCGATCGGTGCGCGGTCGGCGGGTCGCTGGAGGAAGTTCACGGAGTGCCGGCCGATCGTGTCCCAGACTGCGTCCGCGATCCCGAGCGCCCGGGCGGCGCCGACGGGGTCGCTGAGTTCCACGAGGCCGCCGGCGACCGTCTCCAGACTGGCGCCGGTGTCGTGGGTCAGCGTCGTCTGGGTGAGGCGGACGCACTCCTCGGCGAAGTCGATGGCCGTCTGCGCCTCCCCGCGGGTGAGGGCGTTCACACCGCGTCCGAACATCAGATAGGAGCGGTCGAGAACCTCTCCGGTGAACGTCGAGCGCTCGACGAACGTCTTCGTCAGCTCCTCTGCGCGCTCGCGGTGCCCCAGCCGGTCGTGCATCAGCGTCAGCAGCGGCTGGATTCTGGTCCCCAGGAGAATGCGGGGATTCTTCATCGCTGCGGGCAGAGACCGTTCGTAGAGCCTGATGGCCTCGTCCCCGTCGGGCAGGAGACTGGCCATCCCGATGTCGTAGAGGAGGTGCGCGTCCGCGTACCCGATCTCGTCCGCCCGCTGGAGCGCTGCGGCGAAACGCGGCGCGGCGGCCGGAATGCCCTGGGCGATGCCGGCGAAGTAGGCGCGCATGAGGAGGGCCTCGACCACGGTCTCGTCTGTCTCCGCCATTCCAGAGAGAACCGTGTCCAGCCAGCCGATGAGCTCTCCCAGCCGGTCGCGGGTGACCCAGAGCTGCCGCCACAGCGGCACGAGCAGATCGAGGCCGCTCCGGTGGAGCGAGGGGTCCGCGCAGGCGAAGTCGATCGCCGAACGGACGTCGGGGATCGCGTGGGAGATCTGCGCTTGCAGGGAGCGCTGCCGCGCACTCGCCCACTTGGCTTCCGCCTCGGTCACGAGAGCGATGCAGCGGTCCAGATGGATGCGGCGGGCGAGGGCGTCTTCGCCGGCGGACTCCAGGGCCTCACGCCCGTACTCGCGAAGGGGCACCAGGAGGGAGAACCACACGCCGTTCTCATCCCGGTTCGTGCTGAGCACGGATTTGTCCACGAGCGACTGGGCGAGATCGAGCGTGTTCTCGACGTCCGGGGCGACCCGCCGGGCCACATACTCGATGGTCGAGAGGGGGATGTGCCCGGTGAAGACCGAGAGGAACCGCCAGACCCGTTTCTCGTCCGGAGCGCACAGATCGTAGCTCCACCCGATCGACCGGCGGATCGATGCGTTGCGGTCCGAGCGCCCGCGGTCCGCCGCGAGCAGCCTCAGAGGCGATTCCAGCCGTTCCAGCAGTTCCGCTGGGGAGAACAGCGCCGATCGCGCGGCAGCGAGTTCGATCGCGAGCGGAAGCCCGTCCAGGCGCGAGCAGATCTGCTCGACGGTGCCGAGGTCGGACTCCAGCTCCACTCCCGGGTTCCGGGCGGCGACCCGCATCAGGAAGAGGCGGGCCGAGTCGGAGGTCTCGTCTCCGGCGACGGCCGCGGATTTCAGGCCGAGGACCGGGAGCGCGAAGATGGCTTCGCCGTCGATGCCCAGATGCTCGCGAGAGGTCGCAATCACCCGGACAGACGGGCAGTGCTTGCGGATATGACCGATGAGCTCGCGGCACTCCGGGAGGAGATGTTCGCAGTTGTCCACGACCAGGACGGCCTCCCGGCTCGCCAGGTAGTCGATCAGCGAGGCGGAGTCTTGGCCGATCTGCCGCAGCGTGGCGCTGATCCCGTCGTCGAGGTCGACCGATCGGGCGAGAGGGAGCACCCAGGCCGGGAGGGCGAAGCGCTGCGAGAACCGGCCGACCAGCTCGAGGGCGAAGCGGGTCTTGCCCACCCCGCCGGGGCCGGTGACGGTCACGAGGCGCGACGCTTCGGACAGGGCGAGGGCGCTGAGGAGCTCGGAGCGTCTTCCGACGAGCGGGCTCGTGCTGAGAAAATCTGAGATGTTACCTAGCTGTTTCATCTGTCATCCCTGTGAAGGTGAGACCATTCTTGCTCCCGGGAAGCCGAACTGCGAAGGAACTCACCCGGTTCAGCCCCCGCTCTGGGGGCGGCGCGCCCTGAGCCGCCGTCGGCGCGGGAGCGGTGAGGCGTGGCGCATACTCGCGTAGCCGATCAGGTAGTACTACGCGGGATTTCTCACACCCCCGTTGGCATTTTTGGTGAACTACCCGAACAGTGCGGCCTCGGGCCGCACTCGAATGGAGTGTCGAGGGATCCGAAATGCCTCAGCTTGATTTGGTGGGCCGCTCGGCCTCCGCCCCCATCGTCCATTCCTCTCTGGCGGGCGCCTGCGAGCAGGAGCGTCGCCTGCTGGAGCGGGTCCGCGCCGGCGACACCAGCGCTTATGGCGAGCTCTGGTCGCGGCACCGCAATCGCGCTTACACCATCGCGATGCGCACCACGCGCTCCATCGAAGCCGACGACCTCGTCGCCGAAGCCTTCACGCGCATCTTCGACCTGCTGCGCCGGGGGAAAGGCCCGAAGCGGAACTTCGGCGGCTACCTGGCGTCCACGATCAAGAACATCGCCGTCAACGCGGCCCGGCGGGCGCGCGAGATCCCCTACGACGACATCGAGGGCTCCGGTCTGGACGCCGGGGGATCGTCCGCCGACCCCGCCGTCTCGCCCCGCCTCGAGAACTCCGGAGTGTGGGACGCGATGCGCGAGCTCCCCGAGCGGTGGCAGTCCGTCCTCTGGCACAGCGAGGTCGAAGGGATGTCCGCGGCCGAACTGGCCGCGACGTTCGGCGTCTCCCCGAGCGTCGTGGCACAGCTCGCCTATCGCGCCCGCCGGGGCCTTCTCCGCGAACTCGCCCGGCGCGACCACGTCGGCATCGACCCCGATCTCATCCCTGTCGGGTTCGCCGCCTGAGCCGGTGCGTTATCGGCGTCGCCGTGGTCTGTCTCCTGTATTGAGCGCGAAGCGGCTGTGCCGCTCGTTCCCCCCAGCCGGCCGGCCCTCGGCGAAACAGGCAGCCGAGGGCCGGTCCTCAAGCCCGTGAATGTCATGCTCCGGTGTCGGTTCCCGGGGAGACCGAAGAGCGGGGGTGCGGCCGGCTGCGGGTTTCTGGCAGCCGGGTGACTCTCTGCGCCGCCGTCGAGGTGCCGAACTGCGGAGACGGCTGCTGCGGCCCGTTGACCCTCGTCGGCCTGGTGACAGGCACGTGACTGGTTGATACTTGTGATTTTTGTTGGGTAGTGTGTTTGCCGTTCGGGGGTGTTGAGGGGGGTTCGGCTGGTGGTTTGGTTTGATGAGGCCGTGGCGTTGGTGTTGGTTCGTGTGTGTCGTGGGCTGGATGAGGAGCTTCGTGGTGAGGGGTTCTTCGTCGGGGGGCTGTGGAGACGGCCGCGCATGATTTCTCGGGTCGTTACGCGGGTCTGTTTGCTGCGGCTGCCGTGCTCCTTCATCGAGGCGGCGGATCGGGGCAGGCTTGCTGGTGTGTTGTATGGCCTGGCTGAGCAGGTCGAGGTTGCGGTGCTTAGGGCGCGGGAGGAGGAGAAGCGGCGGAGAGATCTGGCGGGGTGGCGTGAGCGGGAGGCGGTGCGTGAGCGTCGTCGTGTGACTGCGGACGTGGTGGGTGTGGTCGGTGCTGGTATTGATGGGTTCTTCGATCCCCGGCCGTCGGAGGTGGTGGTGCGACCGCCGGTGGTCTCGGCTGCCTTCTCACCGCGGGAGCGGGAGCGCACTTCGGGTGGGGGGTCCTTGGGGAGGAGTTCGGCGGTTCCGGACCGGTTGCGGGTGTTTGTGTCGCAGACTCGTGCGAGCACTCTTGTTATGGAGCGGCGGTTGGCGGTGTTGCGGGATGCGTGGTCGGCGTTTGTGGCGTCGTGTTCGTGGGTTCCGGTGGAGTCGGCGACGTTTTTGTATGGGTTTGAGCGGCTTTTGGCGGAGAGCCGTGCTGATGCGGTGTGGGTTGAGCGGGTTGCTGCGGCGTTCGATGCTGCCGTTGGTGGCACGGTTTCGGATCGTGCTCTGGATCTTGTTGCGACGGTGGTGCGTCCGCTCAGCGATGACGGTTTGCTGGGTGCGTTCGCGTCGTTGACCGTGGTGGAGTTGCGGGTGTTGTTGGCGGCGTCTCCGGGTCTGCAGGCCCGGTTGCTGTCTATGGACCCGGTGGCGGTCAACACCTGGTGGCACGGTCTGGGGTTGGGTGCGGTGGGTGCTGGTGGTTTCTCGGCGCGTCAGGAGTTGTTGCTGGCCGCATTCCCTGTCCTGTTCGGGAACCTCGAGGGGATCCCGTATGGGGCGAGGGATGAGGCGAATCGGCGTGCGTTGGTTGCTGCGATCGCGGGGTTGGAGAAGCAGATCGCCGGGTTGAAGGCCCGTGTTGGGGATAGCTCGGTCGTGAACGGGCCGCTGTTGCCTGGGGTGCTGGCGATGAAACAAACCCTCCGAGACAGCGAGGAGCAGTTGAAAGCGCTGAAGAACATCCGCACCGCCCTGCAAAGGACAGCGACATGGGCGTCTCGTTCTCTGATTGTGTTGACGGGTGATCGTCCGCCGTTGGCGGCGGTCGCGGTCGGGGATCTGGATACGGCCACGACGGTGAGTTACGCCGTTCCGGGGATGGGGACCACGACCCGGGGGATGACGGGGTGGGCGAAAGCGGCACAGAACCTGCGCGCGCTTCTTCCCGAGGGCAGTGCGGTGGTCGCCTGGATCGGCTACGAGACCCCGCCGTCGCCGAGTGTCGGGGATCCGGACTTCGGGGTGCTGAACGTCAACCGGGCGGTCGGGGGGGTAACAAGCTGGTGTCGGCGCTGGGGGGTCTGTCCGCCGTGCGCGCCGCCTCCCTGCCACGGTTGTCGGTGGTCGCTCACTCTTACGGTACGACCACTGCCACTGTCGCGCTCTCCCAGCCCGGGGTGCGGGTGGACACGTTTGTGACGTTGGGGTCGGCGGGGTTGCCGGACAGTGTTCGGTCGGTGGGGGATCTGAACGCGGGGGCGGTGTATTCGGGTCATGCGCGGGATAAGTTTCCCGGGGAGCGGGAGAGCGGGGATCAGTGGGCGTGGGTGGGTCGAGACAGCAGTCGTGACCACCGGGTGAACCCGATGGCCCCCGAATTCGGTGCGAAGACCTTCGGTGTCGAGACCGGCGGCGATGCCGGGCGGATCGTGACCGAAATTCACAGTCCGTTGATGAGCGATGACGGTGCTGAGGAGGGGTATCTCGACCGGCAGACGGAGTCGTTGGCGAACACGGCCCGGGCGGTTTCCGGGGAGACCGGGTCGATGACACCGTATGCGCCTTTGGGGCCGACGAATGTTCAGAAGGGTTTGCAAGAGGGAATGAGAAGGGGTGCTTTTGTTGGCTAGGGCTGGTGTTCGGGTCTGTGCGGTCGTGTTCGCGGTGGTCGCTCTCGGCGCGGGAGTGGTCGGCTGTTCGGGGAGCGGGCCGGCAGGGAAAGGAACGAGGACGAGTATGACGTCGAAAGCAGCGGAGAAGGCGTTGACGCCGCGGGAGGGTCGGGACGCGGTGGTGGAGTTCGTCATCGGGACCACGAAACAACTTGAGGTCACCGGGTGGTGGCCACGCAACGGTGTGGCGGCAGCGGATGAGTGTGGGCTTGGTGGGGGTGTGCTGGGGGCAAGCTACAGTTACGACCACTGGGCCCCGCGGGGGACGGATCATGCCGGGGACGCTGAGCGGGTTGCGGCGTATTGGGAGTCGTTGGGGATGCAGGTGCGGATTTCGGATCAAGGGGGTCCGGTTGTGTATGGGTCGGGCGGTCCGGTGCTCCGTGCTGATTTCGATACGAACGCTTCCGACAACGTTGGCGCGTTGGCGCGGTGCTCTCCCGGGGACTTCTGGGAGTTGAACGAGGAGGATCAGGCGGAGCGGGACCGGGGGAAGGTCCTCCCGGGGATGAGGGTGTGATTCCGTGGGAGCAGTGGAACACCCTTGCTCCCTCATCCCCCTCCACATCCGCGCCGTTGGACGGTGTCGACCCGTGACATGTCCCGGGCGTGGGAGACGGTGAGCGGAGCGGTGCAGCGACCGGAATCGGCATCGGTACGGTGCTCATGTCGCTAGCGGGTCCCTCGTCGGCGGCGCAGTGAGCGCCTCGCTCAGCTGGCGCAGCGCGGTTCGTGAGGGTTTTCGGTGTGGAGCGAGGAGCAAGTGTTCGCTAGCCGTTCAGCAGAGCGGGAGAGGCGAACTTGTGAGAGGGGGACTCTCTTCCGTGTGAGCGGATCGACTCGCGCCGAGGTCGAAATAGGCGAGGGCCGGATCGCGGATGACGTGAGTGATGTTCACACCGAGACCGTCCGCAACGTGGACGGTCGGGGCCCGCTCGCTGCGCTTGCTCACGGTTGATTTCTGGACGCGCCATAGTCATGGACACCCCACCACTGGTGCGCTCTGACACGAACGGTTATTATACTCAAAAAACGAGCATTATTTACTCTATGTCCGGCTAGTCAGTGTGTCGATGTTGTCACGGTTTCGCAGGGCGACCACGGTTCAGGTGTTCCGGCCGCGGTGGCATGGAGTCGTGATTCATTCTGGGCGACCGGAGTGCTCATGTCTGGAACTTGGCTCAACCTCTCATACTGCACTTCCCGATGCACCTCCTCACCTCCCCTGGAAGATCATGCAAAAATTTTTCATCCCCCCGCGTCGACGGCGGTGGGGTAGAGCCTTCACGTGGCTGCTCGCCAGCCTCTGCGCTCTCGCCGCCGTCGCTGTCGCCGGGTCGCCCGTAGCGGTCTCCTGGGCCATGTGGGCCGCGACCAGCAGCAACACCGGTGACAGCTGGAACATCGCTTCCTTCTGCACCGCTCCCGCTGCCCTCCCTGCCACGGGCGCCGCCCAAGGTGGAACCCGCGTCGCACTCAACCTCACCGCTGCCCCCACCACTCTCACCTTCACCGCTGTCGACGGCGGCAACGGCCACAGTTTCGCCCTGGCCCCGGAGGGCACCGTCTGGGCGTGGGGATACGACGGCTACGGTCAGCTGGGCGATGGCGGTACCTCACGCAGCTCCACCCCGGTGCCGGTGAAGGGGCTCGATGGGAAGGCCGCCGCCATCGGCGACGGTAGCGACCACTCCCTCGCCCTCACCTCCCGCGGCGCCGTCTGGGCCTGGGGACGCAACTTCTTCGGTCAGCTCGGCAACAACACCACCATAAGCAGCATCGCCCCCGTGCAGGTGAAAGCAGCCGACAGGACCGTGAGCAAAGCCACCGGGGTCGTCGTGGGAGGCAACGCCGCCGCCGATGTCGTCATGGTCGACTGCCCCAAACCCACTGTGATCTTCACCGTGCCCGCCCATGCCGCCGGTGCGACCGATATCACCGTGACCACACAGACCAAGTCCGGCACTCCCGGGCCCACTCTCACCTATCTCGGAGGATTCACATACACCACCTGAACGAAACGCAAGTCCTGACCCATCGAAGTGAAAAAACCCACCCATCGAACTGATAAGGAACTCAAAAATGACAGCTTTCAAAACCCGCCGCGACGGCCGTGTCTTGCGGAAGAAGGTCCGCCTGTCGCGGCGCGCACGGATGCTTCGCGCCGCTGCCGTCGTGGCCGCGCTCGCGGTGAGCGGCTTCTCGGTTTCCCAGGCGTCGTACTCGGCGTTCAGCTCTTCGGTCTCGAACACAGGAAACTCGTGGAAGACGGCGACTTTGAGCCTCACATCCAATGTGACCAGCGCACTGTTCACGCCGGCCAACATCTTTCCCGGCCAATCCGCCAGCAACACGATCTCGATCACCAACGCCGGCGGTGTCATCGGAGGGGTCAAAGCTTACGCGACGAATGCGTCGGATCCCTCGTCGATCGCTCAGTACTTCACGGTCACCATCGTGGAAGGGTCGATGTCGGGAAGCACGTTCACTCCCGACCAGAACGGGACCATCTACAACGACAGCCTGGCGAAGTTCCTGACGCAGGACACCTCTTACTCGACCGGCGTCGGAAATTGGAAGCCGACCAACGCGACGACGAAGACCTACCAGATCACCTGGACGTTCAGTGCGAGCGCGCCCAACGCCGTTCAGGGTAAGACGGTCTCTGCGGATCTCACCTGGGAGATCCAGCCCTCGGCGGCGAGTTGACATGATCCACCAGGTACCGCTCGAGCGCTCTCCAGGACAGCCACACTCAACGATCCCCGGCGAGAGAAGCGTCTCTCGGGGCGAGGTGGTCGCCCGTGTGATCACAGCGAACGTCTGCAGAGTAACCGTGTGGTACCTGGTCGGTCTGCTGGTGTGGGTGATCGCGCCGCTCGCGATCGGCTGGCACACCACCACGGTCATGTCGGGCTCCATGACACCGGCGATCGCCGCGGGAGACCTCGTCGTCGTCCGCCCGGTGCCGGCCGATCAGCTCCGAGCGGGGCAGGTGATCCAGTTCGACGATCCCGACCACCCCGGGCAGCTGCGGCTGCACCGGCTGGTGAAGATCAAGGGCGACACGCTGACCACGAGAGGCGACGCGAACGCCCAGTCCGACTCATCTCCGGTGGCCGCCAACACAGTCCACGGCATCGGAGTGCTCCGTGTCTCCTGGATCGGCATACCGGTGAAAGCCTTCGCCGAACACAATTACCTCTTCTTCGTGGTCCTCGCGGTCGGCGCGGTCCTCCTCGTCGTGGGAACCCGCCTCGATCACGCCTACGACTGGATTCCCGTCGAGGACGAACCCGGGGAAGAAACCACTCACGAAACCGGGGCACACCGAACGGACGACGGCCGTTTCGACGGCTTCCTCGATCTGGTCGGCTCCGGCCACAGCGGACGTAGCGCCTCTCCCTCGCCACTCATTTCGGCGTTTTCGTCCTCTAGTGTTTCGACCACCTGTATCCCGTTCCTCCCAAACCGTTTTTCGGATTTTCGGTGTTCCGCTGGCCCTGTTCAGCTGCGCTAAAGCCGCCTCGAATCGCGCTCGACCCCGCGATACGGATCTGCGTGCTGTGATCCCGGAGCTTTCGCTATGAAAAAGACCCTGACCTCTCTGTTCGCCCCCGCCGGCGTTTGCCTTGCTCTTTCCCTCGGCGCCAGCCCCGCCGCGGCCGTGACAATCACCCCCGATGCCGGCCCGACCGCCGGAGGCACCCGTCTTCAGATCGGCCCCGTGGGGGTGACGTTCACCGCTGTCTCTGCGGGAAGCTTGTCCGCCTATGCCCTGGGCGACGACGGCAATGTGTACGCCTGGGGCGACAACGAATACGGTCAGCTCGGCACGGGTGACACCGTCAACGCTCACACTCCGGTCAAAGTCATGCTTCCCGCTGGGGTGAAATTCACCGCCCTCTCTGCGGGAAGCTTGTCCGCCTATGCGCTGGGCGACGACGGCCATGCGTATGCCTGGGGCGACAACGAATACGGTCAGCTCGGCACGGGTGACACCGTCAACGCTCACACTCCGGTCAAAGTCATGCTTCCCGCTGGGGTGAAATTCACCGCCCTCTCCTCCGGCGGCCCGTCGGCCTACGCCGTGGGGAACGACGGTAAGACGTATGCCTGGGGATTCAACGGCTATGGTCAGCTCGGCACGGACACGACTGCCGACGCGCACGTTCCGGTCGCCGTCGCGGTCCCGGCCGGGGTGAGCTTTACCACCCTATCGGGAGGAAGCCTCTCTGCCTATGCGCTGGGGAATGACGGTAAGACGTATGCCTGGGGATTCAACGGCTATGGTCAGCTCGGCACGGACACGACTGCCGACGCGCACGTTCCGGTCGCCGTCGCGGTCCCGGCCGGGGTGAGCTTTACCGCTGTCTCCGCAGGAGTCTCTTCCGCCTACGCGCTGGGCGACGATCGCAAGACGTATGCCTGGGGCGACAACGAATACGGTCAGCTCGGCAGGGGTGACACCGCCAACGCTCACGCTCCGGTCGCCGTCACAGTCTCTGCCGGGGAGACGTTCGTCTCGGTCTCGGGAGGAGCGGGGTCGGTCTACGCGCGTGGCCAGAATGGCGACACCTATGCTTGGGGCGACAACGACTATGGTCAGCTCGGCAGGGGTGACACCGCCAACGCTCACACTCCCATCGAGGTCGCTGCCGGTGTGGAGGTGACCGGCGTCCTTTTCGGTTCGCTTCCCGGCACTGCTGTGAGCAGTCAGGGTGGGAAGACCTGGACGGTCACGTCTCCCGCGCATCGGAGCGGCACGGTCTCGCTTTCCGTCTCCTACACGCAGTTCGGGGAGCGGAAGAGCCTCCCCGCTGGGAGTTTCACCTTCGGCAAGGCCCCGGTCATCACAGAGAACCCGGCTTCCCAGACCGTGAGTTCCGGGGACTCGCTCACACTGACAGCAGCCGCCGACGGCGACGAAACCCCCACCGTTCGCTGGCAGAGCCAAACATCCGACGGAAACTGGGCGGACATCCCGGACGCGACAGCGACCCAGTACAAGACCGACCCGATCCGTGCGAGCCAGAGCTATCGAGCAGTGTTCGCCAACGCCCTCGGCAGCGCGACAACGACACCGGCCATCATCACCATCGCAACTCCGACCCCGACCCCAACTCCGATCTCGCCCCCGGTCCCGCTGGCCGTCACCACGACCGGAGACCTCGCAGCGACAGGCTCGGAAATCGGACTCCTCGCCCCTCTCACAGCGCTCCTGCTCCTCGCAGGAATCGCTGTTTGTCACGCCGCTCGGCCCACCGAAACTTTCGATGAGTCCGCTCCGTGCAGATCGGCGGGCTTCCCCGGGGATCAGCCGACTGGTTTATCGGCCAGGCGTTCACGGGCCGCTGGGGTGGCGTCGAGATCGTGACCGGCGAAACGAGCCTCGTCGAAGGGCAGGCGAACCGCGAGCACCTCAGCGACACGCTGACGGTCCACCTGTCGTGTCCAGGTGCCGATCAGCAGGGTGGCCACCGCATTGCCGTGAAGTTCGTCACGGCGCGGGCCTCTGACATGAAGCGGTCGATGCCGACGATGATGCCAACGCCGTTCACCAAATCGGGCCGGTAGGTCTGCAGGCCCGCGGCGAGCGTGGCGAGGCCTGCGCCGGTGACTCCGGCTGCCCCCTTCGAGGCGATGATCATGAACTCGAGGAGCCCCAACTGCTCAGGGATCGACATCGGCGTTCCCAGCCCGTTGGCGATGAAGAGCGACCCCAGCGTCAGGTAAATCGCCGTGCCGTCGAGGTTGAACGAGTAGCCGGCCGGCACCGTGATGCCCACAACGGGTTTGGAGACTCCGACGTTCTCCATCTTGGCCATGAGGCGGGGCAGGGCGGCCTCCGACGAAGACGTGCCGACGATCAGGAGGTACTCGCGGCCCAGGTAGCCCATGAGTCTGAAGATGCTCACTCCCGTGACGAGCTTGAGGAGCAGCCCGAGGACGACCACGATGAACACCGCGCAGGTTGCGTAGAAGGCGACCATGAGGGTCGCGAGGCTGACAATGGCCGCCCATCCGGTCGATCCCACTACGCCCGCGATGGCGCCGAATGCGCCGAACGGGGCCAGCCAGAGGATCATCGACAGGATGCGGAACACGAGCGCCTGCAGGTTCTTGAGCCCGTCGAGGAGGGGCGCGCCCTTCTCGCCGAGCGATTGAAGTGCGAAGCTGGTCAGGAGCGCGACAAGCAGAACCTGGAGCACGGTGCCGGATGCGAGCGGTGAGAACAGACTGGCCGGCACGATTCCGAGCACGAAATCCTGAGTGCTGATGGGCTTTGCGGTCGCCGTGTACGTCGCACCCGCGATGTTGAGTCCCTCACCGGGATGGACGATATTGTCGACCAGCACGCCGATGCCGAGCGCCAGCGCCGACATCGGCAGGAAGTATCCGAGCGCGAGCCCTCCGATTCTTCCGACGGTGGCGGCCTTCGCAATGGACCCGACCCCGATGACGATCGTGCAGAAGATCACCGGGGCGATCATCATGCGGATGAGGGCGATGAACCCTGTGCCGATAGGGGCGAGCCCCTTGGAGAAATCGGGGACGGTGAGGTCGACGATAGCGCCAGCGACAACCGCCACGATGACGGCGAGGTAGAGGTAGTGGTTCCGGTCCATTCTGCGTGAAGCTTTGAGCGCCATTGCCATGAGGTCTTTCCGATCTGGTCGTGACGTCCGCGTCGCGACCCTCCGCGTGTGATCCCTCCAGCCTGTTGACCTCCGGGTGGAAAGCCCGCGTTGTGTTCATACTGTTCGCGACCCTTCCTCTCTTCGGCAGCCCATACTTGGAGCCGGAGGTTCGAGGATGCGTAGGCGTTCGTGGAGCCTGGCCGGGCGGGTTTTCGGTGTGCAGGTCATCGCCCTGCTCGTCACCGGCTCGGTCCTGATGGTCATCGTCGTGCTCGACGCCCTGAACGCCGTCACTGAAGACGCGGCCCAGAAGAGCCTTGTCGTCAGCCGGACCATCGCCTCCGATCCGTTTGTCAAAGACGCTGTTCTCGCTCACGATCCCACTGCGGTTTTGCAGCCGTATGCGCTGGCTGTGATCGGCTCTGCGAGTGTGGACTTCGTCACGATCATGAGCCCGAAAGGAATCCGTTTCACCCATCCCCATCCCAGCCAGATCGGCCGGCGCTTCCTCGGCACGATCAGCGAAGCTCAAGCCGGCAGGACCATCACCGAGACTTACACAGGCACGCTCGGCCCGTCGGTGCGAGCTGTCGTGCCCATCCTTCGAGGCGGGCAACTCGTTGGCATCGTCTCCGTGGGCGTGAGAACGGCGAGCCTCGGCAGCGAAGTGCTGCCCCGGGTCCCGTTCCTCATCGGTGTCTTGGCTGTCGTGGCGTTGCCGGGAGCCGCCGCTGCTGTCATCCGGCGCTCCCTGAGCCGGATGACCGTCCGGATGCTGCCCGAGCGGATGGCTCGGATGGTCCAGTTCTACGAGTCTGTGCTTCACTCTGTTCGCGAGGGAGTCGTCCTCACCGATGAGCGGCGCAGAGTCGTCCTCTACAACGACTAAGCGGCGGACCTCCTGGGCCTTCCTCCCGCATCGGAGAACGCCCCTGCCCGTGCCGCGGCGGAGCTGGGCATCGATGAGGATGTCGCCACCCTGCTGGACTCCGGCCGTCGCGTGGTCGAAGAGACCCACATCGCCCAGGGGCGCATGCTGCTCGTCAACCAGGAGTCCGCGGTGCCCGTGGGCCGGATAGCGAAGGCCGGACAGGGGGCCGTGATGACGATCCGCGACCAGAGCGCCCTTCAGGTCCTCTTGGGCGAGGTTGAGTCGGTGCGCACCCTGGCTGACACCCTCCGATCGCACTCTCACGAGCACGCCAATGTCCTCCACACCATCGTCTCCCTGCTCGAACTCAATCGGGTGGACGAAGCGAAGGCGCTGATCGCCGGGACGTCGCACACGAGTCAGGATCTAACGGATTCGCTCCGCAACCGGGTCGGCGATCCGGTGCTCACTGCGTTGCTCCTGGGGAAATCCGCCACGGCCAGCGAGCGCGGGATCATTTTTCGCGTAGAACTCGAAGACCAGGCGCGGCTTCCTCTCTCCGGCAAGGAACTGGTCACCGTTCTGGGCAACCTCCTCGACAACGCTTTCGACGCCATCATGGCGAACGAGCACCCGCGAGCGGTCGGTCTCACACTCTCCCGATCCACCGGAGCCACGCTGCTCGAGATCACGGACACCGGCGCGGGAGTTCCGGACCAGTTCGACGTCTTCGAGATGGGCTCCACCACGAAGACCGACACGACGACGGCCCACGGCATCGGATTGGCCCTCGTGCGACAGACCGTTGAGAAGCACGGCGGTACCATTCACTTTCGCCGTCAGCCTACCACCGTGGTCGTCACTCTGCCGGCCGGGGCATCGTGATCCGCGTTCTCGTGGTCGACGACGAGCCGATCGCCGCCGAAGCCCACGCCGACTACCTCACGCGCCTCGACGGTTTCGAACTGGCCGGGATCGCGCATTCCGCTCGGCAATCCCAGGCTCAGATCGCTCGTGCCCAAGCGCGATCGGAACCCGTCGATCTGATCCTGCTCGACATCACTCTGCCGGACGCTAGCGGGCTTGAACTGGCCCGTGCCCTCCGCGCAGCCCGAGTGCCGATCGATTTCATCGCCATCACCGCGATACGCCAGATGGACACTGCGCAGGCAGCTCTTGGCGTTGGCGCTGTGCGATCCGGGGCCAACCCGCACGGGCTCCTGTTCGCTGGCGCGGATGGGCTGCCAATCGATCCCGACACAGAGTCGAAACGGTGGCCGCGAGCCCTAGCCGACCTGAATGTGACGGACAAACACGTCCGCCTCCACGATCTCCGGCACACGACTATCGATCTTCTCTACGAGGCGGGTGTTCCGGAGGACGTCATCATGGAGATCGCAGGCCAGTCCACGCGCTCAGTCACCCGTGGGTACAAGTCCCGCGGCAACCAGAAGCGGCTCACCGAGGGGATGCTTCAACTTTCCGCACTCATCCAAGAGAGTGGTTGAGGTGCCGTCCTTGACAAGATCTCTACACCAGAGGAATTCAAAGCGGCTAACGAGGCTTCGCAAATGTCGCTCTCTGCTGTCGTGACGGCGAACATCAGAGCGGAGATGTCAGTCCAAAGGAAGACTCCGAGCGATCTCGCTGCCGCCCTTCATCTTGGATACCGTGCAGCCCTTCGGCGTTGGAATGGCGATCAGGACTTCGGACTTGGGGAGATCGAGATCGTTGCAGTGTGGCTGGGTTGCCGTGCCGCCGAACTGATGAAACCCCGGCGCGCCCTCTCGGACGCGTCCTGAAACTCTCGCACGAAAGTGGATCGCTACCTATTTTTGCATTCAAAAGCCATCGATCACAATCATTTTTCAGTACATCCGGGTAGGGAATGGAGACACGCATGGCGCAAGCACTGCAATCAGACACAAAGTGGCTCAATCGTGCCGAAAGTGCAGCGCGACGCCGCGTGAGTGTCGCAACGTTCGACAAGCTGCGGCGCGACGGGAGCATCCCGGAGCCAGACTCGCAGATGGGGAAGCATCTGCTCTGGAAAGAGCAGACGATCGAGCAACTGCTGGAGTCGGGCGGCACTGCGAAGGAAGCTGAATAATGGCAGGGCGTCCCCGTAGGGATGCGGCAGCGCGGATCGATCCGAAGACCGGTGGGGTTCTACCGGAAGGCATTCGGTATCGTTCATCCCGGAACGACTACCAGATCAGGGTGTACGTGAGTACACCCGAGGGGTCTCGCATGCGGGAGGTGTCATACAGAACCTTCGCCGAGGCGTAGAAGGCGAAGGCGAAAGCGGATGCTGCGTCGTTTGTCGGCAGTTCGATGACGCTCACAGCCTGGCATGACGAGTTTTGGCCGGTCATCGAGGGTTCGGTGCGACCTGCTACGGCGCGTGGCTATTCCGTGGCATGGAGGTTGCGAGTGCAGCCGAGTCTAGGATCGGCGAAGCTCTCGGCGATCACGCCGACAATGATCGAAGCGGCGATGGCGCGATGGTCGGGAAGTGCCTCCACCAAGATCGACGCGCTCTCCTTGCTCAGTCGATTGCTTGATGCAGCGCGGCGGGGGCGTCTCGTGGATGTGAATGCCGCTCTGGATGTAGCTCGTCCTCGGGATGAGATCACTGAGGACATCACCTCACGCGCGTTGTCGATGGAGGAGGTTTTAGTGTTTCTGGATCTCATTCCTGCTGGACACTATCGGCGGTTCGCCGCGGTCCTGGCATTTACAGGAATGCGCGCTGGCGAACTCACGGCAGTACGTGTGCGAGATGTCGACTTTACGAACCGCGTCATCATTGTCGGGCGTAGCTACTCGCCCGGCAGAAATGGGGAACTGATCCTCCAGGGCACCAAGGGGCGGAAGCTGCGGCACGTTCCGCTTATCGATGCGTTGCAACCGTACGCGAAAGAAGCTGCGGTGGCGAAAGCACCCGATGCGTTGCTCTTCGACGGCATTCTCGGAGGAAGGCTTACTGGTGGCACATTCAAACGTGCTGTCGGCTGGGAAATGATTCGCTCTGTTCTGGGGCGGCCGGACTTCAAAGTGAAGGATCTCCGGCACACGTTCGCGACGATGATGCTCGACGCTGGAGTGTCCGCGAACGACACCAAGGATGTCCTCGGCCACTCGTCGCTCCAGGTCACGGACATCTACACGCGAGCGCGTGCAGCATCACGTGCAGCCGCGGTACTCGATAACCACATAAATGGTCCGGAGATGGTCCAGAAACACGAGATGAAAGGAGAGGCGAAGGACTGATAGACCTTCTTGACCAGTGATTCACTCGGGAAAAACAAGGTGGCTCCGACCGGCATCGATCCGGTGACCTTTCGATTTTCAGTCGAACGCTCTACCAACTGAGCTACAGAGCCGTGGCCATCGGAATGGCCCGGTAGGCGGTATCCTTTCCGGGGGAAGGGCTTGTCGCCGTGGCGACCCTGACGGGACTTGAACCCGCGACCTCCGCCGTGACAGGGCGGCACGCTAACCAACTGCGCTACAGGGCCTTACTTGTGGTGCTTTTCGATTGTAGTGGATGTCATCGTCGGTCGAGTCCGTGACCCCAACGGGATTCGAACCCGTGCTGCCGCCGTGAAAGGGCGGTGTCCTAGGCCACTAAACGATGGGGCCGGATTGTCCCGAATCGCTTTCGCTTTCCGATGACCACCGACACATAAGCATACGGAACTCCAGGGCGGATTGCGAATCGGGTTTGCGGCCCGGGCGGGTCGGTGGGTGGCGGGTTCGCGCCACACACCGGCCTCATGCCCGGGCGGTGTGGCGGATCGGCGCTAGATTGCCCAGTGACACCATCCTGCCCCGGGCTGGGGTTGCGCCGAACTCGTGTTGCTAAAGTTGCGAATGACGCGAGACTGGTGTGACAGAAGATACTGACGTGAATGGTATGAAGTGACGATACGACGCGAGACGATCGAGAGCCGACAGGCGAGCACGGGCAGATCGGGAGCCCGGCGGGGGGTGGCGAGGATACGGGCGACTCTGGCCGCCGCTGCCGTCGCCGCGGTCGCTGTCGTGGGGTCCGTCGCAGCCCCCGCGTACGCGGACCAGTACCCCAGCTGGCAGGACGTCCAGAACGCCAAAGCCAACGAGTCCGCCGCTAGCGCCCAGGTTGATCGGATCAACGGGCTCATCGCCGAGCTCGAGAGCCAGGTCGCTGCGCAGCAGGTGGCGGCCGAGCAGCGGGGCAGAGAGCTCCAGGCGGCCGGGGCGGAGTTCGACACCGCCGACACGAAGGCCAGGGACCTCGAGGCTCAGGCCGCCGCGAGCAAGGAGAAGGCGGACGCCGCGGGCGAGCAGGCGGGCAAGCTGGCCGCGCAGCTCTACCGCACCGGCGGCCGAAATCTGACCGCGAACCTCTTCCTCCGCGGAAACGGCGCCACCACGGCGTCGCCGGAGCAGCTTCTCTCCGGTCTCGGCAGCATGTCCAAGCTGGTCGAGCAGTCCGACAGGGTCTACTCCGACGCCAAGACGGCCCAGAACACCGCGAAGTCGCTCTCCGACCAGGCCGAGGTCGCCAAGGCCGAGCGCGAGCGCCTGCGGGTCGCGGCCGATGCCGCGCTGAAAGCGGCGGTGGAGGCCGCCAAGGCGGCTGCCGGCAAGCTCGCGGAGCAGCAGACGCAGATCGTCGTCATGCAGGCCCAGCTGGCTGCCCTCCGCGACGCCACTTCCCAGACGGTCGCGGGCTACGAGGCCGGTGTTGCGGCGGCTGCCGCTGCCGCGGCCGCGCGAGGTTCGGCCGGGCTCCCCGGTGGCTATGTCGGCCCCCAGGGCTGGGCCGTTCCTGCGGCCGGCCCGATCACCGACGGGTTCGGTCCCCGCCCCTCGCCGGGTGGTGTCGGCAGCACCTACCACAGGGGCATCGACATCGGGGCGTCGTGCGGCGCGCCGATCTACGCCGCGCACGGCGGAACAGTGATCTACGCGGGTCCCAACGGCACGTACGGCAACTTCGTCCTCCTGGACCACGGCGGCGGCGTCCAGAGCGGGTACGCCCACATCCAGAACGGCGGCATCCTGGTCGGCATTGGGCAGTCGGTGAGCGCTGGCCAGCCGCTCGCCCGGGTCGGTACGACGGGAGCTTCGACCGGATGCCACTTGCATTTCGAGGTGAGCGTCAACGGTGAGAAGATCGATGGCATCCCGTTCATGAGACAAAGGCAGGCACCTCTTGGCTAGTGATGTCCCCAAGACCCCCCGTATCCCGACCGGACTGGCGATCGGCGCCGGTGTCATGGGCGCTGTGACGGCCTCCATCGGCATCGTCGCGCCCGCGCACGCTGTGGATTACCCCTCCTGGAACGATGTGCAGCAGGCCAAAGCCAACGTCGCCAACCAGCAGGCGATGATCGGCGAGATCACGACGCTCATCGGCAATCTGCAGTCCACTGTGGACGCGGCCCGCATCGAATCCGAGAAAGCCGCTGAGGCGTACTTCCAGGCCAAGGACGCGCTCGACCAGGCGGCGGCGAAAGAGGCGGATCTCGAAGCGCAGGCGAGCGCTGCGGCGGAGAAGGCCAAGACGTCGCAGATGCGTGCCGGACTGCTCGCCTCGCACCTCGCGAAGGCGGGCGGTGGCGATGTCAGCACCGAACTGCTGCTGAAGGGGGGCGGGTCGGAGTCCGCTGCCGACAAGCTTCTGTTCCAGCTCGGCACGATGAGCAAGCTCACCGAGCAGTCGAAGGCTGTCTACGACCAGGCAACCAACGACAAGAACACAGCGACGTCCCTGACGGCCCAGGCCCAGGTCGCGAAGACCGAGCGCGCAGCCCTCGCCGACAAGGCGACCGCCGCCCTGGAGGCGTCGCAGGACGCCCAGGCCAAAGCGCAAGCCGCGCTCGCCGAGCAGCAGACCAAGTCGACCGAGCTCATCGCCCAGCTGGCGACGCTGAAGAACACGTCTTCGCAGGTCGAGGCGGCATATCTCCAGGGCGAACAGGTGAAGGCGCAGCAGGCGGCGGCCGCTGCGGCGGCCAAGGCGGCCGAGGAGGAGCGCATCCGTCGCGAGCGGCAACAGCAGGGCGGTGGTGGCGGCGGTGGTGGCGGCGACCCGGTCGCCCCGCCGCAGGGCAACGTCGTGCAGGCCGCGATCTTTTACGCGCGGGCGCAGCTGGGCAAGCCCTATATCTTCGGAGGCGAGGGTCCAGTCGGGTACGACTGCTCGGGCCTCACGATGAAGGCCTATGCCTACGCTGGCGTCTACATCGGCTCGCACTCGGTGAACAACCAGTGGTACACCGCAGCGAACCGCGGACAGATCGTGTCCTACAGCCAGCGCCAGCCGGGCGACCTCATCTTCTGGGGGAGCGGACCGGGCTCGTTTTACCACATCGGCATCTACCTCGGCGGCGGGATGATGATCGCCGCGCCCACCGAGGGCGATGTCGTCAAGATCCAGTCGGTATGGGGCTCCCCCTGGGGCCAGGTGGCCCGTCCCTCCGCCTGATCCCCTTCGGGAACGGAGAAACCGCCGAGCGCACGATGCGCGCCCGGCGGTTCTCTGTCTGACTCAGTGGCCCTGGGCCTCGAGGTTCGCGAAGCCGGCCTGGACGATCTTCTCGGCCTCGGCCGCGTCGCCCCAGCCCTCGATGGTCACGAACTTGCCCGGTTCGAGGTCCTTGTAGCGGGCGAAGAAGTGCTCGATCTCTTTGCGGGTGTACTCCGGGATATCGTTCACATCCTGGATGTGCTGCCAGCGCGGGTCCTTGTGCTGGACGGCGATGATCTTCGCGTCGCCGCCGGCCTCGTCCGACATCTTCAGCACGCCGACCGGGCGCACCTTGATGCCGACACCGGGGAAGACCGGGTATTCGAGAAGAACGAGGACGTCCAGCGGGTCCCCGTCGTCGCCCAGTGTGTTCTCGAAGAAGCCGTAGTCCGCCGGGTAGACGAAGGCCGTGAACAGCACGCGGTCGAGGTAGACGCGGCCGGTCTCGTGATCCACTTCGTATTTGTTGCGGCTCCCTTTGGGGATTTCGATGACGACGTCGTATGCGGTCATGTCCGTTCGCTCCTTAAACGTTCAGCGGGAAAAACCTGCACTAACGTTACTGGATGCATTCAGACGGTTCTCCGGGAGAAGCCCCCCGCCGTCCGCGCCTGACGCCGCCCATCGCCGACGCCCGGCGCGCTGTGCGCGCAGCGCTCGCCGCGGCCGCCGCCCTCCCCGTGCCGGATGCGGAGGGCGATCACGGTCCCGCCCGGCCGCACCCGCTCGCCCCCGGCGCCCTCGTCCTCATCGGACTGAGCGGGGGAGCGGACTCGCTCGCCCTGGCCGCGGCCGCCGCGTTCGAGGCCCCCCGCGCGGGCTTCCGTTCGGGCGCCATCGTCGTGGACCACGGTCTCCAGCCCGGTTCGGCCGAGGTCGCCGCCGGGGCCGCCTGCCAGGCGCGAGCGCTCGGTCTCGGCCCTGTGCTCGTGGAACGGGTGAGGGTGGAGGCAGCGGGTGGCCCCGAGGGCGCTGCCCGCGCTGCCCGTCACACTGCCTTCGACTCCGCCGCTCGCGCGACCGCCGCCGCCCGCATCCTGCTCGCCCACACCCTGGACGATCAGGCCGAGACCGTCCTGCTCGGCCTCGCCCGCGGCTCCGGACCGTCCAGCCTGCAGGGCATGCTGCCCGACACCGGCCGGCTGCTACGCCCCTTCCTCGGCTTGCGCCGCGCCACGACGCGCGCGTTCTGCGCCGACAGTGGCCTGGAGCCGTGGGACGACCCGCACAACGACGACCCCGCCTACACCCGTGTGCGCGTGCGCTCGGCGGTGCTTCCGGTCCTCGAGCAGGAGCTCGGCCCGGGCGTCGCGGAGGCGCTCGCCCGCACGGCCGAGCAGTTGCGCGAAGACGACCAAGCCCTCGACAGCCTCGCGCTCGAAGGGGCGCAGGAGCTGGTCTCCCAGGCGGATGACGGCTCGGTCGCTCTGGAGGTCCGCGGGCTGGCCGCCGGCCCGCCGGCCCTCCGCCAGCGCATCATCCGGCTGGTCGTCTCGGCGGAGTTCGGCGTCTCTCTCTCCCGCAGCCACACGCTCGCGGTCGCCGCGCTCATCGCCGACTGGCACGGGCAAGGTCCGCTCAGCCTTCCAGGCGTTAGAGTTGTCAGGCAGAACGGCCTGCTCACGTTTCACCCCCACACCTAAGGACAGCGCCTCCCTCATGGAACTCACGGACGTTCACGACGACCTAACCGAGATTCTGATCACCGAGGAGCAGATCCGCTCCCGCATCGCCGAGCTCTCCCGCGAGATCGAACGCGATTACGCCGGCAAGGATGTCCTGCTCATCGGCGTCCTCAAGGGCGCTGTCATGGTGATGGCCGACCTCTCCCGTGAGCTGAGTGTCCCGGTCACGATGGATTGGATGGCCGTCAGCTCGTACGGCAGCGGCACCGTGTCGAGCGGTGTGGTGCGCATCCTGAAGGACCTCGACACCGACCTCAGCGGTAAGACCGTGTTGATCGTCGAGGACATCATCGACTCGGGCCTCACCCTCTCCTGGCTGCTCGCCAATCTGCACAGCCGCGGTCCCGAGTCGATCGAAATCTTCGCCCTGTTGCGCAAGCCGGAGGCGGCCCGCGTCGAGATCGACGTGAGGTACGTCGGCTTCGACATCCCGAACAAGTTCGTGGTCGGCTACGGTCTGGACTACGCCGAGCGTTACCGCACCCTCCGCGGAGTCGGCATCCTGGCTCCGGCCGTCTACAGCTGACACCGCGGGGAGCGGCCGAATACCAGGTCGCCCAGAGCGAACATGCAGCGCCCCCCAGCGGGCAGGCGGTACTGTGGGGGCACCATGAACGTCAAGAAGATCTTCCGCGGCCCGATCCTGTACGTCGTGCTGGCGATCATCACCGTGTGGGTCGGCTCGAGCCTGCTTACGATGTCGGGATTCAAGGGTGTGTCGACGCAGAAGGGCTTCGAGCTCCTCTCCCAGGGCAAGGTGTCCAGCGCGAAGATCGTGGATGGCGAGAACCGCGTCGACCTCACGCTCAAAGCGGCGGACGCCTCGCTCGGCACGCAGGTGCAGTTCTACTACGTCACGCCGCGCGGCGCGGATGTCGTCAAGGCGATCGACGACGCCAAACTCCCGAAGGGCTACGACGACGAGGTGCCGCAGCCGAACTGGCTGGTCAACATCCTCGGCTTCCTGATCCCGGCGCTGCTGATCGGGGTGTTCTTCTGGATCATGATCTCCGGCATGCAGGGCGGCGGCAACAAGGTCATGCAGTTCGGCAAGTCCCGGGCGAAGATGGTCACCAAGGAGACGCCGAAGGTCACGTTCGAAGATGTCGCCGGCTCGGACGAGGCCATCGAAGAGCTGGAGGAGATCAAAGACTTCCTCAAGGAGCCGGCCAAGTTCCAGGCGGTCGGAGCGCGCATCCCCAAGGGCGTGCTGCTCTACGGCCCTCCCGGAACCGGTAAGACCCTGCTGGCCCGCGCCGTCGCGGGAGAGGCGGGCGTGCCGTTCTACTCCATCTCCGGTTCGGACTTCGTGGAGATGTTCGTCGGTGTCGGCGCCAGCCGCGTGCGCGACCTGTTCCAGCAGGCGAAGGAGAACTCTCCGGCCATCATCTTCATCGACGAGATCGACGCGGTCGGCCGTCACCGCGGCGCGGGTCTCGGCGGCGGGCACGACGAGCGCGAGCAGACGCTCAACCAGCTGCTCGTGGAGATGGACGGCTTCGACCCGAAGGCCAACGTCATCCTGATCGCGGCGACCAACCGCCCCGACATCCTCGACCCCGCGCTGCTGCGTCCGGGCCGCTTCGACCGGCAGATCGGCGTGGACGCGCCCGATTTGCTTGGCCGCAAGAAGATCCTCGAGGTCCACGGCCGCGGCAAACCGATCGCCGCGTCCGTTGACCTGGAGGTGCTGGCCCGCAAGACGCCCGGTTTCACCGGGGCCGACCTCGCCAACGTGCTCAACGAGGCCGCCCTGCTCACCGCCCGCTCCAACGCGCAGCTCATCGACAACCGCGCCCTGGACGAGGCCGTCGACCGCGTGATCGCGGGACCGCAGAAGCGCACCCGGGTCATGAAGGACCAGGAGAAGCTCATCACCGCCTACCACGAGGGCGGTCACGCGCTCGCGGCGGCGGCGATGCGGCACACCGACCCGGTGACCAAGATCACCATCTTGCCGCGCGGCCGCGCCCTCGGCTACACGATGGTGATGCCGCTGGAGGACAAATACTCGGTCACCCGCAACGAGCTGCTCGACCAGCTCGCCTACGCCATGGGCGGCCGGGTGGCCGAAGAGATCGTGTTCCACGACCCCACTACTGGCGCGTCCAACGACATCGAGAAGGCGACCTCCATCGCCCGCAAGATGGTCACCGAGTATGGCATGAGCGCCGACATCGGCTCGGTCAAGCTCGGCCAGGCCAACGGCGAGATGTTCCTCGGCCGCGACATGGGCCACCAGCGCGACTACTCCGAGCGGATCGCCGAGCGCGTTGACGCCGAGGTGCGCGCGCTCATCGAGAAGGCGCATGACGAGGCCTGGCAGGTACTGAACGACAACCGCGCCATCCTGGACCGGCTCGCCGCAGCCCTGCTGGAGCAGGAGACGCTCGACCACAACCAGATCGCTGAGATCTTCGCGGACGTGAACAAGCTGCCGGAACGCCCGCAGTGGCTCTCCAGCGACAAGCGGCCGATCTCCGATCTGCCTCCGATCGAGTTCCCGAAGGCGCCGATCGGCGCCGGTGCGGTGGACGGCGGCGTGGACAGCGCGCCGCCGTCGCCGAAGCCGAAGCGCTCGCCCGCCATCAAGCCGCGGCCGGCGACTTCCTAGCCACGCGCCGCATGACCGGTTTCGATCGCGCTCGCATCGAGGCGGCCGTCGCTGAGATCCTCGCCGCTGTCGGCGAGGATCCGTCGCGGCCGGGTCTGAGCGCTACGCCGTCCCGAGTGGCGGACGCCTACGCGGAGTTCTTCGCGGGCCTCGGCCGGGACGCCGAAGCGGAGCTCGGCGAGCCGGTTCCACTGGAGCAGGGGCAGGCTGAGACGGTCATCCTGCGCGAGATCTCGTTCCGTTCGGTGTGTGAGCACCACCTGCTGCCGTTCATCGGCGTCGCGCATGTCGCCTACCTGCCCGGAGAGGCCGTGATCGGCCTCGGCCGGATCCCCCGCGTCATCGACACGCTCGCCGCGCGTCCCCAGGTCCAGGAGCGGCTGACCGAGCAGATCGCCGACACATTCGAGGCCGGTGCGGGCGCGCGGGGTGTGCTTGTCGTGCTGAGCGCGGAGCACGGCTGCGTCACCGCCCGCGGTCCGCGGCAGGTCGCGGCGACGACGGTGACCCTCGCCGCGCGCGGCGAGTTCGCGGAGCCGGCCGCGCGCGCGGAGCTCATCGCGCTGATCGGGTGCGGTGCGGCGTGACCCTCATCATGGGTGTCCTCAATGTGACGCCGGACTCGTTCAGCGACGGCGGGCTCTGGCTGGAGCCCGAGCCCGCCGTCGCACACGCGCTCGATCTGGTCGCCCAGGGCGCGGACATCATCGATGTCGGGGGTGAGTCCACCCGTCCCGGCGCCCGCCGGGTCGATCCGGAGGAGGAGCGTGTGCGGGTCGTCCCCGTCATCCGCCGGCTTGCGGAACGCGGTGTGACCGTCAGCGTCGACACCATGAACGCCTCCACCGCGCGCGCCGCGTCCGATGCGGGCGCCGCGATCATCAACGATGTCTCCGGCGGTCTCGCCGACGCGGGGATGGCCGACGCTGTGCTCGCCACCGGACTGCGATACGTGGTCATGCACTGGCGCGGAGAGCTCGACGCCGGAGACTCGCGCGCCGTCTACTCCGACACTGTGGCCGAGGTGCGGACGGAGCTGTCCGCCCGCGTCACCGACCTCCTGCGCCGCGGTGTGGACCCGGCCTGCCTCATCGTCGACCCCGGCCTCGGCTTCTCGAAGAACGCCAGGCACAACTGGCAGGTGCTCGCCGGGCTCGGCGACATCGAGGCCCTCGGCTATCCGGTGCTCATCGGCGCCTCCCGCAAGCGCTTCCTCGGTGCTCTGCTTCCGGACGGCTCCGCCGTCGCCGACCGGGACTCACCCACGGCTGTCGTGTCGGCGCTCGCCGCGCGGGCCGGGGTGTGGGCGGTGCGCGTCCACGATGTCGCGTCGACGCAGATCGCCCTCAATGTCCTGCGGGCGTGGCAAGGTGGAAGCGATGACCAGAACCGATAGACCGGCCGACTCTCTCCTCCTCACGGGGCTCCGCGTTCGCGCGAACCACGGAGTGTACGGCTTCGAGCGCGAGAACGGCCAGGATTTCGTGGTCGATGTGACCGCCTGGCTCGACCTCGCGAGCCCGGCCGCGAGCGATGACCTCCGGCAGACGGTCCACTACGGAGAGCTCGCGGTGGAGATCGCGGAAGCTGTGAAACGGAATCCGGTGGACCTCATCGAGACCGTCGCTGAGCGCGTCGCCGGTGTGGTGCTCGCGCATTCGCCGGTGTGCTCGGTGGAGGTGACGGTCCACAAACCGGACGCGCCGATCGACGTGCCGTTCGGGGATGTGGCGGTGCGGATCGTGCGGGAACGCCGGTGAGGCCCGCCCCCCGCCGCCAGCGCCTCCGTGTCGGAGCGCCCGCCGTGCTCGCCCTGGGCGGGAATGTCGGCGACCGCGTCGCGACCCTCCGCGCCGCCCTCGACGCGCTGGCCGCTCATCCCGGCATCCGCGTCGAACGGATCTCGCCGCTGTACGAGACGCCCGCGCTCAAACCCGACGGCATTTCGGGGGAGGCCCCTGCGTACCTGAACGCGGTTGTCCTCATCCACACTGTCCTGGACCCGCTCGCCCTGCTCGCCGCGGTCAACCGCATCGAAGACGGCCTCGGCCGCGTGCGCGAGGAGCGCTGGGGCGACCGCACCGTCGACATCGATATCGTGGACTACTCGGGCATCGTCTCCGACGACCCGCGGGTCACGCTCCCGCATCCCCGTGCCCACGAACGCGCGTTCGTCCTCGTGCCCTGGCGGGACATCGCCCCGGACGCCGTGCTCCCCAGCCACGGCCGCGTCGCAGACCTCGCCGCCCTCGCCACCGACCCCGTGACCCCGTTCGAGGAGACCGCACCGTGAGACGCACCCGGCCCTCCTCGCTGATCAGCTTCGGCGTCCTCGGACTGGTCTTCGGGTTCCTCGTCGAGGTCGCCGCCGCCAGCGGCGGGATCGCGGTGTTCATCTCACCGCTGACCCTGCCGATCACTCTCGTCGCCGTCGCGATCGTCATCGTCGCCTTCGCCTTCCCGATCCGCCGCTCGGTGCGCGGCTCCCGCCCGCGGCGGGTCGACCCGTTCCAGGCGACGCGGATCGTCCTGCTTGCCAAGGCGTGCGGACTGAGCGGCGCGGTTCTGACCGGCGCTGGCGCGGGCATCCTGGTCTTCCTGTTCACGCGGGAGGTGTTGCCCGTCGGCGGTGCCGTCCTGCTCACCGTCCTGGCCACGGCCGGCGCCGTCATCCTCCTCGTCGCCGGACTCCTCGCCGAGTATTTCTGCACCCTCCCGCCCGGTGAGAGCGAGAAGGAGCCGGACGATGCCCCCACCCGTTGAGCTGGCCGCCGGCGACTGGAGACGGGTCTCGCCCAAGTACGTGGTCGTCGTCGTCGCCGGCGTGCTCACCACCGGGATCGTGCTCGCCGCGGCAACGGTCTTCTTGTGGCTCGCTGCCGGCTGGACAGGGGGCTGGCTGCTCCTGGCGGGGGTCATCGCGGTCACGCTGGTCTCGCTGTTCGTCGCCCGCCGCCGCACCCGATCGATCGGCTTCGTGCTCCGGGACGACGATCTGCTCTTCTGTCGCGGCGTTCTGTTCCAGCGCTTCGTGTCCGTGCCGTACGGCCGCATGCAGCTGATCGACATCACCCGCGGACCGGTGGAACGGGTGCTCGGGCTCGCGGACCTCAAGTTCGTGACTGCGGCGGCCTCGACCGGTGTGCTCATCCCGGGGCTGCCAGAGGCGGAGGCCGGAGAGCTGCGCGACCGCCTCGTGGAGCTGGCAGAGAGCCGCCGGGCGGGACTGTGACCGAGCCGGAGCGGGAAGCCGGGCCGGGCGGCGAGGCGCCCGGTGAGGCGACGCCGGCCGCGACACGCGGCACCGAGCCGCGCGGTGTCGCGGCGGTCGGCGGTGGCCCTCCCCCCGTCCGCCTCTCCGTCGCCTCCCCGTCGGCCGGACGGTTCACCGACGGCGAGTGGCACCGCCTGCATCCGGCGACCCCGTTGCTGCGCGGGGGCATCGTCTTCATCGCGGTGCTCGGTTTCGTGCTGTCGAACCTGCGCGAGCGCATCGTCGCGTTCTTCGTCGGCGCGCCCGACTTCGGCGGGGACCCGCTCGACGAGATCTACGACCGCGGGTGGCAGGGCTGGGCGCTCCTCGCTGTGGTCGCCGTCCTGATCGGCTGCCTCGCGCTGTTCTCCCTGTCCTGGCAGATGCACACTTTCCGGATCACCGGTGACGCGGTCGAAGTGCGCAGCGGCATCCTTTTCCGCACCCAGCGGAAGGCGCGTCTCGACCGCATCCAGGGGATCAACGTCGTCCGGCCGCTGCTTGCGCGTCTGTTCGGTGCGGCGAAGCTCGACATCACCGTGGCGGGCCACGACGCGAACGTGCAGCTGGCGTACCTGGGTTCGGCGCTCGCGGACGGGCTTCGCGGGGATGTGCTGCGGTTGGCGTCGGGTGCGCGAACGGTGGAGGCGGGTCCCGCTCCGGCTGCGTGTACGGCGTCCACTTCTCCTTCTGGCGCGGTCGGAGAGGCCGTGAACCGCCGAGTCAGCGAGTTTCTGGCTCCCGAGCTCGATCCCGGTGCCGCTTCGCCGGAGTCGGTCGTGAAGATCCCACCGCTGCGCCTGCTCGGGTCGCTCCTCGTCAGCGGCTTCTCCCTGTTCGTCATCGCCGTGTTCGCTGTGTTCCTCTATGGTGCGTCGAGCGGCGCTCCGTGGCTACTCATCGTGGCGCTGCCGGGTTTGATCGGTTCCGCGAGCCTTGTCATCAACCGGTTCACGAAGTCGCTGCGCTACTCGATAGCGGGGACGCCCGACGGCGTCCGCGTCGGCTTCGGCTTCCTCAGCACGAGCAACGAGACGCTTCCGCCCGGCCGGGTCCACGCGGTCGAGGCGATCCAGCCGCTGCTCTGGCGGCCCTTCGGCTGGTGGCAGATCCGCATCGACACAGCCGGGCGGTCCCGCGAGAAGGGGGCCGCCGGCCAAGCGAACACGACCATCCTCCCCGTCGGGGACCTGGCCGACATCGCCCGGGTGCTCTCCCTTGTCCTCCCCGGGTTCGCCACTGACGAAAACCGTGCGACGATCCTGGCCGGTATGACCTCCCGCGGACGCGACGACTTCACGGGCAGTCCGGTGCGTGCCGCCTGGGTGCGCCCGCTCAGCTGGCGTCGGACAGGCTATCGAAACATCGACGGCGCACTCCTCCTCCGTCGCGGCTTCGTCTGGCGCAGCCTCGCGATCGTTCCGCTTGCACGCCTCCAGAGCCTCGAACTCCTCCAGGGGCCCGTCGATCGTGCCCTCGGTTTGACCGCAGCCCGCTTCCACACCGTGAGCGGACCTGTCCGCCCCCGCCTCGCCGCCATCGACGCCGAAACCGGCGTCGCCCTCTTCGAGACCGTCAGCACTGACGCGATCGCGGCGGCCCGGTCGGATCAGAGCCACCGCTGGGGAGCGCCGATCGTCTCGGAGGCGTCGGACGAACCAGACCCGCTGGTCCCGTCTGACCTGCTTGGTTTGTCTGGTCTGTCTGGTCTGTCTGGCTCGTCTGGTCCGTCTGGTACGGCTGTCCCGCTGGTCCCGCCTGGCCCAGCCCTGCCGACAGTCTCGCCCGCTCCAGCTGTCCCACGGATCCCGCCCGCCCCGTCCGCTCGCGATCACGAGGAGAACGTGTGACCCCCACTTCCACCCGTTCGGGACGTCTCGGCGTCGGTATCGTCGGCGGCGGGCATGTCGGCCCCGTGTTGGGCGCCGCTCTCGCCGGAGCCGGGCACGCGATCGTCGGGGTGTCTGCGGTGTCCGAGCCCAGCCGCGAACGCGTCGAGGCGATGCTCCCCGGGGTTCCCCTCCTGGATGTGCCGACGCTGATCGAGCGCAGCGAACTCGTCGTGCTCGCGGTGCCGGACCAGGAACTGCCCGCGCTCGTCGCCGGACTCGCCGCGACCGGGACATGGCAGCCCGGGCAGATCGTGCTGCACACCGCACCCGGCCACGGGGTCTGCGTACTCCGCCCGGCTGCGGTGGTGGGGGTCATCCCGCTCGCCGTCCACCCGGCCCTGGCGTTCACCGGAACCAGTCTGGATCTCGCGCGCCTCACCGAGAGCTATTTCGCCGTGACTGCTCCGGCCCCGGTGCTGCCGATCGGGCAGGCGCTCGTGGTCGAGATGGGCGGTGAGCCCGTGGTCGTCGCGGAGGAGGATCGCGCGGCTTACGCGGAGGCGATTGCGACCGCGACCTCGTTCTCTTTGTCCATCGTCGGGCAGTCGACGGTGATTCTGCGGGGCATCGGCGTCGAGAGTCCGGGATCGTTCCTCAGCTCCCTCGTGCGGTCGGCGGTGGACAATGCGTTGACGCGAGCGGGGACGGCGTCCGCGCTGGAGGTGAGCGACATGCTGGGCGAACTCGCCGGTGACCCGGAGGACGAGGGCGGTCTGCCCGAATCGCACGGGGGCTGAGCGGAGCGCGGCGGGCGAAAGGAGACCGCGAACGAGGGAGAATGAGGGAGCCGCATCCCCGGCCCTCGACGCCCGGCCCTCCCTCCGCTCCGAAAGTCTCTGCCCTCGAAAGGAAAGGACACCATGACCACTGTCGTGACCGTCATCGCCTGCCTCCGCGAGATTCTCAGCACTGCCCGGCGGACTGCGGTCGCTGAGGGGGCGTCCGATGCGCCGGCCAGTCGTGTGGTGCTCGTGCCGACGATGGGTGCGCTGCACGAGGGACACGTGCGGTTGGTGAACCACGCTCGCGATCTTGGGGGGATCGTGGTGGTCTCGATCTTCGTGAACCCCCTGCAATTCGGGCCGGGGGAGGATCTCGACCGCTACCCGCGCACACTGGATGCGGATGTCGCCCTGCTGGACGGGCTGGCAGACGTCGTGTTCGCCCCGGCCGCAGCGGAGATGTACCCACAGGGCGAATCTTCGACGCGCGTGACCGCCGGAGCGGTCGGCGGCCTGTTCGAGGGCGCCTCGCGGCCGGGGCATTTCGACGGAATGCTGACTGTCGTCGCCAAACTCTTCGGGATCGCGCAGCCGGATGTCGCTGTGTTCGGCCAGAAGGACGCGCAGCAGGTGCATCTCGTCGGCCGGATGGTCGACGATCTGAACCTCCCGGTGACCATTGCCGTGGTCGATACGGTGCGGGAGCCGGACGGCCTCGCGCTGTCCAGCCGGAACCGGTATCTGGACGCCGACGCCCGCGCTGCGGCGGCGACACTGTCGCGTGCGCTGGCCGACGGCGTCGCGGCCTGCGCGGGCGGAGCGGCGGCGGTGCTCACCGCGGCCCGTGTACGCGTGGAAGCCGAACCAGTCGTTAGGCTGGACTATCTCGTGATCGTCGACCAGGGCACCTTCCGCGAGGTCGCGCCGAATTACCACGGGCCGGCATTTCTCCTGATCGCCGCGCGTGTCGGATCGACCCGGTTGATCGACAACGAGCGGATTACGCTGCCCTGATCGAACGACCATCTCCTCCCCCGCATCCGAACGGAAGAAACAATGACCGATACGCCGACGGAAACCCCTGAGCTCACCGACGAGGAGATCAGCGAGCAGAAGGCCGTCCGGCTCGGCAAGCGCGAGCGGCTCATCGCCGGTGCCGGCGACCTCGGTGGCGGTGCGTACCCGGTACGGCTCCCGGTGACGACGACGATTCCGGAGGTACGCGAGAAGTGGGGGCACCTCGCCGCGGACGAGGTCTCTGCGGAGACCGTGGGTGTCGCGGGTCGCGTCGTCTTCCTCCGGAACACCGGCAAGCTGTGCTTCGCTGTGCTTCAGTCGGGAGACGGTTCGCGCATTCAGGCGATGGTGTCGCTGGCCGAGGTCGGCGAGGAGTCGCTGGCGCGCTGGAAGGAGTTCGTGGACCTGGGCGATCATGTCTTCGTCTCGGGCGAGGTCATCTCCAGCCGTCGTGGCGAGCTGTCGATCATGGCCGTGGGCTGGCAGATCGCCTCGAAGGCGATCCTCCCGCTCCCGAACCTCCACAATGAGCTGAGCGAAGAGACGCGCGTTCGCTCCCGTTACCTCGACCTGATCGCGCGCGATCGAGCCCGCCGGAACGTCCTCGATCGCGCCGCCGCCGTGGCGAGCCTCCGCACGACCTTCGCCGACAGCGGTTTTATCGAGGTCGAGACCCCGATGCTGCAGGTCATGCACGGCGGTGCCTCGGCCCGTCCGTTCGTGACCCACTCGAACGCCTTCGACACGGAGCTCTTTCTCCGCATCGCGCCGGAGCTCTACCTCAAGCGCGCCGTCGTCGGCGGCATCGACCGGGTGTTCGAGATCAACCGTAACTTCCGCAACGAGGGAGCGGATTCCACGCACTTGCCGGAGTTCGCCATGCTTGAGGCGTACCAGGCGTACGGCGACTACAACACCATCGCCGACCTGACGCAGGCGCTCATCCAGAACGCGGCGGTCGCCGTCTCCGGTTCGCATGTCGTCACCTGGGCAGACGGGACCGAGTACGACCTCAGCGGCGACTGGGACCGCATCCGGATGTACGACAGCCTCTCGGAGGCGCTCGGCGAGGAGATCACCCCGGAGACCCCGCTGCAGCGGCTGCGCGAGCTTGCGGCCGAGGCCGGTGTCGAGATCGAGCACCCACTGCCCGGCAAGTACGTGGAGGAACTCTGGGAGCATCATGTCAAGAGCGGGCTCGTCCGCCCGACGTTTGTCATGGACTTCCCTGTGGACACCAGCCCGCTCGTGCGTGTACACCGTTCGCTCCCGGGCGTTGTCGAGAAGTGGGACCTCTACATGCGCGGCTTCGAGCTGGCTACCGGCTACTCGGAACTGGTGGATCCGGTCGTCCAGCGCGAACGCTTTGTCGAGCAGGCGCGATTGGCCGCTGCGGGCGACGACGAGGCGATGCGCCTGGACGAGGAGTTCCTTCGCGCGCTCGAGTTCGGGATGCCGCCCACCGGCGGGATGGGAATGGGCATCGACCGCTTGCTGATGGCCCTGACCGGCCTCGGCATTCGTGAGACCATCCTGTTCCCGCTCGTCAAGTAGAGGGTGGTGGGGAGGGGCGCACAGCCGTGTCAGCAGCGATTCTCGAGGTGTACCCGGGTCAGCTCCGCCATCTCCTCGTCGGTCAGTTCGTCGAGCCGACGGCCTTCGCGGCGGTCGAGGCGCATCCACCGCACGAAAAGCAGCACCAGGATCGGGACATCCGCGATCTCCGCGATGAACCACAGGAAGTCCCCGGACAGGTGCTGATCGTGCAGCGGAGTGGGGAACCAGAACGGCATCCGTCCGGCGATCGCCGGGGCGTGGTCGAGAACGCTGTCGTTCAGCCGCAGGAGGAGTCCGGGGATCGCATCGAGCAGTAGCTCCACGAACGCCAGCAGGAACTCGACTGTCACGAAGAATCCCGTGCGGACCAGCGAGTGCGCGGCGATCGGCAGGACGAGCAGCAGACCGGCGAGCGGCGTCAGAACAGCGATGGTCCACTCGGACCAGGGAGAACTGCGCAGAATCGCGGCGACCGGGGTCAGGAACACCAGGAACACGGCGCACGCGAAGGCGGGCGCGAAGATCGCGTTGCCGAACAGCCGGACCGGCCGGGAGCGCATCGCCCGGGCCGTGCGCTCCCGGCCGCGGCCGCCGAGCGCAGCGCGCGCCAGTGCGACCGGCCGGCCGATCGCGAGCAGCCCCGGGACGACGAAGAGCAGCAGAGCGATCCGCGTGCTGAAAGCCCAGCGGAGGTTGGTGCTCTCGGAGCCGAGGAAGCCGAACGAGACGACCGCATAGGACCCGAGCCCCAGGAAGAGGAACGCGCTTGTGAGCCGGAACGGCCAGCGATGTCCGTTCCGCCGGAGCCGCACCACCCCCGAGAGGTAGAGCGTCGCAGCCGCCGCGATCATGACGGCGGCGGCCGGATCGAACGACCAGGTCGAGAGGAAGACGGCGAGAGGTGGCGTGAGGGACTCCGTTCCCAGGTGGGCGGGATACCATTATCCCGCTATGAGTGAAATAGTCGGCGGAATCGTCTGGTCGCTCGCACCGACCGTGCTCGTCGGCCTGCTCTTCTGGATGATCATGCGCAAGATCGTCCACGCCGACCGCACCGAGCGGAAGGTGTACGCGCGCATGGAGGCCGAGGAGCGCACGAAGCGCGGACTCGCCCCCAAGCCGTAGCCGTCCCCTAGGTGTGATGTCCAGGGGGGTTGTTTCGGCGATACGGTCGTGAGGAGTTGAGGGGCGAGGGCCTCCGGTTGTGAAGTGGAGCTGTTCAGTTCAACCGCTTCACGATCCAGGAGGCCTTCGTGTCCCACGTTAACGCTGCTCTCACACCGCGCGCTCGTCTGCGCCTTGCCAGGCTCATCGTCGAGGACCATTGGCTGGTCTCCGTCGCAGCGAAGATGTTTATGGTCTCGCCCGTTACCGCGCGGAAATGGGCGGCGAGGTTCCGCGCCGAAGGCACGGGAGGGATGACCGACCGGTCTAGCCGCCCACGATCGATGCCAACGCGGACGCCGTTGCCCGTGCTCAAGCGGATCGTGCGGGCGAGGTGGCGACGACGCCTGGGGCCGGTGCAGATCGCCGGCGAGCTTGGCCTTCCCGCCTCGACCGTCCACGCCGTCCTGGTGTGCTGCCGCATCAACCGGCTCTGCACCATTGATCGGGTCACGGGCGAGCCGATCCGTCGCTACGAGCACGACCACCCTGGATCGCTGATCCATGTCGACGTGACGAAGTTCGGCAACATCCCCAACGGCGGCGGCTGACGATTCGTCGGCCGCGTCCAGGGCGAACGCAACCGGGAAGCGACCGCCACCCGCACGAAGAGCAGGAACCACCGCTACGAGCCACGGTTGGGCACCGTGTTCGTCTACACGATCATCGACGACCACTCCCGCGTCGCCTACGCCGAGATCTGCTCCGACGAGAAGGCGGACACCGCGATCGGTGTCCTGCGGCGTGCTGTCGCCTGGTTCGCCGACCGGGATGTCAGCGTCGAACTCGTCCTCTCGGACAACGGCTCCGCCTACAAGTCCTACGCCTGGCGAGACGCCTGCACAGAGCTCGGGATCAGGGCGAAGAAGACCCGACCATACCGACCACAGACCAACGGGAAGATCGAACGCTTCCACCGCACACTCGCCGACGGCTGGGCCTACGCCCGGTTCTATGGTTCAGAGGCCGAACGACGAGAAGCACTCCCCGGCTGGCCCCACTTCTACAATCATCACCAGCACCACTCCGCCATCAGAGCCCCACCCATTAGCAGAATCGACAACAACCTCCCTGGACATCACACCTAGGTCGGGAGCGTTGCCGGAACCCTCCCCGCCGAGCGGGTCGTAGCAGCGTCGCGTCGCACTTCGCTACGGTATTCCTGAGGATGCCGATCGGGACTCTCGGCGGACGTGACCGGAGGGACGGCGGATGGGCGACGGGGTCTTGGCCACGGTCATCGTGGTCTTCCTGCTCCTGTTCGACTTTGTGATCCGTGTTGTCGCGATCATCGTGGTCCCCCGGAATCGCAAGCCCACCTCGGCGACCGCCTGGCTGCTGGCCATTTTCCTCATCCCGTACATCGGAGTGCTGTTCTTCCTGCTGATCGGCAGCTACAAGCTCCCGAAGGCGCGCCGGGAGAAGCAGAAGGAGATCAACTCCTTCATCATCGACAGCACCGAGGGCATGGAGCGTGTGCGGCGTGACCACCCCTGGCCGCCGTGGCTCCAGTCGGTCGTCGAACTGAACCGCAATCTCGGGGCGATGCCCCTGGTGGGCGGCAACCGGGCCTCGCTCAATGGCGACTATGTGGGCTCGCTCGCGGCGATGACGGAGGAGATCGCGGCCGCGCGCCGCTACGTCCACGTCGAATTCTACATCCTGACCCTCGACAAGACGACAGCGCCGTTCTTCGACGCGCTGGAACGTGCGGTGCAGCGGGGGGTGACCGTGCGGGTGCTGCTCGACCACATCGCGTCGCTCCGGACGCCCGGCTACACCGCCACGATCCGCCGGCTCACCGAGATGGGCGTGAAGTGGCATCTCATGCTTCCGGTGCAGCCGTTCCGGGGAAAGTATCAGCGGCCCGACCTCCGCAACCACCGGAAGCTGCTCGTGGTCGACGGGCGGGTCGCCTTCGTGGGCTCGCAGAACGTCATCGACCGCAGTTACAACAAGCGCTCCAACATCAAGCGCGGTCTCAAGTGGAAAGAGCTGATCGTCCGGCTCGAGGGTCCGATCGTCGCCGGTCTGAACGCGATCTTCATCACGGACTGGTACAGCGAGACCGACGAACTCCTGCGGCGGGAGACGGAGCCGATCGCGGTCGAACTCGACGCGGACGAACTCGACGCGCAGGTCGTGCCTTCGGGTCCCGGATTCGCCGGCGAGAACAATCTCCGACTGTTCCTGGCGCTGCTCTACTACGCGCAGGAGCGCATCGTCATCACATCGCCGTACTTCGTCCCCGACGAGTCCATGCTCACCGCGATCACCACTGCGACGCAGCGGGGTATCGCGGTCGATCTGTTCGTCTCGGAGATCGGGGACCAGGCGCTCGTCTACCACGCCCAGCGGTCTTACTACGAAGCCTTGCTGCGCGCCGGAGTGAGGATCTGGATGTACAAGGCGCCGTACATCCTGCATGCCAAGCACTTCACGATCGACGATGAGGTCGCGGTGATCGGGTCGAGCAACATGGACATGCGCTCCTTCCAGCTGAACATGGAGGTCTCTCTGATGGTCAGGGGCCGTCCGTTCGTGCAGCAGATGCGGGCTATCGAGGACGGCTACCGGCGGGACAGCCGCGAGCTGACGCTGGATGAGTGGATGCGGCAGCCGCTGCGTTCGACCGTGCTGGACAACCTCGCGCGATTGACTTCCGCGCTGCAATAAGGGAGACATGGGTACAGGCTGCCGGGGCGGCCGGCTCCCCGGACCGGCCGGCGGAAAGTTTGTGGACAACCCATCGTGAGCCGTCACTTGTGGAGGAAAGCCTTCAGCCCCGCGATTTCCTGTCCCCCCGGCGCCGCCGACCGCCGGGGCTCTCTCCCTTCCTCGCCGGAGCGGCATTCCCGGTTCCGGCAGGCGAATCGGAAGCAGGCTCCTTAGAATGGTCCGGTGATCCGCACCAGCCGCACTGCTGTCGCCCTCCTCCTCGCCGTCAGCGGGGCAGCTCTGCTCGGGGGATGCTCCACGGACAGCTCGAAGCCGGTCACCGACTATGCCGGCGAGCCCAAGGGCGTCGATGCGCCGGCGAGCAGCGCGGGCGGCGCATCTTGGGCGGCCTGGCTCGAACAGGGCCGGCAGTTCGGGATCGTGCTCTACGGCAGTTCGAACTGCCCGCCGACGGTGCAGTCGATCCAGGTCACCGCCGGCAACCAACTCCAAGCGACGCTCGCGCCGGTCTCCGGCGGTGTCTGCACGCAGGACTACGTGCCACACACGACCGTCTTCGCCACACCCGCCCGGCTGTCGAAGACCTCCGGCGTGACGATCGGACTGTCCGACGCGACAGTCACCCTCGCCGGCCTGCGCGGTTGAGCCAGCCCACAACCCGTGTCGCGTCTGCCACGGCTGTCACGCCCGAAGCGAACAGAGCACGTCCGACCGGGATGCGATGGTTACTCTCTTTGTATCGACGCCGACCTGCAATGGTGTTCGCCAAGGAGTAGACATGTTCGAGAGATTCACCGATCGCGCCCGCCGCGTCGTCGTCTTGGCCCAGGAAGAGGCCAAGATGCTCAACCACAACTACATCGGCACGGAGCACATCCTGCTCGGTCTGATCCACGAGGGTGAGGGCGTCGCCGCGAAGGCGCTCGAGTCGCTGGGGATCTCGCTGGATGCCGTGCGCGAGCAGGTCCAGGACATCATCGGCCAGGGCCAGCAGCAGCCGACCGGGCACATCCCGTTCACTCCGCGCGCGAAGAAGGTGCTGGAGCTCAGCCTGCGCGAGGCGCTCCAGCTCGGCCACAACTACATCGGCACCGAGCACATCCTGCTCGGTCTCATCCGCGAGGGCGAGGGCGTCGCCGCCCAGGTGCTCGTCAAGCTCGGCGCGGACCTCAACCGCGTGCGCCAGCAGGTCATCCAGCTGCTCTCCGGCTACCAGGGCAAAGAGCAGGTCCAGGTGGGCGGCAACGATCAGGCGACCGCGCAGGCCGGCAGCCAGATCCTCGACCAGTTCGGCCGCAACCTCACGCAGGCCGCGCGCGACAACAAGCTCGACCCGGTGATCGGGCGCGAGAAGGAGATCGAGCGCGTCATGCAGATCCTGTCGCGCCGCTCCAAGAACAACCCGGTGCTGATCGGTGAGCCCGGCGTCGGCAAGACCGCCGTCGTCGAGGGCCTCGCCCAGGCGATCGTGCGCGGGGACGTGCCGGAGACGCTGAAGGACAAGCAGCTCTACACGCTCGACCTCGGCTCGCTCATCGCCGGCTCCCGCTACCGCGGCGACTTCGAGGAGCGCCTGAAGAAGGTCACCAAGGAGATCCGCACCCGCGGCGACATCATAACGTTCATCGACGAGATCCACACGCTCGTCGGCGCGGGCGCTGCGGAGGGCGCGATCGACGCGGCCAGCATCTTGAAGCCGCTGCTGGCCCGCGGCGAGCTGCAGACCATCGGCGCGACCACGCTCGACGAGTACCGCAAGCACTTCGAGAAGGATGCCGCGCTGGAGCGCCGGTTCCAGCCCATCCAGGTGAACGAGCCGTCGCTGCCGCACACGATCAACATCCTGAAGGGGCTGCGCGACCGCTACGAGGCGCACCACAAGGTGTCGATCACGGACGGGGCGATCGTCTCCGCTGCGAACCTCGCGGACCGCTACATCCAGGACCGCTTCCTGCCGGACAAGGCCATCGACCTGATCGACGAGGCCGGCGCGCGCCTGCGCTTGTCGATCCTGTCGGCGCCGCCGGAGCTGCGCAAGTTCGACGACAAGATCGCCGTGGTGCGCTCCCAGAAGGAAGCAGCCATCGAGGACCAGGACTTCGAGAAGGCCGCCAGCCTGCGCGACGAGGAGAAGAACCTCCTCGGCGAGCGGCTGCGACTGGAGAAGCAGTGGCGCTCCGGCGACGTGAAGACCACGGCCGAGGTGGATGAGGGACTCATCGCCGAGGTGCTGGCCCAGGCCACGGGCATCCCGGTGTTCAAACTCACCGAGGAGGAGTCCGCTCGCCTCGTCTTCATGGAGAAGGCGCTGCACCAGCGGGTCATCGGTCAGGAGGAGGCCATCGCGGCGCTCTCCAAGACGATCCGCCGCACCCGTGCCGGTCTCAAGGACCCGAAGCGTCCCTCCGGCTCGTTCATCTTCGCCGGGCCGACCGGCGTCGGCAAGACGGAGCTGGCCAAGGCGCTCGCCGAGTTCCTGTTCGACGACGAGACGGCCATGATCTCCCTCGACATGTCTGAGTACGGCGAGAAGCACACCGTCTCCCGCCTGTTCGGCGCGCCTCCCGGGTTTGTCGGCTTCGAGGACGGCGGCCAGCTCACCGAGAAGGTCCGCCGCAAGCCGTTCAGTGTCGTGCTGTTCGATGAGATCGAGAAGGCGCACCCGGACATCTTCAACTCGCTGCTCCAGATTCTGGAGGAGGGACGTCTGACGGACGGCCAGGGTCGCGTCGTCGACTTCAAGAACACCGTGATCATCATGACCACGAACCTCGGCACGAAGGACATCTCCGGGGCCCCTGTCGGCTTCCAGATCGAGGGCGACCCGACCACCGGCTACGACCGGATGCGCGGCAAGGTGTACGAGGAGCTGAAGAAGAACTTCAAGCCCGAGTTCCTGAACCGCGTGGACGAGATCATCGTCTTCCCTCAGCTGAGCAAGCCGGAGCTGCTGCAGATCGTGGATCTGTTCATCAAGCGGCTGTCCGACCGCCTGCTCGACCGGGACATGACGATCGAGCTCGAGATTGCGGCGAAGGAGCGGCTGATCGAGGTTGGGTTCGATCCGACCCTCGGCGCCCGTCCGCTGCGCCGCGCGGTGCAGCACGAGATCGAGGACCGGCTGAGCGAGAAGATCCTGCACGGCGAGCTGAGCGCGGGCGACCACGTGCATGTGGACTTCGTCGACGGAGAGTTCGTGTTCACGACGACCGCGCGCACGGAGCCGATCGGCGCGGGGATCAACGCCGCCGCCATTGGCACCGGTCCTGCCACCCCCGATATCGCCGCCAGCCACTGACCCGCGAACGCTGACCCTCCCCTGAAACGGGCCGGACTCCGCGGAGTCCGGCCCGTTTCGCATGTCCGCGCTGGGCCTGTGCGGGCCGATAGGGTTGTGGGGTGTTTACAGTGAGGCGTGCGCGGACAGGCGATGTCCCGGGCATCCAGGAGCTCGTGGAACCGCTCGTGCAGCGACGTATCCTGCTCGGCAAAGAGGCCGTGACGTTCTACGAGTCGGTGCAGGAGTTCCGGATCGCGGAGGACGAGGACGGCGCTCTGATCGGCTGTGGCGCTCTTCATGTGATGTGGAGCGATATCGCCGAGGTGCGCACGCTCGCCGTCGCGGACTCGTGGCTCGGGACGGGCGTCGGGCGGGCGCTGCTCGGACGGCTGGAGGACGATGCTCGTGAGCTCGGGCTCTCCCGGCTGTTCTGCCTGACCTTCGAGGTGCCGTTCTTCGAGCGCAATGGTTTCGTGGACATGGGCTCGGAGACCGTGGATCCGGCGCTCTACGCCGAGCTGGTCCGTTCCCGGGACGAAGGCGTCGCCGAGTTCCTGGACCTGGCGCGCGTCAAGCCGAACACGCTCGGCAACACCCGGATGTTGAAGTCTCTCTGAGCGCGCCTGACTGTGAGCGTCATGCGTCACGGTTATGCTGCGGCCATGTCGACGTTCAAGCATCCTGTCGGCCCGAAGTCTCCGGCGGTCTACTGGCGGCGGCGGCTCGTTCTCTTCCTGGCGCTGGTCGCGGTGGTCGTCGCCATCGTCCTGATCGTTGTGCGGCTCGGCTCGCTGGGCGGTGAGCCGGCGGCCCCGAAGGCGAAGACGGGGCCCGCTGCGACGGCGACCGCCGGTGCGACCAGCATCCCGACGCCGAGCGCCAGCGCGGGCGGGCGGGGGTGCAATCCGGCCGAGGTGAAAGTGGACGCCGTCACCGACCAGTCGAGCTACGCTGCCGGTCAGCTGCCACAGCTCTCGATCGCGATCACCAACACCGGCGGTTCTCCCTGCACGGTCGACGCGGGCACGGCGCAGCAGGTGTTCACGATCACGAGCGAGTCCGAGGTCTACTGGAAGTCGACCGACTGCCAGACCGAGAAAGTGAATGCCGACGTGCTGCTGCAACCGGGCGAGACGATCTCCTCGCAGGCCCCGATCACCTGGGACCGCACCCGCAGTGACCCGGCGACCTGCCAGGCGCAGCGCGCTCAGGTTCCGGCGGGTGGGTCGTCTTACCACCTGGAGACGTCGGTCGCGGGCATCGTCGCGCAGACGAGCAAGCAGTTCGTCCTCCAGTAGTCTCCTCCACATCGTTCCAGGTCAGCCGGCTTCTCCACAGATCCGAGCGATCCTCCCGGCGATGACGGTGGCTCCCCATAGTGTGAGACCGGATCGAGGAGGTGTCGTGGCGAAAGCGAGTGTCAACTACCGCTGCATCGAGTGCGGCTGGACGACCGCCAAGTGGGCGGGGCGGTGCGGCGAGTGCCAGGAGTGGGGAACGGTCGCCGAGGCGGCGGCGCCGACCGGGGTCTTGCGAGCGCTCAAGCCCGTGGTGGTGGGCTCGGAGCGGCTGGCGCGGGCGATCACGGAGATCGGGGCGGAGTCCGTCCGGCGGCGGCCGAGCGGCATCGGCGAGTTCGACCGGGTGCTGGGCGGGGGGATCGTGCCGGGGGCCGCGATCCTGTTGAGCGGCGAGCCGGGGGTCGGCAAATCGACACTGCTGCTCGAAGTGGCTTCGCGAGCCGCCCGCGAGCAGGCACGCGTGCTGTACGTGAGCGCAGAGGAGTCAGTGAGCCAGGTGTGCATGCGCGCCGAGCGCACGGGCGCGATGCACGATCAGCTCTTCCTCGCTTCCGAGACCGATCTCGCCACCATCGTGGGCCAGATCGATGCGGTGCGTCCCTCGCTCGTGATCGTGGACTCGGTGCAGACGGTGTCCAGCGGTGCGGCCGAGGGGATCGCGGGCGGACCCTCGCAGGTCCGCGAGGTGGCGAGCACGCTCATCCGGGTGGCGAAGGACAGGGAACTGCCCATCCTCATCGTCGGGCATGTCACGAAGGACGGCTCGATCGCGGGTCCGCGGTTGCTCGAGCACCTGGTGGATGTTGTGTGCCAGTTCGAGGGGGACAGGCAGATTGCGCTGCGCTTCGTCCGGGCGCTGAAGAACCGGTTCGGACCGACGGATGAGGTGGGCTGTTTCGAGATGGCGGGTGACGGCATCCGCGAGGTCGCCGACCCCAGCGGACTCTTCCTCAGCCGCAACGCCACACCGGTCTCCGGAACGTGCGTCACGGTCGCGATGGAGGGGCGGCGGACGTTGCCGGTGGAGGTGCAGGCGCTGGTCGTCGGCACCGCCGCGCCGAATCCGCGCCGGGTGACGAACGGGGTGGACTCCTCGCGGGTGGCGATGCTCCTGGCGGTGCTCGAACGGCGGGCAGGGATCAGGCTCGGTGACAAGGACGTGTATGTCTCCACGGTCGGCGGGGTGCGGCTGACCGAGCCGGGAGCCGATCTGGCGATTGCGCTGGCGCTCGCGTCCGCGGCGACGGATCGGGCCATCCCCCACACGCTCGCGGCCTTCGGGGAGATCAGCCTCGCCGGGGAGATCCGCCCGGTGAGCAGCGGGAAGCAGCGCGCGGCGGAGGCAGCGCGGCTCGGCTTCGCGACCCGAGTGGACGAGCGGAGCCAGTCGGTGCGGGAAGCGCTGCGGGTGGCGTTCACGGCGGCGAGTCCGGCACGGGAGAAGGAGGTGGAAGCGGCGTTCTGAGCGCGGAGTTCCGTCTCCGCCGTGGGTCGCCTCATCATCGGGGTGAATTCACGTCCTCGTGAACAAACGAAGAAAAGGCCGGTGCCGGCCGAGGGCTAGCGTCGCTCTGTAACTCACGACCCTGCTCTCGAATGGAACATATGTATGCGTATGCATCCGATTCGGGCCGCTTCTGCCGTCCTCGCCGTCCTCGCACTGTGCTTGTCCGGGGTGTCCCCCGCCCAGGCCGCACCGTCCTCCCCTCGCGGGGTGTCGCGGAGATGTTCTCCGGTCACGGACCGCTGATCGTCGTCCGGTCGCTCAGCGTCCCGACAGGGTCCCACGAGTCGAAGACCGATCTCTACGGATCGCTCACGCTCACGAACGGGTGGGAGCAGTCCTCCGGTACGGCGTTCCAGCAGGGCGAATACGACTCGACTCCCGTGACCGGGCTTGCGCCGCTGCGTCCGCACGGTGTGACGGGGAGCGCCGTGCGCATCACAGTGAACCTCTGGGACCACTGGGAGCCGCTCTTTATCTCAGACACGCACATCGCGAACGGCGTGATCGACACCAGCCTCGATCCGTTCGGCGTCAACACCAAGACGATCAGCGGCGACGATGACCGGTCGGTCACGGTCATCTACACCAAGAGCTCGACCTGGATGGAGTTCGCCGTCTTGGGTGTGAATCTCACCTCGACGCACGACAGCGACCCCGCGGCTGTCTACGGCCGGATGTCGGTCTGCGCCTACAACGCGGCCTTCCGCGTCAGTTGCGATAAGAACCAGCCCCACCTTCTCTTCCGCAAAGATCCTGTCGACGCCGTCAATGTGAGCGTCGGCTCAAGCATCTGGTCGCAGACACCGCCGGTTTACGTCTATTCGGACGACTCGACGCGGAAAGGGGGCATTATGTTCGATGCGTACCTGTATCAATACCGATTCATGCACACGGACGGAGTGCTCGCTGAGGGGACCCCGACGCTCATGCAGTTCGGATCGGTCCCCGATCAAGACAAGTGGCCCCACTTCGAACTCGACGGTCCGGACGGCTCGGTCACGCTCTACCTCCACACGGTGCGGCGAACGGCGTGACGCCCGCGATGGAGGACCCCGGCAGAGCCGCCTGATTGCGTCGCCCGGCAGCCACCGGACAGAGACCGCGGAGGCGAATCGGCGCCGAACGCGTCGATTCGCCGGTGTCCCTCTGCGCGGTCTTTCGTGTCCTCCTCTGCGTCCCAGCCGGCCCGGTGCGAGTGAGAGGGGGCGACATCCTGAGCTACACCGCGCAGCCGTGGGGTTTCGAGCCGGGCGATGTGTGCGCGAAGACGCCCCTGATCGGCGGTCAGGCCGATCCGCTCGCCGGGAATGCCCACGCGACCTGGCACAGGAAAGCGATCCCGGGCTCCCGGATGGAGATGGTTCCCCGTGCGGGACACCTTGTGATCGTGCCGGCGAGGGGGCGCGTGCTGTCGCACCTCGCACCGAGGACGGCGAGACGCTGAGCGGTGTGGTCACGCGCTCAGCGTCGCTGAGCCTTCCGCTGTCCGCACGCTGTGTGTCTCCGGCGTCGATCCCGTTTCGACCGGTCGTTGCCGTGGGAACTTCCTCGCCGCCAGCGCCGTGACCGCGGGGAGGAACGCCGACGCCCACACACGGTAGCCGTGGTCGTTCGGGTGGAAGAGGTCATCGGCGAACTGGGTGAAGACCCCGCGCAGCCCCTGCCGGCGCATCGTCTCGTGGAGGGGCACGACCGTCAGGCCGCGCGTCGCGGCCTCCTCCCTCAGGATGGCGTTCGCGACAGCGACCTTCCGTTCGTTCTTAGGCAAGAAGAAGTAGGGAAGATCGGCGATGAGCGCGTCGCTGGGAAGAGCCCCGAACACCCGCTGGATGCCGGCGCGGAACACGGCCGGGTCGAAGCCGGCGATGTCGTTGGCTCCGATGGAGACGGTGGCGATGCCGGGCTCGTAGCCGGTGAGGCGAGGCAGCTGATCCGCGACGGCGAGCGCTACGGTCGCCCCGGAGACGGACAGGTTGACGACCCGGACGCTCCGGCCGGTGACGGAGCGGAGGTGACCGGCGATGATGCCGACGTAACTGTTCTCCGGGGTGGACGCTCCGATGCCCTGGGCGGCGCGGCCCCCGATCGCGACATAGAGGATGTCGCCCTCGTGCTTCGCGGCGTCCCGCCACCACTGGGAGTGAATCGGCAGCGTCTCAGTGAGCCGCACGCGCCCTGCCGCGACGGCGGCGTGCTTCCGAACGGCGAAAGACCAGACGGCGGCGCAGACAGCGGCCGCGATGATCGCACTGGCCGCGAAGAACGGCTTCCGATTCCCCACTCCGGCAGCCTACTCCGCCCGTCCTTCACCAGCCGTCCATTCGATTGGCGACCCTCGCACGCACCCAGTAAACTGGTCCGCGGTACCGTGTCCGAGCGGCCGAAGGTGCAACTCTCGAAAAGTTGTGTGGGTGAGAGCCCACCGTGGGTTCAAATCCCACCGGTACCGCCAGTGTGAAACCCCCGTGATCCCAGTTTTTACAAGGGATTCGGGGGTTTTTGCTTTACCGAGAATCCTCGATCGCCCGCGAATCGCCCCCAACCGAACGAACCCTAGCGTCGTTTCGCTTGTGCGGTCCTGGTGCTCGGTATCGCTTCCTCTGCCGCATGGCCGCTCCTGGCGGTGTATCTGATCCCGACCTGGGTATAACGCCACCACTGTGGCCTGGTTCTTCGCCACGTCCGCGCTCGCCCCGGCGATCGGGATTATCACGGGGGTCGGATCGGACAGGACGGCGAACTCCGCTGGTAGTCATCGCGCTCACCCTCACGGCGGGGGCGTGTTAGTGACAGCGAACGATTTCCGGATGGTCCTGGTCGCGGGAATGACGCTGTTGTCGTGGAGATCAGCGGTCACCTCCCAACTCTTTGCTGTATTGGCCGAGATCGTCAGCGAATCAGATTCCATCATGGTGATCGTCACACCGACCGTGCGTGGCGGCTACGCACTCGGCTACGCCATCGGTCCGTTGATCGGTGCTGCTCTCGCAGGCGCGTTCGGAGCACGGACCGCTCTGGTCGCGGCCGCCGTGGGAAACCTACTCGTCCTCATCCCATTCCTGCTCGTTCGAAGGGTGCGTCGCGGAGGAGGTCCGTCCACGACCAGTTTGCGTGACACTCGCGCTCGCCTTGGTGGACGGCTATGGGTTCTGGTTGTCGTTGTGCTGTTCGTGTGCGCAGGAGACACACCCAAACTGGTGTTTCTGCCCGTACATGTGGAGCAATCACTCGGCGGCAACGCGTGGACCGTAGCATCGTTGTTCTCGGTTTCAGCAATCGCCGAGATCGTGCTCTTTCCACTTTCGGGAATCGTCGCCGCGCGATGGGGAACAACGCCAACAATCGTCATGCTAGGACTTGCGAGAACCCGCACTCACGATTAACGATCTCAGCTTGAGATGGTGCTCCGGTCGGGAATCGGGCACCTCCTCACAGGGAAGAACAGCTAGCGGTCTCAATCCTGCCCCTCCCGAACCCCCTCAGTGTTTCAGCCTTGCGGGTTGGGAGAGCTGGCTCGCCCGGCGCGCCGTGCGGGGGAGCGGCTCACGTCGGCAGTCGCCTCTGAGGTGAAAGCCTTGCCGGTGGGTCGGGGGGGGGGTGATGCGGGCGGTGGTCTCGATCCGGCCACCGGGAGGCGCTTCGGTCATCCGGGGAAAGCGGCGGGAAAGCTCCGCGGCCGCAGGCGCTGCCGGGGTCGCTGCGACCGGGCGGATCGCGGTGGGCATCGTCGTCTCTCGGACCGTGTGACGGTGACGCCCGGACAGAACCAGTCGGGAGGGCGGTGATGCGGGCGCTCGCCTCGACGGCGGCGCCCACATCACCGGGCGACCGAACCATCGCCCCCTGCGGTGTCGCCTGTGTCAGCGTTCCACACCGCTGGCGGGGCGTCGGGCCGAGGGGAGGGGATCGAGGGAGGTTTCACCCGTGGGGTGATAGCCCCGGCCGCTCTGGGATCGCCGGATGGAGTACTGAGGTAGCACTGAGTTTTCTGCTCACAGCGCTTATCCGTTGCGGTCCGGTGCTCGGGGACACCACTGAGCGCCGTGCGGCCTTCCTACGCTGGCGGAGCACCCACCCCTGGGGGCAGCTATAGATCAGACAAGAAAGAACGAAACGATATGAAGAAAACAGGCACAGACCCAATGCCGAACCAGAAGCACAGCCTGAAGTCGCTGTTCGAGGGCCGCAAGCGGATGGTCGCTCTCACCACCGCCGCCGTCGCCGCCGTCGCGCTCACCGGCGTGGGGGCCATCGCCACCTCGCAGACCTCCATCGACAACAACCACTTCATCAAGGACGCTGTGACAGCGGGCTTCACCTTCACCGGTACGGCCTTCGACGCGCACTTCAACACCACCACGAATACGGCGAAAGAGACCTGGATCGCCGCCAACTCCTCCACGACCGAGACGGCCACCTTCGACGGCATCTTCGCGATGACGAACGCCAAGAAGAAGCTGCCGAAGGCGCTGGCACAGCACCTGAAGGTCAACTATGCGCTCTTCTCGTCCGGCACGATCGCCATCGGCGACGGAGGCACGATCGCCGATCCGATCAGCCTGGCCAAAGCGCTGAAGGAAGAGTCGGGCATCGTGCTCGGTTCGGGCGGATCCGACACTGTCACGGTGACGGTCACCTGGGACGGCACCGACCCGGCGCCCACTCAGGCGATCGATGCGATCGCCAACTTCAACGTCAACTACTCGATGAACCCTAACAAGTAACAAGTAACAAGTAAGGCCCGGCCGTGGTGCGGCGCCGATCCGTCAACGGCGGCGCCGCGTCAGGGCCGTCCCCCGAACCCGTGCCCCTCCCCAAGGAAACCCGGCCTAAGGAAACCCGTGAGAATCGCCCTCAACATTGTCGGCGGTGCGATCATCGCACTGCTCGCCCTCCCCTTTCTCGCCACTCTCAGCACCAACGGTTACTACGTGACGGTCAACGGGACCTCAATGGTTCCCACCTATCAGCGCGGAGACATCCTGCTGGTCAGCCGCGCCATCGACGCCTCCGCTTTGCGTGCGGGAGACATCGTCGTGGTCGACCCGGCGCGCACCGTGGCGCACTACAACGGCTCGTCGCTGCGACTCGGCCCCTACGTTCACCGGATCCTTCAGGCGAAGTCGGGCGAACGGTTCATCACCAAGGGCGATGGCAATGCCCTGCCCGACCCGGGCACGGTGATGCCGTCGCTCCTCAGCGGACGTCCGACCGGGATCCGGCTGACGGGGACCGCGGCGCACCTGTTCTCCTTGAGCCAGAACGTGTTCGTGCGGGGCGGCATGCTTCTCGCGGGCCTCGCCGCTTTCGTGCTGGCCTCCGGTGCTAGCCGCAAGCGCCAGGAACGGGTGCGCGCGGCAGCGAACGAGCGACCGGCGGTGGCGCACAGTGCTTAGCCCGATCCGCTCCCTCGTCGCTCTCGCCGTGAGCGCTGCGGCCCTCGTCGCCGGACCGCAGGCCGTGGCGGACCCGGTGGCGACCATCGTCTCCGGGGTTCACTGGAAGACCGCATCCCAACCGCGGACACTGGCCAGCGCTTCAGACGGCCTCGTCGTCCAGGCGCACACGTCGAGCGTGCTCCGGGCGAACGGCCGATACTACCTCTTCGGCACCGATGAGCGCGGGAACGGCGGTTTCCGGGGCGTGCTCTGCTATTCGAGCAAAACGCTCTCGGACTGGCAGGAGGAGGGGGTCGCGCTGGCGGCGTCGCCGGCGATTCCGGATCTGAAGGCCGGTGGGAAGGTCCAGCGCGCCCGTGTGCTCTACGACGCGCACACCCACGAGTACGTGATGTGGATGCACATCGACGACTCGAACTACACCGAGGCGCGTGCCGGCGTCGCCGTCAGCTCCACTCCCTGCGGTCCCTACCGCTACCTCGGATCGAGCCGGCCGCTCGGGCATCCCTCGCGCGATATCGGTGTGTTCCAGGACGACGACGGCACGGCCTACCTGCTCAGCGAAGACCGCAGCGTCCACAGCCTGCGGATCGACCGGATGAGCGCCGACGACCGCAGCGTCGCCCCCTCGTCGGGGCAGGGTGGGTCGGTGGCGACGTTGCAGAACTCGGACCACCGTTCGATCGAGGCACCGGCGATGGTCAAGGTCGGCGGCCACTACTACCTGTTCGGCTCCCGCCTCACCGGGTACCGGATGAACGACAACATCGTGGAGTCGGCCGCCGCCCTCGATGGCTTCTGGTCGGCGCCGTCGCTGTTCGCCCCTCTGGGGTCGAACACCTACCGTTCGCAGACGGACGGCATCCTCACCGTGCAGGGGACCGAACAGACCACCTACGTGTACCTCGGCGATCGCTGGACGCGAGGCGATCTCAACGACTCGACGGAGGTCTGGTACCCGATGAGCTTCGACAACGGCCTCCCGAGACTGCTCAAGCGGCACGTCTGGAGCATCGACACGCGCACCGGAGTGTGGCGGGATGGACGCTGAGCCCCTGGCGTCCCGGCCCCTGCCACGGCGACCGGCACACTTCCTGCCGCGTCCCCGTCTGACGGAGCGGCTGGACACCGCCGCCCCGCTGGTCGTCGTGCGGGCGCCGGCTGGCGCGGGTAAGACCGTGCTGCTCGCCGACTGGTGTACCCGCCGCCGCAGCGCGGGCGACACGGTGCTGTGGGTGACGCTGACGGCGGGCTCCGCACACGCGGACCGTGCCGCCGATCAGCTGTGGGCGGCGGTGGCGGCGCAGGTCGGCGCGCACTCGGCATCGCCCGCCGACGCGTTCGACGCGGTGCGGCTCGCCCTCGCCGGCACGGTGGGTCCGCCGGTGCGGCTGACGCTGGACGGGTACTGTCCGGTGCGCGCGCCGGCGGACCCGGACATCGCGAGACTGCTCGAGACCTGCCCGCGGGTGCAGGTCGCGATCGGGACGCGGGCGCTGACCTCGTTCGAGGACGTGGCGGTCGCGGCGTCTCTCGATGTCGAGTGTCTCGGTCCGGACGATCTGCTGTTCACAGCGGAGGAGTCCGCCCGGCTGGTGGACGCCATTGCGGGCGAGGACCGGCCGCCGCGTCCGTCCGTTCCCGGCTGGGAGGAAGGCGAGCGCGTCCTTCCGCTCACCGCCCGGCTGACCGGGGTCGGCATCCGGCGCGGATTCGACCCGCACGCGGTCGCGGAAGCGCTGCTGCGGCGTCAGCTCGGCGAGCGGCCCTGTCCCGAACTCACGCGCTTCCTGCGGGTGATCTCGTCGGTGTCTCCCTGCGATTCGGAGCTTGCGCGCCGGCTGACAGGGCTGGATTCGCCGGACCCGCTTTTCCGTGCCGCCGAGGAGCAGGGGCTCGGAACCTGGCGCGGAGAGTGGCCGCGCCGCCAATTCGTTCTGGACCCCGCGGCGGCGGTGGCGCTCGCGCGTCAGCGCTCGGCCGCCGAACCGCGAGAGGCGATGCGATCCCTTCGGGTGGTGTGCTCGTGGGCGCTGGAGACCGGGGACCACGTTCGCGCGCTGAACGCGGCTGTGGCCGCTCGCGAGCCGCTCCTCGTCTCCCGTGTCGCGCGGGAGGCCTGGGAGCCGCTCTCCACGGTCTCCGCCACGGCGACGGTGGACCTTCTGGAGCGGCTGGGCGGCGAGGAGCTGGAACGTTTCCCTGTCATCGCCGTCCTCTACGCCCTCGCTCTCAGCACTCGGGAGCAGCATGAGCGCGCCGTCCACTGGTTCGCTCTCGCCGCGCGCACGCTCAGCAAACGGGGACGCGACGACGATCCGGGGGAGCGGCTGCTCGTGCTGTGCGCCGAGAGCGCCTCGTTCCGGCTCGGGGGTGACACGGCGGCGAGCCTGCGGGTGACGGAGGAGGGGATGCTGACGGTCGCCGGTCTCGCCCGCTCCCGCGACACCGGAGTGCCCCGGATCGCCGAACTCTGCGCGCAGCTGGCGATCACCTTCCACTGGGGATCGTGGAGCGAGCGTGCGCTCGAGGCCTGCGCTCTCGGCGCGGCCCTCGGCAGCACGGAGCATCCCCAGGATCGGCGGCACTGCGTCGCCGTTCGCGCCTTCGTTCTCGCGTTCCGGGGCGACATCGTGACAGCGCGGTCCGCGCTCTCTGCTCTGGGACCGCGCACGGAGGACCTCACCTCGAGCGCATCGCTGTTCGACGCCCTCGCCCGTTCGCTGGTCCTGATCGAGGACGGCGACCCGGAGGCCGCCGAGCGGATGGCGGTGCTCGCGGCCTCGATGCCTCGCGCCCCCGAGCACTGGGCAGCGGTGCTGCACTGCCGGGCGATGGCGCTCCTCTTCCAAGGGCGGCCCGAGCGGTGCGCGGCCGCCATCGATGTCGCCCTTGCCGCGTGCGGTTCCCGTCCGGCCTCGCAGGAGGTTCTGGATCGGCTCGCGATCACTCGCGTGCTGGCTCTGCTGGCCGTGGGCGACCGCACGGCGGCGGACACGGCGTTGCGCGACCTGTTCCGGGCCGGCTGCGCGCCGATCGGGGTCCGTGCGCTGCGCTCCCTGCTCGCCGGCAACGGCGTCGCGGCGATCTCGGAGCCGGGCGCCGCTGCGCGGAAGGCCGGTGAGACATCGTCCCCCGACGACGTCCTCCACGCGCTCGTGGTCGCCGCAGCTCTGCTCGCGTGCGGCGGAAACGCGGACGCGGCTGGGGCTGCGCGACGGGCGATGGCGGTCGCGACCGAGCGGGGCCTTCGCACTCCGCTCGCCCTGCTGCCGGTCGTCGCCCGTCTCGCCCTGCTGACGGCGGGAGGGGGCGATCCGGAGGCCGAATGGCCGTTCGCGCTGTGCATGCCCGCCGTCGAACACCCGGCCGTCCGGCTCACGCAGAAGGAGATCCTGGTGCTGCACCGCCTCGGGTCCGCGGCGACCCTCGCGGACATCGCGCAGGAGTTCTCGGTCTCCGTGAACACCGTCAAGACGCAGACCCGCTCCATCTACCGCAAGCTCCGCGTCCGCTCGCGGGACGCAGCGCTGATCCGCGCCGCGGAACTCGGGCTGACGGAACACCTGACCGAGTGATCACCATCGAAGAGAGGATGAACGTATGCGAACAGTTGGACCGATAAGGACAGGACGGCTCTGGGCCTGGCAGGCCGCGGCGATCGCCGCAGTCGTCGTGGCGTGCGCTGTGGGCGGGATGGCGATGTATGTGAACGCCTCGTCGCCTGCCCCCGCGGCTGGTTCATCGGCGTTGACGGAGGGCGGCTTCCGGTTGCCGGTGGCAGGCACTCCGGCGCCGCACACGACCAGCTCGGCGGCGCCGACCGTCACTGTGTACGCGGACTACCAGTGCCCGATCTGCGCCCAGTTCGAGGCGGCGGACGGGCCGCTGCTGCGATCGCTGGCGGACAGCGGCCGGGTGAATGTGGACATCCACCCGGTGGCGATCCTGGACTCGGCGGCGAACCACCGGTACGCCACGCGGGCGGCGGCTGCCGCCGTGTGCGTGGCCGAGCACCAGCCGGCCAAGTTCTTCGACGCCAACCGGTCTCTGTTCGCCCGCCAACCCGATGAAGTCACGGGAGGAGGGCTCAGCGACCGGACGATCCTCGATGCGTTCGCGAGTGCGGGGGTGGATGCCTCTGCCGTGTCGCGCTGTGTGACAGACCAGAAGTGGGCCCGATTCGTCACCGCTCAGACGGAGCGCGATCTGAACGGCCCGCTGCCGCACTCGGATGTCGCGCGGCTCGAGGGGACGCCGACCATTCTGATCAACGGTCACCAGTACCGCGGCAGCGTCCTCGATCCCGCCCAGCTCGCCCTCGCCATCGAGGCCGCGCGATGATCCGGCGCATGTGAATGCGGCTCATGCGCGCTGTCTGCTTCGTCTCAGGAAGAGGGCGGCCTCAGCACAGGAGCTTGCCGACCAGCTCGGCGAGCTCCTGTCGCGAGGTCGTTCCTGTTTTCTTGAAGGCGTTGTGGATGTGGCTCTCCACGGTCCGCACGCTGAGGTCGAGGGTTGCGGCGATGGCCGCGTTCGAGTTGCTGCGTGCGAGCTGGGCGACCTCCCGCTCGCGCTTCGACAGCACGTGCGGATCGATGGCCGGGCCCTGTTTCTTTCCGCTGTCGAGTTCGTCCGGGTAGTACACGCCGAGCCGCGCCCGCAGGGCATCGTTCGCCGCCGCGATGGCGCTCGCTCGCTGGCTCTGGCCCTCCTGGTTCGACCGGGCGCTCAGCACCAGTGCCGCCAGTGCCGCGTCCTGGTGCTCGATGGGCAGCTCGTCCACGAGGACGCGGAGCCTCTCGGGGCGCTCGAACGAGGCGGAGACGATGTCTAGGAAAGGGTGCGGCTGGCCTTCCCTCCGGGTGATGGAGGCGTACAGCTCCAGGGTTTCCGGTTCCGGGTGCAGCACCAGCACCAGCAGGAGGGAGAAAGAGGCGGCGAAGACGTCCTCGCGCGCGATCAGCCGGGAGACGAGCGTCCGGACCTGCGCAGTGGCCCCTGCCGGGTCGTCGTGCAGCAAGCGTTCTATGACGTCTCCGAATCCTTCCTGCATCACCGGGAGCCGACGCTCGGGGCTGGGCACACCCGCGGCCTGCTCGGCGAAGAGCCGCGCGGTCTTCGCTCTCCCCAGCCAGAGCTGCACCAGCGCGGCGAGGCGGAGCAGCGCCCGGTAGGGGGGGCTGTGGATCGGCCCGGACGGCCCGAACGTCAGTCCCCGCTCGACGACCTCGAGGGCGGCCCGCCAGCGGCCCGCGCGGAGGAGGATGAGGGCGCCGGAGTAGGAGTGCCGCATCACCGATCCGATGGCGCCGGCCTCGATCGCGGTTCCGATCTCCTCCGCGGTCGTGGCGAGCGCGTGTTCCATCTCTCCTGTCTCCGCATCGCTGAGGGTGGTGGTGAACTCCCGGAAGTGGTTCACCGTCAGCAGATCGGTCGCCGGGATGAGCCCGTTCCACTCGCGGGCCTCCTCGAACCGGCCGAGCGCGAGGCAATTGTAGGCGTGCGAGGCGGCGATCACCGGGCCGCTCGGGGTCGTCAGTGCGTTCTGCGCGGGTGCGGGCGGGCGTTCGTCGCTGTCGTCGCCGGTGAGCGCCGCCGTCAGTGTCTGCATGGCTTCGGCCCAGTCGGGATAGCGGTCGAGCAGGGCGTCGAAACGTCCCGGCGACGACAAGCTGTAGCTGTTCTGGCACGCTCGCCACTGCTCGCGGAGGAAGACGAGGTCGAACAGCTCCTCGGGCGAGGCTGCCGTGGCGGGGTCGACGCTCTCGAAAACCGATGCCACGGTGCGGTCCGTCCGGGGAGCCTGGAGGAGGCTGATCAGATAGGGGAGAGCCGAGCCCACGGTGCCCGACTGCTCCCACGCCGCTTTCTGGCGCAGCAGGCGTTCGTCCAGCCGATCCCGGGCGTAGGTCACTGAGGCGGCGATGTCTGTGCAGTCGTCCGGGACCTCAGCGCCGGAGGGCTCGGGACTCGGGGTGAGGTCCAGCCGCCGGGCGCCACTGGCCGCGCGTCGCAGATCGATGCCGAGCGCGGGCGGGAAGATCGAATAGCGCGCGCCCTGCCGGTGGCGGGTGATCGTCAGTAATCCCCTGCTCTCGAGCGCGGTGAGCTGTGTCTCCCCGAGCCGCGAGCAGAGGCCCTGGTCGGGTGTCGCGTGCGTCAGCGCCAGGTGGCGGAGCGCCTCGCAGTCCTCGGGTCGCAGCGCTGAGAGCTTGGCGTCGAGCCAGGCCCCCACGGTCGGCGTCCAGAGCGTCGACCCGCGCATCGACCATGTGGCCCCCTCCCGGTTCAGGATGCCGGCGTCGCGCGCGCCATCGACGATGGCGAGGGCAAGTCCGGTGACACCGCCGGAGCGGCCGTAGACCCGTGAGACGATCTCCACATCCGCGGGTGCGCCGAGCCGCGATTCCAGCAGGGTGCTCACGCTGACGAAGTCGAGCGGGTTCAGCGCGACCTGCACGGGGGAGTAGTGTGTCAGCCGGACACCGTCGTGGATGAGCACGTCGATGCCCGCGTGCCGTCCGTGGACGACCGGCGTGCCCGTGCGCGCGGCGGCGACCTGGATGACGCCGAGCGAGGTGGCGTCCATGGACTCCACATCGTCCAGCAGAATCGCTCGCAGGCTGCTCGACATCAGCTCCTGGGAGAGCCGGTCGATCAGCACGGAGACAGTGCGGGAGCCGCCGTTCGGGAAGTCGATGCCCGCCTGCTGGAGGGCCAGCAGCTCCGTCCGTGGCAGCATCGGTGTGCCGCGGAAGGCGATCACGAGGAAGCCCTCTTGTTCCAGCAGGATCGTGAGACGATCGAGGAGAGAGCTCACTCCGATGCCCGCCGCTCCCGACACGCCGACCGAGCGGCCGGCCCGGACGGCCTGTGCGACCGTGCTCACCTCCTGGGGGAAAAGGAAGATCATTCGTTCTCTTCACTCTCGCGACGGCCTCGGACTGTCGTAGCGTAGGCGGTGTCGAATCGGACGGAAGGACGCTGTATGAGAGCACTAAGGACGATGATCGCCGTGCTGGCGGCCGGTGCGGTGGTCTCGGCGCTCGCCGGGTGTTCCGGTTCGCCGGAGGCTCCGGCGATGACCACCCCTGTCGCAGCGCCGGTGACCGTCGTCGTCGGCGAGCTTGAGGGCCGTGTCGTCGAGCTGCCGCGCTCGACGGTGCTGAACATCGCGACCGGTGACGGCCCGGCCTCGGGGTGGTCGGCGACGCTCACTCCGCCGGGGGTGGTGCGCTTCCAGGACGGTGCGGTCCGCAGCACGTTCTCCACCAATCCCGGGATCGTCCCGCTGCGGCTCGGCACAGCGGAGGTCGTGCTGCTGCACGGCGGGGACCAGCCTATCCGCTTCAGCGTCCGGGTGACCTCCGGGGTCGCGTCGAACTCCCCGGGATCGGCCGGGTCTCCGCCGGCCGTTTCGTGATCGGTGCGGAGAACAGCGAGTCCGCCCGCGCCGCGCCGATGCCGGAGGAGCCTGTTCCCGTCGTCTTCGCAGCCGTTCCCGGCCCCCGCGCCGCCGGGGTCCTCGCCGGCCCCGATCGAGCGCGGCTTCACCCGGCCGGGGGAGGCGTCATCGGCCGCGATGTCCGGGAGGGTGAGAGCTGAGCCGGTGTGACGGTGGGATAGCGTGGCGACTCCTGGGGGATGGGGCGTTTCGGGGAGGGGGCGTTCGGCGGGGATCGCCGGTATCGATACCTCCTCCATTCGAGTGCCGGGCTATGCGCGCGAGTGGCGTTTCCGGCGCATTGAGTGGCGCGGGGGAGGGTGCTGGGCGGCGATTGAGCGGCGGCGGGGAGGCGCGCAGGAAAGGAATCACGGTTGTTTGTTCGAAAACGCTCAGAATGCGCTTCTCCGCGGAGAAGGCGTGTTAGCGTGATCGAGCAGAGCACTTCGTTAGGTGAGGCTCCTGCGTGAACACAGGCCACTGATCTGACGACGTCGAGAGATGCCCAAGATCAGGACAGGTCTCCCCGGCCTAAGGGGTGACCCCAGGTGGCTTCCCGCCCGGCGGGACACGTCGCGCAGTGCCGAAACTCTTACGTGGAAGTGCCGATCCATGATGCATGCGATGTCAGGCTCCCGCCTGCGAGATGCGTCCGGCCGAAAAGGAGGTGACCCGATGAGCGACGACGACAGTCGATCTCCCCGTGCTCGCGGTGCCGCTCTGGCACGGTCTCCCCGACCTTCGTCCTGAGCGTCGTCTCCGCGGGCTCCCCCCACCCATCCCACCCCCAGCGCTGATGCGCGAACCTGCCCGGCCGTTCCCTGGCGACCGGTGTTTCGTCGCGTCCGAAATCCGAGGAGACACCTCTCATGCGCCCCTTCTTCCGCACTGATCTCGACATCCTGAACCCCGCCGTGCCCGACGGTCGCGACACTCCGAAAACCGTTCGCCAGCAGACCCGCCGCGGCTCGCTGCCCGCCGGGCAGCAGCGCGTTCTGGTGGAGTCCGCACGGCTCCCTGCAGAGGCCACGATCCGGTCGTTCGACACCGGTCTGAACGGCCTCACCCCGGAGGCGGTGCGCAGCCGCCGCTCCCGGTTCGGCGACAACGCCGTGGACCACGGCAAGCCCGCACCGGCGATCGTGCAGTTCCTCGCCACGTTCGCGAATCCGTTCATCCTCATTCTGCTGTTCCTGGCGGTCGTGATGGTGTTCACCGATGTGGTGCTCGCCGACCCCGCCGACGGGCCCGACTACACCGGCGTCGTCACGCTGAGCATCATGGTGCTCGTCAGCGTGACGCTGCGGTTCTGGCAGGAGTACCGCTCCACGCGCGCCGCGGAGAAGCTGCGGGCGCTGGTCCGCACGACCACCGCCGTCACCCGGATCTCCCACGGCACGCCGGTGACAGGCGAAATCCCGGTGGAGGACGTGGTGCGCGGTGACATCGTGCATCTGGCCGCCGGCGATATGGTCCCGGCCGATCTGCGCATCGTGCGAGCGAAGGACCTCCAGGTGAACCAGTCCATGCTCACCGGCGAGTCCCTGCCCGCGGAGAAGTCCGCGGACCCGGTGGACGGCGTCACCGAGGCGAACCTGCTGGACGCCCCGAACCTGGGGTTCATGGGAACCTCCGTGATCTCCGGATCGGGGACGGGCGTCGTGATCGGCACGGGCCGGTCCACATCGTTCGGCAGCCTCTCCTCTGCGGTCGTCGGCGCCCGCCCCGAGACCGCCTTCGACACCGGCATCCGCCGGGTCACGGTCACGCTCATCCGGTTCATGCTGGTCATGGTGCCGACGGTGTTCGTCATCAATGGACTCACCAAGGACTGGACCAGCGCTTTCCTGTTCGGGGTGACCACGGCCGTCGGCCTCACGCCGGAGATGCTTCCCCTGATCGTCACGGCGAACCTGGCCAAAGGCGCGCAGTTCATGGCCAAGCGCAAGGTGATCGTCAAGCGGCTCAACTCCATCCAGAACCTCGGAGCCATCGACATCCTGGCGACGGACAAGACAGGCACGCTCACCGAGGACCGGATCGTGCTCGAACAGCACCTCAACACGGCGGGCCGCACCAGCGAGACGACGCTGGGCTACGCCGCCGCGAACTCTCTGTTCCAGACCGGTCTGCGCAACCTCCTGGACGATGCGGTCGTGGCCGCAGCCGGTCCGGACGAGCTCGACCGCATCCGGCGTGAGTGGACCTTCGTCGACGAGGTGCCGTTCGACTTCGACCGGAGGCGCATGTCGGTTGTGGTGGATCGCGGAGACGCACACGTTCTAATCGCGAAGGGCGCCACCGAGGAAATGCTGGCAGCGTGCGTCTCCGAGCGGGTCAGCGGAATGGACGTGGAGCTCTCCCCGGGCCGGCTGGCCGAGATCGACCAGCTCGTCGCCGAGCGCAATGAGCAAGGGTTGCGGGTGCTCGCGGTCGCTGTGCGCGAGTTCGACGGCGGCGACCGTGGCGAGTACTCCCGCGACGACGAGGCGGAGCTGACCCTCCTCGGTTTCCTGGCCTTCCTCGACCCGCCGAAGGCCAGTGCGGGAGCTGCGATCGCCAGCCTGCGGAAGCACGGCACGGAGGTGAAAGTGATCACCGGCGACAACCTGCTGGTCGCAGCCGCTGTCTGCGCCAAAGTCGGCATCGACCCCCGCACGATCGTGCTCGGCCCGGAGACGGATGAGCTGACGATCGAGGAGCTCGGCCAGCTGGCCGAGGAGACCAGTGTCTTCGCGAAGGTCGCACCCGCTCAGAAGGCCAGGATCGTGGAGGCGATGCGCGCACACGGCCACACCGTCGGCTACCTCGGCGACGGTATCAACGACACCGCCGCAATGCGTGCCGCGGATGTGGGGATCTCGGTCGACACGGCGGTGGACATCGCCAAGGAGTCGGCGGACATCATCCTGCTCGAGAAGGACCTCACGGTGCTTGAAGGCGGTGTGATCGAGGGCCGGCGCACCTTCGTGAACGCGATGAAGTACATCAAGATGACCGCGTCCTCGAACTTCGGCAACATGTTCTCGGTGCTCGTCGCGAGCGCGCTGCTCCCGTTCATCCCGATGATCCCCGTCGTCGTCCTTGTGCAGAACCTCACCTACGACCTCTCGATGCTCACCCTGCCGTGGGACAACGTCGACAAAGACGAGCTGAAGAAGCCGCGCGCGTGGGAGTCGAAGAGCCTGTCCGCCTTCATGATCCGCATCGGGCCGATCTCCTCGATCTTCGACATCACGACCTATGCGCTCATGTGGTTCGTCTTCCAGGCGAACAGCCCGGCCCACGCGGCCCTGTTCCAGTCGGGCTGGTTCATCGAGTCGATCATCTCGCAGACTCTCATCGTCCACATGCTGCGGACGAAGCACCTGCCCTTCGTCCGCTCCCGGGCGAGCCTGCCGGTCGCGCTGGCGACGGGAGCCGTGTGCGTATTCGGCTTGGTGCTCCCGTTCAGCGGCTGGGGCCACCAGCTGGGCCTGGTGTCGTTGCCGTGGATGTACTTTCCCTGGCTGATCGCGACGCTGGTGGCATATTGTGCGCTCACGGAGGTGCTGAAGAGGGTGTTCATCCGCCGGTACGGCACCTGGATCTAGGAGGAGAGGATGTCGACGCTCACCGCTGACATCGCCCTGAGAGTGCTTCTCGCGGTCGGCTGCGGCGCTCTCATCGGCTTCGAACGCCAGTGGCGCGCCCGCACAGCCGGCGTGCGCACCAACGCGCTCGTGAGCTTGGGCGCCGCTCTGTTCGTCGTGATGGGGGCCTACAGCTTCCACGGTCCGGACGCCGACCCGACCCGGGTGGCGGCCCAGGTCGTCTCGGGCATCGGCTTCCTCGGAGCGGGCGTCATCATGAAGCAGGGCGCATCTGTCTCCGGCCTCAACACGGCGGCGACTCTGTGGACGTCCGCCGCGATCGGCGCTCTCGCTGGCGGCGGCCTCCTCGCGGTCGCGGCCGGTGGGACGCTGATTGTGATGCTCGCGAACACGCTGCTGCGCCCGCTCGGACGGCTCCTCGACCGGCGGGCCGGGAGCAGTGGCAAGGAGACCTTGGAGACGGACTATGTGTTCGAGGTCCGCTGCCGGGTGGACGCGGAAGTGGAGGTGCGGGCGCTGGTCTTCGAGGCGGTGCATCGGCCGGGGTTCGTCGTGCGCTCGATCACGGCGACGGACGAGCCCGATGGGGCTGTGCTGATCACGGCCGCGGTCCACAGCGACGAGCGCGACGATCACGAGATCGAGGACGCGCTCGCCGCCGTGGTCGTCTCCGAGGCGGTCACCGCTGTGCGCTGGACTGCCTCGGAGGCGGTGGTGGCCGATTAGTAGGCGCTGCCCGTTTTGGTGTATAGGAAGACGGTGACTCCCCCATTCGGGCCGCTGGAGGGAACAGTGTATTGAGACTCTCCCTTCCCTGCGCTGGCGACGGCCTCCGGCAGGGACAGGATTGTGCCGTCCCGTCGCCAGAACCGCGAGTCGTAGAGGTATCCGGTCGTCCGCATCGAACTCCGGCTGCCCTCGATCCACGAGTAGACATAGACGGGATCCGAGCTTTCGTAGATGTTCGAGCCTTTGTAGACCTCTTTGTAGTTGCTCCGGCTCCGGTCGAAGATCGTGTACGGCAACCTTTCTCTTCTCACGCAGTCGAGCAGGCCGGGCATATCGGTGCAGACGGCAAAGTGACCGTAGACGTCAGCGGGTTCGCTGTAGTCGGTGTTGTCCAGTCTGATCGCGGTGACCGCCCAGGCTTGCCACTCGTTCTGGACGCTGTAGGTGATGATCACCTTGCGATCGCCTGCGCCGTAGATCGTCTTCGTGTACACCCCGGCCAGATCGTTGGTCGTGTCGATGATCCCCCTCGCCTGAGGCGCGTCGGGCATGGGGACGACGGGAAGAGGGATGAGCGGAAAATGGTCCCAGAGGTCGATCGATATCTTCACGCGGCTGCCGGTCAGCGCGTTCGGGGCAAGGGCTGTGCGCGCCTGGTCGTCGACGGCGACGGGGTCGTAACGGCTCCTGCTGAAAGCGGTGGAGGTCTGCCGTGGCCCTTTGCCGTTGCTGAGGGTGACAGTGCCGTAGAGATCGGTCTGCGATTCGCGCCAGGCGACCGGGACCCGAAGTTCGCGCACGACGACCAGCTGGCCGTTCCCCGACGGCAGCGGTCCGGTGGACGGTGCTGACGCGCCGGTGGAGGTGCGGCTGAGCGGGGCCGCCGGGGAGGCGGCCGGTGTTGTGACGACCAGGGTCCCTGCCAGGAGGAGCGCTGCGATCGTGGTGAGGATTTTCATTCGGAGAACCTTTCTGAAGGATTCAGTCGGCGGTCCCGATCCGGGTGAAGAGGGCGAACGTCACTGGCGGATTCCAGTGGTTGTTGCAACACGACGATTAGCTGGCGAGTAGTTTAGCGAGGCGTTCGGCTGGGGTTTCCCAGCCGAGCGTTTTGCGTGGGCGGGTGTTGAGCTCGTGGGCGACGTTCGTCAGGTCGGTTGCGGTGAATCGGGCGAGGTCTGTTCCCTTTCCCTTGGGGAAGTATTGGCGAAGGAGTCCGTTGGTGTTCTCGTTGCTGCCGCGTTGCCAGGGACTCGCGGGGTCGCAGAAGTAGACCGGGATGTCGGTGGCTATCGTGAACGACTTGTGAGCTGCCATTTCCGAGCCCTGGTCCCAGGTGATCGAGCGACGGAGTTCGCGTGGGAGTGTCTTGACGGCGCTGATCAGTCCGTCCCGGACGGATTCTGCGGTGCGATCGATGGGGAGATGGATCAGCATCACGAACCGGGTGGAGCGTTCCACGAGGGTGCCGATGGCGCTGTTGCGGTGTCCGCCGATGATGAGGTCGCCTTCCCAATGTCCGGGAACGGCGCGGTCCTCGATTTCGGCGGGACGGTCGGAGATCATTACCATCGGATCCGCGAAACGATGTCTGCGAGCGGCGCCAGAACGATGCGGTTTCCGCTTGGCCCGGCCGGTCCGCAGCACCATCGTGAGCTCGCGGCGGAGTTGTCCACGGCCCTGCACGTAGAAGGCTTGATAGATCGTCTCGTGCGCCACGCGCATCTCCGCATCGCCGGGGAACTCGCGGATCAGCGACCGGCTGATCTGCTCCGGCGACCAACGTAGCGTCAGCTTCCGTTGAACGTAACTGCGCAGCTGCGGATTGCGGACCAGCCTCGTGGCTTTCGGTCGCGGTCGGCGGCTGGCCGCTTTCCGATGCGCCACGTATGGATGGTAGCCGCCCTCTCCAGGAAGCTGATTCCGGCGAATCTCTCGACTGATCGTCGACACCGAGCGACCAAGCTTGGCCGCGACCCGACACAACGAAAGGCCGGCCCTGGTCAGGTCCCGGATCAGCTCACGCTCCTGCAGGGAGAGGAATCGTGGGTGGAGTGCGGCTTCGAGCGAACGCATCGACGCCCGCTGAACAGGATCAACAACGACAGGCACCCTGTCTTTGTAATCGACCACGCGACCATCTGGATAAATGCGTCGCCCGTTCGACTGTCCCAGAGGTATCCCGTGTTCGGGCTGATTCCGACTCGTCCCACCGCTTCGCGGCGCGAGAGCCCGCTGCTCCGCAGCTCCAGGTACTCGTCCTTGCATGGGTGCGCGCTCATGCCGCCGCCGGTGTAGCCGTGACTAGCCAGGCCCGCCTTGCGAACCCATTGCGCGCACGTCGCGGGGTTGAACCCTAGCTCCCTCGCCGCGATCGTCGTACTCCTGGACTCCTTGAAAATGACGAAGAAGGCTTCACGCTCCGCCTGGGTGTACTTCCTCTTCCCCGCACTGCGCCTTAAACGGGACACGGTCCTTGCAACTCCTAGAAACTCCAGATGTTGCAACAACCGCTAGAACCCAAGACTGTGCCGTTGCGCCCCATCACTCTCCGAGCGACCGTCGCCGGAGTGGCGATGTGGCGACAGACGGCCCCTTCCGTCATCGAGCTTGCGCTTCCCGCCCCCATCTTCCCGAGAGGGCGAGCGGGTTCCGGCTTCTGCCGGGGCGCCTGTGTGTACGGCTGAGTGCCGGGACCGCCGGACGGCGGCGATGACGAGTGGGCGACAAGTGGATGACGAGTGCTGGAATCTCCCGCCGCAGCGCCGAGATCGGTTCCCACCGCGGTGGCGAGGGGCGCTTGATCGCGAATTCAGATCGGAGCTATTATATACCATCCTTATTTTATCCAGAATGTTTGTCATGTTCGACGGGTCGGTTTTGCGATCCTTGGCGAGGGGTGCTGTGATGATCTGCAGGGACTCTGCGGTTTCGCGAGGGAGAAGAAGTCTGTTCGCGGTGGAGCGGCGGCACGGCGAACAGCGGCTGTCATCGCCGCTGCTCTGCTGGTGGGGGCTCATATCGGTATCGCTGCGGAACCGGGTGAGGCCGTTGCGGCCTCGTCCGCTCCCCTCGTGGTTCGGGCGGTGACCGGAGGAGCGCAGGTGGACGCCCGGCTCTCCGGTGGCCGTGTGCCTGCGGTCGTGACCACACTGGTGTTCACCTCGGGCGCTCCGGTGGGCGGGACGGCCGGGGTGGAGTACGCGTTCACGGTGACGGCGAAGGGGCTCGGAACGATCGTCTTCGCCGTCACGTTTGGCGCTCTGACTGCGGGGTTGTCGCTGGATGCCTCCAGCGGGAAGATCTCTGGCATCCCGACGACGCCGGGGACGGCGACGTTCACGGTCATCGCGTCGAACCCCTATGAGAGCGCCATCGAAAAAGACACGATCACGATCGCGGGCGCCAGCCGCTCCGGCGGCCGTCGCGGCGCCCGCCGCGAAACCTCCTGGGACGGCTGGCGATTTGGCTCGCACGGGCTCGGATGAGGCGACCTCGCTGACGCTGGGTGGCTGTGGCGCTCTCTCGCTGCTCGTCGTCGGAGCGATGATGACTCGACGTCACTCGCTCGGCGGGCGCTGACAGGCGCACCCACCGAACCACACGGACTGAGCCGCAGCAGGCTGCCGAAACCGGGGCTCCGCGCTGGAGAGCGCAGGGCGCTACCGTCGCAGCGCCGAGAACAGCTCCTGCCGGTTCGTGGTGCCGGTCTTCTTGAGCGCGCTGTGGATGTGGTTCTCCACGGTGCGGACGCTCAGGCCCAGGCGGGAGGCGATCGCCGCGTTGGAGTGGGTCGGGGCGAGGAGGGCGATCTCGGTCTCGCGCACGGTCAGCAAGTCCACGCGCTGGGAGCGGTCCTGAAGGGCCGGCTGGGTAGCGACGACAGGGATGTCGGCATCCGCTTCGAGGGTGGTCAGCGCGAGCTGAATGGCCTCGGTGAGGTCGGAGGGGGTCTCGTGCTCTTGGCGGCCGCGAGCGGCGAGGATGAGGATGGCGAGCGGGGTGTTGGCGTTCTGGCCGAAATCCTGGGCGAGCGCGGTGAGCTTTCCGGCGTCGGTGAATGAGGCGCTGGCCAGGGCGAGCAGGCGGCGGGGCTCGGTGCCGTACGCGCGCATCATGAGGTCGCCGAACAGCTCGAAGCTGGAGGGTTCCGGCCAGATCGCCAGGCCGATCCGGACGGTTATGAGGGCGGCGAAGAGATTGCGCTGCTGGCTGAGCCTTTCCGCCAGGTTGCGCATGGTCTCCATCGCCGAGGTCGGGTCGCCCGCGATGAGCTGGCGGATGACCGTGCCGATGCCTTTCTGCATCCCCGGGAGAGCGTCGTCGGGGGCGTTCAGGTTCTCCGCCTCCGCTTCGAAGAACGACGCGAGCCTGTCCTCGCCGAGCCAGAGATTGATGAAGGAGCCGATCCAGAGCAGTGCGCGGTAGAGGCCGTTGTTCGAGGCGCCGGACGGCCCGAAGGCGAGGGCGCTGTCCACGACTTCGAGGGCTTCCTTCCAGCGGGCCAGACCGAGCAGCGAGAGGGCGGCGACATAGGCGTGCAGCAGGATGCCGCCGTGATCGCGGTCGCTCTGGGCCTGGTGGAGCGCACGGAGGCTGCGATGGAGGGCGACGTTCTCGTCGCCGGCGACGAGCGCCGTGAGCGCCTCCACGAACCCCCGGAAGCGGCCCACGATCAGCAGATCGGAAGGGGGCATGCGTGCCGCCCATTCGGCCGCCGTCGCGAACGCGCCCTCGATCAGATTGACGTAGGCGAACGTCGTCATGCAGAGGGCTTCTCCCGGCGTCCCGACGACGCCGGTCTGCGCGAACACCGCGACCGGGTCGTCGCCGACGCTCGCGGCCCCCTCGGTCAGCAACCGGGTGAAGATGCCGATGGCGGGGGCCCACACGGGGAAGAGGCGAGCCAGCTCTGCGAAGTGCTCGGAGAAGCCGGGACTCCGGTGGCTGGCCTGGCTGGACCAGATCGCCCGCAGGAAGGCGAAATCGAATGCTTCCTCGGGTGTCGTCGCGGAGGAGAGCGGCGTGCTGCCGAACACGGCGCGCAGCGTGCGGTCGCTGCGCGGCACATCCATGAGCGTCTGCGCATACGGCAGCGCTGCTCCGACCGTTGGCGCAGCCTCCCAGGCCGCCGCGTGTGCGAGGAGGCTCTCGTTGACGTGCTCGCGGAACCCGTTCACGGAGAGGGCGACATCCGTGTCCTGCGGAGAGCGTGCTGAGCTTTCCGCGTCGCCGGCGTCGGGATGCAGCCGTGCGACGCCGTAGCCGGAGGCTTCGCGGAAGTAGTCGCTGAGCGCCGGCGGCATGAGTGCGATGCTGCGGCCCGCCGAGGTCGTGAGGATCGAGACCAGGCCGTGGCCTTCCAGCTCTTTCATCGTGTCGTCGGCGACGCGGGTGCAGGCTTTGGGCTGCGGCGACGAGTGGGCGAGGGCGAGGTGCTCGAGCCCGTCGAAAGCGATCGCGTCGAGGGTGGCGAAGCGGGTCTCCAGCCACGCGTCGATGCTGCTGCTCCACAGGCTCTGGCCCGTCATCGTCCAGCGGCTGCCGCGCAGTTCGATCAAGTCGCTGTCGACGGCGCCGTCCACGATGGCCAGGGAGAGTCCGGTGATCCCGCCGGATTTGGCGAAGACGCGGGAGACGATCTCGGTGTCCGGCTGGTTCGCGAGCTGGGCTTGGACCAGCGCCGCCGTCCCGACGAAATCGAGTGGACGTAGGTCGATCCGGCGTCCGGGGTAGCGGGTGTAATGGATGTCGGCCCGCACGAGGGCGCCGATGGTCACGCTTCTGGAGAAGACGACCGGCGCGCTGGTGCGGTCGGCGGCTGCCTGCACGACGTTGAGCGTTCCCGAGTCGATGTTTTCGATGCCATCGAGGATGACGGCGCGCAGCGGCGTGGCCGCGAGATCCGCCGAGACGGCGTCGATGAGGCCCGAGAAGGAGCGCAGGCTGGGCTGGGAGGGAAGAGTGAGGAGGGCCTGCTGGAGGGGGAAGAAATCGATGGACCGGGTGTAGGGGGCGCCCGTGATGGCCAGGACGGCGTATCCTTCGGCCTCGAGCTGCGAGGCCAGGGCGCGGAGCAGGGTCGATGCCCCGACGCCTCCCGGCCCGACGACGTGGGCTGAGCGCCCGGACCGTACGGAGGCTACGAGGGTGCGGAGTTCATAGTTGAACATAAACACAGGAATATCCCTTCCTCCCTCTCGACTGTACCGGTGCGGTGGCCGAGTCCGCCGGCCTGCGCGAGGGAGAATTCGCGGTGAGGGGTGGGCGCGGCCGGCTGCCGATCGCTGCGGGCACGAGAAGACGGCATGGCTCGTGCCGGAGGGTTCGGGCCATCCTCGCGGTTTCTGTGCGCCGGGTTAGGCTTTTCGGCGTCCGCTGAAACCGAGGACGAGGACGACGCCCGCGAGGGCCACGATCGTGGCGATGCCCAACGGGGTCTTCACGACCGCGGCCACAGAGCCGACGACCGGGAGGGTCGCGACGACTTTGCCGGCGCTGCTCACCGGATAAGGCTCCGGGTCGGGCGTGGTGTTGGTATCGCCCTTGAGTATGAGGCTGGTCCGGCCGTCGACGAACTCCGTCGAGACGACGCGGTGTGTGACGAGGCCTTGGCTGCCCGGGCGCTCCACCGTCACGATATCGCCGGGGCGGAGCTCTGCTCCCGGCGTGTCGGTGGCGAGCACGAGCGAGCCGATCGGGAGGGCCGGTTCCATCGAGCCGGAGACGACGATTTCGGGGCGCAACTGGAAGAGCGCGCAGCACGCGACGATCACGACGCTCGCGGCGCAGACGGCCGCGGCAAGCCAGAGGACGATCGAACGGAGGATGAGCAGGGGGTGGACCCGGTGCGACACCGACCGGCGCCGGTCTTGTGTCGAGAAGGGGTCCTCGGTGAGGGTGACGCTGGTCATACGAGCCTTTCGGGACGTCGTTCTGTGCCGAGGCGGCGGATTCGGGTTGTCCCTGATCAGTTAACGGTGCGAAGCAGAGGCCAGAGGCGGGGAGTGGGCGAAATGAGTGATCGTGATCCCCGGCTGTGCGCTCTCTCTGAGTGGTGGGCTACGGGGTGGCGGTCTCCGCTGTCGTCACTCGAGCGCTCCACATCCTGTGCGAACCCAGCGGTGCTCATGCGCTCCTTAATGAGTGCCCCTCTCCTCTCGCCAAGAGGGGGATGAGTGGCCGGGGCCCTCAGAGAGCGAGGCGTTCGGGAGCGCTCCGGGCGCCGGACTCGCCAGGTCTGGCGGCGAACGGCACTCAACTGTCTGCGGCAGACACCCGATGCACCGCTCAGGCGGGGGCTTGGGAGTTTCGCTGGAGAGGTAAGCCTCACCTCCTCGCAAACGGAGTTCTCTCGATGACAGTTCAGAAGACGAAGCCACGAAGCCGGCATCGTTCGGTTCGCTCAGCCTTCCTCTCGGCTCTCACAGCCGCAACCCTGGCGCTGGCGCTGGGGCTCGGCGGTTCCCTCTCCGCCGCAGCCGCCGTGCCGGACAGGGACGGCGATCCCACCCGCGACCACTCCGGCAGCACGCTGACCAACGATCGGGTCTTCCGGGTGACGCCGCGATCGCTGCGGGCGACCCCCGCCTTCGACTTTCTGCGAGGCAACGACGTGAGCGCTTGGCAGCCGGATGTCGACTGGAGCGATGCCGTGTCGAAGGGCGCCCGTTTCGTCTACATCAAAGCGACCGAGGACGATGACTACGTGAGCTCCCAATAAGAGGCGCAGTGGAAGGGCGCTGGAGACGCCGGGCTCTATCGCGGAGCGTATCACTTCGCGCGGCCATTCTGGTCGGACGGCGCATCGCAGGCGAAGCATTTCATGGCCTCCATCCACGGCTGGAAGACCGGCGCACGCCTCCTGCCGCCGATGGTCGACCTGGAGCATCGCTGCTCCAGTCTGACCCAGCCCTGGGCGATCAAGAAATGCCAAGCAATGACCCCGGCGGACATCGTCAAGTGGATACACGACTTCGTCTCCGTGGTGGAGCAGGAGGCGGGTGTCAAACCGGTCATCTACACCAACCCCCTCCTGGTGGAAGGAGTACACCGGCGACACCACGGACTTCGCCTCCTACCCGTTGTTCATCGCCCACTGGATGTCGGACGTGTCGGGCGGCCCCGGCGCACTCCCTGGCGGGTGGACCCACTGGACGATGTGGCAGCACTGGGACGATGCGAGCGGCTACGCGGGGCCGGGCGACCTCCTGCCGGGACCAAGACCTGTTCCAGCGCACGGAGACGGCGCTGCAGCGCTTCTCCGACGACGTTCACGCTGCGGTGACGGTCTCGCCCAGCACGGTCGAGCCCGGCGGCAGCGTCACCGTCAGCGGCAAGGGCTTCGTCTCGAAGGAGAGCGTCTCGGTCGTGTTCGGGACAGCGCCCGGGACGACGGCGACGGCCGATGACGCCGGCGACTTCACCGCGCAGGTCCCGGTTCCCGGCGATCAGCCGGCCGGCCCGCTGACCGTGACCGCAGTCGGCGCGGATTCCGGCGCGAGCGCGAGCGGTGCGGTCACGGTCCAAGCGTTGTCGCCGGCTCCGGTGATCGCCCCGGCCGTTTCGCTCTCGCAGCCGGCTCCGCGGCCGGGAACGCTGTTCACCGCCACCGGCTCCGGTTTCGCCGCTTCGGACCCGGTCACGATCACTCTGCACTCGTCTCCGCGTGTGCTCGGCGAGATGCCGGCGGACGCCTCGGGCGCTTTCGCTGTCACGCTGCGTCTGCCGGCCGATGTGACACCGGGCGCTCACACGCTGGAGTTCTCCGGTGCGTCCGGCCAGACAGTGCAGCTGCCCCTTGCTGTCGAGGTCTCCCCGGCCGTCTACAGCACAGCCGGGCCGAGCTCCGCACGGGTGATCCTCGCCGACACCGGAGACCGCGTCGACGACATCCTCGATCTCACCGTCGCCATGCTCGGCGTCGGCGTCGGCGTGATGGTGCTCAGACTGACCCGCCTGCGGAAGCGTTCGCCCCGGCAGGCACGGTGACGCGCGGCGGGAAGGACGCACGCCAGCTCCCGGTGCCGCCGCGGTGTCACACAACGCATGCCACTCACACAAGGCATCTCACTCACGCCGCGCAACGCGGGCCGGGCCCGTGGCTGAGTGGGGCCGGTCTCCGGCACTCAGACAGGAACGGGAGCGCACTCATAAGGGTGGCCCATTGATTCTATGAGCGGGAATCCCCCTGCCATCCTCACGCGGGCTGGCGTGAGCGTCGGCCCGCGTGACCGACCTCCGATCGCGGACCATTCCCAGCGCGCCCCGCGTGCCGGGACTCGGCGGCGTGGAGAAGGAGTGTGTTGTGGACACCGTCATCACCGTCCGAACGAGGAAAGCGCGTCCCGCCGCGGTCGCGTGGGTGGGGGCGCTCGCCCTCGCCTGCCTCGCCGTCATCGTCTTCAACGGCCCGCTGCGCGGAGAGGAGGCGAGCGCTGCGGCTTGGTGGCTGACCCGCTTGCTGGGGCTCCATCCCACGGTGAGCGGCAGTGCGGTGCTCGTCGCGATGGACGGCCGGACACTCCCGCTGCCCGTCACCGTCGAGTGCGCCGCCTCGACCCTGGTGATCCCGGTGCTCATTCTGGGCGCTGTCCTGGCGCTGGGCGAATCGGCTCCGCTGCGCTCCATCGCCGTGGCGACCGGGATCTCGGTGCTCGTCGTGCTGGTCGCCTGTCAGCTCCGGATCGCCGCCGTCCTCGCCACGACAATGGAGTGGGGATTCGATCCGGGCTATTCCCTCGGACGGCTCCTGACCGGGTCTCTCGTCACCCTCGCGGGCTATGTCGTGGCTCTGGCTTTCCTGCTCGGACGGAGCCGGCGGTGACGGCCGTCGCGCCCGCCTCGGCCCCGTTCGACGCCCGGCCGCGGAAAGACATCTGCCTGGTCATCGGCACCCGGCCGGAGATCATCAAGCTGGCTCCGGTGATCCACGCGCTCGGACCGCGCGCCTACGTGATCGACAGCGGACAGCACTACGACCGCGAGCTCTCCGCGGCGATCTACGAGCGTTTCCGGCTGCCGGAGCCGGACCTGAGGCTCTCGTGCGGGCGCATCCCGTCACGAGGGCATCAGATCGCCGCCATCCTGGAGCACCTGCTCGATACCTGGCAGCGGACACGGCCGTCGGTCGTCGCCGCCCAGGGCGACACCAACACCGTCTGCGCTGCTGCCCAGGCGGCCCACTACGCGGGCATCCCGTTCGTGCATGTGGAAGCCGGGCTCCGCTCGCACGACCGGGACATGCCTGAGGAGATCAACCGGCGGGTGATCGGGGTGCTGGCCGATGTCCACTGCGCTCCGACTACCGGGAACGCGGCCCACCTGCTCCGGGAGGGCATCCATCCCGCCCAGGTCTTCGTCACCGGCAACACGATCGTGGAGGCCTGCGCGCTCAGCCTGGCCCAGCGGGCGACCGCTCCCGCGGTGCCCGCACGGACGTCCGCCTACATCGTGGCGACTCTGCACCGCCCCGAAAACACGGACGATCCGGAGGCGCTGGAGAACGTCCTCCGCGCCCTCGGCGAACTGCCTCTGCCCGTCCTGTTCGTGCCGCACCCTCGGACGAGGGGAGCGATCGAGCGGTTCCGGCTGGGGCATCTCCTCGAGGGTGTGACCGTGCTCGACCCGCCCGACCACACCGACTTCCTCGGACTCGTCCGGGATGCGGCCGTCGTCGTCTCCGACTCCGGAGGCCTGCAGGAGGAGTGTACGGTGCTCAAGACACCGCTTGTGGTGGTCCGGCGCAACACGGAGCGGCCGGAGGCCTTCCGCGCGGGCTTCGCGCGGCTCGCTGCCCCGGGCCCTCAGATCGTGGAGGCGGTGACGGAACTGCTGTCCGACACAGACCTGGTCGAGTCGCTCCGGCTCGAAGACAGTCCGTTCGGCGACGGCCGTGCCACCGAGCGGATCACGGCCATCCTCCGCCAGATCGCTGCGGGGACTCCGATGTTCGCCGGGCTCGTGTCGTGATCGGCTTCCTCAAAGCGCTCACGTTCCTGCTCGGGGCGTCGTTCTTCGCCTACGTTCTGTTCATCCTGATCCCGCACCTCACCCACCGGAAGACGGCGCCGGGCGACCCGGATGACTTCGAGTGGCACTTCTTCGTGCCGTGCCGGGACGAAGCGGCTGTGATCGAGCGGACCGTCGCGGCAGCCCGCCGGGACTTCCCCGCGGTGCATGTGTGGGTCGTCGACGACCACAGCGACGATGACACCGGGCGCATCGTCGAGGCGATCGCGCGCCGGGACTCGCGGGTCCACCTCGTCACCCGCCGCCGTCCCGAGGCGAGGACGGGCAAAGGCGATGCGCTCAACGCGGCCTACGACGCGCTGAACGCCTTTCTGCCCGCCGACGCGGACCGCGAGCGGATCATCGTGATGGTGCTCGACGCCGACGGTGAGCTCTCGGCCCGGGCGCTCGCCATGATGGCCTCCGCCGAGGTGTTCCTCGACCCGGGTGTCGGCGGGGCTCAGGTGGTGGTGTGGATGAAGAACCGCCACGAGCGCAGGCCGAAACCCGGCCACGGGTGGCTCGGGAATCTATTCGGCCGCTTCCTGGTGAAGCTGCAAGACATCGAGTTCCGCACGATCATCGCCGCCATGCAGTCGCTGCGCGCGAGGACCGGCACCGTCGGGCTCGGCGGGAACGGCCAGTTCGCGCGCCTGTCGGTGCTCGACCTCATCCGGGCGAGTCACGACCGGCCCTGGCACGGCGCGCTGCTGGAGGACTACGAACTCGGGCTGCACATCCACCTGCACGGTTACCGCATCGCCCACGTCGGCAACGCCCACGTCTCGCAGGAAGCGTTGCCCAGCTTCCGCCGGTTCCTCACACAGCGCACGCGCTGGGCGCAGGGCAACATCCAGTGCGTCAAGTACGTGCGCGACGCATTCTGCTCGGCGCATGTGACGAACCTGGGGCTGCTTGAGATCGGCTACTACCTCGTGCTGCCGTTCCTGCAACTGTGCGGGCTGGCAGCGTTCGCCGTGATGATCGTCATCGCTCTGCTCGACCTGACGACGCTCAGGACGGGCCTGCCGGGCGGGGGCCGCCTGATCTGGATCGCGGTGTTCTGGATCGTCTTCTCGGTGGTGCCGTTCGCGGTGTGGGGGTTCGTGTACCGGCAGCGCTGCGAGCGGGTCTCGTTCCTCGGCGCCCTCGGCTGGGGACTCGGAGTGTCCGTCTACGTGCTGTATATGTACGTGGTCATCCCCCGTGCGTTCTGGCGCATCGTGACGCGGCGCAGTGGGTGGCTGAAGACCCGGCGCAACGTGGAGAAGTCCACGGGGCCGACCGCCCTCGACCACTGAGCGGGCGCTCCTAGCGGGTGGCCGCGGGTGCGGCGGAACCACTCAGTCGGGCCGGAGGAGAAGAACGACAGCACCAACAGGCCACTCAATACCCGGCGGAGAGAGCACGCATGCCACCGGGACTGGGATCGGCTTAGGAACGAAAGAAGAAGAGCCGCGCCGAAATCCGGTGCGGCCCCGTAGCCCCCCACGGAAAGGACCCAAGTCATGAGACTTCGCCCTGTCGGTATCGCGGCGATCACCCTCGCCACTGCGATCACCGCCTCCCTGTTCGTCGCCGCCCCCGCGAGCGCCGAAAGCACCACGACGACGCAGACGCTCGTCTCGGCGTCGTGCGTCGCGCAGCTGAAAAACCAGCTCGCCAGCTCCAACAAGTCCCTGAGTGTGGACCAGCTGAACTCCGCCTGCAGCGGTGAAGCGACCACAACCGTGTCCGCGAACCACCGGGTGAGCGCGGACGAAGCCCGAAAAATCGCTCGAGAGCGCGGCATGAACCCGGAAGAGACTACGCAGCTGGTCGGGCGGGCGGCCAATGGATGGGTCGGCTACAAAGACTGGAGATCCGAGTACAAGGCCACTTTTCTCAAGGAGTACCACGAGGGCCGTACGTACTACGAGTACGGGAAGGCTGCGTGGGTGACCCCGAACGAGGGATACACCGGCAGGCACATCTGCCGCTCAGGCGGATCGACGCACTGGTCGTTCGTGCAGGTCAAGACCACTGAATGCTTCCAGCCGGGTCCTTCTTTTGAGGCGGACAACTCCTACCAGTTCGAAGTACACGAGAAAATCCTCGGCTTCTCCGTTGACTACGTCGTGGGAATGCACACCTATTTCGATGCGTACGGCAATGAGCGCGTCGTGAACTACGACAGCTAAATTCTCCTGAATCCTCCCCGGGTGCGCGGTCGCTGGCCGTCGTCCGGGGAGGATTCCGGCGCGAAGCGGACACGCAGAGGGGCCTGAAGATGTTCTTGTTCTCCCGGGAACTCGCCGCGCTCTCCTCCGCCGTCCGCGAGAAGCGCCCGGCCCATGTGATCGGCCCGGCGGCCATGGGCGCGACCACACTGCTCGGCCGCCTCCGGAGCCGGCTCGAAGGAGAGGGCTACACCGTTGTGGCGATCGACGGCGCGCCCTACCGTCCGGAGGCGGAGCACTTCCCACTGCCGAAGCCGTCCGGTCCCGGGCAGCGCCGGGCAGCACCCCCTCACTGCTCTCCCAGGTCGACTCCCTCGCCCAGGAACTGCTCGCCAACGACCTGCGTGCCCTCATCGTCGACGGCATGGAGAATGTGGATGGCGCCACCCTCCGGATCGTCCAGGCTGTGGCGACGCGAACCGAGACCCCGTTGGTCTTCTCCCGCGCGCTTGCGGTGAGCGCGCTGATGCGCTCCGATGTCCGCTACTGTCGTTTCCCCGGCGTCCGTCTCCGCCTGCGGCCCCTCGACTTCGCGAGGACCGCGGCGCTCGTCGCCGACCGGCTGGCCGGATGTCGAGGTCGTCTCGAACGTCTTCTCACTCTCCAGCGGCATCACCGGGCTCATCCTCGCGGTCGTGGACGGCGTCCGCGACGATGGCCTGGTGCGGTTGCACGACGGACGCTGGCTGATGACCGGCCGCGACCTGTGGAGCAGCGGGGTGGAAGCGTGGGTCGAGCGCAGTCTCGCGCGCCTCGATCTGACGACTTTCGAGGCGATCCGGCATCTCGCGCTCGCGCACGATTCGCGACCCTGGGCGCCCTGCCCGCTCGTTGCGCACACGATGCTGAAGGAATTGGAGGCGCGCGGCTTCCTTTCGGTCGCCGACGGTCCGGACGGGCTGGGCATCCGGCTGCTCCCGTCGGCGATGGCGGACTACTTCCGTTTCACGGACGGTAGAGACAGCGCGCTGGAGTCCTGTCCCTGCGGCGGCAGCGCCCCGACCGGCCTCCACACAGACGATCACACGGCCAGGCTGGTGCGCAGCACGCGCGGTCGCAGCACACGCACCAGAGACGAACGGGCAGCCGAGTGGCCGGCCGCTCCGTCGGCCGCCACCGCGCTGCCGTACCTGGAAGCGCTCCTGGAGACGCCGCGAGGAGCCGGAGACGTCGAGCGGGTGTTCGCCGGCACGTCGATCGCGTCGGCGGCGACACCGGAGGACGCCCTCGACCTCGTCCTTCTCCGCGCCTGCGCCGAGGGGAGCCTCACACGTCCGGTCCCGGAGCGCTTCGATGAGCTCACCCGGCTCTTCCCGGCGCTGCGTCCGGCCCTGGATCTTTTCGCCCGGGTGCTGGCCGATGGCTCGTCCGCAGTCGACGCCTCGCCCGCGACGATGGCGATGCTGCGCTCTGTGGGGGTATCGGCCGAGTCGCTGTGCGTCGCTGCCCTCGCCTACGTGGCGCTGCTGGAGGGCGATGTGAGGGAGGCCGCCTACTGGGAGAGACGTGTTCCCGCGTGTCCTCTGCTCGCGGTCGGGCGCCTGGTCGGCGCGGTGCGTGCCCTCGTCCCGCTCGCGCGGGGAGACTTCGGGCTGGCCTTGGCCGGAAGCATGCGCTCCCTGGAGATCGCTCGCGCCGAGGAGGAGCTCACCGGCATCCTGCTCCACTCTTATTACGCAGCGCTGGCGCTCCTCGCCCTCGGACGCTGGACCGAAGCGCTCGATGTGGCGGACACGGCGCTGGCGTACGGCCCGCCGGGCCCGGCCCACACCGGCTTCTACCGCGCGCTGCTGTGGCTGGCGTCCCTCGTCAACCACTGGCTCGGGGAGAACCGGCTCGCCACTTTGCTGGAGGCCCAGGCCTCGACGCTGGTGGTGACCGACGAGGCGCTCCCCGCGATGCAGGGCGATGTCGGTCCCATCCTGCGCTCCCTCATCGGGGGCCAGAAGGCGGTGGCCATGTCCGAACTGCGCCGCCTCGCTGACGGCCTGGCCGCCGAGCGCAACCTGCTGACAGCCATGTTCACCCTGGTCGTGGGCTTGTGCGTCTGGCCCGAGCCGCCCACGTTCGCTCAACTCGGTGAACTCGCCTCGAACGCGCTGGGTGTGCCCCGCTGGCCGCTCGTCGATCTGGTGAGAGCCTCGTTCGAGGAACCCGATCGGCTGACCTCTCTCGCGGAGACGATCGGCCGCACGCCGCACAGCGCACTGGCCGCGCTCGTCCTCGCGGCGCGGGTGCGGCAAGAGTGCGGTCAGCGCTCGGAGCTGGCGAAGGCGATCGGCGCCGCTCTGCTCGTGCTCGTGCTCGTGCGCGAGGAACCCCTCCCCGGCCTGCGAGACCCCGAGGACGCTGCGGGGGAGCGGCAGCGGACCGAGTCGCTGACCCCGAGGGAGACCCAGGTTGCGCTCCTCGCCGCGACCCTCCCGAACACTGCTGTGGCTTCGATGCTCGGGATCGGTGTGCGCACGATCGAGAACCATATTCACAGTGCGCTCAAGAAGACTGGTGCGAGGAACCGTCAGGAGTTGTTCGCGCGGCTGCGCGGAACGTCCTGATCGGGTTCTCCGCGTCCGGGCGTGGGGCAGCCCATCCGTACAGCAGGCCTTTCTCAACAGCCTTCGCGTTGTCTCCGTTCTTGAATCCAAAGTTGTCTGTCGTCCTCACTTCACGTGGGTCTCGCATGGCGGGCGAGTGGGTCGATCGGCGTGCTGTGTCGGAGGGTGGGGAGGATCAGAGTCCTGTCCGTCATGCCTGCGGTTTGCCGGGTCGGCGGCGTCGGGCGACGGTGAGGAGGATGCCTGTGGCGAGCAGCAGCACCGCGATGCCGCTGAGCGTGAAGATCGCGATGCCGGAACCGGTGCTGGCGAGAGCGTTGCTGTTGCCGTTGGCGGTATCGGGGGTGGTGGTGTTTTCGTTGTTTGCCGTGGTCTGGATTTCCCAGGTGAGGTTTGTGGAGACTGTATGGCCGCTGGTGGACCGAACGATGAACGTTCGTCGCTACGAACGTCGCTACGATCGAAGCGCATTAGCAGCCCACCTATGGGCGTCCAGGTTGAGTCCGAAAATACGCGTAGTTTCAAGCTTTTTCTATGGATTCCAGTTCTTAGCTGTTGCGGTAGAACGTCTCGAACTTCGCGGTCTCCTGGCTGCTGCCGGGGAACACCTTTCCGTTCACCATCACGGTTGGCACGTGGGAGACCCCTTGCTGGAGCGCGTTCTGGGTCGCGCTGGCGACCTCTGCCTCCATCGGGGCGGTACCGCTCGTGAGGGTCACAGGGGTCCCCGCGTCGGTCGCGAGCGCCTGGAGCTGCTCGTCGGTGAGCCCTGCGCTGTTCTCCTCGGGCTGGTTCTCGAACAGCTTGGCGAGGAAGGCCGGCCACGAGTGCGGGTGGCTCGCCGCGACGGTGAGGACCGCGGCCGCGGCCCTGGTCGAGTACCGCGTCCCGTTCGAGAGCCGGTCGAGGATCGCCATCGGATGCACGCGCAAGGTCAGCCGGCCCGCTTTCGCCTCGCTCAGGAGCATCGGCCCCGACAGCTGCTCGAAGTGGCGGCAGTAGGGGCACAGGGGATCGACGTACAGGTCGACGGTTTTGGCGCCCGACCCGTATTCCACGACCCCCGCCGTCCGGGCCGAGGTCGCTGAGCTGGTGGCGGCCGGCTGCTGCGTCTGCGCCGCGCACCCGCTCAGCGCGAGCGCCAGGAGGGCGATCGCCGCCGCGGCGGCGATCCGGCGGCGGCGATTCTCTCTCGCGGCGCGCATCAGTTGTCTCCGGGGAAGCGGAAGGAGCAGGTGACTTCGTCGGAATCGTGGCTTTCGATCTGCGCCAGCCGCTTCCCGCTCGCTGTAGCGACCTCGCAGCTCAGGCTCTGGGCGACCGCGGGCTCCGGATACCGTGCGATCGAGAGAGTGTAGTGGTAGGTCGCACCCTCCCGCAGGTGGAGCGAACTGGACAGCTGCAAGGCGCCGTCGCGATCGAAGACCGGGTCCGTGATCCCGCCGTCGACGACCTGCCCGCCGCTGGTCACACGCTCGAAGACGACCACACTGTCGGGGTCGGGTACGGTGCCCTTCCCCACCAGGGTGATGTGCTGGGTGGCCTCGCGGGTGGACGGCGGCGCGGCGGCGTCAGAGCACGCAGCCGGGGCCAGTGCCGCCGGTCCGGGTGGGGTCGCGGTTCTTTGCCCGCTGGAGCCACGGTTCTGCATCAGTCGTTCCTCTCGTGACGTCGTTCCTTGCCGCCCAGTGTCCGACGGCGGAAGCGGCCACGAGTGGCCAGCGGCGCGGGATGAGTGGTGTTCGGGGGATCGGCGTCGGGTCGGGTTTCCACTCAGCGGCCGCCGGCGCCCACCTATTCGGCCGGGTTGCGCCCCCGGTCGTCACTCGGTCCCGCCGCGCGCGGATTGAATCGGTGGGCACACGACCCCCTGAGCTGAAGAGGACGTACGAATGACGAAAACCACCAGGCTGCTTCGCGCCACGACCGTGGCAGCGATCCTGCTCGGCCTCACCGGCTGCGCCGTCCACCTGCCCGCCTCGGCGCAGACCCCGGGAAAACAGGCGGATGGCGTGCAGGTGAGCAAAGCGTGGGTCAAGGCGGCCGGCTCCGGGATGACCGCAGCGTTCGGCGATGTGAAGAACACGGGCTCCGGGACGGCGATCGTGGTGGGAGCCACCAGCTCGGCGGCCTCGAGCCTCCAGCTCCATGAGACGGTCACGAAGAATGGTGCGGAGACGATGCAGGAGGCGAAAAGCGGGTTCCGCATCCCGGCCGGCTCGACCCTGCATCTGGCGCCCGGTGGCAGCCACATCATGCTGATGGGCCTCAAAGCGCCGCTCGAGGCCGGGCAGAAGATCTCGGTGACGCTGCGATTCTCAGACGGTTCGACCTCCCCCGTCGCCGTCCCGGTGAAGGACTTCTCCGGGGCGAACGAGAACTACAAGGGATGACCGGCTCCGGGCCCGGCGGGCGTGTCCGGCGGCGGCAGTTCCTCCTCGGGGGAGCGGCGGTCGCCGGGATCGGCGCGACCTCGTCCCTCGTCGCCGGGATCGCGGCCGCCCGCCCCGCCGCAGCGCCGGCGGAGACCGTCGACGGGCGCCGGTCGGTGGCCTTCCACGGGCGGCGTCAGTCCGGGATCGAGACCCCTCCCGCGGCGCACTCGGCGTTCATCGCGCTCGATCTCCATCCGGAGACGGACCGGAGCGCGATCCAGCGGATGCTGCTCGTCCTCTCCGCCGACGCCGCCGATCTGACCCGCGGCGAGGCGGCGCTCGCCGACACCGAACCAGAGCTGGCCACCCGGCCGGCCGGGCTCACCGTGACCTTCGGCTTCGGCCCCGGTCTGGTGCAGCGCGCCGGCGCCGAGCCGCCCGCCTGGCTGCGCCCGCTCCCGGCCTTCGGCGTCGATCGCCTCCGCGACGAGTGGAGTCACGGCGACCTGCTGCTGCACCTCGCGTCCGACGACCCCCTCACGCTGGCTCACGCTCGCCGCATGCTGCTCAAGGACGCCCGCGGGTTCGCCGCAGTGCGGTGGGTTCAGACGGGCTTCCGCACTGCCCGCGGCACACAGCCCGCCAGTGCGACCGGCCGCAATCTCTTCGGTCAGGTGGATGGCACCGCGAATCCCGTGCCGGGCAGCGCCGACTTCGCCGAGCTCGTCTGGCGCCGGGCGGGGAACCCCGACTGGCTACACGACGGCACCGGGATGGTGCTGCGCCGGATCGCGATGGATGTCGACCGCTGGGACCTCCTGGACCGCCCGGGACGCGAGGAGGCGGTCGGCCGCACTCTCAGCACCGGCGCGCCGATCACCGGGGGGACCGAGCACAGCGAGCCCGACTTCGGCGCGATGAACGAGTTCGGGTTCCCGGTGATCCCGGCCTACGCGCACATCCGCCGCGCGCGCTCCTCGGACACCGCGCAGCGGATCTACCGGCGCGGGTACAACTACGACGAGCGGCCCGGGAGCGGTGTGAGCGACTCGGGGCTGCTGTTCGTCTCGTACCAGGCCGACATCGACGCGCAGTTCGTGCCGCTCCAGCGGCGGCTGGATCAGCTCGACCTGATGAACCAGTGGACGGCACCGGTAGGCTCGGCGGTCTTCGCCCTCCCGCCCGGCTGCGAACCGGGCGGGTACGTCGGCGAGACGCTGTTCCGCGGCAGCTGACGCGCGCTCAGGTCGCGCGGCGCGGCCACAGCACCGGCGCATCCAGCACGCAGCGCACCTCGGGATGACTCTCCCGCAGCTGCGCCGTGATCCGGGTGGCGACGGTCTGGCCGGCCGCCGGGCAGGCGCCGCAGGTTCCGCCCAGGCGCAGCGTCACGACGCCATCGTGGACGGAGACGATCGTGGGCCGGCCTCCGTGCGAGCGGATGAAGTCTCCCGCGGCTCCATCGAGCAGCTGCACGAGCGCGGCCCGCAGCGATTCGTCGTCAGCGGGCGGTGGGACGCTCGCCGGGCCCGAGAGCGTCCACGTTCCGGGGGCGCTCAGCGCGTCGCCCAGCGCCTGCCGGATCGCGTCGCCGTTCCGCCGCCAGCCAAGCACATCGTTCAGCTCGACGAGCACCTTCCCGCCGGTCAGGCGCAGCTCGGCCAGCTCGCCGCCGGACAGCAGTGCGCCGAGCTCCCCCGGAGCGGCGATCACCTTGCCGCTCCGGGGGAACAGACCGTCCGGGACCGTCCACAGGAGGGCCGCCGGGTGTCCGGGTACCGCCTCGGGATGCATCGGCACGGCGCTCATGCCGTGCCTGTCAGCCAGCCGAACGCGATGTTCGCGATCCAGGCGCCTGTCCACGCGAGCGCGAACATCGACCCGAAGGCAATCAGGGGCCAGCGCCAGCCGCCGGACTCCCGCCGCATCACCGCGATGGTCGACATGCACTGCAACGCGAACATGAAGAACACGATCAGAGCCGCGATCGTGCCGGGTGAGAACAGCGGAACCGCGCGTCCCGCTTCGTTCACCCGCTCCATGTCGCGCAGCGCGGCCGCGGGATGGTCGGCGTCGTCGTCGGCGGCGATCTGCCCGAGCGTCGAGACGAAGGTCTCCCGCGCGGTCAGCGACGCGAGCACCGCTACGTTGATGTGCCAGTCGAAGCCGAGCGGCTCGAACACCGGCTCCACGAAGCGCCCGATCTCCGCGGCGACGCTCCGGTCGATCGCGGGCGCGGAAGCCGGGGCCGATCGCGCCACGGCCGCGCCCGGAGCGGCGATGTTGAGCAGGAGCCACATGACCACGCTCGCGGCGAGGATGATGGTGCCGCATTTGCGCAGGAACATGGCGATGGCCGCCCAGGTGGACAGAGCCAGCGAGCGCAGCGTGGGCCGCCGGTAGGGCGGCATCTCCATCGAGAAGAACACCCCCTCCGCGCCCCGGCCGCCCTGGAGGCGCGCGACCACCCAGGAAGCCGCCATCGCGACGACCGCGCCGAAAAGGTAGAGGGCGAACATCACCAGCCCCTGCGCCTGGAAGGGCCCGAAGCGGGCGTGCGGGCTGACCAGCATCCCGACGAGGAGGACGTACACCGGGAGACGTGCGGAGCAGGTGACCAGGGGGGCGGCGACCATGGTCGCGATCCGGTGGCGTGCGGAGGGCAGGGTGCGCGTCGCCATGATCCCGGGGATGGCGCAGGCGAACGACGAGAGCAGTGCCACGAACGCCCGGCCCTCCAGTCCGGCGTGCGACATCACCCGGTCCATCAGGAAGGCCGCGCGGGAGAGGTATCCTGAATCCTGCAGGAAGGCGAGCATGAGGAGCATCAGGGCGATCTGCGGCAGGAAGGCGACGACGGTTCCCACTCCGCCGATCACCCCGTCCGCCAGCAGGCTCGCCAGCCACGGCCACGGCACCGCGGCGTCGACCAGTGTGGCGAGCTGGCCGCAGAGGTCGGTGATGGCGTCCTGGGCCGGTGTGGCGACGGTGAAGATGAGCTGGAAGAAGACGAACATCACGCAGGCGAAGACACCGACGCCCACGACGGGATGCAGCAGCAGGGCGTCCGCCCGGTCCGTCGTGTGGTCGACGCCCGGCGGACGGTGCCCGGCGGCGGCCGCGACCGAGCGCGTCCACGCGACCAGTTCCTCCCGATCCGCTGGGGGCGGCAGGAGCGGCGCGGACCAGGTCGTCGACGTGGAGCAGAACTCGCGCAGCAGCGCGCCCGAGGAGCGCCGAGTGGCGACGGCGGAGATCACCGGAGCGCCGATGGCCCGCTCCAGGCTGTCGATGTCGATGTGCCCGCCTCGGCGCGCCAGCTCGTCGGTCATCGTCAGGACGACGGCTGTGCGGATGCCGTTCCGCAGGATCTGCCCGAGTAGTACGAGCGATTGTTCGAGCCGCGTGGAGTCGATGACGACGAGAAGCGCGTCGGGGAGCTTTTCGGTCCCGTCCTCCCCGCTCAGCCGGGCGGTGACGATCGCCTCGTCCGGGCTGAGCGGCGTCAGGCTGTACGTCCCGGGCAGGTCCTCCACGACGAATGGCCGTCCGTCCGCTTGGAAGGTCCCCTGCTTCCGGTCGACGGTGATGCCCGGGTAGTTGCCGGTGCGGGCGGTGAGTCCGGTCAGCAGGTTGAAGACGCTGCTCTTTCCCGTGTTCGGCTGGCCGACGAGAGCGAGTGTCGTCGGCGTCTCGACCGCACTCATCCCTCGGCCACTTCGACCAGGGACGCCTGGGCGCGGCGCAGGCAGATCTCGACGGACCCGACGCGGTAGTGCGCTGGGTCGCCGAGCGGGGCCCTCCGCAGCACGCGGACGGTCGCTCCGGGCGCGAAGCCCAGGTCTTGCAGTCTCTGGACCACCTCTGGGCGTTCCCCGGCGACGCGGCGCACAATGGCCACGCCTCCTGGGAGGACGCTGGACAGGCGAGGACTCGAGCCGGTCGAGTCAGGTAAGGCTATCCTTATTCGCTTTGGCATGTCCTCATCGTGTGGCACCCACTTGCGTCCGAGTGGAGCGGCAGACGGGTTTAGGTGACGTCTAGATGCGCATACCCGACAGGGTGTTGGCGGCGCCGAGCAGCTCGCCCACCCGGGTGCGATCCGTCTTCGGCCGCTCGCAGGAGTCGAAGGAGAACAGCAGCGGCTGACCCGGACCGACGAGCACGCTCTGCTCCGACGCGCCCCGCTGCGTCTGCTCCGTCCAGCTCACGGCGAACATCTCCCGGCACCGGAGCTTGACCCCCATCGCGATCCGCAACTGCTCCAGCTCCGTGTCGTCCAGCTCGATCCGTGCCGTGCTGCCGATCTGCAACGTCCCCATCCGAACCCTCCCGTCGGTGTGCGTGCTATGAAACTATCCACACAGTGAGCCGTCTGAGTGGGGGAGTGAGTGGCTCAGTTCACACAGGGGATACCGCCCGCCTGGAGCGGAGCGTTCGGGTCGGTGGTCGCCGCGGTGTGGTTCGGAGCGGGCGGCGACGGGGTCGTGGACACCGTGGCCGGGGGCGCTGTCGCCGGCGACGGCGAAGCGCTTCCCGTGCCGAGCAGACCGGCGACGATGCCCTGGACCGTCGCCGAGTCCACGATGTTCACGGCTTTCCCGTCAATGGTCGCGAACCGCGCGATCGGCAGCGTCTGGAACGACAGCCCGCCGCCGGAGAGCCGCTGCGCGTCGCTGGCGAAGCTCAGCAGGTCGAACCCGTCGTCCACGGCGATGTACTGCTTCGCGGTGTCCAGCAGCCGCTGCATCGTGCCCAGGTCGGTGAAGGTCTCGGCGCGCCGCAGCTTGTGCGCGAGCGAGAGGATGAACGCCTGCTGCCGTCGCGTCCGGTCGAGATCGGTCAGCTCGAGGTCGGATGGCCCGGTGTCGCGCCGCTGCCGGACGAAGCTCATCGCCTGCGCCGCGTTGATCTCCTGCACACCCGCGGGGAAGTCGGCGCCTGAGTACTTGTCCTTCGTCGCGTGGTTGAGGCACACCGTGATGGGCTGTACCGCCTGCGCCACGCGCTCGAAGGCGGCCATCGTGATTTCGACGAAGTGGTCGATCCGCACGCCGCCGAGGAAGTCCGAGACCGTCCGGATCTGGGTCTGCCGTGCGGCTGCGCGCGCCTTCTGGTAGGCGTCGGCCCGGGCGACGCCCTGTTTGCGCAGCGTGCGCAGGTTCTCGTCGAGGGAGAGGCCGTAGGCCTCCTTGATCTTGGACATCCTCACGCCGTCCGGCGCACCCGAAAGCGGGGCGTAGTCATCGCGGGGGATCGAGATCCCGACCGCTTTCCCCCCGTTGGCGGGCAGGTGGATGAGCATGAGGACATTCGCGTTGTATCCGCCGTCGCTCTGGTCGCCCGCGTGGATCGCTTGGTACAGCTCACGTGGGAGCGGGTCGCCGTTCTGGTCCACCCGGCTGTCGAGCCCCATCACCAGGATGTTCGCCTCGCCGTGCGGGGTCGGTGTGGGCGAGCCGGACGGTCCGGCCAGGGTGAAGCCGGAGCGGTGGAGGGAGCTGGTGAGGTCGAAGTAGGCGTACGCTGCCACTCCGCAGGCCGCGACCAGCACAGCGGTGAGCGAGCCGGCGATCAGCATCCTGAGCCGGCGGCGTCGCGCGGCCCCTCGGTGGCGGATCGGGCGGCGGCTGTCTGTCATGGGGCGGTCGTCCGGTGTCATCGGCAGTTCTCTCGCTTTCATCGGGTCGGCTTTCAGAACGTAGGTGGCGTCCTCTGCCTCCGAGTGGTGCGGGTGGCGGGTTGAGTGGCGTGAGTGATCAAGAACAATAGTGTTAGTCTCACCTAACATTATGGACAGGGGTCAATGCCGTCGGCCCGGAGAGGAGAAAGAGGATGAGCACAGGAGGCGACGTCGCCATCACCGCGGGCGAGCGCGCGACGGAGTCAGGGGCGGGCCGGCTGGGTGCCGGACGGCTCCTGCTGCTGGGCCCCGCGTTCGTCGCGGCGATCGCCTATGTCGATCCGGGGAACGTCGCGGCCAACCTCACGGCGGGAGCGAGCTACGGGTACCTGCTCGTGTGGGTGCTCGTCGCCGCCAACGCGATCGCGGTGTTCGTGCAGTACCAGTCGGCGAAGCTCGGCATCTTGACCGGCCGGAGCCTCCCGGAGCTTCTCGGTGAACGGCTGGGCGCGGGCGCCCGGCGCGGCTACTGGGCCCAGGCGGAGGTGGTGGCCGCCGCGACCGACATCGCCGAAGTCATCGGCGGCGCGATCGCCCTGAGCCTGCTGTTCGGGCTGCCGCTGTCGCTCGGCGGGCTCATCGTGGGCGTGGTCTCCATCGGCATCCTCGCCCTTCAAACGTGCCACGGCCAGCGGACGTTCGAGCTGGTCATCGTCGGGTTCCTCGCCGTCATCTCCGTCGGGTTCCTCGCCGGGCTGGTCGTGAGCCCGGTGGAGTGGGGCGCGGCCGCGGGCGGGCTGCTCCCGCGTTTCGACGGGACGCCCACGGTGCTGCTCGCCGCGAGCATGCTCGGAGCGACCGTGATGCCGCACGCGATCTACCTGCACTCCGCCCTCGCGCGCGACCGGCACGGCGTGACCGGCGACCCCGGCCGCATCCGCACGCTGCTGAGCGCCACCCGGCTGGATGTCGTTCTCGCGCTCATCGTCGCCGGCGCCGTCAACATCGCTATGCTCCTGCTCGCGGCCGCGTCCCTCCCGGGCGTTCCCGGGACCGACACGATCGAGGGCGCTCACGCAGCGATCACCGCGGCGCTCGGTCCGGCCATCGGAGTGATCTTCGGGATCGGCCTGCTGGCCTCCGGTCTCGCCTCCACCTCGGTGGGCAGCTACGCCGGGGCCGCCATCATGAGCGGGCTCCTCACGGTGCGGGTGCCTCTGCTTGCGCGCCGAGTCGTCACGCTTGTCCCGGCCGTCGTCATCCTGTCGCTCGGCGTGGACCCGACCTGGGCGCTCGTGCTGTCGCAGGTCGTCCTCAGTCTTGGCATCCCGTTCGCGATGATCCCGCTGCTGCGCCTCACCGGCTCCCGGGCCCTGATGGGCGACCGGGCCGACGCGCTCTGGGTGCGTGCCGCAGGCGGCGCTGTCGCGGCGCTGGTGGTGCTGCTCAACCTTGCCCTGGTCGTCCTGACGCTGCTGGGGTGACGGCGCCGGCCGGATGGCGCTGGCTTGAGTGGAGCGCCTAATTCGGTTCGTTCGTCACCCAGGGGCCGCCGGGCGGGACAGGATGGACATGTCCCGAGGAGGACGGGTTCGTGTCCTGTTGCCGCCCCGGGCCGGCGGGCCTTCCCATTCGAGCAGGTGGTGGGCCCCGGGGAGGGATCGGTTGCTTACCCGCATTGGTCCCGATCCCTCCCCCTTCTCCGGTGCTTGCCCGGGGTGTTGGCGAGGGCACAGCGGAGCCCGCGATCGCCCTGGGCTTTCGGGAGGGAGAGGGCTTTCGGTAGCGCTGGGCTCTCGGCGGGACCGGCCGTTGTCCGAGAGGACGCGCGGGGGCGCACCAGAGACGCCGGCGTTCGGCGCAGCTCTCCGCGAGACGCATCGAAGCGCCGTCCGTTCGGGGGATGGAGCCCCAATCACCTCTCCCCGAGCGTTGTCCGTCACGACTCAGTGACGGCTCTCCACGAGGGTAGGCACGGGCCATTCCCGCGTCGCCGCAATCCTCCGCCGATGGCCGGGATATCACCCTTGAGGTGACGGCAGCCGACCCGGCCCTCGAAAAACGGAGGAAATCAGGGGGTCATCCTCCGCGGCGGCGGAAGGGGCGGAGGGTTAGCCGCGGGGCCGGTCGAACCGGGCGCCCGCCGGGGCCGACGGAAGCAGTGCGAACACCAGGAGCACGATGCTGCCGAACGGGACGAATGTGATGAAGAACCACGGCCCCGCGAGGTTCGCGTCGTGGAGGCGACGCCAGATCAGGGCCAGACGCGGCACGATCGTCGCGACGAACCAGAGGAACCCCAGGGCGCCGACCAGCCAGGGGCCAGGACCGGGGATCCCGGTGCCGTTCTGGGCGATGACGCTGTCGGCGAGGCCGGAGACGAGTGCGAGCCCCCAGAGCACGGCGTTGACGATGATCTCGAACAGGAACCACCACCAGTACTCGCTGCGGCTCGCATGCCCGGTGAAGTCCGCGTACTTCTTGAAGAAGCGCCGCACGCTCCCGCTGAGGCTCGCGCCGGGGAGTGGAGCCCAGAGCGGAACGGTCTCACCGGGTAGCGATGCGCCCGGGGCGGGCGGGGGCGGTGTCTGGTACGTCATGGTCGGTCGATCCTCTCGTTCTGCGGTGCGGTCGAGCCTTGGTGCGGAAAGGCTGGAGCGTCAGTCAACCGCATCCGAGCCGCAGACAGGGTTTGTCCCGCGGCGTGTCTGGTCTCAGAAGGCGGCTGCCGTCGGGCTGCCTCCGCACACCTCGACACCGAAACCGGACGCTGGTCCGGTTATGAGCGTGCGGTGGCGCCATCAGACTCCGTTCGGACGTCGAAGTACAGTCCTGCATGAGCTTTGCAGCCCGGGTTGAACGGCGTCGCGCACACCGGGCAGCTCTCCGTCTCGAGGTAGCCGGCGATGGTGAGCGTCTCCCCGCAGACCCCGCACAGGATGGCGTGTACACCTCGCTCGGCGGCCGGCCAGGGTCGCGCAGGGTGCCCGGCGGTCTCGCCGTGGCAGAGGTGGCACGGGTAGTACTCGCCGCAGCACGCGAACCGGATGGCGATCACGTCCAGCGGGGTGCGGTAGTGGACGCAGCGGGTCTCCTCGTCCACGACCGGGCCGAGCACCCGCGGCCGGCTCACCGGACGCCCCTCGCCGCCAGAGCATCGCCCAGCTCGTCGGCGTGCTTCAGTACGACGATCGTGTAGGGGACGAGGAAAGCGCCGGGGCCGCCACGCACGCCGCGGGCGCGCTGCGCGTCCCGGACGTCCCCGGCCAGGCGGGCGAGCATGGGGATCGTCCCGAACGTGACCGTCAGGAGCAGCGCCGCCCGCTCCGGGTCGAGCCGCACCCGTGCGAGCGGGCGGAGGCCGCGCTCGACGGCGTCGAGCAGGTCGGTTGCCCGTGTGGTCAGCACGAGGAGCCCCGCGAGAGCGATCGCCGCCGTCACGCGGGCCGTGTTGGCGACGGCCGGCTCCGGTCCGAGGAAGACGAGCTGACCGGCGAGAGTGATCGCGATCAGCCACCGCACGGCCAGGATTTGCCGCGCCAGCTCGCGCATCCCGAGCGTCCCATCGCCGAGTTCCGCCGCTGCGTAGCTCAGGACGCTCGCACCAGCGGCGACCGCTCCCGCGGCCCACAGGCTCGGCAGTACCGACACGGCCAGGACCAGCGTGAGGATCAGGAGGGTCTTGGGACCGGCCGGCATCCGGTGCAGCCAGCCGTTCCCGGGCCGGTAGAGCGTCAGCACGCGAGCCTCCTCTGGTACTCGGAGAGCACCGTCTCCGGAGCGCCGGTCGCCGCGAGACGGCCCTCCGCGAACAGCACCGCCGTCTCGCAGCGCGCCGCCAGGTCGAGGTCGTGCGTCACGAGGACGAGCCGGTGCCCGGCGTCCTCCAACAGGTGGCCGGCCACGCGGCGGGCATTGCGCGCGTCCAGGTACGCCGTCGGCTCATCGGCGACGACCAGCTCCGGCCTCCGGACGAACGCGCCGCACAGGGCGAGCAACTGCTTCTGGCCCCCGGAGAGATCGTGCGAGGGCCGATCGGCCAGGGCCGCAAGCCCGAAGCGCTGGAGCGCCTGAGCGACCCTCGCCGCCGACTCCGCGCGCGGCAGTCGCTCCCGGCGGAGGGAGAAGGCGACATCCTCCGCGACGGTCGGCATCACGATCTGCGCGTCCGGGTTGCTGAACACGAGAGCGGTGCGGCGGCGCAGCTCGGCGGCGTCCCGGCGCGGATCGAGGCCCAGGATGCGGACCTCCCCCGCGGTGGCCTCGGCCAGCCCGCCGAGCAGCCGTGCGAACGTTGACTTGCCCGACCCGTTCTCCCCGATCACCGCGATCGTGCGGGCATCGAGCGTGAGCGAGACCTCGCGCAGCGCGGCGGCGCCGCCCAGGCTGACCGTGACGGCGTCGAGGTGGAGCACACTCACCGCACCACCTCCACCACGGCGGCCACACCCATCCCGCCACCGATGGAAGCGGCCGCTACACCGAGGGTCCCGGCCGGGGTCCCCGAGCGGACCAGCCGGCTGAACAGCCGAACCAGTGCCACCGCCCCGCTCGCCCCCCAGGGGTGCCCCAGCGCCAGCGCACCGCCGTCCGCGCAGACGCCCGGGTCGTCGTCCGCGACGCCGATGCGGCCGAGTACGGCCAGACTCTGCGCGGCGAACGCTTCCACCAGCTCGATCGCGGCGATGTCGCCGACCGATACCGCTGCCGCCTCGAGCGCAGCGAGGATGGCCGGCGCCGCTCCGGCTCCGGGCCGGGCCGGGCCGCAGCCGACGATCGCCCCGGAGCGCACGGCGAGCCCCGCTGCCGTTCCCGGCGGGGCGACCAGCACGGCGGCCGCGCCGTCGCCGATGCGCGTCGAGGTCCCCGCCGTCAGCGTTCCGCCAGGGAAGAGCGCGGGAAGCCGCCCGAGCAGCAGGGCGGCCCCGCCGATCGCGTCGTCGCTGTCGCACCCGCCGAGGGGAACCAGCTCGCCGGCGAACCGGCCGGCCTCCCGCGCAGCGCGGGCGCGCGCGTGGCTGCGGGCCGCGTAGGCGTCCTGCCGCTCCCGCGAGATCCCGTCCGCCTGGGCGAGGTCCTCCGCTGCGCGCGGCATGTCCGGGTCCGGGAACCCGGCCGGTGCGAACGGAGCGCGGTCGTAGGGGACACCGCCGGAGGCGCGGACGGGCGCTGTGGAGGCGCTTTCCGCGCCACCCGCCAGTCGCACCCGGCCATCGCCCGCGCGGATCGCCGAGACCGCGTCGAGCACGGCCGCGAGACCGCTCCCGCACTGCCGGTCGACGGTTCCGCCGGGCACCGCCGCACCGAACCCCGCCGCGAGAGCGGCCACGCGCGCCGGGTTGCCGCCCGGCCCCATACAGTTGCCGAGAAGCACATCCGCGAGCGGGAGGGAAGCGTTCGCGGCGGCCTCCCCGTCCGCGAACACGGCCCGCAGCACCGGAGCGGCCAGCTCTTCCACCCGGAAACCGGCGAGCGCGCGCCCGCGGGTGGCGATGGGTGTGCGGCGTGCGGCGATGATGACGGGGTCAGCCAAGCAGCCGCACCTCCCCGTCGCGCGCGGCGGGCCGCTTCGGCGCGCGCAGGTTTCCCCGACGCGGTCCTGGGGAGCGCTCCCGCGAACCACCGGCGCGGAGCGCCGGCAGCTCGATGTCCTGCCCGGGCTCCGGCTCGATCAGCGCTGCCACCAGCGCCCCGATCGGACCACTCGGGAGGCCGAACACCACGGCATCGCGAACACCGGGCGCCGTCCGCAGCACGGCTTCGACCTCCTCCGGGACGATCGTGGCCGATGCGCTCAGGATGGCGTCGTCGGCCCGGCCGAGCAGCCGCAGCCGCCCGCCCGACGACTCGGCGCGGTCCCCGACGGTCGCCCAAGCGCCGTCGCGGCGCAGCGGCACGGGTGTGCCGGCGTAGCCGGAGGCCAGGAAGGGGGAACGGACCCAGAGCGTCCCGTCGCGGAGGTCGAGTTCGACACCGGGAAAGGCCCGCAGGCCGTCGCTGGAGTCGATGGCGATGAAGGAGAGTTCGGCTGCGCCGTAGTACGCGGTCAGGCGGACGCCCGCGGCGGCGGCGCGGGAACGGAGCGCAGGGTCGAGGTGGGAGCCGCCGACGAGGGCGGAGCGCAGCGGGACGGAGGGCGCGGGAGTCTCGAGCGCGGCGTGGAGCGCCTGCGGCGTCGCGTGCAGCGCGGCGGCGGAGCCGACGGCGGCGGGGCCGATGGCCGGGCGGAGGCCGGCGGCGAGCGCGTGCGCGAGCGAGAAGAGCGTGAGCGACGACGATGCCGGAACGGGAACCGCCACAGCGTCCCCCCGCCCGACCCCCAGATACCCCGCGACCGCTGCGTAGGAGGCCGCCCACGACTCCTCGCTCCGCAACACGATGCGCGGTGCGCCGCTGCTGCCCGAGGTCAGCGTCGCCCACGCCGTCCCGGCCGGAGGCCGTGCCGCCGCGGCGGCCGCCCACACAGCCGTCCACTGCGCACGCCCCCAGCGGTCGTCGCCGACGAGAGGGATGTCGCCGGCTGATCGGACGGCGCTCAGCCGTTCGAGGAGGGCGGGGTCGCCCGAGCGGAGGAGGATGATCACAGGACACGCGCCGTCTCCGGCGCCGGTCGCGGCGGCTGGTCTGGCCAGGTGCGGCGGAACGCGCGCGGGTAGGCGCGCACCAGTGTCATCGTGATGGCCGTCGCGAGCGTCGCTTTCGCGATGTCGCCGGGGACGAACACAAGACTGGTCAGTGCTGTCTCGGCGAGCGGCAGCCGGGTCACGAAGCTTTGCACGGGGATGCCGGCCGCGTACACGACGAGGATGCCGCCGGTCGCGATCCCCAGCGCCGTGCGCCAGAGCACCGGCTTCCGCCCGCCCGCGTGGACGAGGAGGCCGATCGTCAAGGCCCCGAAGACCCAGCCGAGCGCGTAGCCGGCGGAGGGCCCCGCGAAGACCGCCGCGCCGCCGCGCCCGCCGGCGAGGAGCGGCAGCCCCACGGCGACGAGTGCGAGAAGAATGGTCATCGAGAGGGCGCCGAGCCACGGGCCGAGGATCGCGCCCGCCAGCATCACGCCGAGGGTCTGCGCGGTGATCGGCACAGCGCCGAACAGTGTGATCCCGCCGGGCAGTCCGAGGACGGCGACGAGCGCGGCGAAGGCGGCGACGCGCGCGATGTCCCGCGCGTCGAGGCGGCGCGAGTGTGCGCGGTGCGGGGCCGGTGCGGGGGCGGAGGTCATGGCGGATCCTAAACTGAACGGTGTTCACCTGAACAGCGTTCACTATAGTGGTGCCGTGACAGGCACCGAAAGCACACGTCGGCGCACTCGCGACGATGTGGCGGAGGCGGCGTTGCGCATTCTCGACGATGTCGGGCTTCCCGATCTCACGATGCGCCGCCTGGCGGCGGCGCTCGACGTGCAGCCGAGCGCGCTCTACTGGCATTTCCCCAACAAACAGACCCTGCTGGCCGAACTCGCGGACCGCATCGTCGCGCGCTCGGCGACGCCCGTCCGCCCGGAGCCTCCCGGGTCATGGACGAACGCTGTCCGCGCCGAGGCCGACCGGCTCCGGGAAGCGTTGCTCGCCTGCCGCGACGGTGCCGAGGTGGTCGCCAGCACGTTCGCGCTCGGACTCGGCTCGCCCGTCGCGCGCGACCGTCTCGCGAGCGCCGTCGCGGGCGGCGGCTTCGACGCGGCGACCTCCCGCCGTGCCGCCGACGCACTGCTGCACTTCATCCTCGGGCACGTCTCGCACGAGCAGCAGCGGATGCAGTACGACAGCCTCGGTGTCCTGGCCGGGACCGGTCGGGGGGCGGCGACCGGTCCGGAAGATCCGGCCTTCGGTTTCGGCTTCGGCGTCGGCCTCCTGGTGAGCGGACTGGAACTCACTCGTTCCCGAAAATGAGCTTCCAGCCTCCGGCGACGTTGGTGGCGAGGTTGTAGAGCGCGGCGGCGATTGCCCCGAGTGCGGAGACGACGATGACTTCCAGCAGGGCGACGACCAGGGTGAAGGTCATCACGTTCGGGAACGTCAGGTCGGAGACGAGCTCGGCGCCTTTCTTTCCGGCGATGCTGGTCAGGAAGTCGCTTGCTGCCCCGATGGCTCCGAAGCGTTCGAGGGCCGTCCAGAGAAGAAGCGCCAGCACGACAGTGAATGCGGCCACGACCAGGCTGACCAGGAAGGACATTTTCAGCGCCGACCAGAAATCGACGTAGACCAGGCGCATGATCACTTGCTTGGCCTGCTTCTTCTGTGCCGGCATCGTGCCTCCCCGTGCTGGTGCTGCCACCGGATGACGGCGTTTCCCGGGTGTTCATTCTAGCGAACGCCGCGAGGCAGGGTGGATAGGGAAGCGAACCGATCGGCCGATTATGCATTTATTAGGGTGTATGCATTTATTAGGGTGGCGAGGGAGGACGCTCGACCGGCGTAGCACGCTTCCCGCCGCCTCGGCCGGGTGGCAGATGGGGGGATGGCGGTCGAGCGCCCCGCCCGTGGCGTCAGTTGATGCACACCTTGTCCGAGTAGCTGGTCGCCGGACCGGAGGGCGTGGGCGCCGGCGTGGCGTGGGCCGGCGAGCCCGGGGCCGCCGTGGACGGCGCGGCGGGCATGATGCCGTCGTCGCCGAGGACGACCGTCACCGTGCTGACGCTGGCTGTCTCCTGTGCTGTGGCCCCGGGGAGGTAGGCGGCGACGGCCTTAGCCTGCGACTCCTGGCCCTTCGGGTACTGGATGACCGTGGTCGCGCGGGTGCTCGCGTCGCCGGCCGTCCCGGTCTTGAACCCCGCGGCGGCGAAGGTCTGGGTCGCGCTGGCGGCGGCGCCGTTCTCGCTGCCGCCGTTGAGGACGGTGACGGTGGTCTCCGCTGGTTTCGCGGCCTTGGCGTCGTCGTAGGCGCTCGGCGTGCCCATCAGGCGCTGGATGAACGCCGGCATCGCGGCCGTGTCCACCTCGACGATCGAGAGGTCCTGGCCGTCGACGGTGATGGTCGGAGTGCCGGTGATCGGGATCGTCGCCGACTGGATCTTGCCGCCAGTCAGTCCTTGCAGCTGAGCGGCGAGCTGCAAGAAGTCGAGACCGGGGTCGGTCTCGATCGAGCCGCTCACGGCGTCCAGCACCTTTGTCAGCTTGCCCGGGTTCAGCAGCGTCCCCGCGGAGAGGAACTTGCGCGCCTCGACGGAGAGGAAGTACTGCTGGCGGACGACGCGGTCCAGGTCGCCGCGCGGCAGTCCGTGCCGCTGGCGCACGAACGACAGCGCCTGCTTCGCGTCCAGCGTCGAGACCCCGGCAGGGAACTTCGCTCCCGAGTAGGGGTCGTTGACCGCCTCGTTCAGGCACACCTCGATCGGCCCGAGAGCCTTAGCAATGGTGTAAAAGCCGAGCAGCGAGACGCGGACGTAGTGGTCGATGCCCAGCCCTGTGAGGTTCTGCACGGTCTGGATGAGCAGCTTCGCGCCCGCGGCCGAGTCGCTCGCGCCGCCGCCGAGCGAGAACGCGGCGTTGAGTTTGTTCATCCCGTGGCCGGGCACCGCCACCCAGGAGTCGCGCGGCAGTGAGATCAGCGTGGCGGACTTCCCATCGGCCGGGACGTGCAGGATCATCATCGTGTCCGTGTTGGTGCCGCCCCCGTCGCCGGTGGTGCTCAGCTGGTCGAGTTCGGCCTTCGTCGCGCCATCGGGCCGGTGGTCGTCGCCGACCAGCAGGATGTTCTGGTCCCGGCCGTCCGCGTCGTGCGCCGGCTTGTCGATCACATCGACGTGGGAGACGCCCCCGATGAACCGGAAGTAGCTGTAGGCCGCGTACCCGCCCACGACGATCAGGAGCACAGCGAGGCAGGCCGCCGTCCAGGCGAGGATCCGCTTCGCGCGGCGGCGCTTGCGGGGAGGACGGTCGCCCCCGGAGCCTCCGCCGCCGTTTTCCGGGAGGGCCGGGCCACCCCGGCCGCCGTCTCCGCTGTGACCCCCTCCGCCCAGCCCGAACGGATCGAACTCCGCCGTTCTCGCACCGGCCCGTGTGCGCCCCGAAGCCGTCTCGGCTGCCGGCCGGGTCGCCCGAACCGGCCGGCGCGGGTCGCGCTGCTGGTCCGCGGGGACGCGGCCGACGATCTCGGTCGTCGGTTCATTGCCGTCGGCACCGGGATCGTTCACAGAGAAATTCGGGCGTCGCACACCGGAACATTAGAGCGCCTACCCTGCGAAGGGCCTGTTTTCACGAAAATTTCCCGAGAAATCGTTAGCAAGTCCGGGCCGCTCTCCCCGTCGTCGCACGGAGAAGAGCCGTTGCGAGAACTCTTACGGTTCCGCTGTGCCCGCTCGCGCATCTGGGCCGCTCGCCCCAGCCGGGGTCGGACGGCCCGGATCAGCTCTGGCAGACCGGGCAGAAGGAGGTGACCCGCTCCGTCAGCTCCGTGTACCCGAGCCGGCCCCGCCGGATCGGTGTCCCGCAGCGACGGCACGGCTGCCCCTGCCGTCCGTACACCCAGGTGGTGCGCCCGCGGCGGGTGTCGCCGGTCGTCACCCGCACGCTCCGGTCGCGGTTCGCGGCCAGCAACCGGTGGGCGAGATCGACCGCGGCGGGGATGTCCGCCTCGCGCACCGGCCGGGTCGGCAGCATCCCGCGCAGGAAGCACAGCTCGTTCGCGTAGACGTTCCCGATCCCCGCGAGGGCGCGCTGATCGAGCAGGGCGACCGCGACCGGCGCCCCGGGACGCTCCCGGAGGCGTCGCACCGCCTCGGCGGCCGAAGCCGCATCCCAGCCCGGGTCCAGCAGATTCGGCCCGAGATCGTCGACCGCCTCGTCCTCCCGTTCCCGGGGAAGCAGGTCCAGCGTCCCGAGCAGAAACCCGACCGCCTCGCCTTCCGCGGTCCGGAGCACGACGCGCGCCTGGTGCGCGGGATGCCGCCAGCGGCCGCCCGGCGGGTACACCTCCCACGAGCCGTCCATCTTCAGGTGGCTGTGGACGCTGTGCCCGCCCACCCGGATCAGCAGGTGCTTCCCGCGGCTGACCACCTCGTCGACGCGCTGCCCGCTGAGGTCCACGGTCGCATACGCGGGTACGCGGAAGTCGGTGGCCGTGAGCACCCGCCCCGCGAGCGCCCGGCGCAGCCGGTCAGCGGCCTGGTAGACGGTGTCTCCCTCAGGCATGCGCGGGCCTCATCCGCGCAGCCGCAGCCCGCGCGGGGTGGGCAGGAAGCCCGCCTCTGTGAGCGCTTCGCCGAGCGGCGTCCCGAGTACGAAGCCGCCGTTTGCGGTCTCGATCGCCAGTATGTCCACGCGCCGGCCGGTCACCAGCGCCGCGAGGGCTCGCGCCGTCGCCGCCAGCGCCGGGCGGCCCGCATCGTCTGTCTCCGCCGCCACGAAGCTCAGGAGGCTCTTGCCGCCGCGTTCGACGTACAGTGTCAGATCGCCGTCGACCAGGACGACGAGCGCTCCGGCCTTCCGCCCGGGGCGGTGCCCGGTCCCCGAGCCGGTCGCGCCCCCGTCCGCTCGCGGGACGGCCGGCCACGGCAGCGCGGCGCCATACGGATTCGCCGGATCGGTCTCGGCCAGCGCGACCGCCCCGAACGGCCGTTCCTGCGTGTGGTCACGCGCGAACGAACGCAGCCGGTTCACGGTCGGCCCGCTCGCGAACTGCGCACCGCCCAGCGTCTCCACGAAGTAGCCGCGGCGCGCCCGCCCGGTCCCCTCGAACCCGCTCAGCACTTTGTACGCGAGGGCGAATCCACCGGGCGTCCCCTCGTTCATCGCCGAGCCCCGGGTGACGAAGCCGTACCGCTCGAGCAGCGTCTCGGCCTGCCCGTGGGCGCGGACCGTGGAGGCGAGGTCACGCTCCGGGAGCAGAGCCCAGCGCCCGGCTGCGGTCGGCGGCCCCATCCGGGCGGTCACCGCCGAGCGCCCGCTTGCCCGCCCGCGGTACATCCGGGAGCGTGTCGGCTGGCGGGGCCGCTTGTGTGCGGTGCCGCCGCCCGTGTGCGTGCGCAGCGGCGCGAGCGTGTCGTTGGTGACCAGTCCCGCCCAGACGAGGTCCCAGAGAGCGGTGACGAGTGTGGAGTCGTCCACCGGCGCGCCGCTCTCCGCCCCGAGAGCGTCCGAGAGCTGGCGGAAGAAGTACCCGCCGCCGCGAGCGAGGGCCGCCAGCACTCCCCGCTGCACCTGGTCGGGCCCGGACTCGACCGGGGGGGGGGGGCGAGCGCGCCCATGTCGATGCCGAGCTTCAGGCTCGACGTCGCGACCACGCAGCGCAGGCGGCCGGATTTGAGGTCGTCCTCGATCAGGGCGCGCTGCTCCTTGCTGACGGAGCCGTGGTGAGCCTGCGCGAGCACGGGGGCCTCGGCATCGTCCGTCACGGCCTGCGAGCCGCGGGTCTGGCCGGCGGCGCCCATCAGCTCGGCCGGGGGGGGGGGGGGCTTTCTCTGCGCCCGCGGCTTCCCCGGCCTCCTCGCTCTCCGTCCCGCCGAGCGTCCGCTCTTCGTAGATCTCGTTCAGGCGGGCGGTCAGCCGTTCCGCGAGCCGTCGCGAGTTCGAGAACACGATGGACGATCGGTGGGCGAGCACCCGATCGACGATCGCCTCTTCGACGTGCGGCCAGATGGACCCCGCTTGCGGTGCCGAACCGTCGTTGCCGCCGCTCGCGAAGGTGGAGGCGCCGAGCTCGCTCATGTCCTCGACCGGCACGACCATGCGCAGGTCGAACCGCTTGCCCGTGGGCGGCGCGACGATCTCCACCGGGGCCTGCCCGGCCAGGAAGCGGGCGACCTCGTCCGGCGGCCGGCACCGTCGCCGACAGCCCGATCCGCTGCGCGGGGCTCGGCAGCAGGGCGTCCAGCCGTTCCAGGGAGAGCGCCAGGTGTACACCGCGTTTGGTCGAGGCGACCGCGTGAACCTCGTCGACGATCACCGTCTCGACCGTTCTCAGCGTCTCCCGGGTCTGCGAGGTCAGCATCAGGAAGAGCGACTCCGGTGTGGTGATCAGGATGTCGGGCGGATTCGATATGAGCGCCCGCTGGCCGGCCGAGGGGGTGTCGCCCGAGCGCACGCCCACGCTGACGTGCGGCGGCTCCGCCCCGAGCCGTTTCGCTGTCTGCGTCACGCCGACGAGCGGCGCGCGGAGGTTCCGCTCCACATCCACGCCGAGCGCCTTCAGCGGCGAGATGTAGAGCACGCGCGTCCCAGGCTTCGCATCGGCCGGCCGCGGCTCGCTCGCCAGGCGGTCGATCGCCCAGAGGAAGGAAGCGAGCGTCTTCTCGGAACCGGTCGGCGCGATCACCAGTGCGTGCCGACCCCGCGAGATCGCCTCCCACGCGCCCGTCTGCGCCTCGGTCGGTGCGGCGAAGGCCCCGCGGAACCAATCTCGGGTGGCGGGGGAGAACCGGTCGAGCACGTCGCTCATCCACCCATCATGCCCCCGGCCGCCGACATCGCGGCCTGGCGAGCTCGGCTCAGCGCGGCAGAAGCTCGCGGATGAACGCCGAGATGTCGCCCAGCTCCAGCTGGGAGATGGCGTGGCCCATCCCCTCGTAGACGCGCTGGTCGAGCGCCGAGTGCGCGGGCAGCCAGTCCGCTGCGCGGTCGATCGACACGCCCGGGATGACCTCGTCGAGCGTGCCGCGCCCCCAGAACACCGGAGGGCGGCGTTCGGCGAGCCGGGCATCCCCGTCCTGCCTGCCCTGCACCACGAAGCCGGAGAGCGTGACCGCGTAGTCGAAGCGCTCCGGAGCCAGCCGCAGCACCTGGAGGGCGAGGGCTCCGCCCTGCGAGAAGCCGAGCAGCCCGGTCGGAGCCTCCGGCTGTTCGGCCAGCCAGTCCAGCACCGCGCGGGCGGCCGCGTCGGCGTTCCCTGCGAGCGGGTCGGCCGGGACGTTGGTGAACCGTGAGAACCACGCGAAGCCGGGGCCTTCCGGGATGGGTGCCCGCAGCGAGGCGATCACCGGCTCCAGCGGCAGGTACGCGGAGATGCCGAACAGATCGGCCTCGTCGGAGCCGTAGCCGTGCAGGAGGACGAGGATCGGTCGGCCGACGCGATCGCGCTCACCCGCGGACCAGAGCACCGCTTCACGATCGATGCGGAGGTCTGGAGCGGGGAACGCCACCCTCCATTGTGCGTCGTGGCCGGTGTCTCTCCACAGCCCCCGATCGAGTGCCGCCTTTCCACAGCACCCGGTCGCTGCGGTCCGGCCCGGACGCCGTTCCGTAGGATCGGTCCATGAGCGTGCGAACCCCCGACCCGGAGCCCACCCCCGACCCGACCCCGGGCGACGGCCGGCAGGCCGGTCCGGCCTGGCTGAGCGACATCGAGCTGGAGCAGGTGCGCCGCCGCCTGCCTCTGCTCTACGTCGAGGCAGTTCCGGTCCGCGTCGACGGCCTCGGGCAGGTCGCCGAGGTCGGCGTTCTCCTGCGGGCGAACGCTGTGGGGGAGATCACGCGCACCCTCATCTCCGGCCGCGTGATGTACGGAGAGACGCTGCGCGAGGCGCTCTTCCGCCACCTGGAGAAGGACCTCGGCCCGATGGCGTTCCCGCTGCTGCCGGTGAGCCCGCTCCCGTTCCAGGTGGCGGAGTACTTTCCGCTGCCGGGCGTCTCGCCCTACACTGACGAGCGGCAGCATGCGGTGTCTCTCGCGTACGTCGTCCCGGTCACCGGCACCTGCGAGCCGCGGCAGGACGCGCTCGAGATCACCTGGATGACACCGGAGGAAGCGGTGTCATCGACCGTCTGCGACGAGCTCGAAGGCGGCCGAGGGGCGCTGATCAAAGCGGCGATGGGCGCGGCCGGAAGGCTCTTTTAGTCTCCGCCCCGCGCGATTCACGGCCGGGCTTCGTGCGTACACACCTCCGCTCCCAAGGCTTCCGGCTTGGGAGCGCGGGCGGCAGTGCCGCGCTTCGTTGTGCTGCTTTCTGGATCAAGGGTCGTTGCGATTGCTCGCGGCCTGCGGATGAGGTACGCGAGGAGTGCGATCCCCGCAACGACCACCACGGTGACACCGCCCCAGACAAGAAGCACGACCATCAGATGCATGCTTTTATCCTTTCATCAGAGGTCGGCGTCCTCTAGTAGCTGGCCCAGATGGTGTAGCCGACGTTGCCTCGGATGGCGTAGTTGAAGCTCGCCACTGCGCTGTAGGTGACCGACAGCGCTCCGATGGCGTAGGCGGGGCTGCTGTTGGTCGAGCCGGAGCTGCGCCCGATGTAGGTGCTTGGGTTGTTCGAGGTTCCGCCAACCACGTTGGCGTACACTGGGCTAACGGATGTGATCTGGGCGGGATACCCGGCGGCGCTGCCGAGGGTGCGCACATTCATCGTGAACCAGAACGTCAGCAGTGGTTCGCTGTGCCGCACCTTGCAGCCGTTGAAGTTCCACCCGTAGGGGTACGGGCCGAGCGGGGTGGAGCGCACAGAGGCAGCCCTGCCTGTCCGGCCGTCGGACGCTTCCACGCGCGGGATCTGGCTGGTGAGCTCCGATCGCGACCCGTCGGCGAAGATGCTCCGCGTGTGCGCGTTCTCCCCGTCCGTCCACGTCTCCGTCTCCGTCGGTTCAGCGCCGGTCATCGAGTCCCACGCCTGCGGGAGAGGGCGGGCGGGCACCGCGGCGCTCGCCGCCCGCACCACGCCGGAGGGGACGGCTGCCGCACGCTGAGACGGTTCGCAATCGTCCGGAGGCTGCGGGTCAGCCGGCGGTGGGGGCTGCGCTGTTCGCGCCCCGGCCCCTGCCGCCTCGGCGACGGCGACGACCCGAGGGCGTACCCTCGTCTCCGGCCCCGCCCGCCCGCCCGGCGGACTGCCGCTCCGCGGTCGCGCTCCGCTCGCTGTGGGGGTCTCGCGTCGAGGTGCTGTGGACGACGCGCACCTCCCCGCTGCGCCCGTCGCTGCTCGCCCGGCGCGCTCCGGGCCGGCCGTTCGCGGGCAGCGTGGCCTGGCCGGTCTGCGTCCGTGAGCGGGCGGGGGCGTTTCCGCCGGTCTGCGCCCGCGGGCGCTGATCGCGGCCGTTGCGATCGCGGCCGGTGTCCCGTCCGCTGCCGGTGCCTGCCGAGCGGCCTGCGCCCTGTCCGCGCCCGCCGCCCTGCCCCGGTGCGGCCGGGGCGATGCGCTCAGCCGGCTCGCCCACGAGTGCGCGCACCGGCTCTGACCGCGATGTCACCTTCTGCGGCGTCGTCGTGATCGCGGCTGCCCGCAGCAGGCTGCGCATGTCGCCCGCCTGTTCCGGCAGCATCACCGTGACGACATCTCCCGCGCTCCCCGCGCGCGCGGTGCGTCCGGAGCGGTGCAGGTAGGCCTTGTGCTCGGCGGGCGGGTCGACGTGGACGACGAGTTCCACATCGTCCACATGCACGCCGCGCGCGGCGACATCCGTGGCGACGAGCACGCGCACATCGCCGGAGCCGAAGGCCGCGAGGTTGCGGTCTCGGGCGCCCTGGCTGAGGTTTCCGTGCAGATCGACGGCGGGGACGCCGGCGGAGGTGAGCTGCTTGGCCAGGCGCTTGGCCTGGTGCTTCGTCCGGGTGAACAGGATGCGCCGCCCCTGGCCGGAGGCAAGCGCGTTGACCAGCTCTTTCTTCGCTTCCGCTTCGGCGACCTCGAAGACGTGGTGCGTCATGGCCTCGACGTGGCTGGTCGCTTCGTCCACCGAGTGCAGCACCTCATCGCGGAGGAAGCGTTTCACGAGTTTGTCCACGCCGTTGTCCAGTGTCGCCGAGAACAGCAGGCGCTGGCCGCCGGCCGGTGTCTTGTCCAGGATGCGGGTCACGGTCGGCAGGAAGCCGAGGTCGGCCATGTGGTCGGCCTCGTCGAGCACGGTGATCTCGATCGCGTCGAGCGACAGTATCCCCTGCTTCATGAGGTCGTCCAGCCGCCCAGGGCAGGCCACGACGATGTCGACGCCGGCCCGGAGGGCGGTGACCTGGCGGTTCTGCGAGACGCCGCCGAAGATGGTCGTCGTCCGCAAGTCCAGCGCCGCCGCGAGCGGTGCGAGGGTCGCGTCGATCTGGGTTGCGAGCTCGCGCGTCGGGGCCAGGACGAGGCCGCGCGGGCGGCGCCCCCGGGAAGCGGCGCCCGCGCGGTCAGCGCCGAGCCGCGCCGCGAGCGGCAGCGAGAACGCGATGGTTTTGCCGGAGCCGGTCTTGCCCCGTCCCAGCACATCCCGTCCCGCGAGGGTGTCGGGGAGGGTGCCGGCCTGGATGGGGAACGGTTCGGCTTTGCCGTCGGCGGCGAGGACGGAGACGAGGGCGGCGGGCACGCCGAGTTCGGCGAAGGTCTGGTGGGTCACGGGGCGCCTTTCGGGCAGCGGGCGAGGCGGCGTCGGAAGGCGCGGCGCTCGCCGTGGAGGGGAGGATCGAAGGTCTGAGTGCGCGACGGGGCGGGTCCCGGCGATCGCGCTATATCACGAGTCTACCGGCTCCGGCTGGGAGTTGCTTCGCGGCCGGAGGCCGTAGACTATCGGCCCTGGAAAACAGGAAGGCGGTCGGCGTGCAGGAATCCGAGCTGGAACGCGAACGGGCCGTCGTCTCCGGCCTGTACGAGCGCCTGGACGCGCTTCGGGCCGAGACGGCCGAGCGGCTGACTCGGGTGCGCCGTGAGAGCGTCGGCGGCAACCATCAGGCCCACAGCGAGCGCGACTCGTTCGCGCGCCTGTACGAGGACCAGCTCATACAGCTGCGGGAGGTGGAGGCGCGGCTCGTGTTCGGCCGCCTGCTCCTGGAGGAACCCTCCGACGGCTCCGACCACCGGTACATCGGCCGCCTTGGCCTGCGCGACGACGACCAGCGTTCGCTCCTCGTCGACTGGCGCGCCCAGCAGGCGACGGCTTTCTACCAGGCGACGGCGGCCGAGCGGATGGGCGTCCGCGCCCGCCGCCATCTCACGATGACCGGCCGCCAGGTCGTTCGGGTGGACGACGAGGTGTTCGACGAGTCCCTGCTCACCGACGGCCACGACCCGGGGGCGCGGGTGCAGGGCGAGGGGGCGCTCCTCGCCGCGATGACGGCCCAGCGCACCGGACGGATGCACGACATCGTGGCGACCATCCAGGCCGAGCAGGACCGCATCATCCGCTCCGACATCCGCGGTGCGCTCGTGGTCCAGGGCGGGTCAGGGACCGGCAAGACCGCCGTCGCGCTCCACCGCGCCGCCTTCCTGCTCTACGCGAACCGGCAGCGGCTCAGCTCCTCCGGCGTGCTCGTCGTCGGACCGTCGCCAGCCTTCCTCCGCTACATCGACGCGGTGCTGCCCTCGCTCGGGGAGACCGGCGTCGTCATGCAGACCCTCGGGGAGCTCTTCCCCGGCGTCGAGGCGACGGCCGAGGACAGCCCGGAAGCCGCTCTGCTGAAAGGCGCTGCGACGATGGCCCGGCTGCTCTCCCACGCCGTGCGGGCCCGCCAGAAGGCGCCGGAGACCGAGCAGACCGTCGTGGTCGGCAACGAGCGTCTCGTCGTCGCTCCCGACCTCATCCGGCGCGCCATCGCAAAGGCCCAGCGCACCGGGAAACCGCACAATGCCGCCCGAGTCGCTTTTGTCAAGATTGCCCTCGCCGCGCTCACCGAGCAACTCGCCGCACAGCTCCGCCGGGGCGGTTCGACCATCGACGACGCCGATCTGAGAATGCTGCGTGAGGATCTCCGCATGTCCTGCGACGTGCGGGTCCTCCTCAATACGGCGTGGCTGCCCCTGTCCCCGCAGAAGCTCCTCCAGGATCTGTATGCCCGGCCTGCCTGGCTCGCCGAGCTGACACCGCGCTGGACCGAGGCTCAGCGCGCCGCCCTGCACCGTGACCGCAGCGAGCCGTTCACCATCGCGGATGTCCCGCTGCTGGACGAGGCGGCCGAGCTGCTGGGCGATTTCCCCGGCCGTCCCGATCCCGCCGCCCGCGAGCGGGACAGCCAGCGCAGGCTCGACCTCGAGAACGCCCGGGCCACCATCCGCACTCTGGGCGTCGAGGGACTCGTCAGCGCCGAGCGGCTCGCGGACGGGTTTTCGGAGCGGCCGGATCGCGGGACGACCGCCGAACGCGCCGCCGCCGACCGCTCGTGGGCCTACGGGCACGTCGTCGTGGACGAGGCTCAGGAGCTCTCGCCGATGCAGTGGCGTGTGCTCGTCCGCCGCTGCCCCATGAAGTCGTTCACCATCGTCGGCGACATCGCCCAAGCCGTCTCCGCCGCGGGGGCTGTCAGCTGGGACGATGCCCTCCGCCCCGTTTTCAAAGATACGTGGCGGCTCGAAGAGCTGACCGTGAACTACCGGACGCCCGCGCAGATCGCGCGCGAAGCCGAGCGCATCGCGAGCGCCGCCGGTCTGCCGGTCACCCCGGCCCGCGCCGTGCGCGAGGGAGACTGGCCGGTGCGCCGCGTGTACGCGCAGCCGTCTCTCGCGGAGGCGGTCGTCGCCGCCATCGACCACGATCGGCAGGTGGACGCCGCGGGCACGGTGGCGGTCATCGTCCCGCACGCGCACCTCGAGACGGTGGCCCGGGCCGTCCTCGAGCGGTTCGCGGAGGAGGTGGCCCGCGGCGCCGCGGGTTTGACGCTCCCGATCGCCGTCCTCACCGGCTACGAAGCCAAGGGCCTCGAATTCGACGCGGTCGTGCTGGCGGACCCGGACGCGCTCGCCGCGGAGTCGTCGCGCGGGGCGGCGGCGCTCTATGTGGCGATGACCCGGCCGACCCAGCGGCTGACGCTGGTGGAGCGCTGACCCGGACCGCCTCGCGCTGCGCGTTGTCGCGTTCGCGCTGGCCGCCGGGCGCGGTTCTCACGTCCCCGGGTACCGCTCGCCGACTGGCACCTCGACTGGAAGCGTGTTGCCTGCCTGCGCCAGCGGGCACGCCCAGGCCGGATCGTACGCGCAGGACGGGTTGTAGGCGAAATTGAAGTCCAGCACCAGTCTCGTCTCGGAGCCGGCCGTGAGGCTGTCCCCCGCCGAGCCGAGGCCGAGGTCCGCCCCTTTGATGGTGTCGATCAGGTATCGGCCGCCGCCGTACGTCCCGCCGCCGTGTCCGGCGAGCGCGTCCTTCACCGGAACGAACAGCCCGCCCCCGTAGGACGCGAGCCGCCACACCTCCAGCGTCCCCGCCAGCGGCACGCGGACCGTCCCGAGCAGCTCGAACGGGATGACGCCGTCGGTGCCGGTCTCGACCGCCATTCGCCGCGGCTCGTCTGCGGCCAGCACCGGCAGCTCGAAGCGCCAGCCGGGGTCGTACGCCGCGACCGGCAGCCCGGTGAACCCTTTCCGGTCCGCCTCGAGCAGCGGCGACGCGGGATGTGAGGCGAGCAGCTCGTTCCGGCACGAGACCCAGTGTGCGTGCGCGGCGGCGGGGTCGGTCGCGGCCCGTTGCCGCACCGACGCGTACAGCCCGAAAACGCGCCGCCGACAGTCGGCTATGTGCGCCGCCGTTGCCGCGGGACTCGCGCTGCCCGCCGCCCTCTTCTCGGCTCCCCTCACGATCGCCTCTCCTCCGCTTCGCCGGTGACCCGGGCCGGGTCCGTCCCCGGATCGTATGCCCAGTTTGGCGCGAGCCGGCGCAGGCGCCCCCCGCGCCACTGCCAGAACGCCCACAGCCCGTACCAGACCACAGGTGTCAGCGCTCCCGCCCGCACGATCAGGCGGTCGCGGTAGAGCGTGCGCTGCCGGCCGTCAGCGGAGGGAACCGCTGGGTCGGGAGCGATCGCCATCCGGTGATCGAGGCGGGGGAGCGCGGCGAGGATGCCGCCGCTCCCCCGCCGCTGTCGCGCAGGATGCGCGTCTCAGACTCGCGAGGGTCTGCGGAGCGGAGCGTGTCGAGCCGGACGACCTGTGTGCCCACGGTGACGGCTCCGAGCGCCCGGACGCTCACCCGGGGACCACACCGCGGGGAAACCGGCTGGCTCGGCGGATCGCAGGTCCAGCCACGGGAGCGCCACTTCGCGAAAGGCGGTCGGGCTCTGCAACGCCCGCCAGGCGGTGTCGGGGTCGCAGTCGAGGATGAGCTTGAGGAAGACTCTCACCCGTCCAGTGTCCTCGCCCGGTGGGGGGAGCGCCTGCATGCACCGCTGTGGGGCGCATCGCCGACGCCGAGGTGTGCCAGGTCGCCTCCGGCGATGTCCGGCCCGCCTCCGGCGGCAGATGCGGCCGGAGGCGGGGTGAGCGAGATCGGGCCGGGCGTGTGCCACCCGGTTACGATGACCCGGTGACCGAGATCCCCGCCGCGCACCGTCAGAGCAAATACCACGTCCGTTTCGACTGGGGGGAGGACGGCCTGGCTGCCGTCGACGCCGACGCCGACGTCGTGGTGTGGGTGGACGCGCTGGAGACACCGGCCGCCGCCTCCGCGGCGCAGGCCCCCGTCGCGCGCCCTCTTGCGGGCCATCCTCTCACTGTCGCCGCCTCCCTCGCCGACGCTCCCGCTGTCGCCCGGTCGGTCCTCGATGAGCAGGTCCGGCTCGGTCGCCGCTGCCTGGTCGCCGTCTTCGCCGCGGGTGCTGGCACACCCTCAGGCGCGCCGCGGTTCGCGGTCGAGGATCTCCTCGCCGCCGGAGCTGTCGTAGACGCCCTCGCCGCCCTCGGCATCGACGATTCCTCTCCCGAGGCCGCGGCCGCCTGAGCGGCCTTCGCCGGACTCCGCGGCGCCGTCGCGCACCTGCTCACCGCATCTGTCTCCGGTCAGGAGCTCATCGCCGCCGGGCGGGCGCCGGGCGAGATCGCCGCCCTCGGCCGCGTTGGTTCCGTCGCCGAGGCGCGGGCGCCGCACGCCCGCGATGACCGTCCCGCGCAGGAATGACCGGCGGACGCGCAGCGTTGGGCGGCGGCACGGGGCCGAACCCATGAAAAGCAGTTCTGAACGACACTGTGATCGCCGACGCTCCCGTCGAGGACCTGGTCCGCATCGAGGGCAACGGGTCTTTCCCGCCGCAGAGCGCGAACGCGGAGTATCTGGTCGAGAGCGACACACAAGTACACTTGTTCGTGGACGGGCATCCGGGTCATCCACCGATCCCCAGAAGTGGTGGATATTTCAGCATTTGATGAAAAGTTTCACATAGATATACAGGTATAGCGCAGGTGTTCCCGGTCGGGTCGGGAAGCGGTGCCCGAGGATGTGCTCCACATGCCTCTGTGATCGTAGCCAGCCTCCGTCGAGCCGAAAACAGAGCCTCTTGCTTCGTCGTTTCCGTCAGCATGTCCGCAACACGTTCCGCCGCTCCACTCGCCGTCGAGGAGGTGTGCGCCGATGGGCTGCCGTCGCCGCGGCGACGGCAGCGGCGCTCTTCGGAGCCGGTCTCGTCGTGGCCCCGGCGGCTGTCGCTGCCGGGTCCTCGCTCACGATCGAGAAGATTGTGGGCGCGGGGAAGGCGCTGACGGTCGCGAACGGGAGCGAGTTCACCTACTCGATCGCCATCGGGTGCGATGACCACGATTGCGTGGACGCTGCGGTCACCGACACCCTGCCCGCTGAGTTCGCGGGCTTCACCATCCGGGGGGTCGCCGTGGTCCCGTCCGCAGGCTCCTATCGGCAGTCCCTCTCCGGCTGCACGACTCAGGTCACCGCCGCTTGCGCGGTCTCGGTCCGTTTCACTCAGCCGGTGGCCGGTGGCGTCGGATTGGCCGCGGGCAAGAGCTTCACCGTCACGGTGACGCTGAAGGCGCCGCAGGAGCTCACGCCCGGGTGGCCGTCGAACGGCCGCGCCGTGACCAACACCGCGATCGGCACGTCCTCCAGCATCGCGGCGTCCGTCTCCAGCTCGGCCGAGGTCACGGTCGATATCCCGGCCTCCGTTGCCATCGCCGTCGGCAAGACCTGGACGCCCGCGGAGCAGCAGCACCGACCGGGTGAGGTCTCGGCGATCGCGCTCTCCGCGCAGAACACATCGAACGTTCCCGCCGGGACGCTCGTGCTCCAAGAGCCGCAGGCGGCGGCGGACGGTGCGGGCGCTCTGGAGGCGGCCAACCCATTCGCCCTCGTCGACTTCGCCGGTTTCGGAGACATCACTCTGCCGCAGGGCGCCACGACCGTCCGGGTGGATGCCTATGTGCGCGCCGCCGGGACCGGCGAATGGTCGTGGCAGACCGGTGTGCAGACGGCGGCCGGCAGCGTCCAGCTCCCCCCGGGCGTCGCGGAGGCGGAGGTCGCGGGTCTGCGCATCGCCTTCGCCGGTGAGGACGGCGCGGCGCTCGCCCCCGGCGGATCGGCCGGGTCCGTCGCCCAGCGGGCGACCGACCGCGTCTCGGGGGCCGGCCTCGTCGGCGGCGCGCGTGTGACGAACCGGATCGAGGGAACCGTCTCCGTCGCCGGGCAGGCACCCGAGACCGCGACCGCCACGGCCCCGTTCGCCATCGGGGCTCTGAACATCGCCGTCACGCCGGGCAAGACCATCGTTCCGGCGCGCATTCCCGCCGGCGGAATGGCGCTCGTGACGGTCTCTGGCAAGAACGCGTCCAACGGTCCGCTCGACACGCTCCGGCTGAGCGACCTCGGCTACTTCGGCGACAAGCTGGCGTTCGACGGCTTCGCGGCGGGTGTCCCCTATCCGCAGGGAGCGACCTCCGGCAGCATCGTGTGGCACTTCTCCGACGGATCGACCGAGAGCGCACCGTTCCCGGATGGTGCGGTCCCGGGCCTCCCCACTGTGCCAGAGGGGCAGCGCATCACCGGGCTGGAGGCGGTCTTCGCGGGCGAGATCGTGGCCGGGGCCGTCGCCTCCGCTTCGTTCCGCATCGCACCGTCGGCCGACTTCGCACCGCAGGGCGCTCCAGCCTCCGCGGCCAATACGCTCACCGTCACGGGGACCAATGCTGCGGGCTCCGCCACCCGCACGGCCAGCGCGCCGCTCACCGTTTTCTTTCCGGACATCAAGCTGACCCTGGGCAAGTCGATCGCGCCTTCGGTTCCGGTGGGTCCGGGCGGCACGGTGAGCGTTCAGCTCCCGGCGACCACGTCGAGCGACTCCGCGTTCGTCGATCCGACCCGCATCGTCATCGAGGATGTCTGGCGTCCCGGCGTGCCCGGCGACTTCTTCAACGCGTTCGACCCTCTCGCGATCGCCCCCACGCAGGTGCTCTTCGGCTCGACGCTGCTCGTCGAGCACACGGCAGACGGCAGCACGTGGACGACCCTGGACGAGGTGGACGCCACGGCCGAGGCTGCGCTCTACCGTGCCGAGCGGCTCCCGGACGGTGTGGTCGGGCTCCGCTTCACGTTCGAGGACGCGGCCGGGTTCCCGCAGGGCACGACCGTGCGGCCCGCGATCACCGCACAGGCCCGTCCGGCGCTCCGCGACGGCAGCGGCAGCACCTCCACGGCGGACGCCGGTGCGGAGACGTACACGAATCGTGCGGTCGCCAGCACCATCGGCGCGGTCGCGGGGAAGACCGTGACCGGCGCCCGTGTGAGCGCCGAGGCGGAGGCGAAGATCCGGTCGGCGGCGGCACCGGCGACGGGGCCGGGCGCCGGGGGTCTCGGCATCGGCAAGACCTGGACGAAGCCCGATTTGAGCGGGGATGTCAGCTCTCTTCCGTCGCAGTCCGGCGAACAGGCTGGCACCCGGCTCGGGTGGGGCGTGACCGAGACCGGCTTCGGCTCGGTGACGGTCGCGGACCCGGCGACGGAGCCCGGCCATCCCGAGTCCACTGTGTTCCAGGCGTTCGACCTGGTGAAGGTCTCGCCGCTGCCGTTCTCGTCCGACCCGCTGCTGAGGTGGGACACCATCGCGTCGGTTGAGCTGTTCCGGGGCGGAGCCTGGGTGGCCGTTCCGCCGCCACCCGGCGGCTGGAAGGACGCAGCGGGCTTCCCCGGGTACATGCTGAGCGCGGCCGAGTCGTCCGACACCACGGGTTTGCGGCTCCGGTTCGAACCGGATGACGCCGCCCGCCGCGTCGCCGACGACCCCGCCGCTCCTCCGGCCGGCTCCGGGATCGCGACGGTCGCCGGCCGACCCCCTCCGTCCGTGGGTCTCCGAGCAGTCGGCCGGCTCGATCGAGAACCGGGCGATGGCGATCGGCGTCCAGAGCGGCGGCGATCGGGGGCCTGTGACCGCCACGGACAGCATCGGGGTGGTCGACCAGCCGCCCGCGGTGAGCCTGACGAAGACGAGTGAGCGCTCCGCCATCGTCGTGCCGAACGACGGAGATGTGCCGCCCGGGGACTATCCGGCCAATCGCTTCACCCTCACCGCGCAGAACACCGCGACCTCGCGGGCCTCGCCCCTCCGCGTCACGGACCCGGCCCGCGGCGCCGCCGGCGCCGAGACCTCGTGCCTCTCCGCCGCAGACGGCTGGGACGCCGATCCGTTCGTCGGCGCCGTCCACAGCGAGTCCAGCCCGTTCGAGCGGCTGGATCTGACGAAGATCGGATTCGTCTCTCCCCCGGAATCGGTGGATGCGGAATCCTCCCGGGTGACGCTCTGGAAGCGGGCCGCAGACGGGTCGACGAGCACATCCGCCGTCTCGCTGCGGGCGGCCGCGGAACTCTCCGAGGAGGAGCTGGCCGATGTCATCGGCGTGAGCGTGGTCTATCGGGGAACGGAGCCGGACATCACCGGTGGGACCATTGCGCCGGGACAGCCGCTCACGATGACGCTGGACACGCGGGTGCGGGTGACCGCGCGCAGCTCGGCGACGCCCGTCACAGCCGTACTCATTGAGAACGCAGCGTTCGCTCAGAGCTACGACCCCGTGCTGTTCCCGAAGGGGCAGGGCTCCCTGCCTTACGCCGCGAAGGACGCGACGGTCGAGCTGACCCGGGCCCGGCTCGACGTCACTGCGGAGAAGAGCATCGCCCCCGGTCTGCTCCTGGAACGCGACCGGCGCACCCCCGTCGCCGTTACCCTGACGGCCACTGCGGGCTCGGCGACCGCCGCGGCCCACCAGGTGACCATCACCGACGACGATCCGGCGTTCTGGAACAGCTTCGCCCTCACCGGCTTGTCCGCCGCCGACGTGACCCTCCCGGCCGGGGCGGACCGGGTGCGCGTGGATGCGCAGACAGACGGCTCTCCGGCCTGGATCCTTGGCGTTCCGGTGCCGACGGCCGCACTGCCGGCGGCGGTGGCGGTGGACAGCGTCACCGGCATCCGTTTCGTGTTCCTGCGCGCAGACGGCGGACTGCTGAGCCGCAGCGCCGTCCCCGCGGGCTTCGCCGCGAGGGCGGTGCTGTCGGTCCGGCTGCTCGACACCGCGCGGGACGGGGCGGCCATTCCGTTCCCCGGCTCGGTCGAGAACACCGTCACCGCTCTCGCCCACCGCACGGACGACCTCGTCGTCTACCCGGACGGGGCCGCGAGCGCGAGCGCGGTCATCCGCCTAGACCCGGGCACCCACGCCCTCGATGTGGCGAAGACCCCCGAGAACAACCTGAACGTCGTCGCGGTCGGGGACTCCGTGCCGTGGACGCTCACCTTCGCGAACACGGGCACGGGATTCCTCGACATCGTGGCGGCGGACGGCTCGCTCCCGCCCTCCCTCGCCTGGGACGGCGAGGCCCCGGTCTTCTCGGCCAGCCTCGGCGGAAGCCTCTCCGCCGACCCCGCGGTGTCGTTCGATGCGGAAACCGGGAAGCTGGTGCTCACCTGGCCGGAGGGCGGCGTCCGGATGTCGCCGGGTGAGCGGTTCACAGCCGTCCTCGGCCTCATCCTGACACCGGTCGCGGGCGGCGCAGCCACGAGCACGAACCGGTTCGTCGTCGCGACGGCTCAGAGCCTGGACTCGTGCGCCAATTCCTCGGGCAACGGGCAGGGGGTCCTCACGGGTCTCGACGCCGGTCAGTGCGGCTCCTCCAATCTATGTGCAGCCGGTAGCGGGTCCCTCGCTGTACACGACCAAGGGTGTCCGGGGCGATGTGGTCGGCCGGCCGGTCTCCGGCGCCGTCAATGTCTCCGATCCGGCGCTGCCCTGCGTGGCAGACGACCACGGCTATTACGCCCAGCCGTGTGTGGCCAACACTGTCGTCGGCGGCACCGACGAGTGGCGTCTGGCCGCGACCAACAGCGGAACCGTCGGCTACGACTCGCTCGTGTTCGTCGACCCGCTGCCGGGCCCAGGCGACAGGATGCTCGCGACCGGGAGCACACGCGGTTCGGATTTCCGTCCGGTGTTCGATGGCGCGTCGGGTGTCGTCGTGGCCGGCGCTCCCGCCGGAACAGCGATGACCGGGGCGGTGACCACCGCCCCGGGGTTCTGTCAGACCTCCCTGGGCACGACCGCCTGGCCGATTGACCCGACCTGCGCACAGCACCCCCTCGGCTGGACTCCCGCCGCCGCTTTCGCGGGGGACTGGTCAGCGGTCACCGGTCTGCAGGTGACGCTCGACTTCCGCGGCACGGCGGCGGGTACGCTGCGCAGCGGCGAGAGCGCAGCGGTGCGATTCCACACGGTCGACCGTCCGGCCGACGCAGGCCATCCGGACGGCGCGCCCGTGACGCTCACCGCGGCCCGTCCGATTGCCTGGAACCAGTTCGGCGCGAGCGTCTCTCTGTCCGGAGGCGGCAGCATCCGCCGCGCGCCGATCAGGGCCGGTGTCGCCCTCGCGACCGGACCGCTGCGAGTGGACAAGGCCCTGACGGGCGCCGCGGCTGCCGAAGCGCCGGACGAATTCGCCGCGGAGGTCGTCTGCACGGTCGCCGGGACGCCGGTCGAGCTGGGTGGCGCGGCCCGGCTGGCGCTCGCCCGTGCCACCGGGTTCACCGCTCGTCTCGACGGCATCCCGGTCGGCGCGGACTGTACGGTCGCGGAGGCTGGGGCTCCCGGCTCGTACGGAGAGGCCGCCCGCTCGGTGAGCGCGGCGGAGATCCGCATCGCTGGCGGCGCTGTCGGCGGCGCTGTTCCTCCCGCCCAGAGCGTCACCGTGACGAACACCTACGAATACGGCCGGCTCGCACTCGCGAAGACGGCCTCGACGAGCGTCGCCGGGATGAACGAAGACGTGACGTACACGATCACCGTCGGCAATGTCGGTGTCCTCGACGCCACCGATTTCGAGGTGGCCGACACGCTGCCCCCGGAGTGGTCCTCGTCTCGGCAGACGGCGACGGTGTGCTCGGGGACGGCGTCGTCACCTGGACGGTGGCGCATCTCGCCCCGGGCGACCGGATCGATCTGCGGGTGGTGCTCCGTCATCCGCAGGAGGGCTCCCCCGTGAACGCGGTGACGGTGACCGTGCCGCCCGTTGGACCGTGGCAGCCGCCGCTGGCGGACACGCCCTGACGACGATCCGGATGCCGCGTGCTCCCTCGTCTTCGTCGTTCCGCCGGGGGCCCAGCTCCTGCCGGACCCGGACCCGGACCCGGATCTGGGCCTGGACCCGGCCGCCGCTGCGGGGCCGGCCGTCAGCGGCCTGGCCAGCACCGGTTCCACCCAGGGTGGGCTGCTGCTCGCGGTGCTGCCGGTGCTGCTGGTGCTCGTGGGGTCGTCGCTTGTCCTCCGCTACCGCCGCCGTCGCCCGTGACCCGTGCGTGGCTCGGCGATCGCGCGGGGCGGAGGCTTTCCCGGCCGTCGCCGAGCCTGTCCGGACCGTCGTCGCCTCACGGGAGTGAGGTTTCCCGGCCGCTCCCTCGGATAGTCTGGGGGAGTCCACGACCCGGGAGCCGACCCTGAACATCATCCTCGGATACGATCCGTACACTCTGCGCGAGCGCGTCGATCTACGCGCTGCCGGCGAGCGTCTGGACGAGCTCGGGAGCCTGCGCAGTCTGAGCGCTCTCAACGAGAAAACGGTGCTCCTTCGCCTGCTCGACCGCCTGGACGAAGCGCTCGAAACCGGCAACGAGGCTGTCCGTCAGGCCCGTTTCACCGGCGACCGCGAGCAACTGCTCGCCGCGCGCGTGCGCCGGGCGCAGGTCCACCAGTGTCAGGGCAAGCGCGATGAGGCGGTCGCCGAGCTGACCGGGTGCGTGGAGGAGGCTCGCGGCCGGGAGTGGACAGCCTTGGAGGCGTTCGCCATCCAGACCCGGGGCAAGGCCTTCTTCGCTCTGGAGGAGTACGAGAACGCTCTCGCCGACCTGAAGGCGGCTGTCTTCCTTCGGGAGAAACTCGGCGCGTCCCCCTCCGAGATCGAGGGCGCCCTTACTGCGGTGGCCGTCGTGCAGCGCTTCTCCGAGTCGAAGCGCGAGTGGGGCGAGGACGCCGCTGGCGCGAGCGAGTGAGGTTCAGGGGCTCTGGAACGCTGTGCCACTGCCGCGTAGTATGCCTGGCATGACCTGCTCGTCTGTCACGATCCGAGCCTTCGGAGCGAGCTGATGGCCGACCTCAATCGTGTCCGGCGCTGGGCGAACGCCCTCATTGCCCTGTACCTCGACCCGGCCGTCTGGACATTCGATTTCGATAACGCCAAGACCCGTGCCGGCCTCTGTAACTACAGCGCTGAACGCATCACGGTCTCCCGCTATCTCGCTGCCCGGTACGAGGACGACGAGATCCACCAGATCCTCCTCCACGAGGTCGCTCACGCGCTCGCCGGCTCCCGCGTCGGTCACGGTCCCCGCTGGCGGGCGATCGCGCTCGAACTCGGCTACGAGGGCGACCGCCTCCACGGCGGGGCCATTGCGGACGACCTGGCTCCGTGGGTCGGCACCTGCCCGAACGGCCACACGCACTACCGGTATCGCAAGCCGGCACGCGCTCTGGCCTGCGGGGCGTGCAGTCGGCGGTTCGACGCGGCGAACCTGATCTCGTGGGCCCACCGGGAGGTCTCGACCGCGCAGCGGCGGGTGGCGGCTGCCGCGGCTAGCGAAGGGCGGACGGTGGGGCCGCTGACGCCCAGCCCGGCGACAGCGGTGAGAGGGCGGTCCCTGGTAACCCAATACAGTGGTTAGATGCCCACCGACGCTATTCTGCCCCGCGCCACCGGACAGTGGATCGAGCCGGGCGACGGGCAGCGCTGGTGGTTCGACTCCGGATCGCTCGCCCTCGATTTCGCCTGCACCGCCGGGCTGGGCCAGCCGGAGGGGGAGCGGCCGACGGTGGCCGACGCCGCGAGCCTGAACGGCTGGCTGACCGAGCGCTTCCCTGAGGTCGCCCCCACCGCGGGCGAGCGTGAGTTCCGGGACGCCGACACCCTTCGCGAGGCGATTGGCCGGCTCGCACGGCGGGCGAGCGGGGGCGGCTCCCCCGACCCCGACGACGTGGACACCGTGAACCTCTTCGCCGCCACTCCCGACATCCCTCCTGTGCTGGCCGGCGGCGCGCGCCAGGCCGGCCGCGCGAAGGCACGTCCGCATCAGGCCCTCGGGACGATCGCACGCGACGCCGTCCGGCTGTTCGGCTCGCAGGCCGAGGGCCGCATCCGGGAGTGCTCGGCCGAGGGCTGCACGCTCCTCTACCTCGACACCTCGCGCAGCGCGAACCGGCGCTGGTGCTCCATGCAGCGCTGCGGCAACCGGGCGAAGGTGCGCGCCCACCGCGCCCGCGCCGACGCTCGCGCGGCGGATTGATCCGATCCGAGCGCCGGGGCCTCCACGGTGCCGGGGCCTCAGTCGCGCCGGTCGCCCGACAGGAACACGCTCCGCGCGGGCGGAGGAGAGCGTACGCTCGTCGCATCGGTCACGATCGGCGCGCCCGCCGTGAACGTCCGCAGTTCCGCCCCGGCGACGGCCTTCGCGGGATGCGGCCCGCTCGCGAGCAGCCGCGGCAGCCACTCCAGTGGCAGCGGCGAGTCCGACCCCATCAGCACCACGTTTCCGAACCGCCGCCCTTTGAGCACCTGCGTCTCCGCCAGCGCCGCCACGTTCCCGACGACGGAGCCGAGCGTCGCCACCTGTGATCGCGCGAAAGCCAGCGGCGGACCGTCTGCTACGTTCACCAGCACGATCCCGCCCGGGTTCAGCAGCGAGACGGCCGATCGGTAGAACTCCACGCTCGTGACATGCGCCGGGGTCCGCGAGCCGTTGAAGATGTCGATCACCAGCAGGTCCACCTGTCCGCGCAGCCCCGCCGGAAGCTTCCCGACGACGTCGCGCGCGTCCCCGTGCCGGATGCGGATCTGGGCGTGCCGCGGTAGCGGCAGCTCCTGCCGCACCAGGTCCACCAGCCGGCTCTCCAGCTCCACCACCTGCTGCCGTGAGCCCGGGCGGGTGGCGGCGACATACCGCGGCAAGGTCAGTGCCCCCGCCCCCAGATGCACGGCCGTGATCGGCTCGCCGGGCTCCCCGATCAGGTCGATCGCGTTTCCCATCCGCTGCACGTATTCGAAGAACAGCTGCGTCGGATCGTCCAGGTTCACCTGCGACTGCGGTGTGCCGTCCACCACCAGCTGGTAGGAGCCGGGGACGAACCGGTCGGGTTCGATGGTCGCGACGAATCCGCTCTCGGACAGGACGACGGAGGGAAACAGCGGCACGGGTCCAGCGTAGCCCCGTCGTCGCCGGCCAGCCGGTACGTTTCGGGTCCGATCGGGGCCGGAGACGCGGGAATGGCGCGGCCCCGATCGCGGTTTATACCCCATCGCTGGCTTCGGGTCAAGAAGAGACTGGACAAGGCACGTCCGGTTGACATATAGTAGTTCTTTGCGCTCCCAGTCCACACACTCGCCTTCATATTGCGGTCGGCTTCAGATTTCCCCGTGCGCGCCTGGACCCGGAACACCGGGTCAGATACGGTGCCGCGATGCGCTGGGAGCGGTTCCTCACCCTAACTACACAACACGACCGACAGTAACTGGCCCGACGGGGCCCCACGGAGGTTATTTACTTGGCTGCTGCGCGCAACGCAACCAACAACGACAAGACACTCAAGAACGGCCGGGACGTCTCCCGTCTCTCGTTCGCCAAGATCACGGACACCCTCACCGTCCCCGATCTGCTCGCACTGCAGACGGAGAGTTTCGACTGGCTGGTCGGAAACGACGCCTGGCAGGCGCGCGTCGCCGCGGCCGAGGCGCAGGGGCGTCAGGATCTGCCCGCCGCCACCGGCCTGGAGGAGATCTTCGAGGAGATCTCCCCGATCGAGGACCTCGGCGAGACCATGCAGCTCTCGTTCACGAACCCGTTCCTTGAGGAGAAGAAGTACTCGATCGACGAGTGCAAGGAGAAGGGCAGGACCTACGCTGCCCCGCTCTACGTCGAGGCCGAGTTCATGAACCACCTCACCGGTGAGATCAAGACCCAGACGGTCTTCATGGGTGACTTCCCGCTGATGACCGAGCGGGGGACCTTCATCATCAACGGCACCGAGCGTGTCGTGGTGTCGCAGCTCGTTCGCTCGCCCGGCGTCTACTTCGAGGCCGCCGCCGACAAGACCTCCGACAAGGACATCTACTCGGCGCGCGTCATCCCGAGCCGCGGTTCCTGGCTCGAGTTCGAGATCGACAAGCGCGACCAGGTCGGCGTCCGCATCGACCGCAAGCGCAAGCAGTCGGTCACCGTCTTCCTCAAGGCCCTCGGTCTGACCAGCGAGGAGATCCTCGCCGAGTTCGCCGGCTTCCAGTCGATCGAGCTGACGCTGGAGAAGGACGCCATCCTCACCAAGGAGGAAGCGCTCAAGGACATCTACCGGAAGCTCCGTCCGGGCGAGCAGGTGGCCGCCGAGGCCGCCCGCGCGCTCCTCGACAACTTCTACTTCAACCCGAAGCGCTACGATCTCGCCAAGGTCGGCCGCTACAAGATCAACCGCAAGCTGGGCCTGGAAGCTCCGCTGACGGACTCGGTGCTGACCGTTCAGGACATCATCGCGACGATCAAGTACCTGGTCTCCCTGCACGACGGCCAGACCTCGTTCACGGGTCTCCGCAGCGGCGTCGAAACGGACATCCGCCTCGACATCGACGACATTGACCACTTCGGCAACCGTCGCATCCGCGCCGTCGGCGAGCTCATCCAGAACCAGGTCCGCACCGGTCTCTCCCGAATGGAGCGCGTGGTGCGCGAGCGCATGACCACGCAGGACATCGAGGCGATCACCCCGCAGACCCTGATCAATGTGCGGCCGGTCGTCGCCGCGATCAAGGAGTTCTTCGGAACGAGCCAGCTGTCGCAGTTCATGGACCAGAACAACCCGCTCGCGGGCCTGACCCACAAGCGCCGCCTCTCGGCTCTCGGCCCTGGCGGCCTGAGCCGTGAGCGCGCCGGCGTCGAGGTCCGCGACGTCCACCCGTCGCACTACGGCCGCATGTGCCCGATCGAGACCCCGGAAGGCCCGAACATCGGTCTGATCGGCTCGCTCGCGTCGTTCGCGCGGATCAACTCGTTCGGCTTCATCGAGACCCCGTACCGCAAGGTCGTGGACGGCCTGGTCACCGACCAGATCGACTACCTGACCGCCTCCGAGGAGGACGACTTCGTCGTCGCGCAGGCCAACGCGCCTCTCGACGCCAGAGGCCACTTCGTCGAGGAGCGCGTCCTCGCCCGTCAGAAGGGTGGCGAGGTCGACCTGGTCCCCGCCGAGGAGATCGGCTACATGGACGTCTCCCCGCGCCAGATGGTGTCGGTGGGCACCTCCCTCATCCCCTTCCTCGAGCATGACGACGCCAACCGCGCTCTCATGGGCGCGAACATGCAGCGCCAGGCGGTGCCGCTGCTGCGCTCGGAGAGCCCGGTCGTCGGAACCGGTATGGAGGGCTACGCGGCCATCGACGCCGGTGACGTGGTCATCGCCGAGAAGTCGGGAATCGTCTCCGAGGTCTCGGCCGACGCGGTCACCGTCCAGGCGGACGACGGCACGGTCAAGACCTACTACCTGCGCAAGTTCGACCGCTCGAACCAGGGCACCTCCTACAACCACCGCGTGGTCGTGGACGAGGGCGACCGGATCGAGGCGGGCGAGGTCGTCGCCGACGGCCCCGCCACCGAGAACGGCGAGCTCGCGCTCGGCAAGAACCTGCTCGTCGCGTTCATGCCGTGGGAGGGCCACAACTTCGAGGATGCGATCATCCTCAGCCAGAACCTGGTGAAGGACGACACCCTCTCCTCGATTCACATCGAGGAGTACGAGGTCGACGCCCGCGACACCAAGCTCGGTAAGGAAGAGATCACCCGCGACCTGCCGAACGTCAGCCCGGACCTCCTGGCCGACCTCGACGAGCGCGGCATCATCCGCATCGGCGCCGAGGTCCGCCCCGGCGACATCCTCGTCGGCAAGGTCACCCCGAAGGGCGAGACCGAGCTGTCGGCCGAGGAGCGCCTTCTCCGCGCGATCTTCAACGAGAAGAGCCGCGAGGTGCGCGACACCTCCCTCAAGGTCCCGCACGGTGAGGAGGGCACCATCATCGGTGTCAAGGTCTTCGACGCGCAGGACGGCGACGACGAGCTCGGCTCCGGCGTGAACCAGCGCGTGGTGGTCTACATCGCCCAGAAGCGCAAGATCACTGCGGGCGACAAGCTCGCCGGCCGTCACGGCAACAAGGGCGTCATCTCGAAGATCCTCCCCGTCGAGGACATGCCGTTCCTCGCGGACGGCACGCCGGTCGACGTCATCCTGAACCCGCTCGGCGTCCCCGGCCGCATGAACTTCGGCCAGGTGCTGGAGATCCACCTCGGCTGGATCGCCAAGAACGGCTGGGAGATCAAGGGCAAGCCGAAGTGGGCCGCCGAGCTCCCGGAGACCGCGTTCAGCGCGGCCCCGAACACGAAGGTCGCGACCCCGGTGTTCGATGGCGCGAAAGAGGAGGAGATCGCCGGTCTCCTCGACGTCACTCTCCCGACCCGGGACGGCGACCGCCTGATCGGCTCTTCCGGCAAGACGCAGCTCTTCGACGGCCGCTCCGGCGAGCCGTACCCGGACCCGGTTTCGGTCGGCTACATGTACATCCTGAAACTGCACCACCTCGTGGACGACAAGATCCACGCCCGCTCCACGGGTCCGTACTCCATGATCACCCAGCAGCCGCTCGGCGGTAAAGCGCAGTTCGGTGGACAGCGTTTCGGCGAGATGGAGGTGTGGGCCCTGGAAGCCTATGGAGCCGCCTATGCGCTCCAGGAGCTTCTGACCATCAAATCGGACGACATCCTCGGCCGTGTGAAGGTCTACGAGGCCATCGTCAAGGGTGAGAACATCCAGGAGCCGGGCATCCCGGAGTCCTTCAAGGTGCTCATCAAGGAGATGCAGTCGCTCTGCCTGAACGTGGAGGTCCTCTCGGCAGACGGGCAGGCGGTCAGCCTGCGCGACGCCGACGACGAGGCCTTCCGCGCGGCGGAAGAGCTCGGCATCAACATCTCCTCCCGGTTCGAGTCCTCGTCCATCGACGAGATCTGACCGTAGCCAGACCCACCTGACGAATCTTCAAGAGGAGAGAGTGAACATTGCTCGACGCAACAACTTTCGATGAGCTGCGTATCGGACTGGCCACCGCTGACGACATCCGTCGCTGGAGCTACGGCGAGGTCAAGAAGCCGGAGACCATCAACTACCGCACCTTGAAGCCGGAGAAGGACGGTCTCTTCGGCGAGCAGATCTTCGGACCCTCCCGCGACTGGGAGTGCTCGTGCGGCAAGTACAAGCGCGTGCGCTTCAAGGGCATCGTGTGCGAGCGCTGTGGCGTGGAGGTCACCAAGTCCTCCGTGCGCCGCGAGCGCATGGGCCACATCGAGCTGGCCGCGCCGGTCACGCACATCTGGTACTTCAAGGGTGTGCCCAGCCGTCTCGGCTACCTGCTCGACATGGCACCGAAGGACCTCGAGAAGGTCATCTACTTCGCCGCCTACATGGTGATCGACGTGGACGAGGAAGGCCGTCACGCCGACATGCCCGGCCTCGAGAACGAGCTGCGCCTGGAGAGCAAGACGCTGTCCGACCAGCGCGACGCCCGCGTCGCCGAGCGTCTGCAGCGCCTGGAGACTGACCTCGCCGCCCTGGAGGAGGAGGGCGCCAAGGCCGACCAGAAGCGCCGCGTCAAGGACACGGCCGAGAAGGAGATGGGCCAGCTCCGCAAGTCCTTCGACGAGGACATCGCCCGCCTGGAGCGCGTGTGGGAGTCGTTCCGCACCCTCAAGGTCGGCGACCTCAAGCCGGAGGACGCGGACTTCAACGAGCTCCTCGACCGCTTCGGCCTGTACTTCGAGGCGTTCATGGGCGCGGAGGCCATCAAGCGCCGCCTGCAGGCCTTCGACCTGAACCAGGAGGCCGAGCTGCTCCGCGAGCAGATCGCCACCGGCAAGGGCCAGAAGAAGATCCGTGCGATCAAGCGCCTGCGCGTGGTGTCGTCGTTCCTCGCGACCGGAAACTCGCCGGCCGCGATGGTCCTCGACGTCGTCCCGGTCATACCGCCGGAGCTGCGCCCGATGGTCCAGCTCGACGGTGGCCGCTTCGCCACCAGCGACCTGAACGACCTGTACCGCCGCGTGATCAACCGCAACAACCGTCTCCGGCGTCTGCTCGACCTCGGCGCGCCCGAGATCATCGTGAACAACGAGAAGCGGATGCTGCAGGAGGCCGTGGACGCTCTGTTCGACAACGGCCGCCGCGGCCGTCCTGTCACCGGCACCGGCAACCGGGCGCTGAAGTCCCTGAGCGACATGCTCAAGGGCAAGCAGGGCCGCTTCCGCCAGAACCTGCTCGGCAAGCGCGTGGACTACTCGGGCCGTTCGGTCATCATCGTGGGTCCGCAGCTGAAGCTGCACCAGTGCGGTCTGCCCAAGCAGATGGCGCTGGAGCTGTTCAAGCCGTTCGTCATCAAGCGCCTGATCGACCTGAGCCACGCTCAGAACATCAAGGCCGCCAAGCGAATGGTCGAGCGTTCGCGCCCGCAGGTGTGGGATGTGCTCGAGGAGATCATCCGCGAGCGCCCTGTGCTGCTGAACCGCGCGCCCACCTTGCACCGTCTCGGCATCCAGGCGTTCGAGCCCCAGCTGGTCGAGGGTAAGGCCATCCAGCTGCACCCGCTCGTCTGCGCCGCGTTCAACGCGGACTTCGACGGCGACCAGATGGCCGTCCACCTGCCGCTGTCGGTGGAGGCTCAGGCCGAGGCCCGCATCCTGATGCTCGCCTCGAACAACATCCTGAAGCCGTCGGACGGCCGTCCGGTCACGCTGCCCTCGCAGGACATGATCATCGGTCTGCACCACCTCACCACCGTGCGCGAGGGCGCCGAGGGCGAGGGCCGTGCGTTCGCGTCGGTCTCCGAGGCGATCATGGCGAAGGACCAGGGCAGCCTGCACCTGAATGCCACGATCAAGATCCGTCTCGACAACTACGTTCCGTCCGACGCGGCGGACACGGGGACTGAGCCGGTCACCGCCGTGGTGGAGACCACCCTCGGCCGCGCCCTCTTCAATGAGGCGCTGCCGGTGGACTACCCCTACGTGGAAGCCGTCGCCGACAAGGGCCAGATCTCCGCGATCGTCAACGCGCTCGCGGAGCGCTACCCGAAGGTGGAGGTCGCCGCGGCGCTCGACCGGATCAAGGACGCCGGCTTCTACTGGGGCACTCGCTCCGGTGTGACGGTGTCGCTGAGCGACATCCTGACGCCGCCGAACAAGCCGCAGATCGTGGCGGGCTACGAGAAGAAGGCCGCCAAGATCAACTCCGAGTTCGAGAAGGGTCTCACGACCGACCTCGAGCGCCGCCAGGAGCTGGTGAAGATCTGGACCGAGGCCACCAACGAGGTCGCCGAGGCCATGAGCGCCAACTTCCCGGCCGATAACACCATCAACCGGATGGTCACGTCGGGCGCCCGTGGTAACTGGCTGCAGGTGCGCAACATCGCCGGTATGCGCGGGCTCGTGAACAACCCGAAGGGTGAGATCATCCCCCGCCCGATCATCTCCTCGTACCGCGAGGGGCTGTCGGTGGCGGAGTACTTTATCGCGACGCACGGCGCCCGCAAGGGTCTGGCCGACACGGCCCTCCGCACGGCCGACTCGGGCTACCTCACCCGTCGTCTGGTGGACGTCTCGCAGGATGTCATCATCCGCGAGGACGACTGCGGCACGACCAAGGGCCTCGACCTGCCGATCGCGACCGTCGACGCCGAAGGCGTGCTCACGCGCGACCCGAACGTCGAGAACTCGGTGTTCGCCCGGACGCTCGCGGCCGACGCCGTGGGCACGGACGGCACCGTGGTCGCGAAGGCCGGCGAAGATGTGGGCGACGTGCTCATCGACAAGCTGGTCGCCGCCGGTGTCGTGGACATCAAGGTGCGCTCCGTGCTCACCTGCGAGTCCGCGGTCGGCGTCTGCGCCGCCTGCTATGGCCGCTCGCTCGCGACCGGCAAGCTGGTGGACATCGGCGAGGCTGTCGGCATCATCGCCGCGCAGTCGATCGGTGAGCCGGGCACGCAGCTGACGATGCGGACCTTCCACACCGGTGGTTCGGCCTCCGCCGACGACATCACCCAGGGTCTGCCGCGCGTCCAGGAGCTGTTCGAGGCCCGCACCCCCAAGGGTGCGTCCCCGATCGCCGAGGCCGCGGGCCGCATCGTCATCGAGGAGACGGACAAGTCCCGCAAGGTCATTCTGACCCCGGACAACGGCGACGAGCCGCACGTCTACCCGGTGCTGAAGCGCTCCACCCTCCTGGTGGAGGACCGCCAGCAGGTCGAGCTCGGTCAGCAGCTGATCGTCGGCACGGTCGACCCGAAGGAAGTCCTCCGGGTCAAGGGCGTCCGCGAGGTGCAGAAGCACCTGGTGGGCGGCGTGCAGGGTGTCTACCGCTCGCAGGGTGTGCCGATCCACGACAAGCACATCGAGGTCATCGTCCGCCAGATGCTCCGCAAGGTCACCGTCGTCGACCACGGCGACACCGACCTGCTGCCGGGTGAGCTCGTCGACCGCTCGCGGTACAACGAGATCAACCGCGGTGCGCTGCAGGAGGGCAAGAAGACGGCATCCGCCCGTCAGGAGGTCATGGGTATCACCAAGGCCTCGCTGGCGACCGAGTCGTGGTTGTCGGCCGCGTCCTTCCAGGAGACCACCCGCGTCCTGACGCAGGCGGCCATGGAGGGCAAGTCCGACCCGCTGATCGGTCTCAAGGAGAACGTCATCATCGGTAAGCTCATCCCGGCCGGCACCGGCCTGTCGCGCTACCGCAACGTCTCCGTCGAGGCCACCGAGGAAGCGAAGGCGGAGCGGTACCCCAACCGCATCTTCGCCGACGACTCCGCGTTCAGCGAGAACGACCTGAGCTTCGTCGACTTCGACAGCTTCAGCTCGGACGACTACACCCCCGGTACCTACAACTGATAGGCGCTCCCACGAAGGCCCCCGAGCGTTCGTGAACTGACCCCCGTGGGTTGAACTGAGAAATCAGGTTCGATTCTCGGGGGTCAGTTATTTGGGTGTGAGAAGTTCGCTGTCGGAGGTGTGGCGTGCTTGCGTTGTAGCGTGGTTCGAGAGGGAACTCGTCGAGCAGCGGGGTGTCGACCCTGCTGGAGGTGTCGCGTCGGCTGGTTAGCGCTTTAGGGTCGTTGGGGGTTGCGCGGCTGGGAAGCGTTGGTGTGGAAACCTGTGAACGGCGGGGCGGAGGCAGCGTCGGGGATGCGGGAGAATGGGACCATGTGGCGCGATCTTTTAGAGTACACGGACACTGCTGGGCGCGCGCTGGTCGGCTTCGCCGCCCATTGTCGCGCTGCTGGTGGCTGTGGTGAGCTTCGTGGCGGGTGTCGCGCAGGCTGTCGCGGAAACGCTCCGGGGACGCTGCCGTTCTGGCTCACGACGATGGGCTGCGCGGTGCTCGCCGGTGTCCTGGTCTACCTCGCCTCCCGCCGCGCTGACATTCGCCGCCACTGATCGCTTCCCCCTCTCAACGATGGCTAGGTGTGATGTCCAGGGGGGTTGTTTCGGCGATACGGTCGTGAGGAGTTGAGGGGCGAGGGCCTCCGGTTGTGAAGTGGAGCTGTTCAGTTCAACCGCTTCACGATCCAGGAGGCCTTCGTGTCCCACGTTAACGCTGCTCTCACACCGCGCGCTCGTCTGCGCCTTGCCAGGCTCATCGTCGAGGACCATTGGCTGGTCTCCGTCGCAGCGAAGATGTTTATGGTCTCGCCCGTTACCGCGCGGAAATGGGCGGCGAGGTTCCGCGCCGAAGGCACGGGAGGGATGACCGACCGGTCTAGCCGCCCACGATCGATGCCAACGCGGACGCCGTTGCCCGTGCTCAAGCGGATCGTGCGGGCGAGGTGGCGACGACGCCTGGGGCCGGTGCAGATCGCCGGCGAGCTTGGCCTTCCCGCCTCGACCGTCCACGCCGTCCTGGTGTGCTGCCGCATCAACCGGCTCTGCACCATTGATCGGGTCACGGGCGAGCCGATCCGTCGCTACGAGCACGACCACCCTGGATCGCTGATCCATGTCGACGTGACGAAGTTCGGCAACATCCCCAACGGCGGCGGCTGACGATTCGTCGGCCGCGTCCAGGGCGAACGCAACCGGGAAGCGACCGCCACCCGCACGAAGAGCAGGAACCACCGCTACGAGCCACGGTTGGGCACCGTGTTCGTCTACACGATCATCGACGACCACTCCCGCGTCGCCTACGCCGAGATCTGCTCCGACGAGAAGGCGGACACCGCGATCGGTGTCCTGCGGCGTGCTGTCGCCTGGTTCGCCGACCGGGATGTCAGCGTCGAACTCGTCCTCTCGGACAACGGCTCCGCCTACAAGTCCTACGCCTGGCGAGACGCCTGCACAGAGCTCGGGATCAGGGCGAAGAAGACCCGACCATACCGACCACAGACCAACGGGAAGATCGAACGCTTCCACCGCACACTCGCCGACGGCTGGGCCTACGCCCGGTTCTATGGTTCAGAGGCCGAACGACGAGAAGCACTCCCCGGCTGGCCCCACTTCTACAATCATCACCAGCACCACTCCGCCATCAGAGCCCCACCCATTAGCAGAATCGACAACAACCTCCCTGGACATCACACCTAGGGGGAAACACCCTTCATTTCCGCAGCCAGCGGTGGGTATTGCGCTCCCCCGCCGCTTGTTTCTGGCGAAGTGTGAAGCGGCATCGGTTTCTGTCTCTGCCGCCGTGGTGCTGATCTCCGTAGACGGTGGCTACTCCTGGGCGCGCTACGACGGACGAAAGGGCGCCACCTGCTACAACCTCGGCACTCAGCGTAACCGCAACACGAACTGGATGGTCAGAGCCGCCTAGGTGTACCGGGCCAGTACGTTGGTGATCGGCCGATAGGGAGAAGGCCTCCATTCTGAGTGGTGTGTACGTCACTCTCGAGGGAGGCCTTCTCTTGGCTCACCGCAATGAACGGCTCATCACCCGCCCAACGCGTTCACAACCTCACGAGGAAGAACAGCCAAGCGATGGTTAGAGAGGGAAGGGGTCGGTGAGTTTCTTGGGTTCTAGCGGTTGTTGCAACATCTGGAGTTTCTAGGAGTTGCAAGGACCGTGTCCCGTTTAAGGCGCAGTGCGGGGAAGAGGAAGTACACCCAGGCGGAGCGTGAAGCCTTCTTCGTCATTTTCAAGGAGTCCAGGAGTACGACGATCGCGGCGAGGGAGCTAGGGTTCAACCCCGCGACGTGCGCGCAATGGGTTCGCAAGGCGGGCCTGGCTAGTCACGGCTACACCGGCGGCGGCATGAGCGCGCACCCATGCAAGGACGAGTACCTGGAGCTGCGGAGCAGCGGGCTCTCGCGCCGCGAAGCGGTGGGACGAGTCGGAATCAGCCCGAACACGGGATACCTCTGGGACAGTCGAACGGGCGACGCATTTATCCAGATGGTCGCGTGGTCGATTACAAAGACAGGGTGCCTGTCGTTGTTGATCCTGTTCAGCGGGCGTCGATGCGTTCGCTCGAAGCCGCACTCCACCCACGATTCCTCTCCCTGCAGGAGCGTGAGCTGATCCGGGACCTGACCAGGGCCGGCCTTTCGTTGTGTCGGGTCGCGGCCAAGCTTGGTCGCTCGGTGTCGACGATCAGTCGAGAGATTCGCCGGAATCAGCTTCCTGGAGAGGGCGGCTACCATCCATACGTGGCGCATCGGAAAGCGGCCAGCCGCCGACCGCGACCGAAAGCCACGAGGCTGGTCCGCAATCCGCAGCTGCGCAGTTACGTTCAACGGAAGCTGACGCTACGTTGGTCGCCGGAGCAGATCAGCCGGTCGCTGATCCGCGAGTTCCCCGGCGATGCGGAGATGCGCGTGGCGCACGAGACGATCTATCAAGCCTTCTACGTGCAGGGCCGTGGACAACTCCGCCGCGAGCTCACGATGGTGCTGCGGACCGGCCGGGCCAAGCGGAAACCGCATCGTTCTGGCGCCGCTCGCAGACATCGTTTCGCGGATCCGATGGTAATGATCTCCGACCGTCCCGCCGAAATCGAGGACCGCGCCGTTCCCGGACATTGGGAAGGCGACCTCATCATCGGCGGACACCGCAACAGCGCCATCGGCACCCTCGTGGAACGCTCCACCCGGTTCGTGATGCTGATCCATCTCCCCATCGATCGCACCGCAGAATCCGTCCGGGACGGACTGATCAGCGCCGTCAAGACACTCCCACGCGAACTCCGTCGCTCGATCACCTGGGACCAGGGCTCGGAAATGGCAGCTCACAAGTCGTTCACGATAGCCACCGACATCCCGGTCTACTTCTGCGACCCCGCGAGTCCCTGGCAACGCGGCAGCAACGAGAACACCAACGGACTCCTTCGCCAATACTTCCCCAAGGGAAAGGGAACAGACCTCGCCCGATTCACCGCAACCGACCTGACGAACGTCGCCCACGAGCTCAACACCCGCCCACGCAAAACGCTCGGCTGGGAAACCCCAGCCGAACGCCTCGCTAAACTACTCGCCAGCTAATCGTCGTGTTGCAACAACCACTGGAATCCGCCGTTTTGTCCAGAGGGTGGGGCCCGCAGTGAGTTCGCCATCGGTGAGCGCGGTGTCGTCGAGCGCAGCGGTCAGGCCGCCGGTGTCGAGGCCGATGATCGCGAGTTCCTGACCGAGGGCGAGGAACTCTTGGTCGTCCTCCAGGGTGTCGTCGTGGCTGAGCGGGTCGAAGCTGATCGTCCGGCCCACCTGGTCCCAGTGCGCTACGACGTGGGGCCGGGAGGCGAAGCGGCAGAACCCGGCGGAGCGGATGACGGTGCCGAAGGCGTCTGTCTCGAGTCGGTTCAGCAGGCGGCGGAGCCGCACCGGATGCAGTGGCCGCACGTTCTCGTACCGGAAGGCGGTGACGCGCGGGTCGGTCAGGTGTGGCTCGTAGTCGTCGTTGAGCAGCCCGATCCAGCCGGGCCGTTCCTGTCCTGCGGTGAACGGCTCGCCCGGGACCCATGGCTCGATAGCGTCCTGATGCACCCGCAGGCGCGCCTGCGGGCTGAGGTGGCTGATGAGCGCGATCACGGTCGACAGTTCCGCCCTCGAGAGGGCCGCCGAGTTCACCACCACGATTGTCGAGGCGTACTCCAGTTGCGTGACGGTTAGTATCGCGTGCGGGATGCGCTGTGCGAACGAGGGATGCTGCCAGGCGAGGGGGTGCCGAATGGCAGAGCCGACCCGCTCTATTGCAGGTCCTCCAGCAGGTGTGCCGCATCGGCCACGCACACGATTCCGGTCAGCTGCGTCTCTGTGTCCGGGTCGGTGAGCGCCCCGATGAGCTTGATGACCGGCGCGCTGTGTGGGAACTCGAAAACGGCGCCGGCGGGCGTCTTGATCCCCGGGGAGATCGTCGCGGCTTCGTCCACCGGGTCCGCCGAGATCGCCAGCTGGGTCGCGGGGACGAACTCGCGCCCGGTGATCGCCGCCAGTCGTTTGGCGTACCGGAGCCGCTCCGGCGCGTACACCCCGACCACCGCGACGATGTCTACTCGCTGCACTGGGATCCTCCTACCGAGCCGGGACACCTGCCCCGATTCCGTTAATGATAATCTTTCTCAGTAAACGGAGGTGAAGATGAAAGTCAGGGCGTCGATCAAATCGCTGAAGAACCAGCCTGGCGCGCAGGTTGTGCGTCGTCGGGGCAGGGTCTATGTCATCAATAAGCTCAACCCCCGGTTCGAGGGGCTTCAGGGCTGAGCGTGCGACAGCGGGCGGGGTCGCTCGGCCACCCCGCCCGCTGTCTTCGTCGTTCGCGCAGGCGCTCAATCGGTCGCTCGATGGGGCGCAACATCGGGGGATTGACACATTCTCCTGAGATGTGGATAACATGCGCTGACAAATGATGATAATTATTATCATTAAAATCGGGCAATGAAACACGGTGCCTCGAATCGCAGAGTAAGGAGGAAACCAGGATGTGGACAGGTGAGGGAGTACGGCTGGGCAACCGCCGCGGCCTCTTCTGCCGAGCAGACTCCCGTCCCCTCCTTGAGCGAGCGGCAGCCTCACCTCCACGGTCTCGGTCATCTCGCCTTCGGACGCCGTCCTCGATGCGGCTGCGGCTCCGAGAGCCTCGCCGACGAACGCTATGAGATCCGTGTGGCCACCGAGCCCTCGCCGACCTGGGTCCCGCTTCGGCACCAGCGCACCGGGTGGTGCCGCACCCACTTCGTCTACTCCGACCGAATGCCCCTCCTGTCCCGCTGAGCCGGGCATCGCCGCCGCCGCGCACGGCGGGGTGACCCCTGTGCTCGCGGGACAGGGCGCACGGGGGAAAGCGCCGTCGGCATCGTCTGCCGACCATGTCTCCGGGGCTGGGCGCAGGCCGGCTCCGCACACCCAGTGGTCATCGCAACGCACAGGCACAAAAACAGGAAAGAAGCACAATCATGAACACGAACACCATTGAGCGCACCGCCGTCCCGCGCAGGTACACGGTCCTCGGCTCCCTGACCGCGAGCGTCGGGGTCCTCGCGCTGAGTCTCGGGCTCGGGGCGGGGATCGCGAACGCCGGCACAGCCGGGACGTTCGATCAGCAGCATGTGGACAGCGTCCATGTGTCGCTCTCGCCGAACTCCAACAAGCTGATCCTCGGCACCAACCGGGAAGACTCCACGGTCGCTCCGGAGGATGGCTACTATCTCGGCTCGGAAGTCGACGCCACCTCTTCGCTCGGCACGCCGGCGTACGACTTCACCGTGAAGAAGTACACGCCCGGCTCCGGCACTCCGATCTGGCAGATCTCGAAGGACCAACTCACCGCGAACGCGCGGAGCGTGGTGTGGTCCGGGTTCGCCGGCCTCGGTAACGTCCCCAGCGACCCGTCCGCGGTACCTGAAGCAGCACGGCATGACCGCGCAGAATGCGGCCCGCAGCGTGTTCTACAGCCCGAGCGGCGGACTGGCCACGGTGTCGCCGTCGGCGAAGATCCGCACCACGATCACCCTGGTCAGCCAGCCGGCCGGCTCGACGGCGTCGATCGACTGGTCCGGCATCCCGGGTGTGACCGCCTCCGGCACGGGCGCTGTCTCGAACCCCTATGTGTTCGATTTCGCACTGACCACGGGAATCGATGAGGCGTTCTACCGGCACCCGGAGTGGGACTTCAGCACCCCCGGCACGTACGTATTCAAGGTTGTGGCCTCGGTGGCGGGGCCCTCCTCGATCGCGGCGTCCGACCCGGTCTACTACAGCTTCGTCGCAACCCCGTAGCGGTCTCCTTCGCGGGGCGGGCGCTCGGACGCCCGCCCCGCACCCTTTGTCCGTTCTCACCAGTATCCAGAGAGCTTGCCCGTGACTCACCCCGCGCCCCGTCTCCGTCGTGGACTTGCCATCGCCGTCCCGCTCGTCATCGCTTTGTCCGGAATGACCATGACCCCCGCTCTCGCGACGCCCCCGTCGATGGTTCCCGCAGCCGGGGCGACGCTGCCTCTTCTGGTGGCGACGCCGACGGCGCCGCCACCGCAGCGACGACCGTCGCCAGCACGGTCTCGCCACCGGCAGCGACCCTGGAACAGGAGACCCTCACCCTCGAGGCCGTTGACGTACCCGGTAAGGGGACCGTGTCGGCGACTCTTCCCGGTGGTGTCGTCTGGGGAACCGCCCACGGGCAAAACCGCAGCGTCGCCGTGAACACCAGGACGCCTTCCACGCTTGTGTGGGCTTTCACCGAGCCCGGCGAGTACGCGGTCAGCGTGGCGGCCGAAGCCCGCTTCTCAAACGCTGACGGGACGCAGAGCGAGAGCGCGACGGCCAAGCCGGTCACCTACCGATTCGAGGTCTCTGCTCTCACACCGGCCCCCGCACAGGCCGTCTCGACGCCGGTCCCTTCGACGCCGGTCCCCTCGACAGCGGCCCCTTCGACGCCCGCGCCGTCCGCCTCGGCCCCGGGGTCACCCACGAGCCCTCGGACGCAGGCCCTGGACACGGCGAAATCCTCAGCGCCCGGCAGCGTACCCGCGGCGAAGCGGGACGCTGCCGTCGTGCTCGCCTCCTCGTCCCCCTCGGCGAAGGCCGGCGATTCCCTCACTCTCACCGCGAGCGTCACGCCCGTCGGCGCCGCTGGCTTCGTGGAGTTCACCGAGGCCGAGAAGCTGCTCGGCCGGATTCCGGTCGACTCGTCCACAGGGGTGGCCAGCCACACCGTCGCCGCTCTGACGGCTGGTTCCCACAGCTACACCGCGCAGTTCGTTCCGAGCGACCTCGGGGCGTACACCACCGCTTCGTCTGACCCTGTCACGGTGACTGTGCATGGAGACCGCACGGTCCTCTCCGCCGGGGATCTGAGACTCGGTCCGCAGTACGTGGATGTCATCGCGGCCGCGACCGGATTCGGCTCCTTCCGCATGGGGGTGCGAAACGTAACCGGATGGTCGTATGGGGACGCACCGGCGCCGTGGTCCGCGGCAGAGGACACGATCATCCACCTCACGGATCGAGAGCGCGACCCCGCGACGGGTTCCTGGTCGACGCCGCAGGCGACCGAGGACCCGGGCGCTTATGCGCAAGGAAAAGCCGGGCGGCTGCTCTTCGGCGTGACCGGCGGGGACACCTCCGCCGTTTCCGAGAAAGCGGTGATCTCCAATGACACAACCCCGAGTTTCACCCTCACCTCGGTCACCGGGCCGGACGGCGGACGGTTCTCGGCGTCCTCGGTGACCGGCGACTATGTCGAGGACCCGCCGGGCTCCGGCGCCTGGACTCAGCCGGTCGCGTCCACCTGGGACTCGTCGGCGCTGACCGCGGGCGGTGCGCCGCAGACCGTGATGGAGAACAACGTCACCACCCGCGCCAGTGCGTGGAATATGGGCTGGTCCTTCACTCAGCCAGGCCAGTACTGCGTGAGCGTGAAGACCGTGATCAAAAGCTACAAGCCATCGGCGACACGGTCCGCGCAAGCCACCTACACTCTTGTTGTCGGCGACAAAACCGATCCGGCGATGGTCACGCCCTGCGCGCAGGTCCCGCTGTCCGGAGGCGGCGATGACGGCCACGACTCGGGGGCGTCCCGGCCGGCAATCCGACGGTGCTCGGGGCGGGTCACCTTGACATGCGCGCGGTGCTCAATCATGCGGGTGACGGCATCACGTTCGGCGTCAAACCGGCAGCGTTCTACGACACGAAGGACGTTGTCCTCACCGGCGCCTACGGACCGGCGGCCGTTGGAGAGCCTAACCAGGCGCTGGACCCCCGTCTGATCGGACCCGCTGGAACGAAGTACTGGTACTTCGAACAAGGGGGGCGGAGGGCGCCCATCTGTGGCCGGGGCTGAGCACAGAGGGCTGGAAGGTCTCCGACATCGCGCCGAGCGCGAACATCGACTTCACTCTGAACGGTGTCCTCACCCCGACCGCCGACGCGCGCGTTGTGATCTTCGACAACACCGCGAGCGACGACGGATTCGTCAAGTCGCGACCCTCCGGGGTGTGGTTCGACTCCTCCCGGCTGCCGATGACGCGCACGTCGCAGATCGGGGCGCACCAGCATATGAACTGGGCGTTCACGGCCCCGGGGCGCTATTGCCTGAACGTCACCGCGAAGACGCAGCTCACCTCCGGCTCTTGGGCGTCGGACAGCGGCATGGTCACGGTGTGGATCGGCGACCCAGCCGCCGCAGGCTACGTCGTCCCCTGCGATCGCGACGCCACCCCGCCCCAGGCGAGCCTTCAGCCGCTCGCGGTGACACCGACGGCCACGGCGAGGGTGGCCCGCGCTGGTGGCGCCGACCTCACCACTTATCTGACCGGGGGGCGGCATCGACACGGTCACCCGGGTGTAAGCGTCCGCGACGGCGCCGGTCGAATACGTCGCCGCGGAGGATGTCGTCTAAACCGCCAACGTGTCCACTATGGGCGGCTACCGCACGGGGCAGGACATGAACACCGGGCTGAACACCGACCGGATCGCCCCTGACGCTCTCGACGGTCCGCTGACCCTCTCGATAGGAGAGGCAGCGACCCCGGCAGTGTGTCGCTGACCTCCGGCCTGGCGGGCACACCGGATGTGCTCAGCCCCGCGAGCGGGAAGCTGACCACCATGCTGCCCGCTCGAACCGACAATCAGGTGTCCCAGTGGTCCTTCAGCCAGCCCGGCGTCTACTGTGTGCCGGTGACGTGGACCGCCACCAAGGCCGGCAGCCGCACACCCGTCTCGGTGCGGAAGGTTCTCACCTTCGCCGCCGGGGTCGCCGACGATACGGGCATCACCTCCTGCTCCCGCGGCCAGAAGCCGACCGGGCAAGGCAGCGGGCGATGACGCGTGGCGGGTGCCGAACCAGTCCACGACCGACTCGGGCGCGACGATCCTCAACAGCGGCCACATCGACATCGCCTCCACTCTGAACGGCGGCGTGTTCGGCACGAAGGTGAAGGACACCACCTCCGCTGCCACCGCGGGGGAAACGGTCTGGCGCGATCCCGCCCGAACCGTCCTGCAACTGCTTCCGGCGTCCGAGACCGCTATCCCGGAGAACGCCCAGTACGCTTTCCTCGGCCGTGCCGGCAGCCACCTCTGGCAGGTGACCGAGACGCAGCAGACGGAGCTCGGCCTGCTGTGGCCCGGTTGGTCCACGGAGTCCATTCCCGTCGACGCCACCCAGAGCGGGGTGAGATGGACGCTCGACAAGATACAAGGGCCTGGTGAGTTTGCCCTCTACAAGGGCGGCCGGACTCTGGGCAGCGTCGATGTGCTGTTCAACACCCGCGACGGGATCACCGCGGCCGACTCGTTCGAGATCGCCAAGAACGCGCATGTCCACGGCGCCTGGGACTTCTCCGCGGAAGGCGCTTACTGCCTTGCCTTCACCCGTTCCACCGCTCTCGCGGACGGAACCACAGCCTCGGACACCTTCACGCTGGCCGTCGCGGTGGGCAAGGTCGAGGTGAAGAAAATCGACCCTGCCCGCTGCTTCACCGGTGCGGGCAAGCCCGGCACGCAGGACATCGCGCCGGTGCCCGAGTCACAGCTGACCGATGCGAGTGCCGGCGGTGTGCAGGTCCTCGGGGATGAATCGGGTTTCTCCCCGGGGCAGCAGGCGACCGTCCAGATCGGCAAGGCCCGCACAGGTCAGTGGGTGTCGGCGTGGCTGCACAGTCAGCCGGTCTGGCTGGGCTGGGCCCAGATCAACGATGCGGTCGCCGCGCAGGTCCGTCTTCCCGCCGATGCCCCTCTGGGGGTACACAAAGTCGTCGTGAAGGCCCGGGACGGGTCGCTGATCGGCTGGGATTCCCTCGCCGTGGTGAAAGCGCCCGACAGCGGTTCCGGGGACGGGGGCGCCCCCGGAGACCCGCCCGTGCTGGACGGATCGGGCGGCTGTTCGGCCGGTGACACGACGATCGTCTCCTCCGGGCACCTGGACTATTCGACCCAGGTGGTGAACGGGAAGATCGAGTCGTACATCGGCTACAACTCATCGGGCACGGAGGTTTTCCGGGAGCCGTCGAAGACCGTCCTGTGGCTCAAACCCTCGAGTACGGTCACGCTCCCCGCCGGATACGGGCAGATCGGGCCCGCAGGATCGAGTGTTTTCATGGTGCCGCAGACGCAGAACCCAGAGCTGATCTGGCTGGGCTGGTCCACCGAGACCCTGAGCGGCGCCAAGGTCCTGTCGCCCGTGACGTGGAAGCTCACCGACGTGGACGGGCCGGGGACGGTGAAGGTGTTCCTGGACGGTCAGTTCGGCGGCATTCAATCGATGGTGTTCGACGGCGCCGGCTCGTACAGCATCCGCACCGGCGTACACGCACACGCGAACTGGGCCTTCTCCCAGGCGGGTGTCTACCGGCTGCACTTCACCCAGTCCGCTACGTTGACTGGTGGGAGGGAGTCGAGTGATTCGGAGATCGTGACGGTCGTCGTCGGCGATGTGGACCCGGTGACCGCCGTTCCCGGCGGCAAGGGCTGTCTCGCCGCCCTCGACGCTGTCACCAGCGGAGGTCAGAGCGGCACGGGCGAAACCGGCTGTCGCGCAGTGCGCAAGCACGGGTGTGTCGGTGATCTCGGCCGGGCATCTGGACTGGAACACGCAGATCATCGGCGGGAAACTCGAATCCCTGATCGGCGACGACTCCACCGGTGCCCGCCTGTACCGGGAACCGGACAGCACCGTGCTGTGGCTGAAACCAGCGTCGCGGGTCAGCCTCCCCGCCGGGTTCCCGCAGATCGGACCATCCGGCGCGACGGTGTGGCAGGTGCCGCAGACGCAGAACTATGACCTCATCTGGCTGGGCTGGTCCACGGAGCTGCTCAACGCCGGCAACGCCTCCAGCCCCGTGACCTGGTCGCTGACCCGGATCGATGGCCCCGGCAGCGTGAAGGTCTACACGGTCGGTTCGTTCGGAAACTTGCAGGAGATGGTGTTCGAAGGCGCGGGCAGCCACACTCTCCCGCTCGGCGTGCATGTGCATGCGAACTGGGCGTTCAGCGCTCAAGGCGTCTACCACCTGCACTTCACCCAGACCGCCACGCTCGCCCAGGGGCAGCGTTCCTCTGACAGCGAGGTGCTGACCGTCGCGGTCGGCGATGCGAACCCGGACACGGCCCTGTCCAAGGGCGCCGGGTGCGGTGCCCTCTCGAACACGCTGGCGACCGGGAATCAGAGCCTGCACGACGCGAAACAGGCCGCCGAGCAGGCGCAGGCCGACGCTGCGCGAGCCCAGGCGAGGGCGCTGCCCGGGGGACCCGCCACGCGGGCCTTCTCGACCCGATCGCGGCGCTGACCCAGGGCGATCCGATTCCGCTGCTGCTGAGCATCCTCGGAGCGCTGCTCCTGCTCGCCGGCGTCGGCGTGGGGGCGCTGTGGTGACGCAGGCGCAGGGGGGAGAGCGTCGCCGGCCGGGCGCCGGCCGGCTTATGACGCCGCTGACCGGGGGGCGCGCAGCCTCGCTGCGCGATCCCCTTCAGCGCCGCTGCCGCTCCCGCCTCCTGATCGGCGCCGGACTCGCCGGACTACTGTTGTCCGGGTGCGCCGCCGAGCCACTGCTCGAACCCGGAACGCACCGGCTCCAGGTGGTGACGACGACCGGGCTTCTGGCCGATCTGGTGAAGAACGTCGGCGGCGATCGGGTGGATGTCACATCGATCGTCCCCGACGGGGCCGATCCGCACACGTACGAGCCGACCCTGAGGGACGTCCGCAATGTCGTCTACGCCGATGTCGCGTTCTCCAACTACGCCCTGCTGGAAGAGCACACCATCGTCAAAGCCCTCGACGCCAACCTCAGCCCTCGGGCAGCGAATGTGTCTCTGGCCGAGGAGTCCGTCAAATACTCTGCCGAGCTCATCCCGCTCGTGGAGAACGTGCGTCTGGACACCGTCTGGCTGGGAATGCGCGCTGAGGGCGCTGGCCGGCGGTATGGGGCCACGCGCGCGTCTGATGTGCTGCTGGAGGCCACCCACGCGGACGGGCCGGGGAATGTCTACGCGTATCTGACCGGAACTTTCGGCGACACCGATGTGTACTTCGACTCCTCGAACGGCTTCGACGCCGCAGACGGGTACAAGGACGACACCGCCACACTGCCGGCCGATGCGCACACGCGTCTGTCGTGGGCCTTCACCAAACCCGGTGTCTACCACCTCACCCTGCGCGGCCGGCTGCGAACGGACGACACCTCCAGGCCGGTCGATCTCGGCGAAGCGACTTACACCTTCGCTGTCGGTGTCAACCCCGACGACGCGCGCGTCGCCGACCCGGTGGTCCTCGACTAGGGGCACGCGGATCTCACCGTCGATCTGGACGGCGGCGGCCTGGACGTGCTCTACGAACCGACCGGAGGCGAGCGCACCCAGAAGCGATACGATGCCTCCCGGGTCGTCATCGACGTCCCCAGCAAGAGCATTGTGGAGATCCCCGGTGACCCGCAGTACCGCTTCCTCGGCCAACCCGGTGGACAGGTCTACCAGCTCGCGCAGGCAGTGCTCGGAAAGCACGTCCACGGCGAGATCGACCCGCACCTCTGGCAGAACGTCCGCAACGTCGAGGCCTACGCCAAGCTCATCCGCGACACCCTCATCGCCAAAGACCCCGGCGGGGCCGCCGGCTACCGGGCGAACGCGGAACGGTATCTGACCGAACTCGATCAGACCGACAGGTATGTGCGAGACACGATCGCCCGTATACCGAAAGCGAACCGGTACCTGGTCACGACCCACGACGGATTCGCCTACCTCGCCAAGGCCTACGGTGTCCCCGTCGCCGGATTCGTCACCCCCAACCCCGCCACCGAGCCATCGCTCGCCGATCGGCGCCGGCTCACCGAGACGATCCGGAACCTGCGTGTGCGGGCCGTATTCCTTGAGCCGAACCTGAGAGCCCGCTCCTCGGAGCTGACCCAGGTGGCCGCCGAGCAGCGCATCCCGGTGTGCCCGATCTACGGCGACACCCTCGACGGCGGCGCTCCGACCTACCTCGACATGATGCGCTTCAATGCCGCCACGCTCCTGAGATGTCTCGGTCCTTGACTTCCGGTCCGCGACCGCCCCACCTTCGACACCGAACGATGAGAGACCTCCCCATGCACTCCACCCGCCCCCCGCGCCGGCTTCCCGCCTGTGCCGCCGCCACTCTCCTGTCTATCGCCGCCCTGCTCGCCCCCGTGGCAGCTGGGCCGACCAGACCCCGTCACCGGGAGATCCGGTGCTCAACCAGACGATCGGCGTGAACCAGCCCATCGTCCACGGCGACCACGTCATCACCACCGGGCACGTCGATATGGGCCCCCGGTTCGACGGATCCACCTGGAAGTTCCTCATCCACGACGACGCGGCCCGCGCGAACAAGGACGCGCAGAGCGTGTGGCTTTACCCGGCCGAGACGGTGCTGCAGGTCGTGGACGCGGCGAAGCTGACCGTCCCCGGCGGCCGCGCCTACTCCTTCGTCGGCGCGGCCCCCGGTGCCGCTGTCTGGGTCGTGCCGCAGACCCAGAACCCCGATGTGGTCTGGACCGGCTGGAACACTCAGGACCCGACCGTGATGCAGAAGATCGACCGCGGCGCGACCTTCTCTGTGGACGGTGTGCAAGGCCCCGGCATCCTCACCGTCTACCTGCAGTCCGGTGACTTCGGCGCCCCGCAGGTGCTGTGGGACTCCCGGAAGAGCGGTCCTCAGGACATCTTCGTCGACACCAAAACGCACACTCACGCCAACTGGGTGTTCACCAAGCCGGGTGTCTACCTGATCCGGATGACCGCCTCCGCGACCCTCATCGACGGATCGGCGGTCTCCGACACCCAGCTGTTGCGCTTCGCTGTCGGCTCCGGCACCCTCGCGGGCGATGCTGCGAAGGCGACCTGGAGGGGTGCGGCCCCGGGAAGGAGCGCCCGTCCCTCCGTCGCGGGCGGACAGGGACCGCTCGTGCCGATCCTGATCGTCGCGATCGCGGTCGTCGCGGTGGCCCTGCTCGTCGGATTCGTGACCGCGATCGTGTGCGGCGGCCAGGCGAAGAAGCGTTTCTTCGCCGACCGCCCTTCTTCGCCGCTGGCGCCGGACGAGGGCAGCGGCGCATGACCGCAGCACAGGAAACCCTCGCCCTTTCCGTCGAGCACGTTTCCGTCGAACTCGGCGGGCGTCGCGTGCTCGAGGACGCGAATCTCACTGCGCACCGCGGCGAGATCATCGGCCTCATCGGCCCCAATGGCGCGGGCAAGACCACTTTGCTGCGCACCCTCCTCGGGCTGCTGCGCCCCGTCGCCGGCCGCGCCCTGGTCGGGGGCCGCCCGGCCAGACCGGGTAGTGCCGAGATCGGCTATGTGCCCCAGCGCACGAGTTCTCCTGGGAGTATCCGCTCTCGGTCGCGGGCACTGTCATGACCGGCCTCACCGGCCGGCTGGGCCTGTTCCGCCGCCCCGGAGCGAACGAGTGGGAGGCGGTCGCCGACGCCCTCGACCGGGTTCGCATGACCGGCCTCGCCAACCGCCCCGTCGGGCAGCTCTCCGGAGGGCAGCGCCAACGTGTCCTCGTGGCCCGCGCCCTCGCCCTGCGCCCTTCCCTCCTACTGTTCGACGAGCCGTTCACCGGCCTCGATATGCCCACCCAGGAGATCCTCGGCGACCTGTTCACCCAGCTGGCCCGTGAGAACCGGGCCGTGCTGATGACCACCCACGACCTCGCCTCCGCCCTCTACAGCTGCGACCGTCTCGCTCTCCTGAATCGCACCGTCATCGCCACCGGCAGCCCGGCCGAGCTGACCGCGCGCCCGGAGGCCTGGATGGCCGCCTTCGGCGTCGACCCCGGCAGTCCGCTGCTGCGCATCCTGAACGTCGCGTGAACATGAATCCGATCGACTTCTTCACCGACCTGTTCCACCCCGGTCTCGCCTTCCTCCCGAAGGCTCTCGCGGTCGCGGTCATCTCGTCCACCGTCTGCGGCATCGTCGGCGCCCATGTCGTGCTTCGCGGTATGGCCTTCATCGGAGGCGCCGTCTCTCACGCTGTCTTCCCGGGCCTGGCGATCGCGTTCGTCCTCTCCGGCGACCTCGTCCTCGGCGGGGTGTTCGCTGGCGTCGCCACGGCGGTGCTGGTCGCCGTCTTCTCCCACAACCGCCGCCTCAACGAATCCTCGATCATCGGCGTGTTCTTCGTCGTCGCTTTCGCCCTCGGCGTTGTGGTCATCTCCCAGACTCCCGGATACGCTGGGTCTCTCGAGCAGTTCCTGTTCGGCTCGATCACCGGCATCCCCGACCGGGACCTGTACGTTGCCAGCATCACGGGCGTCGCCGTGCTGGGGGCGATGTTCCTGCTGCACAAAGAGTTCGTCACCATCAGCCTGGATCGCGAGTCCGCACGCGCACTCGGTGTTCCCGTTTTCTTGCTCGACCTGGTGCTCTACGTGCTGGTCACCCTCGCGGTTGTCATCAGCGTGCAGACTATCGGCAACATCCTCGTCCTCGCCTTGCTGGTCACCCCGGCGGCGACGGCGCGGATGCTCACCGATCGTCTCGGCGTGATGATGTCCCTCTCGCCTGTCATCGGCGGGCTCGGAACGTTCATCGGCCTGTACCTGTCCTGGTCGTGGGACATCCCCACCGGGGGAACCATCGTCCTGGTCCTCACCGCCGCCTTCCTTGTCGCCTGGTTCTTCTCACTTCGTCAGAGGCTGCTGGGCAAGGCCGTTCGCGGCGTCCAGCGAACGCTCGCCGCCCTCGCCCGGGTCCCCGCACGCCGCCCGGGCCGCAGTGCTGAGGAAGGCTGAGGGGCTGACGACGCCCCTCGCCAGCTTCACCGTCGACGGGACCCGTCCGGCGCGACTCGCTGCTCTGGCTGCTGCCCAGCCGCCGGCGGAGACCGGTGAGGCCGCACTTTCGCTGCCGCCGGGGAAAGGGGCGCGAGGCCGCCGCCCAGAAGTGACGGCGCTCGCTCTCCCTCCCTGGACATCCCTTTTCCCGTTGCTACAGTGGGCAGCACTGACAGCTGCCCGACCGGGCCGATCGAGGAGTGGGATCATGAGCGACACCCCGCCGGAAGACAAGCCGGAGCGGGCGACGGAGCCGGCCGAGCCGGTGGCAGCCGAGGCACACGGCATCGACCCGGAGGTCGCCGACCCGCCAGCGGGGCCGGTCTCCGCCCGCGGGCACCTCAACCGGTCGGCCGCGGGCGCCCCACCCGCCGAGCCCATCGCCGCGGCTCCGCCCGCCGCCCCCGCTGCGGTCGAGCCCGAGCCGGTCGTCCCCAGCGACGAGGATGTCGCGGCCGCTGTGGCTCGCAACACGCCCGAGGCCGCCGCTGCCGGCAGCGCCGCTGTCGACACCGCATCGCCCGCCGAATCGACCGCTGCGGTCACTGCCGCGGCCGAGGCGGCCCATCGGGACGGCGGTTATCCGGCCACCGTGGCATACCCCCCGCAGCCGGTCGCGCCGGTCTTCCTCCAGCGCCCGGAGGCGCCGAAGAAGAAGAGCAACCGCGGGTTCGGCCTCCTGCTCGCTCTCGCCGGGACGGTCGCCTTCGCTGTCCTGTGGGCCGTCACGGTGGTCCTCGTGGGCTCGCTCATCGCCCCGGGCGACGAGTTCCTCCCCGCCTTGCGGCAGTACTTCACGGGCCAGCTCTCCGGGTGGGCGCCGATTGTGGCGTTCTTCGTCGGGATGGCCGTCCTCATCCAGATCGTCAACCGCGCCCGCTGGTGGGGCTACATCCTGGGTGGGCTCGTCGTCGCGGCCTTCGTCTACTTCGTCTACATCGGCGCCGGTCTGATCGACGCCCACTACTGGCAGCGCACGCCCGACGAGTTCCAGGTCCTGCTGCGCAGCGCCTGGGTGAACCCGTTCGCCGTCCTCTCCGGTGTGCTCGCGCGCGAGGTCTCGGTCTGGACGGGCGCCTGGCTCGCCGCCCGCAGTCGCCGGCTCAAAGCCCGCAACGCCGAGGCGCGGGCCGACTACGAGCAGCAGCTGGTGGACGCTCAGAACCAGGCCGTCGCCGCGTACGCGCAGCAGAGCTACTGAGCCCGGAGGCTCCGTGCGTGACGAGCGCGCCTACGCGACCGTCGTGGCGTGCTTCGCGGCCGGGCTCTATCTTGCGCTGCTGGTGGCGGGATTCGGCCTGACCTCCCTGGCGGCCAACACCGAGGTGATCGCGGATTCGCGCGCCGGCCCGCTGATCGGCCCGGCGATGACCGGCGCGGCGGTCGCGCTGCTGCTGATCCTCCTCATCCTGTTCGGGCGGAGGGCGCCGGGGAAGCGTCAACGTGTCGATCCGGGCTTCGCGTTCGGCGTGGCCACGGCCTGTTCCCTCGTGTTCGCCGCTGCCGGGGGAGTGGCCGGCATCGCGGGCGATCCGGGCCAGTCGTTCCACTACGTCCTGTTCGCTGTGGCTCAACTCGGCAGCGTTTACACGATTGTCACCGGTCTTCTCGGCTTTGTCGTCGCTCTGCTCTATCAGCTCGTGCTGGTCGGCCGCTTCCGCCAGCGCGGCCGCCCGCGCTGGCCGTGGGAGGACGGCGACGAGGAATGAGGGCAGGGGCGGAGCGGACCGGGAGAGCCGGCGGGACACCACGCTCTCTTCGCAACCTCAGGGGGAAGCGCCGGTAGCATGCCCGCGATCATTTGACCAGCTTTCGCGTGGACGATAGTATTTATCGGGTGTGCGCTCTGTCGCGCGCTTGTCCTATGGTCACTGACCGGCTCGGTCCGGGACTGGGAGGAGCGGGCCGGCACGTACTCATCCGATGGGCTGAGGAGACCGCACGGGAACCCGCCCCCACGGCATATCGGCAGCTCGCCGATCACCCCACGACCAGAGGCGCCGCGAGGCGCGGCTGGGCCGTGGGAAAGCAACAACTGTCACCGTGCAGTCCTAAAAGGAGAAGTTCAGTGCCAACTATTCAGCAGCTGGTCCGCAAGGGCCGGACGCCGAAGGTCACCAAGACCAAGGCTCCCGCCCTGAAGGCCAACCCGCAGCAGCGCGGCGTGTGTACCCGCGTCTACACCACCACCCCCAAGAAGCCGAACTCGGCGCTCCGCAAGGTCGCGCGTGTCAAGCTCTCGAACGGGACCGAGGTCACCGCCTACATCCCCGGTGAGGGTCACAACCTGCAGGAGCACTCGATGGTGCTCGTCCGCGGCGGCCGTGTGAAGGACCTCCCAGGCGTTCGCTACAAGATCGTTCGTGGCGCGCTGGACACCCAGGCCGTCAAGAACCGCAAGCAGGCTCGCAGCCGCTACGGCGCGAAGATGGAGAAGAAGTAATGCCTCGCAAGGGTCCCGCTCCGAAGCGCCCCGTCGTCGCCGATCCGGTCTACGGCTCCCCGGTCGTCAGCCAGCTCGTCAACAAGATCCTCCTCGACGGCAAGAAGGGCCTCGCTGAGCGCATCGTCTACGACGCGCTCGAAGGCGTCTCCTCCAAGTCGGGCAACGACGCCGTCGCCACCCTCAAGAAGGCGCTGGACAACATTCGCCCGACCCTCGAGGTCCGCAGCCGCCGCGTCGGCGGCTCGACCTACCAGGTGCCGGTTGAGGTCAAGCCGCACCGTGCGAACACCCTCGCGCTGCGTTGGCTCACCAGCTACGCCAAGGGCCGTCGCGAGAAGACGATGACCGAGCGCCTCGCCAACGAGATCCTGGACGCCTCGAACGGCCTCGGCGCGGCTGTGAAGCGCCGTGAGGACACGCACAAGATGGCCGAGTCGAACAAGGCCTTCGCGCACTACCGCTGGTAACACTCTTCGCCGTCCGGGCGTAGCACCCTTCGGGGAGCCGCCCGGACGGCGCCCCTTCCACTTTCTACATTTCGGAGGAACCCTGTGGCACAGGACGTGCTCACCGACCTGCATAAGGTCCGCAACATCGGCATCATGGCCCACATCGACGCCGGCAAGACCACCACGACCGAGCGCATTCTGTTCTACACGGGCGTCAACCACAAACTGGGCGAGACCCACGACGGTGCCTCGACGACCGACTGGATGGAACAGGAGAAGGAGCGCGGCATCACCATTACGTCCGCGGCCGTCACCTGTTTCTGGAACAAGAACCAGATCAACATCATCGACACCCCGGGCCACGTGGACTTCACCGTCGAGGTGGAGCGCTCGCTGCGCGTGCTCGACGGCGCCGTCGCCGTCTTCGACGCCAAGGAAGGAGTCGAGCCCCAGTCGGAGACCGTCTGGCGTCAGGCCGACAAGTACGTCGTCCCCCGCATCTGCTTCGTCAACAAGATGGACAAGCTGGGTGCCGACTTCTACTTCACGGTCGACACCATCATCTCCCGCCTCGGCGCCAAGCCGCTTGTGATGCAGCTCCCGATCGGTTCCGAGTCCGAGTTCATCGGTGTCGTCGACCTGATCGAGATGCGCGCGTTGGTCTGGCCGGGCGACGCCAAGGGTGATGTGACCATGGGCGCCAAGTACGAGGTCCAGGAGATCCCCGCCGACCTTCAGGCCAAGGCCGAGGAGTACCGCGCCAAGCTGGTCGAGACCGTCGCTGAGAGCGACGACGCGCTGCTCGAGAAGTTCTTCGGCGGCGAGGAGCTCACCGTCGCGGAGATCAAGGGCGCCATCCGCACGATGACCGTCAACAACGAGATCTACCCGGTGCTCTGCGGCTCCGCGTTCAAGAACCGCGGTGTGCAGCCGATGCTCGACGCGGTCATCGACTACCTGCCGTCGCCGCTGGACGTCCCGGCCATCGAGGCGCACGACCCGCGCGACGAGGAGAAGGTCATCCTCCGTCACGCCGACGCCACCGAGCCGTTCTCGGCTCTGGCCTTCAAGGTCGCCGTTCATCCGTTCTTCGGTCGCCTCACGTATGTCCGCATCTACTCGGGCCGTGTCGACTCGGGTGCCCAGGTCATCAACTCGACCAAAGGCCGCAAGGAGCGCATCGGCAAGATCTTCCAGATGCACGCCAACAAGGAGAACCCGGTCGACTTCGTCACCGCCGGCAACATCTACGCGGTGATCGGCCTCAAGGACACCACCACCGGCGACACCCTGAGCGACCCGGCCAACGAGGTCGTCCTCGAGTCGATGACCTTCCCGGAGCCGGTGATCGAGGTCGCCATCGAGCCGAAGACCAAGGCCGACCAGGAGAAGCTGGGCACCGCGATCCAGAAGCTCGCCGAAGAGGACCCGACGTTCCGCACCGAGCAGAACCAGGAGACCGGTCAGACGGTCATCAAGGGTATGGGCGAGCTGCACCTCGACATCCTCGTGGACCGCATGAAGCGCGAGTTCAACGTCGAGGCGAACGTGGGCAAGCCGCAGGTCGCCTACCGCGAGACCCTCCGCCGCACGGTGGAGAAGCACGACTACACCCACAAGAAGCAGACCGGTGGTTCCGGTCAGTTCGCAAAGGTGCAGATCACCCTGGAACCGCTCGAGGTCACTCCGGAGACCTCGTACGAGTTCGTCAACGCCGTGACCGGTGGCCGCGTTCCGCGCGAGTACATCCCCTCGGTCGACGCGGGCATCCAGGACGCGATGCAGGTCGGCGTCCTCGCCGGCTTCCCGACGGTGGGCGTCAAGGCGACGCTCGTCGACGGCGCTTCGCACGACGTCGACTCCTCGGAGATGGCGTTCAAGATCGCCGGCTCGATGGCCTACAAAGAGGCTGCCCGGAAGGCGAACCCGGTGCTGCTCGAGCCGCTCATGGCGGTCGAGGTGCGCACCCCGGAGGAGTACATGGGCGACGTCATCGGCGACCTGAACTCGCGTCGTGGGCAGATCCAGTCGATGGAGGACGCCAGCGGTGTGAAGGTCGTCAAGGTGAACGTCCCGCTGTCCGAGATGTTCGGCTATATCGGCGATCTGAGGTCCAAGACCTCCGGCCGTGCGGTGTACTCGATGCAGTTCGACAGCTACGCAGAGGTCCCGAAGGCCGTCGCCGACGAGATCGTCCAGAAGAGCAAGGGCGAGTGACTCCGGTCGCTTGCCAACGCGTCGTTCTGATACTCGGGCAACATCCCGTAACATAAGAAACCAATCCGTAGATCCGCCGGTCGAAATCCGTCGATTGGGGTGTCTACTCGAGAGTCCTGAGGAGGACCCACAGTGGCTAAGGCCAAGTTCCAGCGGACTAAGCCGCACGTAAACATCGGAACCCTCGGTCACGTCGACCACGGCAAGACGACGCTCACCGCGGCGATCTCCAAGGTGCTTGCGGACAAGTACCCGTCGGCGACCAACGTTCAGCGCGACTTCGCGTCGATCGACTCGGCTCCGGAAGAGCGTCAGCGTGGTATCACGATCAACATCTCGCACGTCGAGTACGAGACGCCGAAGCGTCACTACGCGCACGTTGACGCCCCGGGCCACGCCGACTACATCAAGAACATGATCACCGGTGCCGCTCAGATGGACGGCGCCATCCTCGTGGTCGCCGCCACCGACGGCCCGATGGCCCAGACCCGCGAGCACGTCCTGCTCGCCAAGCAGGTCGGAGTTCCGTACCTGCTGGTCGCCCTCAACAAGTCCGACATGGTGGACGACGAGGAGATCCTGGAGCTCGTCGAGCTTGAGGTCCGTGAGCTGCTCTCCAGCCAGGACTACCTCGGCGACGACGCTCCGGTCGTCCGCGTCTCGGGCCTCAAGGCTCTTGAGGGCGACGAGAAATGGGTTCAGAGCGTTCTCGACCTCATGGAGGCCGTGGACAACAACATCCCGGACCCGGTGCGCGACAAGGACAAGCCGTTCCTGATGCCTGTCGAGGACGTGTTCACGATCACCGGTCGTGGAACCGTCGTCACGGGCCGTGCTGAGCGCGGCACCCTGGCCGTCAACTCCGAGGTCGAGATCGTCGGCATCCGCCCGACGCAGAAGACCACGGTCACCGGTATCGAGATGTTCCACAAGCAGCTCGACGAGGCTTGGGCCGGCGAGAACTGTGGTCTGCTCCTCCGCGGCACCAAGCGCGAGGACGTCGAGCGCGGTCAGGTCGTCGTGAAGCCGGGTTCGGTCACGCCGCACACCAGCTTCGAGGGCACCGCCTACATCCTCTCGAAGGACGAGGGCGGCCGTAACAACCCCATCTACACGAACTACCGTCCGCAGTTCTACTTCCGCACCACCGACGTCACCGGCGTCATCTCGCTGACCGAGGGCACCGAGATGGTCATGCCCGGCGACACCACCGACATGACGGTCGAGCTCATCCAGCCGATCGCCATGGAGGAGGGCCTCGGTTTCGCCATCCGTGAGGGTGGCCGCACCGTGGGCGCCGGTAAGGTGACGAAGATCATCAACTGAGTCGTCTCAGGCCGCTCGGAGAAGGGCCGGACCCGAAAGGGTCCGGCCCTTCTCCGTCGTACTCCGGATCACCCCCATTGGGGGTACTTGTCTGCCTGGATAGGTTTCGAGAGTTCGCCTGAGTCAGGGAGTGTGGTCGTGCGCGGTCGTCGGAGTCTGTCAACGGTGCTGGGAGGCGCGGTGCTCGCTGCTGCCGCGTTCGTCCCGCAGTCGGCCTCGGCCTCCACCGGTCAGTCTGTCGCCGACCTGTCCAGCACCTCGGTGGAGGAACTGGTCGCCTCACTGGTTGGGCCGGGTGTCACCGTCTCCAATGCGACCTTCACTGGCCACAGCGCCGCCGTCGGCCTCTTCAGCGGGATGGGTGCGGCGCTCGGGTTGGAGGGCGGCGTCGCCCTCAGCACCGGCAGGGTCAAGGATGGCGTTCTCGGCCCGCACGGCGCATCGAAGGCCAGCACGGACCTCGACCAACCCGGCGACCACGATCTCTCGGCCCTCCTGGGCGGTCGCACTTGCCTCTTTGACGCGGCCGTGCTCGAGTTCGACTTCGTGCGGCGGTCGCCGTCGATTTCGATCGACTATGTCTTCGGGTCGATGGAGTACCCGAAGTTCGTCGATCCCCGGTACACGGTCAACGACGTTTTCGGCTTTTTCGTGAACGGGACGAACTGCGCCACCGTCGGCAGTCAGGCTGTCTCGATCAAAACGGTGAACGCCGGTGTCAATGCTGAGCACTTCGTGGACAACACAACCGGAGCGCGGGACACTGCCGTCAACGGCTTCACGAAGGTTCTGACCTGCACCGCGGAGGTGGAGGCCGGCCGGACGAACCATGTGAAACTCGCCATCGCGGATGGCGCCGATGGCGGCTTCGACTCCGTCGTCCTGGTCGGAGCCGGCGGCTTCTTCTCGAATCAGGCTCCCACCGCGGGGGACCTCTCGTTTTCTCTGACCGCCGGCAACAGCGTGCAGATCGTCCTGCCCGGCTGGGACCCGGACGGTGACCAGCTCGGCCACAAGATTGTGAAGGCACCGGCGGGCGGAACGCTCACCCTGGAGGGCGGCAGCGTCGTCTACACGCCGCGAGCGGGATTCATCGGAACCGACAGCTTCACCTACACGGTCAGCGACGGGATCGTCGTCTCCGAGCCGTACACCGTCGCGATCACCGTGGACGAGTCGGAGACGAGTGCCCCTGTCCTGCGCGAGCGGCACTACACGGTGGTCGCGGGCGCGGACACTGTGATCGAACTCCTGCCCCTGGATGGGGTGGGTGCCCCGGCGACGGCGGCTGCGAACCCGCAGGCGCTCAGCGAAGGGGCTGTGCCCGTCAGTTACGCGGTCACCACCGCTCCGGCGCATGGAACGCTGAGCGGCGACGGAGCGTTGCGGACCTACCGCTCGGCCGCCGATTTCGCCGGCGTCGACACTTTCCAATACACCTCGTCGCGGAACGGCGTCACCAGCGGCCCCGCGACCGTGACCCTCGAGGTCGCCGCCCGCCCGGTTCCGAACGTGCAGTCGCGCAGCATCCCCGTCTTCCCGCCCGCGCCCGTCCGCATCGGCGATGGGGCCGGAACTCGCCGCCTGGCGGACACCGGAGCCGATCTCGGGACGACCGCTTCCCTCGGGGCGCTTGTGTTGTTCGCCGGTGTGGCCGCCGTCAGCGTGGCAGCGCTGCGTCGCCGGGCCCGTTCCTGATCCGCGCCTGGGCCTTTGCCTCAGCGCTCCCCGGGCACAGAATGGTCTTACCGATTCAACCGAACGGGTCCGTCGCCGAAGGGAGCGCCTATGCTAAGCCAGCACCTCGCAAACCAGACCACACCGCTGACCGGATCCCGGGCGAAGAGTTCGGGAGCGTGAGCGGTCTTGACACGATCTGAGCGACGGCGCGAGGCGTCGCTCGAGCGGGGCCGGTGACACAGCCGGTCCCGCTTCTGCGTGCCGGCGGGTGTTCTTCGCAGCTTTCGTCTTCTGCCGGCCGCTCAGAGCTGTCGCCGCCGGGGTCTGCGGCGAGTGGAACCCTTCACACAGGTAATCTTTGTGTGTACATGTTGTATCATGTCCCATATCTCATTTCCGAGACATCTGCCCGAATCCCGTCGCCGTCGTGGCCTGCTTCTATAACGCCGGTCCGGCGGTCGGCCGTTCCCTCGCCCGCCTCGCCGAGTTCGACCGTGGCGCGCAGATCGTCCTTGTGGACGATGCATCGACCGACGCCACCGAGAGCAGGCTTCGAGAGTGGGCGGTGGGGCGCCGGGAGGTCCGCGTTCTCGCCCTTGAGGAGAATCGGGGGCCGGCTGCCGCTCGCAACGCGGCGATCGGCCTGATCGACCGCGAGTACGTCTGGTTCGTGGACGACGACGATCCGGAGCCGAACGCGCTCGACAGCTTCGCCGAGGCCATCTCCGGAAAGCCGGATCTCGTGTTCGCCCGTGCTCGCTTCCGCGCCGCAGGCGCCAGCGAGCGCTGGATCGACGGAATCGGCGAGCAGCGGACAACCGGCCGCGAGCGCGCGCTGCGAAGCGTTCTCGACGGCGACGTCCAGGGCTTCCTCTGGAGCAAGCTGTTCCGTCGCTCTGTGCTGCACGCGGAGACGTTCGGACGCGACTATCCGCAGGAAGACTTCATCGGTGTCGTCGATGCGCTGGAGCGGAGCGAACGCATCGTCTTCTGGCCGGAGTCTGTCTACACCGACGTCGAGCGGGGGGGGGGGCTCGCTGAGCCGGGAACGCACGCAGAACTTCGCGTGCTATGCCGTAGCACGCGATGCGGCTGTCGCCGCGGCGGAGCGAGCGGGAGTCGAGCCGCAGCGCATCGACGTCTTCCGGCTCTGGTTCTACGCGCTGGCGGTGGCCTTCGTTCCGGTCCGGCGCCGTGGCTCGCGAGCAGAGGTGAACGAGGGGATGCGGCTCGCCCGTCAGGAGCTGCGGACGATCCGGCTGACTCAGGTCGGCGCCCAGGCCGGTCGCTGCCCTCCACGTCTGGGTCATCCGCCTGTCCGGACCGCTCTACCCCGTCCTCCTGCGCTGCGCGCTCTGGGCACACGATTCGATCAGAAAGGTGTGGCGATGAACCCGCGAATCTCCGCTGTGAGCGTTGTCATCCCGACGATGAACACTCGCGGCGCCCTTGACGACGCGGTCGCTTCCGCTCTCGTTCAGCGCGACGTGGACGTGGAGGTGATCGTCGCTATGAACGGGCAGGGCCCCGACCCGGTGTTCCAGGACGCCCGTGTGCGTGTCGTGCGCTCCGAACCGGGACTGCGCGGGAACGGCGCACGTATGGCCGGCATCCGCTCGGCGCGGCACGAGACTGTCGCGTTGCTGGACGACGACGACACCTGGGAAGCGACGAAGCTCCGAGCGCAGCTGGACGCGCTCGAATCGGCCGGAGTCTCTGGTGGCAACTGGGTGATGAGCTGTGCGATTCTCGAAAAAGACCTGAGCACCGGCGGTGAGCGTGTGGTCCCCACCGAGCCAGTCCGAGATGTGCCGAGCATCACCGAGTATCTGCTGGAAAGACCCCGGCTCCGTTCTGTCTCGCCGCAATTCGCTTCTTCCACCATAGCTGTTCCCCCGGGAGCTGGCGCTGTCCGAGCCGTGGGACACCGCTGTGCGGCTCCACCAAGACTGGGAGTGGCTGATCCGGCTGGAGCGCGAACGGGGAACCCGGATGCTGTGCGTTCCAGAACCGCTCGTGTGCCGCCCCGTCAGTCACGCCGACTCCCTGACGACGGACCCCAACTGGCGTGCGAGCCTCGAGTGGGGCAAACGGCATCTCACAGCGACCAGCCGGCGTGTTCGCGGTGACTTCATTTCTGACGCTGCCCGCCGACCGCGCGGGACGGGCGGCGAGCGGGAGCGGCCTGCTCGCGTGCCTCGGCGCGGCTCTCAGCGGCGGACGGCCCGGGTACGGCGCTTGGGCCTACTTCTGCGTCACAACGTTCCGCGCGCTCAGCAACCGGGTCCGGATGGGGAGGCCGGTCGCGTGAAGATCGCCTACTGCCGTGTCTGGGACACCGAGTATCCACGCAACGCACGGATTCGCGCTTTCCTTGAGGAACAGCTGGACGCTGAGATCACGATCACGCGACGTCGGGAAGGGCCCCGCTGGCGGCGGATGCTGCACGATCTCCGAGCGCTCCTGTTCACGGTGCATGGGCGGCGAGTCTACATTCTGTCGGAGTTCTCGCTCCCGTACGTCGCCGTCGTGTGGGCGGTCGCGCGCCTCAACCGGGGTGTGCTCGTGGCAGACGGGTTCGTCGGGCAGTACGAGACGATGGTCGAAGACTGGAAGAAGGCACGACCGGGCTCGCTGCGGGCGCGATGGTACGCGCTGGTGGACACGATGGCCTGCGCGCTGGCCGACCTCGTCCTGATCGACACCAGGGTCCGGGCGCAACAGCTGGCTGCTGCGCATCCCGGAACCGATGTCCTCTCGCTCCCGGTGGGCGCTCCCGGGTGGGCGCGCCCGGCGACCGGGACAGCGGCCGATCGCCGGCGCGCCGCGGACGAGCCCCTCCGGGTCCTCTACTACGGCAACTACATCCCGCTGCACGGGCCGCCGGTCATCGTGGAGGCGCTCGCCACGCTCGGAGCGGCCGTGCCGTTAGAGGCCACGTTCATCGGCGACGGTACGCTGCGGGCGAGCATCCGCGCGCGGGCCGCTGAGCTCGGGATCGCCGGGCAATGCCGATTCCTCGAGCCGGTCCCCGCGATCGAGCTGGCCGATCACCTGGCCGCCGCGGATGTGGTGCTCGGCATCTTCGGGGACTCGCCGAAGGCGCGGAGCGTCATTGCCAACAAGGTCTGGCAGGGTCTGGCCGCTGGGAAGACGGTTGTCACGCGCAGCTCGCCGGCGCTGGAGGAAGTGGCCGGGGCGGTGGGGGAGAGTCTCGTCCAGGTCGACGGTTCCTCCCCCGCAGAACTGGTCAGCGCCCTCGCCGCAGCTCTGCGCTCGATCGGTGAGCCCGGCCCGGACGCCGCGCGACGCAGCCGGGGCGCTCGAGGCGTACGTCGCCTCCGAATACGCTCGCTTCGGCGCGAAACTGACGGAACTCGCCGGATCGCTGTAGCGCGACACGCCCGGGTTGCAGCACTGGCCGGAATCTGGCAAACTTGACGGGTTCAACATTTCGGAACGAGCGTGACTGTGCGCGCTCCGAACGGATCACTGCCAGGTTGTGCATAGCCCAGCGCGAGAGTCTCCGGACCCGTGGATGGACGGTTAGGCCGCAGGCAGCAGGACACGCTCACTTCGGCCACCTCGGAAAACACTGTTCATCCCTGTCTTCCGGCCGGGAGAAATCCCGGAGCCATGGCCGGGGAGTTGACAGATAAACAGTGGCGTTCCCCTGCGTTCGTCGCATCGCGTCCAATGCGAGAGCACTTCCCTTCGGGGAGAGCTCTTCGTACGACGCCATAACAAGAGAGAGAGTCGCAACATGGCGGGACAGAAGATCCGCATTCGGCTTAAATCGTACGACCACGCTGGTCTCGACACCTCGGCGCGCAAGATCGTCGACACGGTGACTCGTGCCGGCGCGACCGTCGTCGGGCCGGTGCCGCTTCCCACCGAGAAGAACGTGGTGTGCGTCATCCGTTCGCCCCACAAGTACAAGGACAGCCGTGAGCACTTCGAGATGCGCACGCACAAGCGGCTGATCGACATCGTCGACCCGACGCCGAAGGCCGTCGACTCGCTCATGCGTCTCGACCTGCCGGCCGACGTCAACATCGAGATCAAGCTCTAAGGGGGAGTGCCGCTATGTCCACCATCGATACCAAGACCTCCCGTGGCCTCCTCGGCAAGAAGCTCGGCATGACCCAGGTCTGGGACGAGAACGACACTCTCATCCCCGTGACCGTCATCGAGATCACGCCGAACGTCGTGACCCAAGTCCGCACCCCCGAGGCAGACGGCTACAACGCCGTCCAGATCGCCTACGGCCAGATCGACCGGCGCAAGGTCAACAAGCCCTCCGCCGGTCACTTCGACAAGGCGGGCGTCACGCCGCGCCGTCACCTGACCGAGGTCCGTACCGCCGACGCCGCCGAGTACTCGGCCGGCCAGGAGCTCACCGTCGACGGCACCTTCGAGGCCGGCCAGCTGGTCGATGTCGTCGGCACCTCGAAGAGCAAGGGCTTCGCCGGTGTCATGAAGCGCCACAACTTCCAGGGCGTCTCCGCTTCGCACGGTGCGCACCGCAACCACCGCAAGCCGGGCTCCATCGGCGCCTCCTCGACCCCGAGCCGTGTCTTCAAGGGCATGCGCATGGCCGGTCGCATGGGTGGCGAGCGCGTCACCGTCCTGAATCTGAAGGTTCAGGCGATCGACGCCGAGAAGGGCCTGCTGCTGGTCAAAGGCGCCGTTCCCGGCGCTCGCGGCCGCATCGTTTTCGTCCGCAACGCAGTGAAGGGGGCCTAAATCCATGGCTACCTCGATTGACGTCGTCGACCTCAAGGGCAAGAAGGCCGGCTCCATCGAGCTCCCCGACTCCCTGTTCGACGTTCAGACCAACATCCCGCTGATCCACCAGGTGGTCACCGCTCAGCTCGCCGCCGCGCGTCAGGGCACCCACAAGACGAAGAACCGTGGTGAGGTCTCCGGTGCCGGTCGCAAGCCGTTCAAGCAGAAAGGCACCGGCCGCGCTCGTCAGGGCTCGATCCGCGCCCCGCAGATGACCGGTGGTGGCATCGTCCACGGACCGACCCCGCGCGACTACTCGCAGCGCACCCCCAAGAAGATGATCGCCGCCGCTCTGCTCGGCGCTCTCTCGGACCGCGCTCGCGGCAGCCGCATCCACGCCGTCCAGGCCTTCACCGCCGGTGAAGCCCCCTCGACCAAGGCCGTCGTGGAGCTGCTGAGCGGCGTCGCCACCTCGAAGCACGTCCTCGTCGTGCTGGAGCGCGACGACGAACTCGCTTTCAAGAGCGTGCGCAACATCGCGTCCGTGCATGCGCTGACCTACGACCAGCTGAACGCCTACGACGTGCTGGTGAGCGACGACATCGTCTTCACCCAGGCCGCGCTCGAGGGCTTCATCGCAGCCAAGTCCACGAGCGCTGCGACCAAGAAGGAAGAGGTGAACGCCTGATGGCCGCCGTCAACAAGGACCCGCGCGACGTCATCATCGCTCCGGTCGTCTCCGAGAAGAGCTACGGCCTGATCGACGAGGGCAAGTACACCTTCCTTGTCGACCCGCGTTCCAACAAGACCGAGATCAAGCTCGCCATCGAGTCGATCTTCAGGGTCGAGGTCGCGTCGGTGAACACCCTGAACCGTCAGGGCAAGACCCGCCGCACCAAGTTCGGCCTCGGTAAGCGCAAGGACACCAAGCGTGCCATCGTCACGCTGAAGTCCGGTTCCATCGACATCTTCACGGCCGTCGGCTGAGCGAAGGATTAGAGGAAAACAGACATGGCTATTCGCAATTACAAGCCCACGACCCCCGGGCGTCGCGGCTCCTCCGTCGCCGACTTCGCCGAGATCACCCGGTCGAACCCGGAGAAGTCCCTTCTCCGGCCGCTGTCGAAGTCCGGTGGCCGCAACAACCAGGGCCGCATCACGACCCGTCACATCGGTGGTGGCCACAAGCGCCAGTACCGCGTCATCGACTTCCGTCGCAATGACAAGGACGGCGTCAACGCCAAGGTCGCGCACATCGAGTACGACCCCAACCGCACGGCTCGCATCGCGTTGCTGCACTTCCTGGACGGCACCAAGCGCTACATCCTGGCGCCCGCCGGTCTCAAACAGGGCAACATCGTCGAGTCGGGCGCTGGCGCGGACATCAAGCCGGGCAACAACCTGCCGCTGTGCAACATCCCGACCGGCACCGTCGTCCACGCGATCGAGCTGAAGCCGGGCGGTGGCGCCAAGCTGGCCCGCTCCGCGGGCTCCTCGGTGCGTCTCGTCGCGAAGGACGGCCCCTACGCCCAGCTGCGCCTCCCCTCGGGCGAGGTCCGCAACGTCGATGCGCGCTGCCGTGCCACGATCGGCGAGGTCGGCAACGCCGAGCAGTCGAACATCAACTGGGGCAAGGCCGGACGCATGCGCTGGAAGGGCGTCCGCCCGACCGTCCGCGGTGTCGCGATGAACCCGATCGACCACCCGCACGGTGGTGGTGAGGGCAAGACCTCCGGTGGTCGCCACCCGGTCAGCCCGTGGGGCCAGAAAGAAGGCCGCACGCGCCACCCCAACAAGGAAAGCGACAAGCTCATCGTCCGCCGTCGCAACGCCGGCAAGAAGCGCAAGTAGGCCAGGGAATAGGAACCGAAGAAGATGCCACGCAGTCTTAAGAAGGGCCCCTTCGTCGACGAGCACCTGTTCCGCAAGGTGGTCGCCGCGAACGAGGCTAATAGCAAGAACGTGATCAAGACCTGGTCGCGCCGCTCGATGATCGTCCCGGCCATGCTCGGCCACACGATCGCGGTACACGACGGTCGCAAGCACATCCCGGTGTTCGTCACCGAGACCATGGTCGGTCACAAGCTCGGCGAGTTCGCGCCGACGCGTACCTTCCGCGGTCACGTGAAGGACGACAAGAGGGGTCGTCGCCGCTAAGAGCGGTGACGAAAGGAGGAGAGAAATGGTGGAGTCGATCGCACGCGTGCGACACATCCGCGTCACCCCCATGAAGGCCCGTCGCGTCGTCAACATGATCCGCGGCAAGCAGGCTCAGGAGGCCCTGGCCATCCTGAAGTTCGCCCCGCAGGGCGCGAGCGAGCCGGTGTACAAGCTGGTCGCGTCGGCCATCGCCAATGCGCGCGTCAAGGCCGACCAGAGCAACACCTATCTGGATGAGCAGGACCTCTATGTGAGCCGCGCTTTCGTGGACGAGGGGACCACCCTGAAGCGGTTCCAGCCGCGCGCTCAGGGCCGTGCCTTCCGCATCAACAAGCGCACCAGCCACATCACCGTCGTCCTCGCGACGCCGGACGAGGCCGAGGCCGCGCAGCCAGCTAAGAAGGCCAGCACCGCAAAGAAGGCGAGCAACTAATGGGTCAGAAAGTCAACCCGTACGGCTTCCGTCTGGGCATCACCACCGACCACGTGTCGCGGTGGTTCTCCGACAGCACGAAGAAGGGACAGCGGTACAGCGACTACCTCGCTGAGGACGTCAAGATACGCACCCTGCTGAAGACATCGCTCGACCGCGCGGGCGTGTCCCGCATCGAGATCGAGCGCACCCGCGACCGCGTCCGCGTCGACATCCACACCGCCCGTCCGGGCATCGTGATCGGTCGTCGTGGCGCCGAGGCCGAGCGCATCCGCGCCGACCTCGAGAAGCTCTCGGGCAAGCAGATCCAGCTGAACATCCTCGAGGTCAAGAACCCCGAGGCCGACGCCCAGCTCGTCGCGCAGGGCATCGCCGAGCAGCTCGCCGCGCGTGTGGCGTTCCGCCGCGCGATGCGCAAGGGCCTGCAGGGCGCTCAGCGCGCCGGCTCCAAGGGTGTCCGCATCCAGGTGTCCGGCCGTCTCGGCGGCGCGGAGATGAGCCGCTCCGAGTTCTACCGCGAGGGCCGTGTGCCGCTGCACACGCTCCGCGCCAACATCGACTACGGCTTCTACGAGGCCAAGACCACCTTCGGTCGCCTCGGCGTCAAGGTGTGGATGTACAAGGGCGACATCACGAACAAAGAACTTGCTCGCGTGCAGGCGAACGTCAAGCCGTCGCGCGAGCGCAACGACCGTCCGCGCCGCGGTGGCCGGGGGAGCAACGCGCCCGAAGCCTCGACCGTGCCGGCCGCAGCAGGAGTTGAGGCATAGCCATGTTGATCCCACGCAGAGTCAAGCACCGCAAGCAGCACCACCCCGGCCGGAGCGGCCAGGCGACCGGTGGAACGAAGGTCTCGTTCGGCGAGTTCGGCATCCAGGCCTTGACCCCCGCTTATGTCACCAACCGTCAGATCGAGTCCGCTCGTATCGCCATGACGCGTCACATCAAGCGTGGCGGCAAGGTGTGGATCAACATCTACCCCGACCGTCCGCTCACGAAGAAGCCGGCCGAGACCCGCATGGGTTCCGGTAAGGGCTCCCCGGAGTGGTGGGTCGCCAACGTCAAGCCGGGTCGCGTCCTCTTCGAGGTCTCGGGAGTCTCCGAGGACCTCGCTCGCGAGGCGATGAGCCGTGCAATCCACAAGCTGCCCCTCAAGGCACGCATCATCAAGCGCGAGGAGGGCGACGCGTAATGGCGATCGGCACCAAGGAGCTCGCTCCGAGCGAGCTCGACACTTTCGAGGACGAGCGTCTGATCGACGAGCTGAAGAAGGCCAAGGAGGAGCTGTTCAACCTGCGCTTCCAGTCGGCCACCGGCCAGCTCGAGAGCCACGGCCGCCTGCGCGCCGTGAAGCGCGACATCTCTCGCATCTACACCGTGATCCGTGAGCGCGAGCTCGGGATCCGGGCCACCCCGGCTCCGGTCGAGGCTGAGCCCGCCAAGAAGCCTGCCAAGAAGGCAGCGAAGTCCAAGGCGGAGACGGAGGCCCCCGCGGCCGCCGAGGTCGCCGAGACCGAGACTGAGGAGGCCAAGTAATGGCTGAGACCACCAAAGCCACGGCTGCGGAGCCGGCGGCCGACGAGGCCCTCGTCCGTGGCTACCGGAAGGCCCGTCGCGGCTACGTCGTCAGCGACAAGATGGACAAGACCATCGTCGTCGAGGTCGAGGACCGCGTGAAGCACCCGCTGTACGGCAAGGTCCTCCGCCGCACCTCCAAGGTGAAGGCGCACGATGAGAGCAACGTCGCCGGCATCGGCGACCTCGTTCTCATCAACGAGACCCGCCCCCTGAGCGCCAGCAAGCGCTGGCGCCTGGTTGAGATTCTGGAGAAGGCCAAGTGATTCAGCAGGAATCCCGACTCAAGGTTGCCGACAACACGGGCGCGAAGGAACTCCTGACCATCCGCGTTCTCGGTGGCTCCGGTCGTCGCTACGCGGGCCTGGGCGACGTCATCGTCGCCACGGTCAAAGACGCCATCCCCGGCGGAAACGTCAAGAAGGGCGATGTCGTCAAGGCCGTCATCGTGCGCACGCGGAAGAACACCCGGCGCACGGACGGCTCTTACATCAAGTTCGACGAGAACGCCGCCGTGATCCTGAAGAACGACGGTGACCCCCGCGGAACCCGTATCTTCGGCCCGGTCGGCCGTGAGCTTCGCGACAAGAAGTTCATGAAGATCATCTCGCTGGCCCCGGAGGTGCTGTAACACATGGCCAACATCAAGAAGGGCGACCTGGTCCAGGTCATCACGGGCCGCTCGCAGGCCCGCGGCGGTGACCGCGGCAAGCAGGGGCGCGTCATCGAGGTCCTCGTGGAGAAGAACCGCGTGATCGTCGAGGGCGTCAACTTCGTGACCAAGCACGTTCGCGTCGGTCAGACGCAGCGTGGCACGAAGACCGGTGGCATCGAGACCCACGAGGCGTCGATCCACGTCTCGAACGTGGCGCTCGTGGACCCCGAGACCAAGAAACCGACCCGGGTCGGCTTCCGCACGGAGACAGTGACGAAGGACGGCGTCGCCAAGACGGTCCGCGTTCGTTACGCCAAGAAGTCTGGTAAGGACCTGTAATGACGGACACTGCAACGAGCGCTGGAAAAATCCAGCCTCGCCTGAAGCAGAAGTACAAGACCGAGATCGCCGCGAACCTGTCCAAGGACTTCGGCTTCACGAACGTGCATCAGGTGCCCGGCCTCGTGAAGATCGTCGTCAACATGGGCATGGGTGAGGCGGCTCGCGACGGCAAGGTCATCGACGGTGCGATCAACGACCTCACCCTGATCACCGGCCAGAAGCCGCAGGTCACCAAGGCCCGCAAGTCCATCGCGCAGTTCAAGCTGCGGGAGGGCCAGCCGATCGGCGCGCACGTCACGCTGCGTGGCGACCGGATGTGGGAGTTCCTCGACCGGCTGCTCTCGCTCGCCCTGCCCCGCATCCGGGACTTCCGCGGCCTGAGCGACAAGCAGTTCGACGGGAACGGCAACTACACGTTCGGTCTCACGGAACAGTCGATGTTCCACGAGATCAACCAGGACAGGATCGACCGCGTCCGCGGTATGGACATCACGGTCGTGACCACCGCCAAGAACGACGAGGAGGGCCGTGCGCTGCTCAAGCAGCTCGGCTTCCCCTTCCGTTCGGTGGAGGCGGCGAGCTAGGGAAACCTAGCAGTCTTGTCTACTTGTGGGCCGGCCGGTCCGGCCGGCCCACTTCCACCACAGGTCGTCAGTCGTGTAACGGCTGAACGAAACCTGGTGAACAAAGGAAAACCGCAATGACAATGACAGATCCGGTCGCAGACATGCTGACCAGACTGCGCAACGCGAACTCTGCGCACCACGACACTGTTTCGATGCCGCATTCGAAGCTCAAAGTACACATCGCCGAGATCCTCACCACCGAGGGCTACATCTCCGGGTGGGAGGTCGCCGACGCCCGTGTCGGCCAGACCCTGACGCTGAGCCTTAAGTTCGGTCCGAACCGCGAGCGTTCCATCGCCGGTATCAAGCGCGTCTCCAAGCCCGGCCTCCGCGTCTACGCGAAGTCCACGGAGCTCCCCAAAGTGCTTGGCGGGCTCGGCGTCGCCATCCTGTCCACCTCCTCGGGGCTCCTCACGGACCGCCAGGCTGAGAAGAAGGGCGTGGGTGGGGAAGTCCTCGCCTACGTGTGGTAACCCGCCATGTCGCGTATTGGAAGACTGCCCATCGACGTCCCCGCCGGGGTCGATGTGAAGATCGACGGCCAGGCCGTCACCGTCAAGGGTCCGAAGGGCGAGCTCAGCCTCACTGTCGCGAGCCCGATCGAGGTGAAGCTGGAGGAGGGCCAGGTCCTGGTCACCCGTCCGGACGACGAGCGCGAGTCGCGTTCGCTGCACGGCCTCACCCGCACCCTCCTCAACAACAACATCGTGGGCGTCACCCAGGGCTACTCGAAGGGCCTGGAGATCGTCGGCACCGGTTACCGGGTGGCCCAGAAGGGTGCGGGTGTCGAGTTCGCGCTCGGCTTCTCGCACCCGGTTACCGTCGAGCCGCCGGCCGGCATCACCTTCACGGTCGAGGGCAACAACAAGCTCACCGTGGCCGGCATCGACAAGCAGGCCGTGGGCGAGGTCGCCGCGAATATCCGCAAGATCCGTAAGCCCGAGCCGTACAAGGGCAAGGGCGTGCGCTACGCCGGCGAGGTCGTCCGCCGCAAGGCCGGAAAGGCTGGTAAGTAATCATGGCTCTGCTGGGTACCAGAGGAAAGAGCAAGGCGGCCGCGCGTGGCCGTCGTCACACCCGCCTGCGCAAGAAGATCGTCGGCACCGAGCTGCGTCCGCGCCTGGTGGTCACCCGTTCGGCCCGTCACGTCTTCGTGCAGGTCGTGGACGACGCCCAGGGCCGCACCCTGGCCTCCGCGTCGACGATGGAGGCGGACCTCCGCGGCTTCGACGGCGACAAGACCGCCAAGGCCCGCAAGGTCGGTGAGCTCGTCGCCGAGCGCGCGAAGAGCGCCGGTGTCGAGGCCGTGGTCTTCGACCGCGGCGGCAGTCAGTACGCCGGCCGTGTGGCCGCCGTCGCCGAGGGCGCTCGCGAAGGCGGGCTGAACCTGTGAGCGAGACGAACGACAAGGAGCAGACCGTGGCCGCTGAGGTAACGGAGACCGCGCAGCCGGTCGAGACCGCTGCGTCGACCGACAACAACCGCGAGCAGCGTGAGCCGCGCCGCGGTGGCCGGGAGCGCAACCCCAACCGCGATCGCGGCAACCGGGACGCCGACAAGAGCCAGTTCCTGGAGCGCGTCGTCACCATCAACCGCGTCTCGAAGGTCGTGAAGGGCGGTCGTCGCTTCAGCTTCACCGCTCTCGTGGTCGTCGGCGACGGCAACGGCCTGGTGGGCGTCGGCTACGGCAAGGCCCGCGAGGTGCCGCTGGCGATCTCGAAGGGCGTCGAGGAGGCGAAGAAGAACTTCTTCCGTGTCCCGCGCGTCGCCAACACCATCCCGCACCCGGTGCAGGGCGAGGCCGCCGCTGGCGTTGTCCTCCTCCGTCCGGCCGCGGCCGGTACCGGTGTCATCGCGGGTGGTCCGGTGCGTGCCGTCCTGGAGTGCGCCGGCATCCACGACGTGCTGAGCAAGTCGCTCGGCTCGTCGAATACGATCAACATCGTCCACGCCACGGTGGAGGCGCTTCAGCAGCTCGAGGAGCCGCGTGCCGTCGCCGCCCGCCGTGGTCTGGACTACGACCGTGTCGCGCCGGAGAAGCTGCTGCAGATCGAGGCCCGCGCGGCCGAGGCCGCTGCCGCTGCCAAGAAGGCGGGCGCAGAGAAGGTGGGTGCCTGATGGCCCGTCTGAAGATCACGCAGATCAAGTCGAAAGTGAGCGAGAAGCAGTACCAGCGCGACACGCTGCGCAGCCTGGGACTGAAGCGCATCGGCGACGTGACTGTCCGCGAGGACACCGCACAGAACCGCGGATACGTCAGGACCGTCGCCCATCTGGTGAAAGTCGAGGAGATTGACTAATGGCTGACGACAAGTCGACGAACGAGGCCGCCGCGAAGCCGGTTGCCGAGAAGGCGACGGCCACGGCTCTGGCCAAGAAGGCTCCGGCGAAGGCCGCTGCTGCGGACAAGGCCGCTCCCGCCGCCAAAGGCGAGACTGTCGCCGCCAAGCCGGCGAAGGCCTCGGCTAAGAAGGACGTCGCCGCCCCGCGCGAGCAGGTCCTGAAGGTCCACCACCTGCGACCCGCCGCCGGTGCCAAGAAGGAGAAGACCCGCGTCGGACGCGGTGAGGGCTCCAAGGGCAAAACGGCCGGTCGTGGCACCAAGGGAACCAAGGCCCGTTATCAGGTGCGCCCCGGCTTCCAGGGCGGTCAGCTTCCGTTCCACATGCGGACGCCGAAGCTGCGTGGGTTCAAGAACCCGTTCCGCGTCGAGTACCAGGTGGTCAACCTGGAGAAGCTCGCCGAGCTCTACCCGGCGGGCGGTGACGTCACCGTCGCCGCCCTCGTCGCCAAGGGCGCCGTTCGCAAGAACGAGAAGGTCAAGGTTCTCGGTAACGGGGACATTGCGGTTAAGCTGAACGTTGCGGTCGATAAGGTCTCCGGCTCCGCTGAGCAGAAGATCGTCGCCGCTGGCGGCTCTGTGAACCGGTAGCCTCCCTCAGCAGCACAGTCGGGTGGCCGGAACTCCACCGGTCACCCGACTGACTTCCGACAGGAAAGCAGGACGCACTTTTGTTTAGCGCCGTCGCGCGGATTTTCCGCACTCCGGATCTCCGCCGGAAGATCTTCTTCACGTTGGGTATCATTGCCCTGTTCCGGCTGGGGTCCTTCATCCCCGCGCCGTTCGTGGACTTCGCCAACGTGCAGACCTGCCTCAACGCCAACCAGGACACCTCGGGCCTCTACTCGCTCGTCAACCTGTTCTCGGGCGGGGCGCTCCTCAAGCTTTCGATCTTCGCGCTCGGCATCATGCCGTACATCACCGCGTCGATCATCGTGCAGCTGCTGCGCGTGGTCATCCCGCGTTTCGAGACCCTCTACAAGGAGGGTCAGGCCGGGCAGGCTAAGCTCACGCAGTACACGCGCTATCTCACGATCGCGCTCGGCGTCCTCCAGTCGACAACGCTGATCACCGTCGCCCGCTCCGGTGCGCTCTTCGGCACGACGGCCGTTTCGCAGTGTACCCAGCTGATCACGGACGACTCCTGGTATGCGATCATGCTCATGGTCATCACCATGACCGCGGGCACCGGCCTCATCATGTGGATGGGCGAGCTGGTCACCGAGCGCGGCATCGGCAATGGCATGTCGCTGCTCATCTTCACCTCGATCGCGGCGCAGTTCCCGAGCTCGCTGTGGACCATCGGGCAGTCGCAGAGCATCGAGATCATGCTGGTGGTGATCGCGATCGGGCTGCTGATCGTCGCGGCGGTCGTGTTCGTCGAGCAGTCGCAGCGCCGCATCCCCGTGCAGTACGCCAAGCGCATGGTCGGGCGGCGGACCTATGGCGGGAACAACACCTACATCCCGATCAAGGTCAACATGGCCGGTGTCGTGCCGGTCATCTTCGCTTCGTCGCTGCTGTACCTGCCGGCGCTGATCGCGCAGTTCAACCAGCCGGCCGCGGGCAAGGCGCCGGCTGCCTGGGTCACCTGGATCACGAACTACCTGACCAAGGGCGACCACCCGCTGTACATGCTGCTCTACTTCCTGCTGATCGTCGGCTTCACCTACTTCTACGTGGCCATCACGTTCAACCCGGAGGAGGTGGCCGACAACATGAAGAAGTACGGCGGCTTCATCCCCGGCATCCGCGCCGGACGCCCCACCGCCGAATACCTCGACTACGTGCTGACCCGTGTGACGCTGCCCGGCTCCGTCTACCTGGGGGTGATCGCGCTGATCCCTCTCGTCGCCTTCGCCCTGCTCGGAGCCAGCCAGAACTTCATGTTCGGCGGCACATCCATCCTCATCATCGTCGGTGTCGGCCTTGAGACGGTCAAGCAGATCGACTCCCAGCTCCAGCAACGGCACTACGAAGGGTTGCTGCGTTGACCCGCATGCTCATCGTCGGACCTCCGGGAGCCGGGAAAGGCACTCAGGCCTCCCGCATCACCAGCGGATACGGAATTCCCGACATCTCCACGGGCGACATCTTCCGGGCCAACATCAAGAACAAGACCGAACTCGGCCAGCAGGTCAAGGCCATCGTGGACGCGGGGGACTACGTTCCGGACAGCCTGACCAACGAACTCGTCACCGGCCGGCTGGCCGAAGACGACGCCAAGGGCGGCTTTCTGCTGGACGGCTATCCGCGCACGCTCGAGCAGGTGAAGTACCTGGACGAGCTGCTGGGTTCGGACGGCGAGAAGCTGGACGCTGTGATCCAGCTCGTCGCCGACCGTGAAGAGATCGTCGCCAGGCTGACCAAGCGGGCACGGGAACAGGGCCGCGCCGATGACTCCGAAGAGGCCATCCGGTACCGCCAGGAGGTCTACGTGCGTGAGACCTCCCCCCTGATCGAGGTCTATCGCGAGCGCGGACTGCTCGTGGAGGTGGACGGACTCGGCCCCGTCGACGAGGTGGCCGGACGCATTTGCACGGCGCTCGCCGAGCGCGGCATCCTGCCCCTCACGGGCACCGGCGAGTCTGTCGCCTAGCCGCTCGATGGTCTTCAAGCGTTCTCTCTACAAGACGCCTGGGCAGCTGCGCGCGATGGTGGCGCCGGGGCGTGCCACGGCGGCCTCTCTCGACGCCGTCGCGCGGGCCGTCGCTGCCGGGACCACGACGCTCGAGCTGGACGGCATCGCTGAGCGCGCCGTCGAGGCGGCGGGCGGCAAGCCGAACTTCAAGCTGGAGGCGGGTTACCACCACACGATCTGCGCGTCGGTGAACGATGAGGTCGTGCATGGCCTCCCCGGATTCCGCATCCTGCAGCCCGGCGATATCCTCTCGGTGGACTCTGGCGCCATCCTCGATGGCTGGAACGGGGATGCGGCGCGTACGTTTGTGCTGCCCGACCCCGCGCGTCCCGACCTCGTGGCCGAGCGGCAGACGCTCTCCGAGGTGACGGAGCAGTCGCTCTGGCACGGGATCGCGCGTCTCGCCCGGGCGAGGCACCTCAACGAGGTCGGCGAGGCGATCGAGGACTATATTCTCTCGCGGGGAGAGTACGGCATCCTGACCGACTACATCGGGCACGGGATCGGCCGCCGGATGCATGAGGAGCCGCCGGTCTTCAACTACCGGGTGCGGGCCAAAGGCCCGGAGGTGAAGCCGGGACTCGTCGTTGCGATCGAGCCGATGGTCGTGCTGGGAGACCAGGACACCTATGTGAAGGACGATGGCTGGACCGTCGCGACCGAGGACGGGGCCGCTGCCGCGCACTGGGAGCACAGTGTCGCCGTGCATGCGGACGGCATCTGGGTGCTGACGGCGGAGGACGGCGGGGCGGCCGGGCTCGCACCGTTCGGCCTCACCCCGAGACCGATTCCGTGAACCGAAAGTATAGCGGGAATTGGAGAAACATGCGGATATCCCATAAGATTGGCCCTTGGTGTCTTGGGCTCGCTTCCAGCATGCTCGTCACCGGTCAACGCACGACCAGCAACCCCTATTTTTAGCGACAGTGAGGCTATGGCCAAAAAAGACGGTGTCATCGAGATCGAAGGATCTGTGATCGAGGCGCTCCCCAACGCGATGTTCCGCGTGGAGCTCACCAACGGTCACAAGGTTCTTGCCCACATCTCCGGCAAGATGCGTCAGCACTACATCCGCATCCTCCCCGAGGACCGCGTGATTGTGGAGCTGAGCCCCTACGATCTGACCCGCGGCCGGATCGTCTACCGCTACAAGTAAAGGTCTGCTGTAAGTAACGGCCTCGCCACGGGTGTCCCCGGGTGAGGCACGAAAACAGCGAACAAAGGTTGGAAACACTCATGAAGGTCAACCCCTCCGTCAAGAAGATCTGCGACAAATGCAAGGTCATCCGCCGAAACGGCCGGGTCATGGTCATCTGCGAGAACCCGCGCCACAAACAGCGCCAGGGCTGATCCCGCCGAGCTCACCGCGCAAGACTCAACTGAATAACGAGGCGATCCCAGAACCCGCGTCCTGACTCAGGAGGCGGGGGACACCCCCGGAGGAGGCCGGGGCACCGGGATCGCTGAAGACCTCCGCTCATCAACAGGAGAAGCCAAACATGGCACGTCTAGCAGGCGTCGACATCCCGCGCGAGAAGCGCGTGGAGGTCGCACTCACCTACATCTATGGCGTCGGGCGCACCCGTGCGCTGCAGACCCTTCGCGAGACCGAGATCTCGGGCGAGATCCGCGTCAAGGACCTCACGGACGAGCAGCTCGTCTCGCTCCGCGACTACATCGAAGGAAACTTCAAGGTTGAGGGCGACCTCCGCCGCGAGGTCGCCGCCGACATCCGCCGCAAGGTCGAGATCGGCAGCTACGAAGGAATTCGCCACCGCAAGGGCCTTCCGGTCCGCGGCCAGCGAACCAAGACGAACGCGCGCACCAGAAAGGGCCCGAAGCGGACCGTCGCCGGTAAGAAGAAGGCTCGTTAGGCCGACTACGGACTCAAGGAGATAAGAAAATGGCAGCACCCAAGTCGGCCGCTCGCAAGCCGCGCAAGAAAGAAAAGAAGAACATCGCTGTGGGCCAGGCCCACATCAAGAGCACGTTCAACAACACGATCGTCTCGATCACCGACACCACTGGTGCGGTCCTCAGCTGGGCCTCCTCCGGCGGCGTCGGGTTCAAGGGCTCTCGCAAGTCGACTCCGTACGCCGCGCAGCTGGCGGCCGAGTCGGCCGCCCGCCAGGCGCAGGAGCACGGCATGAAAAAGGTCGACGTCTTCGTGAAGGGCCCGGGCTCGGGTCGTGAGACGGCGATCCGCTCCCTCCAGGCCGCCGGCCTCGAGGTGGGCTCGATCAACGACGTCACTCCGCAGGCGCACAACGGCTGTCGCCCGCCGAAGCGTCGCCGCGTCTAAATCCTGTGTAAATTTTCGAGCAAGCGAGGGGGTGACACGGCTTCGCCGCGTCACCCCCTCGCGCCCGATGCGAGTGTCATATAGCGGACACTTAGCCGAAAGGAAAACAAAAGTGCTCATTGCACAGCGTCCTACGCTCACCGAAGAGAACATCTCGGAGTTCCGGTCGCGGTTCGTCATCGAGCCGCTCGAGCCGGGCTTCGGTTACACGCTCGGCAACTCCCTGCGCCGCACTCTCCTCTCCTCCATTCCCGGCGCGGCTGTGACCAGCATCCGCATCGACGGTGTGCTGCACGAGTTCAGCACCGTTCCGGGTGTCAAGGAGGACGTGACCGAGATCATCCTGAACATCAAGGGTCTCGTCGTCTCCAGCGAGCACGACGAGCCGATCACGGCTTACCTGCGCAAGACCGGCGCGGGCCAGGTCACCGCGGCGGACATCTCCGCTCCGGCGGGTGTGGAGATCCACAACCCCGAGCTGGTCATTGCGACCCTCAACGACAAGGCGAAGTTCGAGGTCGAGCTGACCATCGAGCGCGGCCGCGGCTACGTCTCGGCCCAGCAGAACCGCAACGAGTACAGCGAGGCGGGCCAGATCCCGATCGACTCGATCTACTCGCCGGTTCTGAAGGTCACCTACCGCGTCGAGGCCACCCGTGCGGGCGAGCGCACCGACTTCGACCGCCTCGTGGTCGACGTCGAGACCAAACCGGCGATCAGCCCGCGCGACGCCATCGCGTCCGCTGGCCGCACGCTGGTCGAGCTGTTCGGATTGGCCCGCGAGCTCAACAGCGCGGCCGAGGGCATCGAGATCGGCCCGGCGCCGGTCGACCAGGTCCTCAGCTCCGAGCTGTCGATGCCGATCGAGGACCTTGACCTGTCGGTCCGGTCGTACAACTGCCTCAAGCGCGAGGGCATCAACACCGTCAGCGAACTCGTCTCGCTCTCGGAGACGCAGCTCATGAACATCCGCAACTTCGGCCAGAAGTCGGTGGATGAGGTCAAGGACAAACTGACGGAGATGGGGCTCTCGCTCAAAGACTCCGTCCCCGGCTTCGACGGCGCCCACTTCTACAGCGGGTACGACGAGGACGAGTCCACCACCATCTGAGGTCTCGTCGTCTCGACGAGCCCACGACTTTCAACACTGGAGATAACCGATCATGCCTCAGCCCACCAAGGGCCCCCGCCTCGGGGGTGGACCCGCGCACGAGCGTCTCATGCTCGCCAACCTGGCCGCCGCGCTGTTCGCGCACAAGAGCATCAAGACCACTGAGACCAAGGCCAAGCGGCTGCGTCCCTACGCCGAGCGTCTCATCACGTTCGCGAAGCGCGGCGACCTGCACGCCCGCCGTCGCGTTCTCGCCGTCATCGGCGACAAGACCGTGGTCCACGAGCTCTTCACCGAGATCGCGCCGCTGCTCGCCGAGCGTGAGGGCGGCTACACTCGCATCACCAAGCTGGGTTTCCGTAAGGGCGACAACGCCCCGATGGCGCAGATCGAGCTCGTACTCGAGCCGGTGACCCCGAAGGCGAAGCCGGCCAAGTCGACCGCCAAGGCCGCCCCGAAGTCCAAGGCGCCGGTCGAGGAGACCCCCGACGAGCCCGCTTCGGAGGAGACTGCCGAGGCCGAGGCCGATTGAGGACGCCACCGGCGACGCCGAGGCGACCGAGGAGACCACCGCCGAGGCGGAGGCCGAGAAGGCCTGATCTTCTTCCGGTTCGAACGTCCCCCGCATCCCTCTGGGGTGCGGGACGTTCCCCGTTAAGCGCTCGGTTAAGCGCTCGTCCTGAAGAGGCTGCCGGGGTGCCGGACCACCACGAACTGACGCCGTTGCGCGACCGGGTCACCGCCGAGCCACGTCCCGAAGCATCCCCTCAGCGTGGAGTGGAGGCTGCTGACCCGGGGCGACGTGGATGCGTCGCTCGACGTCAAGCGCATTGCCCCGGCGCTGCTTGGCGCGGTGGTCACGGCGTGCCGCGAGAAGGGCTGGCAGTGCGTGACACTGGATGTGGACGCCGGGAACCCGACCGGTGCGCTCGGGCTGTGTTCCGGGAGGGGGTTCCGGGAGACGGGTCGCGAGACCGCGTTCGCGATCGAGCACTGACCGCGGCGATCGTCTACTGCGGGCGCGGGCCGGCCCGGTCCCACGCGTTGGCCACTCGCACGGTCGAGTGCTCGGCGAGCGTGAGCAGCGCGTTGTGCAGGGCCTCCGCGTAGATGCGCCCGCCACTCATCCCGGGGTGGATCTGGTCATCGGCGAGGAGGTCGAGCCGTCCGCTGATGGCGGTCTTCCAGTCCGCGAGAGTGACCCGGTCCGGATGCCGTGCCGCGAAGTCGTGGAGGGCGGCGTTGACGTCGTCGGTCCACGTGCGCGGGGCCTGCACGGTGACGAGGACGAGCTGCCGCTTCGGTCCCAGCTCCGCCAGCGTGTGCTCGAGGGTCTCGTCGGAGATGGAGCCGTTGGTGCCGAGCCCGATGACGACGACCTTCCGGAGGGCGCCTGCCGCGTCCGCAGCGGCGATGAGGGCCGGCGCCGTGCTCATCTGCCGGGAGACAACGGCGTCGACGAGGATGCCGGGGAGCGCCTCTTGGAGGGCGGGCGCGGAGGCGAGCATCACCGAGTCTCCGAAGGCCGAGATGTCGGCGCCGGTGGCGACGGGATGCGGGTCTGGTGGCACGCGGAGGTGCGGGGCCCCGCCGCCCGGCGAGGTGGTGGTCGGGGGAGGAGAGGTGCGCAGGGCGGCCGCGCCCTGCTGGATGTACCGCTCGGCTCCCGTCGCGGTCGGCGCGACGAGCATCGCGACCACGGTGGCGACGGCGAGGAGGCCCGCCGTGCTCGTGCCCGCCCACGCCGCCCAGCGACCGGGGGAGGATCGCCGCATCCGGAGCCGGACGATGCGCAGCGTTCTGCGCATCCCGTGCCGGCGGATGGGCTGTTCGAGGTAGCGGTGGGAGAGCAGAGCGGCGGCCACCGAGCACGCGAGCGTGCCAGCACCGGCGACGACGGCCATGACCGGGTCGTGCTTGTCCGGGAGGAGAGCGCACACCAGCACGAATACCGGCCAGTGCCACAGATAGAGACCGTAGGACCGTTCGCCGATCGCCTTCAGGGGCCGCGAGTCCAGGATGCGGCCGAGCCCGGATCCCGGTGCGATGGCCGCCCAGATCGCCAGCGCGCTGAGGAGGCTCACGAGTGCGAGGCCGCCGCGGTAGGTGATCGGCGCGTCGTCGCGGAGGACCGCCGCGGCGGCGAGCAGCCCGAGGACCGACAGCACGCCGAGGGGCGGGAGCCAGCGCCGGACGAAGACCTGGAGGGTGCTCTCGCCGGCGTCCAGGTCGACCGGGCGGCCGGGGGCTGCCAGCAGCGCGAGGGCCGCGCCCAGGGCCAGGCCGAAGCTGTGGGTGTCGGAGCCGAAGTACACGCGCGTCGGGTCTGCGCCGGGACTGTAGAGCACGACCATCTCGATTGCGGAAGCTGCGGCGATGGCGAGGATGAGGGCGAAGCGGACGCCCCAGCTGCGGATGAGCACGAGCGCGAGCAGGATCAGGGGCCAGACCAGATAGAATTGCTCCTCCACGGCGAGCGACCAGAGGTTGCGGAAGAGCTCGGGCGCCCCCTGCGCGAAATAGCTGGAGTCCGCGGCGATCGAGAGCCAGTTGGTGCTGAAGGTGGTGGCTCCCAGGATTTGGCGGGGGAGGCCGACCAGCACGTCGCCGCCGAGCGCGAGCGCTGCGGTGGAGCAGACCAGGACGAGGAGGACCATCGCCGGGACGAGGCGGCGCGCCCGGCGCGTCCAGAACCGCTTCAGGTCGATCCGCCCGGTGGCCGACCGCTCGCGGACCAGGAGGCTCGTGATGAGGAAGCCGCTGATCACGAAGAAGATGTCGACCCCGAGGAACCCGCCCGGGAGCACACCGGGGAACAGATGGTAGATCAGCACCGTGGTCACCGCGATCGCACGCAGGCCGTCGAGCCCGGCATAGCGGGCCGGGGCGGGCGAGGGCATCGATGCTCGTCCGGGGTGGGCGTCGACGGTCGGCTGGAAGGTCATATCAGGCATCAGGGTGGGGGGTCGATGGGTGTGGAAGCGCCCACGATAGCAAGCGCTCGTGGGCGGTGGCATCCCGATTCCCTAGAATCGAGGGATGACCGACCAGGCGACGCGATTCCGGCTCGACATCGCCTACCAGGGCACCGACTTCGCGGGCTGGGCCCGGCAGCCGGATCTGCGGACCGTGCAGGGGACGCTGGAGGAGGCTCTGGCGACGATCTTCCGTTGCTCGGGCGAACCGCCGTCGCTGACCGTCGCCGGGCGCACAGACGCCGGAGTCCACGCCACCGGCCAGGTCGCGCACGTGGACCTCTCGCCCGAGCAGGTCGCGCTCCTGCGCAGGCCGCACGGCAAACGGGAGCCGCAGCTCGCGCACGATGCGCTGAAGCGGCGCGTGAATGGCGTGCTCGGCCCGGTCCCGGATGTCCTCGTCTCCCGTGCGACCGAGGCGCCGGCCGGCTTCGACGCGCGCTTCTCCGCCCTCTGGCGCCGTTACGAGTACCGCGTGGCCGACCGGATCGCTCTGCGTGACCCTCTTCAGCGGCACCGCACCGCCTGGGTGCCGAACACGCTCGACGTCGACGCGATGGATCGGGGGGCCCACGGGATGCTGGGTCTCCACGACTTCGCGAGCTACTGCAAAGCGCGCGAGGGCGCGACGACCATCCGCACGCTTCAGGCCTTCTCCTGGCGCCGCGACGCGGAGGGGGTTCTGCTCGGCGAGGTGGCCGCCGACGCGTTCTGTCACAGCATGGTCCGCGCGCTGGTCGGCGCGTGCGTCGAGGTCGGCGAGGGCAAGCTCCGGCCCGGGGATCTCGTGACCCTGCGGGACGAACGGCAGCGCACGAGCGCCTTCAAGGTGATGCCTGCGCGCGGCCTGACGCTGCGGGAGGTCGGCTACCCCGTGGATGCCGAGCTCGGCAGACGAGCCGAGCAGACCCGCGGGCTGCGCACGCTTTGAGGGCACACGCGGGGAAGCCTCGGCGCACCAGGCCGTGCTCGTGGGCGAACGCCACGACCTGCGCGCGCGTGCTCAGCCCGAGCGTGGCCAGGATACTGCGCAGGCGACTCTTCGCCGTCGCCTCGGAGCTGAACGCCGTGCTGGCGATGTCGGCGTCGCCGAGCCCGCGCGCGGCGAGAAGGAACGACTCCGTCTCCCTCCGGTTTGACCGTCCCGGGCGTGTCGCATACAATTAACTTTTGGCGTCTACGTCTCACTGTGACGGGCGCCGCGAACGTGAGCCCTCCACCGGCTTCGGTTCTCCTCCCCTCGGGAGAGGAACCCCCCATCGGAGTGGGATTCACGAACTTCTCCGTTCGACACAAGAAAGCAGCCACTACTGTGACGCGCACTTACTCCCCGAAGGCAGACGAGATCCAGCGCGACTGGGTCGTCATCGACGCGACCAATGTCGTGCTCGGCCGTCTCGCCAGCCACACCGCCGCCCTCCTGCGCGGCAAGCACAAGGCGACCTTCGCCCCCCACATGGACACGGGCGACTTCGTCATCATCGTCAACGCGGACAAGGTTGCCTTCACCGGCCAGAAGGTCGCGCAGAAGAAGGCCTACCGCCACTCCGGCTACCCGGGTGGGCTCAAGGCCGTCACCTACGCCGAGCTCCTCGAGAAGAATCCGGTTCGCGCCGTCGAGAAGGCTGTGCGCGGGATGCTGCCGAAGAACTCCATCGGCCGGGCCCAGTTCCGCAAGCTGAAAGTCTACACCGGAAGCGAGCACCCGCACGCCGCCCAGCAGCCCAAGGCCTACGCCCTCGGCCAGGTCGCCCAGTAGGCGATCCCACGACCTTCACGACTGACTAAGAAAAAAGGATTATCATCATCGTGGCGAAGATCGCAGACAGCATCGACTCGGCCCAGGCCGACAGTGTTGAGAACGTCGAGTCCTACTCGACCGAGACCCCGGAGAGCGCCGCCCCGGCCGCTCCCCGTCCCGTCCTCTCCGTTCCCGGCGCGGCCGTCGGCCGCCGCAAGGAGGCCATCGCGCGCGTGCGCCTGGTCCCCGGCGCTGGCGCCGTCACGGTCAACGGCCGTGCGTTCGCGGACTACTTTCCGAACAAGCTGCACCAGCAGCTGATCACCGACCCCTTCAAGGTCCTCGACCTCGTTGGTTCGTACGATGTGATCGCGCGCATTACCGGCGGCGGCCCCTCGGGCCAGGCCGGGGCGCTCCGCCTCGCCATCGCCCGGGCCCTCAACGAGATCGACCGCGAGAACAACCGGCCGACCCTGAAGAAAGCTGGCTTCCTCACCCGCGACGCCCGCGTCACCGAGCGTAAGAAAGCCGGTCTCAAGAAGGCCCGCAAGGCATCGCAGTTCTCCAAGCGTTGACGCTTCACAGCGTTTAGGCTTCGGTTTATGCCCCGTCTTTTCGGAACCGACGGAGTCCGCGGACTCGCGAACGGTACGCTCACTGCCGACCTCGCGCTCGGCCTCGCCCAGGCAGCCGCCGCTGTCCTGACGCGAGGCCGCAGCGCCGAGGCACGCCGCGCTGTGGGCAAGCGCCCGCTGGCCATCGTCGCCCGCGACCCGCGTGTCTCCGGCGAGTTCCTGTCGGCCGCCGTCGCGGCCGGACTGGCCAGCTCGGGCATCGACGTCTATGACGCCGGTGTCATTCCGACCCCCGCCGCGGCGTTCCTCATCGCGGATTTCGACGCCGACTTCGGTGTGATGGTCTCGGCTTCGCACAACCCCGCTCCCGACAACGGCATCAAGATCTTCGCCCGCGGCGGCACCAAGCTCCCCGATGTCGTGGAGGACAGGATCGAGGAGCACCTTCACCTGGAGAAGCTCACGCCGACCGGCGCCGAGGTCGGGCGCATCCAGTGTTTCGCGGATGCCGAAGACCGCTATGTCTTGCACCTCCTGGCGAGTCTGCCGCACCGCCTGGACGGCATCCACGTCGTCCTCGACTGCGCGCACGGAGCCGCCGCGGGAATCTCGCCGGAGGTGTTCACTGATGCCGGCGCCCGGGTGACCGTCATCGGCGACGCGCCGGACGGTATGAACATCAACGACGGCGTCGGCTCGACGCACCTCGACAGGCTGGCGGAGGCCGTGCTGGCGGCCGGCGCCGATGTCGGTATCGCGCACGACGGCGACGCCGATCGCTGCCTGGCGATCGACGCCAGTGGCCGCACCGTCGATGGCGATCAGATCATGGCTATCCTCGCTCTCGGCATGAAGGAGCGCGGCAAGCTCAGAGACGACACGCTCGTCGCGACGGTGATGAGCAACCTCGGGCTCAAACTCGCCATGCGCGAGGCCGGTGTCCGGGTGGTCGAGACCGCTGTCGGAGACCGCTACGTCCTGGAGGAGATGAACGGGCACGGCTACTCGCTCGGCGGCGAGCAGTCTGGCCACGTCATCATGAGCGATTTCGCCACCACGGGTGACGGCATCCTCACCGGCCTGCACCTGCTCAGCGAGATGGCACGCCAGCGCAAGACCCTCGCCGAGCTCGCACAGGCGATGACGGTGTACCCGCAGGTGATGGTCAATGTGCGGGGGGTCGATCACCACTCGGTCCACAGCGACGAGTTGCTGCGGTCGGCCGTCGAAGCCGTGGAGGCGGCGCTCGGCGACAGCGGCCGGGTGCTGCTGCGCCCGTCGGGAACGGAGCCGCTGGTGCGGGTTATGGTGGAGGCGGCCGATCAGGAAACCGCCGTGCGGATGGCGAACGAACTCGCGGATGTGGTGCGCGAGCGGCTCGCGGGCTAGTTCTTTCCAGAATCGCCATGCGCGTCGCCTCCCGGCGACGACTCGACGGACTCGATGAGCGCCGGTTCGTCCTCGATCAGATCCCCGGCATTCTGCGGACGGCCCCCATCGGCATCGCTCTCTGAACCGGTCCCTTTGATTCTGGCCGGGACAGCCCGGTGGCGCCGTCAGCGTCGACCAGAGCGACGAGCGCATCCTCGGACGTGCCCGCCTCTCGGTCTCTTCGACGCCTTCGGAGGCCACTCGGTTCTTCTTCCGGCACCTCGACTTGCCCGTGGGCTGAGTCGCACGGGCGGGGCCGGATAGAGAAGTCTGGGACGCACGCGAATGCTCCGCTGACAGTGCCTTTTGCCCTCCTCCGGCTAGTCTGCGCTGGAGCGTTGCGTCCCGCGCGCCCTCTCCTTCTCGCGGAGGAATTCCCCGACCGTGTATTTGCGGCGTTTCGGCTCCCGTTTGACCGGGGCGAGACCGGCGAGGAGCTCGGCCGGGTCGATCTGCAGGGTGGCGCAGACATGCACGATTGTTTCGAGTGTGGGGTTGGCGTCGCCACGCTCCAGACGGCCGTAGTTCGCCAGATCGACCTCGCAGAGCGCTGCGGCGTCTTGCTGGGAGATTCCGAGCGCCACGCGGTGTACACGCAGTCGTGAGCCGAGAAGACGAGCGGCCTCGGAGCGTGGAGCAGTCATCATTCTAGCTTTCTGGGCACAGACTTGCCGGGCCAGAGCGCAACGACCCGGGGCTTCAGGAGCTGGGGTCTTCAGGCTCTTCCTGGGCGTCGCCTTGATCGTCTCGCTCGGCGGCCTCCCGCGCTTCGAGGAAATCGGTCACGGAGTAGGCGTGCTCGCGGTCGGGTAGCATCCCGTCTCCATAGAGGCCCTGCACGAGTCCCGCGGGGTCGACATCGAGGGCGGTCGCGAGACGGACGATCGTGTGCAGTTCTGAGTTCGCCTCGCCGCGCTCGACCCGCCCATAGTTGGTCACGTGCATCGCGGCGAGGTTCGCGATGTCCTCCTGGCTCATGCCGATGGCGAGGCGGGCTTGACGGATGCGCTGCCCGAAGAGCTCGGCGGCATGCGAGCGAGGAGTACCCATGCCTCATGAATACGCGATACATGCCAAATATGCCAGAGTTTTAGTTAATCATGCCTTTCGGCCTGAGGCTTTTATGCCTAAATCTTTCGCAGCAGAACGGAGGAGACGGTGTGATCGGCGTCCTTCCGCAACACGAGCTTCGCCCGCGAACGCGTCGGCCGGATGTTCTGTGTGAGGTTCGGTTCGTTGATGTCCGCCCAGATGGCTGCCGCCCGTGCCCGCGCCTCCTCCTCGGTGAGCGAGGCGTAACGATGGAAGTAGGACTTCGGGTTGGCGAACGCGCCGCGCTGCAAGGTGAGAAACCGCTCCTGGTACCAGTGGGCGATGTCCCGGGTCCGCGCGTCCACGTAGACGCTGAAGTCGAACAGATCGCTCACCGCGAGCCGGGTGCCGCCGCCCGCGGGCTGCAGCACGGTGAGCCCCTCGACGATGAGGACATCGGGCTGCCGGACGACGATCTCGGCGCCGGGCACGATGTCGTAGCTCAGATGCGAGTAGAACGGTGCGCGGACCTCCCGCGCTCCGCTCTTGACGGCGGTGACGAACCGTAGCAGGGCGCGGCGGTCGTAGGACTCCGGGAATCCCTTGCGCCGCATCAGGCCACGGCGTTCCAGCTCGGCGTTCGGCAGGAGGAAGCCGTCGGTGGTGACCAGCTCGACGCGCGGAGTGTCGTCCCAGCGCGACAGCAGCTCGCGCAGCAGACGGGCGATCGTCGACTTGCCGACCGCGACGGAGCCGGCGACGCCGATCACGAACGGGGTCGCCTGCGCTCGCTCGCCGAGGAAGTCGCTGGTGACCCGGTGGAGCTGACGGGTGCCGCCCACATAGAGGTTGAGCAGCCGGCTGAGCGGGAGGTAGACCTCTCCCACCTCGCGCATGTCCAGGGGATCGCCGAGACCGCGCAACTGCACGATCTCAGCTTCCTGGAGGGGGAGCCGGGCGCTCTGGGCGAGTTCTGCCCAATCCGCGCGGCCCAGCTCCACGAAAGGGGTGCTCGAGTCGCCGCCGGCACTCGTTCCGCCGCGAGCGGCGCCGTTCTCAGCCATCAAAAAGCAAGTCTACGGTCTGCCCCTGGTTAGAATCGGGCCCATGTGTGGAATCGTGGGATACGTCGGCACGGACAAGAGCCTCGAGGTGCTGCTCGGTGGGCTGAAGCGGCTGGAGTACCGCGGTTACGACTCCGCCGGCATCGCCGTGATCGCACCTGACGGCAGCCTCGCCACGGCGAAGAGAGCCGGCAAGCTGGACGTGCTCACCGATGAGCTTCAGCAGCACCCCATCCCCGACGGTGGAACCGGTATCGGCCACACCCGCTGGGCGACGCACGGCGGGCCCACGGACTGCAACGCGCATCCGCACCTCGGCGATGACGGCCGTCTGGCCGTCATCCACAATGGCATCATCGAGAACTTCGCGACGCTCAGGGACGAACTGCTCGCCGAGGAATTCACCTTCGAGTCGGAGACCGACACGGAGGTCGCGGCCGTGCTGCTCGGCCGCGAGTACCGTGCCGCCGGCAGCCTCAGCGAGGCGTTCCAGCGCGTCGTTTCGCGGCTGGAGGGCGCCTTCACCCTGCTCGCGCTGCACCAGGACCAGCCGCACGTCGTCGTGGGCGCTCGCCGCAACTCGCCACTGGTCATCGGTCTCGGCGAGGGGGAGAACTTTCTCGGCTCCGATGTGGCCGCGTTCGTGGAGCACACGCAGCGGGCGCTCGCGATCGGCCAGGACCAGATCGTGACCATCACGCCGGAGCAGGTGACGGTCACCGACTTCGCCGGCGCTCCGGTCGAGGTCGAGCCGTTCGACGTGGCGTGGGACGCGACCGCGGCGGAGAAGGGCGGCTGGCCGTCGTTCATGGCCAAGGAGATCGCCGAGGAGCCGGATGCCGTCGCCAACACCCTGCGCGGCCGTGCGGCCGATGGCGCCGTTCACATCCCGGAACTGGACGCTCTGGGCGATGAGTTCTTCCTCGGCATCGACCAGATCACTATCGTGGCCTGCGGCACCGCCGCCTACGCGGGACTGGTGGGCAGCTACGCCATCGAGAAATGGGCGCGCGTCCCGGTCACCGTCGAGCTCAGCCACGAGTTCCGCTACCGCGAACCGGTCATCTCCGGCGGAACGCTGATCGTCTCGATCAGCCAGTCGGGCGAGACGATGGACACACTGATGGCCGTCAAGTACGCTCGCGAGGCCGGGGCCAAGGCGATCTCGGTCTGCAACACCCAGGGCGCGACCATCCCGCGCGAGTCGGACGCGGCGCTCTACACGCATGCCGGTCCGGAGGTCGCCGTCGCCTCGACCAAAGCTTTCGTCGGGCAGATCGCCGCGCTGTATCTGTTCGGCCTCTCGCTTGCGCGCGTACGCGGCACGCTGAGCGCCGCGCAGCAGCGCGACGCGGTGGCAGAGCTCTTCGCCGTGCCGGAGAAGATCAGGGCCGTGCTGGAGTCGAAGGACACGATCGCCCAGCTCGCGCACTGGATGTCCGACACCCGCTCGGTGCTCTTCCTCGGCCGCCACGTCGGCTACCCGATCGCGCTGGAGGGGGCGCTCAAGCTCAAAGAGCTCGCGTACATCCATGCCGAGGGCTTTGCGGCAGGCGAGCTGAAGCACGGCCCGATCGCGCTGATCGAGCCCGGTCAGCCGGTGTTCGTCGTCGTGCCCTCGCCGCGCTGGTCGGACGAGCTGCACAAGAAAGTCGTCTCGAACATCCAGGAGATCCGTGCCCGCGGCGCCCGCGTCATCGCGATCGCCGAGGCGGGGGACGCCGCCGTGCTGCCCTTCGCCGACGAGGTCATCCGCATTCCGCTCGCCGCCCCGCTGTTCGAGCCGCTGCTGAGCGTCATCCCGCTGCAGATCTTCGCCATGGAGCTCGCCGTCGCCAAAGGTCTCGACGTCGACCAGCCGCGCAACCTGGCCAAATCGGTCACGGTCGAGTAGCCGCCGTGATCGCCGGCATCGGCGTCGACGTCGTGGACCTCGCACGCTTCGGGCGTTCGCTGGCCCGCACACCGGCGCTCCGGGACCGCCTCTTCACCGAGGCCGAGCGCGGGCTGCCCGTTCACTCTCTGGCTGCGCGATTCGCGGCCAAAGAGGCGCTCATCAAAGCGCTGGGCGGCTCCGAGGGCGTGCGCTGGCACGACCTGGAGATCGTGTCCGATGAGGAGAGGAACCCCGCTTTCGTGCTGCGCAATGTGGTCGAGCGCCAGGCTCTTGAGCGAGGCATCGCGCACATCCATGTGTCGATGTCGCACGATGCCGGGATCGCAACAGCGTTCGTGGTGCTGGAGCGGGACTCGTGAGCGCTCCCTTCCGCGAGCTCGTCGTCGACCTCGACGCGGTGAGCGCGAATGTCGTGCGCCTGCGCGAACGGGCCGGGACCCCGCACCTGATGGCGGTCGTGAAGGCGGACGCCTACGGCCACGGGGCCGTCGAGTCCGCTTGCGCCGCGCTCGCCGGGGGCGCGGACTGGCTCGGCGTGGCCGATCTCTCCGAGGCGTCGCAGCTGCGGGCCGCCGGGATCGAAGCGCCCCTGCTCGCGTGGCTCCACGACCCGGACGAGGACTTCGTCGCGGCCATCGCGGCCGGAGTGGATATTGGGGTCTCCTCCCTCGCCCACCTGGAGGCCGCGGCAGCGGCCGGTGGCGGCAGCCCGGCCTTCGTCCAGCTCAAGCTGGAGACGGGGCTCAGCCGCAACGGCCTCCCCGAGGAGCAGTGGGAGGCTGTGTTCGCCCGCGCGCACGAACTCGAGAGGAGCGGGCGGATCGTGGTCCGCGGCGTCTTCAGCCACCTCTCCAACGCTTCGCCTGCGGAGGACCGCGCCGCCATCGCAGCCTACGAGCGCGGGCTCGCCCGCGCCGAGGCCGCTGGACTCGCGCCGGAGCTGCGGCACATCGCTGCGAGCGCGGCTGCGATCAGCCTGCCGGAGGCGCGGTTCACCCTGGTCCGGCTCGGGCTCGCGATCTACGGCCTCAGCCCTTTCGGCGCCGCCTCCGCCACCGAGCTCGGGCTGCGCCCCGCGCTGACGCTGCGGGCGCGCGTCGCCGCCGTCCGCCGCGTTCCCGCCGGGAAGGGCGTTTCCTACGACTACACGTACCGCACCGAACGCGAGACGACGCTCGCGCTTGTGCCCGTCGGCTACGGCGACGGCCTTCCGCGTCACGCGTCCAACCTCGGCCCGGTGTCGATCGGCGGCGAGCGTTTCCGCGTCTCCGGGCGCATCGCGATGGACCAGTTCGTCGTGGATGTCGGCGACGCGCCGGTGGCCGTCGGCGATGAGGTCGTTCTGTTCGGCGATCCGGCCCGCGGCGTCCCCGGTGCGGACGACTGGGCGGCGGCCGCCGAAACGATCAACTACGAGATCGTCACGCGCCTGGGCGGACGGCTCCGCCGCACCTTCCGCGGCGGCCCGGCGTGAGCGGTCGTGTGCGGGGCCCTCGCGTCGTCCCTACCAGCGCGGCCATGCACGAGCTCGGTCGTGAACTCGCCGGGACGCTGCGTGCGGGCGACCTCGTCGTGCTCACCGGGCCGCTCGGCGCCGGCAAGACGACCCTCACCCGCGGCCTCGGTGAGGGCCTGGGCGTGCGCGGGCCGGTGACGAGCCCCACTTTCGTGCTCGCCCGAACCCACCCGAGCCTCGTCGGCGGCGCGCCGCTCGTGCATGTCGACGCCTACCGGCTCGGCAGCGCCCTGGAACTGGACGATCTCGACCTCGACTTCGTCCACTCGATCGTGGTGGTCGAGTGGGGGAGCGGGATGCTGGACGGTGTGGCCGAGTCGTGGCTGGAGGTCGTCATCGAGCGGCCCACCGGCGCGCGCGCGGCCGCGCCGGGCGGCGGCGACCCCGCGCTGGACGCCGACGAACCGCGCACCGTCACCCTGACCGGATTCGGTCCGCGCTGGTCCGATCCCGCCTAGGCTGGTCCTATGCTCCTCGCCATCGACACCTCCGCCGGCACGAGCGTCGCGGTGGTCGATCGGGACGGCGGCGTGCTCGCCGACGTCATGGAGACCGACACCAGGCGGCACGCCGAGGTCATCGGCGTTCTCGTCTCGGCTGCGCTGGACGCCGCGGGCGTCGCTCCGGCCGCGCTCTCCGGCGTCGTCGCCGGCATGGGGCCCGGGCCGTTCACCGGCCTCCGGGTCGGCATCGCCGCGGCTCAAGCGTTCGCCTTCGGCCTCGGCCGGCCGCTCCTCCCCGTCGTCAGCCACGACGCGGTGGCCTTCGAGCGGTACGGCGCCGGTCACGAGGGACCGCTGCTCGTGGTCACCGACGCGCGCCGCCGCGAGCGCTACTGGACGGCGTATTCCGGCGTGGAGGCGTCCGGGCTCCCGGTGCGCTTCGACGGCCCGGGGCTCGACAAACCCGACGCGCTCCCTCATCCCGGGGTCTCGCGGTTCGACGCCGAGGCCGTCTCGGCCGGCCGTCTCGGCACGCTGGCGGAGCTGCGCTTCGCCGCCGGTCTCCCCTTCGACGCCGATGAGCCCCTCTATCTCCGCTCGCCCGATGTCACCCCGTCCGCGGTCCTGAAGCGGGTGACCGCGTGACCTGGCAGCTGCGTCGCGCCGGTGCGGAGGATGTGCCGGCGATCATGGAGGTGGAGCGCGGCATCTTCGTCTCCGATGCGTGGTCCGAGTACACCATGCTCGCGGAGGTGACCGGCGAGCACAGGCACTACCTCGTCGCCTTCCCGCCCGGTGAGCCCGCCCGCATCGACGCCTACGCTGGGCTGCTCGCGCCGCGCGGCTCGGGCGAGGGCGACATCCAGACTGTCGCGGTGGCGCCCCACGCCCGCCGGCGCGGCCTCGGCCGCACGCTCCTGCTGGCCCTGGTCGGCGAGGCGCGGAAGCGCGGCGCACGCGAGGTGTTCCTCAAGGTCCGGGCCGACAATCCCGGCGCGCGATCCCTCTATCGTCAGCTCGGCTTCGAGGAGATGGGCGTGTGTCCGCAGTACTACCAGCCGGACGGGGTGGACGCCATCGTGATGCGGCTGACCGTCCCGAGCACGGAGACCACCCCGGCATGAACCGCACAGCATCGACGGAGGAGGGCCCTCTCGTCCTCGGCATCGAGACGTCCTGCGACGAGACCGGCATCGGCATCGTCCGCGGCACCACGATGCTCGCCAATGTGATCGCCTCCTCGATGGAGGAGCACGCGCGCTACGGCGGGGTCGTGCCCGAGGTCGCGGCCCGCGCCCACCTCGAAGCGCTGACCCCGGCGCTCCGGACCGCTGTGGCCGACGCTGGCATCGACCTGGCCGCCGTGGACGCCGTGGCCGTGACGAGCGGACCGGGTCTCTCCGGGGCGCTCATGGTCGGCGTCGGCGCTGCGAAGGCGCTCGCGCTCTCCCTCGGCAAACCGCTGTACGCCGTGAACCACCTCGTCGGCCATGTCGGCGCCGATCTGCTGGACGCGGACGGCGGGCCCGGGCATCCCGTGGAGCTGCCGACTGTCGCGTTGCTGGTCTCCGGCGGGCACACCTCGCTGCTGCTCGTGCGCGACCTCGTCTCCGATGTCGAGCTGCTGGGCGAGACGATCGACGACGCGGCGGGGGAGGCGTTCGACAAGGTCGCCCGCCTCCTGGGTCTGCCCTACCCGGGTGGACCGCAGATCGACCGCGTCGCCGCCGCGGGCGATCCCCGCGCCATCCGGTTTCCACGCGGGCTCACGAAGCCGCAGGACCTCGAACGGCACCGCTACGACTTCTCCTTCTCGGGGGTGAAGACCGCCGTCGCGCGCTGGGTCGAGAAGCGGCAGGACGCCGGAGAGGAGGTCCCTGTCGCCGACGTCGCCGCGTCTTTCCGCGAGGCGGTGGCGGATGTGCTGCTCACGAAGGCCATCGCCGCGTGCCTCGACCATGGCGTCCCCCGCCTGCTGCTCGGCGGCGGCGTCGTGGCCAACGCGCGTGTGCGGCAGCTCGCGGCGGAGCGGGCCGCGGCAGCGGGGGTGGAGCTGCGCATCCCCGCGCTCTCGCTCTGCACCGACAACGGCGCGATGATCGCCGCCCTCGGCGCGCAGCTCATCATGGCCGGGCATGAGCCGAGCGGGCTTGGTTTCGGGGCCGACTCGACGCTGCCGGTCACCGATGTCCACGTGGTTTGAGACGCTGGCCCAGATGCGCGTTGACCCAGACGCGCCGGGCGGTCCGTTGACACACCGGTGCTGCACTGCGAGCATTGATGTGTACAGCATTTTCTCAGCTAGACGTTAGACGCAAGGAGATGGGCAACCATGACCGACCCGAACGCACCCGCCGGACCGACCGAGCCCGGCGTGACCGAGGGGGCCGTCCCGCCCGCCGCGGCTCCGCCGGCCCCGCCGGTCCCCCCGGCCGGCGCGCCGGTCTCGCCGCCGGCTCCGGGCTACCCGCAGCAGCCGTACGGCCAGCCCGCCCCCGGCTACGCGCAGCCCTACGGCGCGCCCGCCGCCAAATCGCCGATCCTCAGCATCCTGTCGCTCGTCGGCGGCATCGGCGGCATCGTGCTCACGTTCGCCTGGGGCGTCGGAGCCCTGTTCGGGGTCGCCGGGATCGTGCTCGGTTTCCTCGGCCGCAGCAAGGAGCCCCAGGCTCGCGGCTTCTGGCTGACGGGCATCATCCTGGGCTTCGTTTCGGTGTTTATCGCGATCATCTTCTGGATCACCCTCGCCCTCTTCTTCGCGAGCATATCGGCCAGCTACAGCACGTACTGAGCCCCGGCCAGCGGGTGTTCAGAGCCGCTCGGCCAGCAGCGCTGTGTGTCGCCCGGCGATCCTGGTGAGGACCAGGGTCGCCGAGCGTTCGCCCGCGAGTCCGAGCCGCTTCCGGAGCGCGGCGGGGTCCACGTCCACGCCGCGCTTCTTGATTTCGAGGGTCCCGATCTCCCGCTTCCGGAGCGCGCGTTTGAGGTCGCGTTCCGCGTAGGGCAGCTGCTCCCGGATGCGGAACCCGGCGGCGAACGGGGTCTCGTGCCGCGCGTCGCCGGTGATGTAGGCGATGCCCTCGGCGAGCATCCGGCCGCCCAGGTTCCGCGCCACGTCCCCGATGAGTCGGGCTCGGATGACCGCGCCGTCCGGTTCGTAGAGGTACTCGCTCAGGTCGCCCGTCTCGGCGTCCTCGCTATCGGCCGCCGCGGTCAGTTCGTGTGTCTTACCGCCGCGCAGCACGAGCGCCGCTCGCCGGATGCCGGGGCGGGCCAGCGCGCCGAACCACAGTCCCAGCTCGACCGCCTGGCCGTCGGCGGACACCCACTGCGCCTCTGCCGCCGAGGGGATGCGGTCGCGATCGAACCCCGGTCCGAGTTTCAGCCCGACCGGGCGCACGGTCGCCAGTTCGTACGCGAACCCCAGCGACGGCGTGTAGTCGCCGGGGTCTGTCAGTCGTTCGGTCTGCGTGTGCCCGGCCGTCCGCCGGGCGGGGTCGAGGTAGACCGCGCCGGCGCCGCGCAGGTCGGCGTCTTCGGCGCGGCCGTGCTGAACGGTTGCGGACGGGAAGGGAGCTAAGTTGAAAGCGGCGATGGCGGCGGTCACCTCGTCGGCCTCGACCGCCGTGACCTCGATCTCCAAGCCCGCGATCGCGAGAGCGTCGCCGCCAATCCCGCAGCCGAGGTCTGCCACCGTGTCGAGGCCCGCCGCGCGGAACCGTCCGGCGTGCTGAGCCGCGACCGGCAGACGGGTCGCCTGCTCCAGCCCGGCTTCGGTGAACAGCATCCTGTCTGCGAACTCGCCGAATTTGGCCGCGGCCTTCCGGCGCAGCTTCCCCTGCGTCAGCACGGCCGCGACGAGCCCGGGGGAGTGGCCGGCTCTGCGGAGGGCGGTGACCGTCCGTAGCACGTTCTCCTCGGACCGGGCGGGTGGGAGGGCATCAAGCAGCCGCAGCCCTTCGGCGCTCAGCAGCTCGACGAGTTCGGACCGGTCCATAGCCCTTACGCTACCGTTTGGCACTTACGTTGCGTGACTGCTAACCCACCCTCTAGACTCGTCGTTAGCACTCTCATCATGAGGTTGCTAACCCAAGCCTTATGTACAAGAAAGAGGTCAACCGTGTCGGTCTCCATCAAGCCGCTCGAAGATCGCATCGTCATCAAGCAGGTCGAGGCTGAGCAGACCACTGCCTCCGGTCTGGTCATCCCCGACACCGCCAAGGAGAAGCCACAGGAAGGCGTGGTCGAGGCTGTGGGCCCCGGCCGCATCGACGACAACGGCAACCGCGTTCCGCTCGATGTCGCTGTCGGCGACAAGGTGATATACTCCAAGTACGGCGGAACCGAGGTCAAGTTCGGTGGCCAGGACTACCTCGTCCTCTCGGCTCGCGACGTTCTCGCGGTCGTCGTGCGCTGACGTTCGTCTCTCGTCGCGAAGGCCCGGATGCTCCGCGTATCCGGGCCTTCGCCGTCCCCGGGACAATGCCTATTTGCTTGTTGACGCGGACGATCTCTCTGAACATTCGTCATGAAGCCGACAACTGGCTTGGGGCTTCGACCGACATTGTCAACGGGTGAGCGCAGTTGGTGTCGGACTTCTCATATCAGCAGCGCATTGGTCCCTGGCGCTTTTCTTGCTAGCCGAATTGGGCATGATCTGCTTCGACAACGAAAGACATAGCAGAGTACTTCAGAGTGAAGTCCACTGAAGTGACAAGTGCCATTGATGCTGCCGGGCCCATACCGGTGAATGTAGAGGGATGGAACGACATCGCCTGGAGTCAGGACTCCTCTCAGCCTTCGTGAGCGTTAGAAGATCAAGCTGGCTAGGGCTGTATTTGTCGAATTCCTCAGCGCTCAGATACTGACAGCCGCCCAGCCCGAGGGCGGCGACAGCGTCCTCAGCGCGTTCCGCGAAAGGCAGACCAAGCGATACCGTTCCGGCCGCACCCACCACCGTGATCCCGTCCACCGCATCCACCGGAACCGTGACATCGATCCCCGCCAGCGTCACGTCATCGCATTCTCGCCGATGCTCTTCGTCGCTGTAAGCTAGAGCCGCCGGCAGGCCGCGCTGGGCAGCGCGACGATCGGGTGAGCTGGGACTGCGACCCGGAATCTTCGCCCAGCTTCTGACGTTACGATGAGACATCCACTCTCGCGCAGCACGGAATAGGGGTGAAATGGATCAGGCGGATCCGTTCGGCTTCATCGGTTTGACCTACGACGATGTCATGCTCCTTCCCGGGCACACCGACGTCATCCCGAGCGAGGCGGACACGTCGACGTTCTTGACCAGGCGGGTCCGCATGGCCTCCCCCCTGCTGTCCAGCGCGATGGACACGGTGACCGAGGCGCGGATGGGCGTGGCGATGGCGCGTCACGGCGGCATCGGCATCATCCACCGCAATCTCTCGATCGACGATCAGGCGACCCAGGTCGACAAGGTTAAACGCTCCGAGTCGGGCATGATCACCAACCCTGTGACTATCACCCCCGAGGCGACGGTCGAGGAGGTCGACCAGCTCTGCGGCCAGTTCCGCGTCTCCGGCCTCCCCGTCGTGGAGGGCGATGGCACGCTCGTGGGCATCGTCACCAATCGCGACATGCGGTTCGTGTCGCCGTCCGAACGCGCGACCGCTCTGGTGCGCGAGGTGATGACCCGCCAGCCGCTGATCACCGCGCCGGTGGGCATCGACCCGGACGCTGCGGTCGCTATCTTCGCCGAGCGCAAGATCGAGAAGCTCCCGCTTGTGGACGCCGACGGCAAGCTCCGCGGCCTCATCACCGTCAAAGACTTCGACAAGAGCGAGAAGTACCCCAACGCCACCAAGGACGACGATGGCCGCCTGCGCATCGGCGCTGCGATCGGCTTCTTCGGCGATGCGTGGGAACGCGCTATGACCCTCGTCGACGCCGATGTGGACGTGATCGTGGTGGACACGGCGAATGGCGACTCCGCCGGGGTGCTCGACATGGTCCGCCGGCTCAAGAGCGAGCCGCGAGCCGCGCACGTCGATGTCATCGGCGGCAATGTGGCGACCCGTTCGGGGGCGCAAGCCCTCGTGGACGCGGGGGCGGATGCGATCAAGGTCGGCGTCGGCCCCGGCTCCATCTGCACCACCCGCGTGGTTGCGGGGGTCGGCGTCCCGCAGGTGACAGCGGTCTATGAGGCGTCGAGGGCGGCACGAGAGGCCGGTGTCCCGGTCATCGCAGACGGCGGGCTCCAGTACTCGGGGGACATCGCGAAGGCCCTCGTGGCCGGCGCGGACAGTGTGATGCTCGGCTCCCTGCTGGCGGGAACCTCCGAGTCCCCGGGCGATCTGGTCTTCGTTGGCGGCAAGCAGTTCAAGAACTACCGCGGGATGGGGTCTCTCGGTGCGTTGCAGACGCGCGGCAAGAAGACCTCGTACTCGCGCGATCGCTACTTCCAGGCGGACGTACCGGGCGACGAGCAGCTGATCGCCGAGGGCATCGAGGGGCAGGTCCCGTTCCGCGGTCCGCTCGGCGCGGTCGCCTACCAGCTGGTCGGCGGCCTGCGGCAGTCGATGTTCTACGTCGGCGCGCGCAGCATCCCGGAGCTCAAGGAGCGCGGCCGGTTCGTCCGCATCACCGCGGCCGGGCTGAAAGAGTCGCACCCGCACGACATTCAGATGGTCGTGGAGGCCCCGAACTACCGGCGCTGACACCGCGTGCGTCCAGAGGTCGCCGTTCCCGTCCCGGGAGCGGCGGCCTCTACGCTGGTGGGATGCGGACATCGTATCCCCTGAAGTGCCTGACACACGTCCTCATCGCCCTGGCGACCGTCGTCGCGCTCATCGTCGTCGGCTTCCTCGCCTGGGTGTTCATCCCGATGATAGGCACGCGCCAGGCGGCGCTGGAGGTGTGGCGCGACCCGGCGGTGAGCGTCCGGGACGCCGGCGGCTCGGTCGTCCTCAGCCCGGCCGGTGCGCCATCGGGAACCGGACTCGTGTTCATCCCCGGCGCCCGTGTCGATCCGTATGCGTACCTCTTCAAGCTTTCCGGCGTCGTAGCGGAGGCGGGCGTCACGGTGGTCATCGCCAAACCGGCGCTGAACCTCGCCCTCTTCGACCAGCGCCCCCTCTCCGCTTTCACGTCGGCGGCTCCGGGGGTGAGCCGCTGGTATGTCGGCGGGCACTCGCTCGGCGGGGTGCGCGTCTGCCAGCTCGCGGACACGCCCGGGGTGGAGGGACTCGTCCTCTTCGGCAGCTACTGCGCGAACGATGTCTCGGCGACCTCCCTGCGCGTCCTCTCCCTCGGCGGCGCGAATGACTGCCTCAGCACGCCGGGGAAGATCGCTGCCGCCGCGCATCTGCTCCCGCCGGACGCGGCCTTCGTGGAGATCCCCGGGATGGACCACGCGCAGTTCGGCGACTACGGTGCCCAGCCCGGTGACTGCGCCGCGACGATCGGCGACGCGGAGGCACGCGACGCACTCACGGCGGCGCTGGGGACGATCCTCTCGCCGCCTCGCGATCCCCTCTCGCCGGGAACGACGGCCTCGCCCGCCGCCGCGAGTTCCGCACCTCGGGTGTCTAGACTGAACGTGTGAGTATGGAGATCGATATCGGGCGCGCCAAGCGCGCACGCCGCGTTTACGCCTTCGACGACGTCGCCGTGGTGCCGAGCCGTCGCACCCGCGACCCGGAGGATGTCTCGGTCTCCTGGACGATCGACGCCTACCAGTTCTCCGTGCCGTTCCTCGCCGCCCCGATGGACTCGGTGGTCTCCCCGGCGACGGCGGTCGCGATGGGCCGGCTCGGCGGTCTGGGCGTGCTGGATCTCGAGGGCCTCTGGACCCGCTACGAGGACCCGGAGACGCTGCTCGCCGAGATCCGCGAGCTGCCCGTGGGGGAGGCCACCCGCCGGATGCAGGAGATCTACTCCGCGCCCATCCAGCCCGAGCTTGTGACGAAGCGCCTGGCGGAGATCCGCGCGGGCGGCGTCACTGTCGCGGGCGCTCTCTCGCCGCAGCGCACGCAGGAGCTGTATCAGACGGTCGTCGAGGCTGGTGTCGACCTGTTCGTGATCCGCGGCACCACCGTCTCGGCCGAGCACGTCTCGAAGAATGCCGAGCCGCTGAACCTCAAGAAGTTCATCTACGAACTGGATGTGCCGGTCATCGTCGGCGGCGCGGCCACCTACACGGCGGCGCTGCACCTGATGCGCACCGGAGCGGCCGGCGTGCTCGTCGGCGTCGGCGGCGGCGCGGCCTCCACGACCCGCTCGACCCTTGGCATCCACGCGCCGATGGCCACCGCCGTCGCCGATGTCGCCGGCGCCCGCCGCGACTACATGGACGAGTCGGGCGGCCGCTATGTGCATGTCATCGCAGACGGCGGCCTCGGCAGCTCGGGTGACATCGTCAAGGCGATCGCCTGCGGGGCCGACGCCGTGATGCTCGGCTCGACGCTCGCCCGTGCCACCGATGCGCCCGGCGGCGGCTGGCACTGGGGCGCCGAGGCGCACCACCCGGATCTGCCGCGCGGCACCCGCGTCCAGGTCGGGCAGGTCGCCCCGCTCGAGGAGATCCTCTACGGTCCCTCACCGGTGGCCGAGGGGACTGCGAATATCGTGGGAGCATTGCGCCGCAGCATGGCGACGACGGGATACTCGGATCTGAAGGAGTTCCAGCGCGTCGAAGTGGTCGTCGCGCCGTACCAATCGCACTAGGTTCCGGCCCCTGGCGGCCGGGGAGGGAGAGCACGATGGCGACAACAGCCCTGTCCAACTCAGCGCAGTCCTCGGCGGCATCCGCTCCATCACGACTCGGCCCGGCCGAACGGGCTGCCGCGATCGCGGCGCTGAAGGAATCCGAACTCGACATCCTGGTGGTCGGCGGCGGCATCGTCGGTGCCGGCAGCGCGGTGGACGCCGTCACCCGCGGTCTGAGTGTGGGGCTGGTGGAGGCGCGTGACTTCGCTTCGGGCACCTCCAGCCGGTCGTCCAAGCTCGTCCACGGCGGCATCCGGTACCTGGAACAGCTGGACTTCGGTCTCGTGCGCGAGGCGCTCATCGAGCGTGGTCTGCTGCTGCAGCGGATCGCGCCGCACCTCGTGAAGCCGGTGCGGTTCCTGTACCCGCTGCACAAGCGGGTGTGGGAGCGCCTCTACATCGGCGCCGGGATGATGCTGTACGACATCTTCTCCTACACCGGTCTCCGCCCGCCGGGAGTCCCGCACCACCGCCACCTCAGCCGGCGCCAGGTGCTGAAGGCCATCCCGAGCCTTGCGCCGAACGCCCTGGTGGGCGGCATCACCTACTACGACGCGCAGGTGGACGACGCCCGCTACGTGGCCACCCTCGCCCGCACCGCGGCGCACTACGGCGCCCAGGTCGCCACCCGCCTCCGAGTCGAGGGCTTCGTCAAGGTCGGCGAGCGCGTCGTCGGCGTGTGGGCGCGCGATCTGGAGACGGACGAACGGTTCGAGATCCGCGCCAAGCAGGTCGTGAACGCGACCGGCGTCTGGACGGACGATACCCAGGCGATGGTGGGGGAGCGCGGCCAGTTCAAGGTGCGCGCCTCGAAGGGCGTCCACCTCGTCGTTCCGCGCGACCGCTTCCAATCGAAGATAGGTCTGCTGCTGCGCACCGAGAAGAGCGTGCTGTTCGTGATCCCGTGGGGCCGGCACTGGCTCATCGGCACCACCGACACCGACTGGAACCTCGACAAGGCCCACCCGGCGGCGACCGCGGCCGACATCGACTACCTGCTCGCGCACGTGAATCAGGTGCTCAACGTGCCGCTGACCCGCGAAGATGTCGAGGGCGTGTTCGCCGGGCTGCGTCCGCTGCTCGCCGGGGAGTCGGAGGAGACCTCGAAACTCTCCCGCGAGCACCTCGTGGCGCACTCCGTGCCGGGGCTCGTCGTGATCGCGGGTGGTAAGTGGACGACCTACCGCGTGATGGCGAAGGACGCGATCGACGCCGCCGTGGACGCGCTCGACGGCAAGATCCCGGCCAGTGCCACAATGGAGATCGCGCTCGTCGGAGCCGAGGGCTACCAGGCTGCCTGGAACAGCCGCGGCCGCATCGCGCGGGAGAGCGGTCTCCACCCCGCCCGCATCGAGCACTTCCTCAACCGCTATGGGACGATGACCGCCGATATCCTGGCGCTCATCCGCGAAGACCCGGCGCTCGCCGAACCTCTTCCGGGCGCCGACGACTACGTGGGCGCGGAGGTCGTCTACGCCGTCTCCCACGAGGGCGCCCTGCACCTCGAAGACGTCCTCGCCCGCCGCACCCGCATCTCCATCGAAGCCTGGGACCGTGGCGCCTCGGCTGCGCCCGTCGCCGCATACCTGATGGCCAAGGTGCTCGGCTGGGACAGGGCCCGCGAAGAACGCGAGGTGCAGACCTACCTGCTGCGCGTCGCCGCCGAACGCGAGAGCCAGCTTCAGCCCGACGACGAATCCGCCGACCGTGTGCGGCTCGAAGCGCCGGACATCGTGGCGGTGGACGCCGCGGCCGAGACCGGGTCCGCAGCGAAAGCGCCTCGGACGGCCGCAGCGTCCCGGAGGCCCAAGGGACCCAAGGGACCCAAGCCGTAACGGCTCCGCGGGCGGCCTCACCGCGGTGCGCGTCAGCGAGCGCCGCGGTGGGGGTTCTGCCCTCGATCTCGGGGAGCGCGACGGCCGTCGCCGGTCCGCGTGGCTGACCTCTCTCCCCCTGGGGGCCGCTGTCTCCGTGGACCTCCCGTGCCTCCGGTAGGCTGGAACCCGGTGCCCGCGACGGATGGAGACAGGGAAATGGTTGACGTTCGACGGGTCAAACTGCCCGGGGTCGGGGTGTTGCACACCTTCGTGACGGATGACGGCGGCAAGGTGGGCGTGATCGCGCACCGGTCCGGGCACAGTGACCTGATCACGTTCTCGGACGACGAAGACGGCTCCGACGCGACGAAGGTCTCGCTGCGCTTGAACGAGGACGAGGCGCACACGCTGGCCGAACTGCTCGGCGGCACGCAGATAACCGAATCGCTGAACGCGCTCGACCAGATCCCGGGGCTCAGCATCGACTGGTTTACCGTCGACTACGAGGACTACATCGCCGGGCAGCAGCTCGGCGCTCCCGGCGATCGCGGTGTCGTCGGACTCACCGTCGTCGCCGTCGTGCGCGGGGACTCGGCCAGCCCCGCACCCGCACCCGACTTCAAGGTCTTCCCGGGCGACACCCTCGTCGTCGCCGGGACACCGGAGAAAGTCGCCAAGGCCTTCGCGCTCTTCCGGACCGGCGAGACCGCCATCCGGGCCGCCGCCGACGCTCCGCCCGGAGGCTGATCCATGCATCTCGGCGAAGACCTCATCATTCTCGGCCTCCTGCTGCTCGTCGCCTATGCGCTGGGACGCCTCGGCAAGCTGGTGGGTCTCCCCGCGATCCCCATTTACATGATCGTCGGGCTGCTGGCGAGCCCGAACACCGGTTGGTTCCCCCTCGACTTCGAGAGCCGCTACATCGAGCTCATTGCGGTGTTCGGGCTCATCCTGCTGCTGTTCAACCTGGGGCTGGAGTTCGACCAGGACGAGTTCTTCGGCAACTTCGGCAAGCTCATCATCTCCGGCGGCTCCTACATCCTCATCAATATGGGCGTCGGGCTCGCGTTCGGCTTCTGGGTCGGCTGGGGCACGCGAGAGGCGCTGGTCATCGCCGGGATGACGGCCACCTCCTCCTCGGCGATCGTCACGAAGCTGCTCATCGAGCTGCGCCGTCTGCCCAATCGGGAGACGCCGATGATCCTCGGCGTGACCGTGGTGGAGGACATCTTCATCGCGATCTACCTGGCGATCGTCTCGGTGGTGCTCAGCGGGGAGACGGCGCTCTGGCCAGTGGCCGGCAAGCTGGCGATCGCCTTCGCCTTCCTCGTGGTGATGTTCACGCTGGCCCGGTGGGGCGGGAAAGTGTTCTCCCGGCTCTTCCGGACGAAAGACGACGAGCTGTTCACCATCCTGTTCTTCGGGCTCGCCGTGCTCTTCGCGGGCATCGGCGAGATCCTGGGCGTGACCGATGCGATCGGCGCTTTTCTCATCGGCCTCGTGCTCGGCGCGACGAAGCACCGGAACAAGATCGAGCACATCGCCATCCCGCTCCGGGACGTGTTTGCCGCCTTCTTCTTCCTCAACTTCGGGCTCGAACTCGAACCGGCGAAGTTCTCCGGGGTGCTCGGCCCGGTGCTCATCGCCGTCGCGATGACGATCGCGCTCAACATCCTGGCCGGTCAGGTCGTCGCGTGGATCAATGGGATGGACGCGCAGGCCGGCATCAACACCACGGTCATCCTGCAGAACCGCGGAGAGTTCGCGCTCATCCTCGCGACCCTGTCGATCAGCGCGGGGCTCGACCCGCGCATCCAGCCGTTCGCGGGGCTCTATGTGCTCATCATGGCCGTCCTCGGCCCGGTGCTCGCAGCGAGCTCCGAGAGGATCGGTGCGCTGGTCCTGCGGACCGGCAAACTCCGGCGGCGCGGCCGGCGCAAGCCGCGCCCTCCGATGCTCGACGAGGAGATCGCGCTTGTCGAGGCGGCGACCGCCGATCTCGACTCCGACAAGCCTCGCGAGGAGAAGAGCGCCGCGGTGGCCGCGGAGGAGACCCGCCGAGCCGTCGACCGGCTCGTCGAGCAGGCCATGCAGCAGGCCGGACCTCAGAACGACACCACCGGCGACCGAAAGCGGGACTGACCCATCGAAACCATTCCGGCCCGATCGGCGTCTCCGGCAGGGAGCACCCTCCTGCAGACGATGCTGCGCCCTCGCTGGATCGGCGCGCTGGTGTTCGCGCTCGCCTTCGCCGCCGTTTTTGCCGGGCTCGGCCAGTGGCAGCTGGAGCGCGCGATCGAGTCGGGCAAAGCGGTCGAGGCGCCGACCGAGACCGTCCTGCCCCTCCCACGGGTCGCGCAGCCCGGCGGCCCCATCCGGGACACGGCGGTCGGCCAGCTCGTGGAGGTCACCGGCACGTTCGTCCCGGGCGACGAACAGCTCCTCTCCGACCGGCTCAACCACGGCGTGAGCGGCTTCTGGGTCGTCAGCCATGCGACCGTCGAGCTGCCCGGCGGTGAGACGGCGGCGCTCGCCGTGGCCCGCGGCTGGGCGCCCGACGAAGCCGCCGCCCAGGCGGCGGCCGGGCGTCTGGCGCAAGAGCCCGCGCCCCGGCAGCCGATCGTGGGCCGCATCTTGCCCGACGAGCAGCCCGAGGCGCCCGCCGACAAATCGAAGCCGACCGCGATGCGCACGCTCGGTGTCGGCGCGCTCTACAACCTCTGGCACGGCGTCGATGGCAGGGCGGTGTATTCGGCCTATCTGGTCGATCGCACCCCACCCGCGGGTCTTGCGGCGATCGACTCGCCCCCGCCGATCGCCCAGACCGAGCTCAACTGGCTCAATGTCTTCTACGCGGCCGAGTGGATCATCTTCGCGGGCTTCTCGATCTTCCTCTGGTACCGGCTCGTGAAAGACGCGAAGGAACGTGAGGACGAGCTTCGCGGGCTCGCCGCGGCGGAGGACCCGGATGCGCAGGACCCGGATGCGCAGGCCGGTGCCGCGGGGGCCGTTGCCGCGGGGAAAGTAGACTAGCCCTATGCCCCTCGCTCCCAAACCGGAAGACGTCCCGAAGATCCGCGGGGCCCTGCGGCTCTACCAGGTCTTCGCCTACGTCACGGGCATCATGCTGCTTCTGCTCTGCGCGGAGATGACCGTCAAGTACGGTCTCGGTCACCAGCTGTTCGCTTTCAGCAACTACGGCGCGCTCACCTTCGTCCCGGTCGAGACCGCCGTCGCGCCCACGGGCGTGGACCTGAGCACCGGCATCCTGATCGCGCACGGCTGGCTGTACGTCGTGTACCTTTTCTCCGACTTCCGCCTGTGGAGCCTCATGCGCTGGAACTTCACGAAGTTCGTCATGATCGCACTCGGCGGCGTGGTGCCGTTCCTCTCGTTCTTCGTGGAGGCACGCATAACCAAGCAGGTCAAGACCTATCTGGCCGGCCGCGAGGCCGCGAACCTCGTGGAGGCGACAAATTAGCACCGAATCCGCACTCTCGGACCGTGGGGAGGCCGCTGGTTCGGCGAACCCGAGCGGCCCCCTCCTCGTCATCGACTTCGGTGCGCAGTACGCGCAGCTGATCGCCCGCCGCGTGCGCGAGGCGAACGTCTACTCCGAGATCGTGCCGCACACCGTCACTGCTGCCGACATCGCGGCCAAACGCCCTGCGGGCATCATCCTCTCCGGCGGGCCGTCCAGCGTCTACGAGGAGGGCGCGCCTCGTCTGGACGAGGGCATTTTCGAGCTCGGCGTTCCGGTGCTCGGCATCTGCTATGGCTTTCAGGTCATGGCGGTCGCGCTCGGCGGCGAGGTCGCGAAGACCGGCCACCGAGAGTACGGTTCCACGGCGGTGCGTGTCTCCGCGGGCGCCCGGGGCGGAGCGGGCTTTTTGCTGGACGGCCAGCCCGGCGATCAGACTGTGTGGATGTCGCACGGCGACTCGGTCGCCAAAGCGCCCGAGGGCTTCGACGTCCTCGCCTCCACGGACGACACCCCGATCGCCGCGTTCGCGAACGACGGGCGGAAGCTCTACGGCGTCCAGTGGCATCCCGAGGTCAAGCACTCGGAGCACGGCCAGGCGGTGCTCGAGAACTTCCTGCACCGTGCTGCGGGCATCCCGGCCGACTGGAACTCCGGCAATGTCATCGCCGATCAGGTCGCCGCGATCCGCGCCCAGGTCGGCTCCGGCCGCGTGCTGTGCGCCCTGTCCGGCGGAGTGGACTCCGCGGTCGCCGCCGCGCTCGTCCACAAAGCCATCGGCGACCAGCTCGTGTGCGTTTTCGTGGATCACGGCCTCCTCCGCCGGGACGAGGCGCGGCAGGTCCAGGAGGACTACGTTTCGGCGACCGGGGTCCGGCTCATCACGGTGGACGCGGAGGAGCAGTTCCTCGCCGCACTGGAGAGCGTGAGCGACCCCGAGGCCAAGCGCAAGATCATCGGCCGCGAGTTTATCCGCGTTTTCGAGCGGGCTCAGGCCGACCTCGTCGCCGAAGCCGCGAGCGAAGGCGACCCGATCCGCTTCCTCGTGCAGGGCACGCTCTATCCGGATGTCGTGGAGTCGGGCGGCGGCGCGGGAACCGCGAACATCAAGAGCCACCACAACGTGAGCGGCCTGCCGGAGGACTTGCAGTTCGAGCTCGTGGAGCCGCTGTGTACGCTCTTCAAAGACGAGGTCCGCGCCATCGGCCGCGAGCTCGGCCTGCCCGAGGTCATTGTCGGCCGCCAGCCCTTCCCCGGGCCGGGGCTGGGCATTCGCATCGTGGGCGATGTGACACGCGAGCGTCTCGACCTGCTGCGCGACGCAGACGCCATCGTTCGCGCCGAGCTGACCGCTGCCGGTCTCGACAGTGAGATCTGGCAGTGCCCCGTCGTGCTGCTGGCGGACGTGCGCTCGGTGGGCGTGCAGGGCGACGGCCGCACTTACGGCCACCCGATCGTGCTGCGCCCCGTTTCCAGCGAGGACGCGATGACCGCTGACTGGACCCGCCTGCCCTACCATCTGCTCGCGAAGATCTCCAACCGCATCACCAACGAGGTGGAAGGGGTCAACCGCGTGGTCCTCGACGTCACATCGAAGCCGCCGGGAACGATCGAGTGGGAGTGACCTCCCGCTGAGGTGAGGCTCTCACGCACGAAGGCCCGGGACGCTGTAGAAGCGTTCCGGGCCTTCGTGCGTGGTCGCGGCGTCTAATTGCGCGAGATCGCGAGGAGCCGCAGGATCTCCAGGTACAGCCAGATGACCGTGACCATGATGCCGAACGCGCCGGACCAGCCGTAGACGCGCGGGGCACGGTTCCGGACGCCGCGCTGGATGAAGTCGAAGTCGAGCACGAGCGAGTAGGCGCCCATGATGACGACGACGACACCGAGGAGGACGCCGAGCGGGATGCCGAAGAGCCTGACGTCGGTGCTCAGGCCGAAGGCGCTGTTCGTGACACCGGTCCACATCAGTACGACGTTGATGAGCGAGTAGGCCAGGTACCCGAACATCGCGATCATGAAGACCTTGGTCGCCTTCTTCGATGCGCGGATCTTGCCCGAGGCGAAGAGCGCGAGCGTCACGCCGACCACCGCGATCGTTCCGATGACCGCCTGAACGACGATGCCCGGCAAGGCCGTCTCGAAGATCATCGAGATCGCGCCGACGAAGACGCCCTGCACGCCGGCGTAGCTGAGGATGAGCGCGGGCGACGGCTTCTTCTTGAAGATGTTGACGAGCGCGAGCACGAATCCGATCAGAGCGGCCGGCAGCGCCAGAGCGGGAACCAGCCAGCCGACGACCGCTCCCACCACCAGCAGGCCGAACGAGGCGGCCGTCTTGTGAATCGTATCCTCGACGGTCATGCGGTCGGTGTCGAGGGCCGTCGCGGACGGAGCCTGGTACAGCTGCTCGAGGTTCTCGGCGTTCGCCCCTCCGGCGGTCGCGGTCGCTGCGGCCGTGCCGTTGGTGCTGAAAGCCGGGTTGTTCGAGAAGGCCGGATTTGTGAGTGCCATGCATTCCTCGCTTGCTCGGGGGGATCGTTCAGGACCTTTGTCCGTTAAACTTAGCTTGTTATTTTCTGTGAGGTCTGGCAGATTGCCATGAATCGGCCTCGCGCGAGATGAGACGGGCCAGCCAGGCCGCGCCGATGACAGCCAGCGACATCGTCAGGATGATGATCCAGCCTTGTCCGTAGTGGCTCACGACAAGCGGCAGGACGAGACTCGTCGCCACCGGCACCGCGAGGGCCGCGTATGACGGCAGAGGCCGTATCCGCACCAGCAGCCACGCTGCGAGCGGAACGGCATAGCACCACGCGAACTGGGCCCCTCCGAGCATCAGCCAACTGAACCTGAGCACGGGGAGCGGGACGGCCACGCGGCGTCCGAGGGTGGCGGGGAGAACAGCCCAGCCGGCGAGCTGGAGGAGGGAGCCTGCCAGGAGGAAGGGCAGACTGTAGGCCGTCGTGGCGAGGACGCATGCGGAGCCGGTCATGATCATCGCGATGCCGGCGACGAGCCGCGGGCGGTAGGCGCCCCAGCGCAAGGGGAGCAGCGAAGCGGGTTCGCGCCAGAGACCGGATGCGGACACGGCACGTTTTTGTCATCGGGAGCGCTGCCGGGACAGCCCCTGCCGGCAGTCTAGGATCGCCACATGTCTGCCCACCGGAGCCCCCTCGTCATCGGCCACCGCGGCGCGCCAGGGTATCGGCCGGAGCACACCGCGGCCGCCTACGAACTGGCTTTCGAGCTGGGCGCGGACGCGGTCGAACCCGATATCGTCGCGACGCGGGACGGGGTTCTGGTCCTCCGGCACGAGAACGAGCTCTCGGGCACCACGAACGTCGCCGAGCATTCCGAGTTCGCTGCACGCCGGACCACCAAGGAGGTCGATGGCGTCCCGCTCACCGGCTGGTTCGCCGAGGACTTCACCTGGGTGGAGCTCTCGGGACTGCGGTCGCGTGAGCGTATTCCGTCGCTCCGGCAGGGGAGCGCGACCTTCGACGACCGATATCCGCTGCTGCGGCTCGCCGACCTGCTCGACCTCATCGACCGCGCCTCCGTCGCCGCGGGGCGTCAGCTCGGGATGGTCGCCGAGCTCAAGCACGCCACTTATTTTGAGGCGGCCGGGCTCCCGCTGGACGAGCTGCTCGTCACCGAGCTGGCCGCCGCCGGATGGTCGGAGCATCCGGGGCTCATCGTGGAGAGCTTCGAGCGCACGGTGCTGACCCGGCTGTACGAGCGCGGTTTCCGCGGCAAGCGGGTCTACCTCGTCGAGTCCGACGGCGCTCCGGCCGATCGCGTCGCGGCGCTGGGGACGGACGCGCCCGGCTATTCCAGCGACCTCACCCTGCGCGGTCTCTACGCGCTGAGCAGCGCTCCTGCCGCGGCCGAGCGGGTCGACGGGATCAGCGTCGGCACCGAGCTCATCCTCCGCGCCGGTTCTGTCTCTCTCGGGCTGTTCGGGGAGGACGAGGGCGGGACCGACATCGGCTCGGTCACCTCCGATCTGGTCGACCTCGCACACTTGGCGGACCTCTCGGTCTACTGCTGGACGCTGCGGCCGGAGAACAGCATGCTGCCCGAACCGTTCCGCGGGCCGGGCCGACGAGTGGGGCGACTGGCGACGGCTGTACACCGTCCTGTTGCGGTCGGGTGTGGACGGGGTCTTCGCCGATCATCCCGACCTCGCTGTCGCCGTTAGCGACGGACGGTGACCCGGAGCGACGCCTCCCGGCGGGAATGACGGTGGAGACGGCTAATATCGTCAGCGATATGACGAGCCTCCCCGACGTCCCTTCCCCCTCCACCGTTCCGATCATTCTGGACGGGTGGGAGGGCGAGCGCCGGACCGCCGCCGACACCGGTGCGTCCGATGCGGTGGCCGCCGCAGCGGGTGTCGCGAGCGCCGGACCGTTGGGAAGCGACGGACAGCGCTCCGACAGCGGGGGCGCTCGCAGCGGCCGCGCGGACGGGGCCCCGGGCGCAGACTGGCGGAATGCGAGCCAGCGGCTGTTCGACGGGCTGAACCCTCAGCAGCGCATCGCGGCGGAGTACCGCGGGCAGGCGCTGCTCATCGTCGCGGGAGCGGGTTCCGGCAAGACGAGCGTCCTCACCCGGCGCATCGCCGGCCTGATCGAGAGCCGGGAGGCGTGGCCGAGCGAGATCCTCGCGATCACGTTCACCAACAAAGCGGCGAACGAGATGCGCGAGCGCGTCGAGCAGCTGCTCGGCGGGCGAGCGCAGGGGATGTGGATCTCCACGTTCCACTCGGCGTGCGTGCGCATCCTGCGCCGCGAGGCCGAGACCATCGGCAAGACCCAGAGCTTCACCATCTACGACTCGGGCGACAGCCGAGCCCTGCTCAAGCGGATCGTCAAGGAGCTGGACGCGGACACGCTCGGCTTCACGGTCGCTGCGACAGGCGGCCGCATCTCGAAGCTCAAGAACGAGTTGACGGACATCGAGGCCTTCGCGCGCTCGACCAATCTGAGCGATCCGAAGGAGGTCATGTTCGTCGAGATCTTCCGTCAGTACACCCGCGAGCTCCGCCGCGCGAACGCGTTCGACTTCGATGATCTGATCGCCGAGACGGTGTACCTCTTCCGAGCGTTCCCGAAGGTCGCCGCGCTCTATCAGTCGCGGTTCCGTCACATCCTGGTCGACGAGTACCAGGACACGAATCACGCGCAGTACGCGCTCATCCGTGAGCTGACCATGCCGATCGCTCCGGACATCGCTGACGAGCTGGAGTCGTACGGCCGCAACATCGGCAAGCTGCGCGACGCCGTGGGCGTCGTCCCGAGCGCGTCGCTCACCGTCGTCGGCGACTCCGACCAGTCCATCTACGCCTTCCGCGGTGCGGACATCCGCAATATCGTGGAGTTCGAGAGGGACTTCCCGGGAGCGAAGGTCGTCCTGCTCGAACAGAACTACCGATCGACGCAGAACATCCTGAGCGCGGCCAACGCCGTGATCGCCAACAACTTCGATCGCAAGGACAAGAAGCTCTGGACGGCGGTCGGCGACGGCGAGAAGATCGTCGGCTACACCGGCTACTCCGGCCACGACGAGGCGCAGTTCGTCGCGGACGAGATCGAGAAACTGCACTCGGACGGCATGGACTACAAGGACATCGCCGTCTTCTACCGGACGAACGCGCAGACCCGGGCGCTGGAGGAGATCTTCATCCGGTCCGCCCTGCCCTACAAGGTGATGGGTGGCACCAAGTTCTACGAGCGCGCCGAGATCAAGGATGCGATGGCGTACCTCATCACGGTCGCCAACCCGGCCGATATGCTCGCGCTCCGCCGCATCCTGAACACCCCGAAACGCGGTATCGGCCCCGCGACGGAGACGCAGCTCGCCAGCTACGCCGTCGACAACGGTGTCACCTTCCGGGACGCGATGCGCGACGCGGGCTCCCTCGGTCTCGGTCCGAAGGTCACGGCCGCGATCGTGCAGCTGTCCGGCCTGCTGGACGAGGCGACCGCGAAGGCGGACCCGGCGAACCCAGCGGGCGCGGCGGCCGTCGCGGACACCCTGATGTTCCTGCTCGACGGCAGCGGGTATCTGGAGGTGCTGCGCAACAGCCGTGATCCACAGGATGAGGCGCGTGCGGAGAACGTGGAGGAACTGGTGGCAGTGACGCGCGAGTTCGCGCGGAACAACCCGGACGGCACGCTGGTGGACTTCCTCACCGAGGTCTCGCTCGTCGCCGCCGCCGATGAGATCGACGACTCCAGCGGGTCCGTTTCGCTCATGACGCTGCACACCGCCAAGGGCCTCGAATACGATGCCGTGTTCCTCACCGGAATCGAGGAGGATCTGCTTCCCCACCGGATGTCTGCGAACGAGCCGGGTGGCCCGGCGGAGGAGCGGCGCTTGTTCTACGTGGGAATCACCCGTGCGAAGAAGCGCTTGTTTTTGTCGCTGGCGATGACGCGCGCACAGTTCGGCGAGACCGCCGTGGCGATGCCGAGTCGATACCTGCAAGAGATCCCCTCCGATCTGATCGACTGGCGGCAGTCTCTTGGCGCGGCGAACGGCCGTGGCGGGTCGCAGTCGCGTGCGCTCAACGCGCGCTGTCCGGGGCTCGGCTCCGGGGGCACGGCCGGGCGCTGGAACGAGAGTTTCCCGGTCGGCGGTTCGGGCATCCCGGAGCGGCCGAAAGCGGAGTGGCCGAACCGGGTCACCGGCAAGGTCCGCGACAATGGCGACCTTGAGCTTGCGTCGGGCGATCGCATCCGTCACTCCGACTTCGGCGAGGGCCGCGTGACGACCGTGACCGGCGAGGGCGCGAAGCGCATCGCACACGTCCAGTTCGAGAAGGCGGGCGCGAAGAAACTCCTCATCAAGATCGCCCCGATCGACAAACTGTGAGGTCGTTTGGACGGGTCTGGAGGGGTGAGGCCGGTCTCCGCGCCGTGTCCGGGGCTCTGGCTTAGCGGTCCGGCTTCGGGGAGCCGCTCCTGTTCAAGCCGCTGGTTCCGGTGCCTGTTCCAGGTCGTGTGTCTGTGCCGGGGCGGCTGCCGACCGCCTTGCCGCCGGCGTTCCTGTCGCCGTTCATCGCGCCGGTCTTGTCGCCGCTGCCGGCGCTCTCGCCGCTCTCGGTTCTCCCGGTGCTGCCGCCGCGCACCCGGTCCGTTTGCCGGCCGGGCCGGGCTCCCGAGTTCGACGCGCTCGCCATCGACTCCCGCAACCGCCGCAGGAAGAGGTCGCGGGGGCGGTGGCGGAGCCAGGTGGGCAGGAGCGGGTAGACCACCGCGATCCACCGCAGCTGGCGCTGGAAGCGGCGCTCCCGACGCGCGTCCCACGGCAGGCCGAACTGTTGGCGGACCTCCGCCGGGAGCAGCCCTGTCGTCAAGAGACGTGTGGCAGGCAGGGCCAGCCGCAACTAGGCCGGGACATCGCTCAGGGAGAGCAGCTGGTGTGCGACGGCCCGGGCGTCGTCGGACACTTGGAGCCTGCCGAGCGACTCCGCCCAATACGCGTCGAAGGCCGCTGAATCCTGCGGCCACGCGCCGGGATGCGCCTGCAGCATCCGGTCGCGTGAGCGGAATCGCTGGTAGACCTGCTCCCGCTCCGCCGGGGCGAGCGGATCGAAAACGCGCTCGTGGAGGTCGATCATCGTGTGGTGGAGCGTCGCGGCGACCCAGAGCTGGAGGGAGACGTCGAACGCGCTGTAGGCGGGCTGGCCCTCGCTCGCTGGTGCGTGAACCGGCTCATGTGCCTGGTTCACCCGGCGGCGCACCTCCGCGTACTCTTCCGGTGTTCCGAATGCCGCGGTGTACACGAACATCATGGTCCCGTGGAAGCGGTCCATCGCCCGTCTCGCGAAGTCGCTGTGCTCCACGACTCCCCGCCCGACGGCCGGATGAGCGATCTGCAGCAGGATCGCCCGCCCACCGCCCGCGAGCGCGAGCGCGAGCGCTTCGGACAGGATCTGCTCGAACGTGGTTTCCCCATCCTTGCTGCGCACCCGCACATCCTCCTCGTTCAGGCTGAGCTTTTGCGGGGAGTTCCGTGCCGCACGGGCGCTGACAGCGTGAGGCGTTCCGGGCGGCGGTCACGAGCGGCCCCGCGTTCGCCGGTGTCGCACGACGCTCGCCACAGCGAGCGCACCCAGGCCGGTCGCCAGCAGTCCGAGCGCGATCGCCGGGTCGGCTGTCGCCACCCGACCGCCCGTTGCCGCCAGGGTGGCGGGGCGCTCGGGCGCCGCGACGATCGGCGGCGCGGGCGCGAACGTCACCTCGCTCGCGACGCCGAACTTGCTCTGCCACGGGAGCAGCCGTGCCCCGCCCTCGGCGGCGGGCGTCCGTGCGGCGTCGATTCGCTCCGTCCACACGTAGTACCCCGCTGCCGGCAGCTCGCAGGCCGGTGTCTCGTACTCGCCCGTGCCGGTGACGACGGTCTCGACGGTGCAGACGGCCGGAGCGTCCTCGGGGGCGGAGGGCCCCGGCGCGATCGGTTCCGCGAAAGGTCCGTGGAGGGTGCTCTCGACCGTCGCCGTGATGGGAGCGAACCCGTCCTCGGACATCCAGACGCCCCAACCGGGCAGGAGACCCGCTCCGGCGGCGACACCGATGGTCAGGCGGTCCCTGATGGCCGCGCCGGGCGCTGCGGTCGCCGAACTGGTCACGGTGCTGACGATCGGCTGGAACGGCAGCGGCGATGGGCCCACAGCCGACGCGTTCGCGCTCGCGGAAGCGGTGGCCGGGACCGCGATGAGGACAGCCTGGGCGTCGTCGCGGGGCACCGCCACCGTCAGCCGGTCGCCATACGGCAGGGCTTCGAGCATCGCGCTCATGCCGATGGCGACGCTCGCGGAGGAACCGGACGGGACGATCGGGATGTCTGTCCCGGTCGGGATGTCGGCGGTCGCTCCGCCGCTCAGGAAGGTCGCTCCGTCGAGCGCCACACGGGCGGTGTGTGCTCCGGGCGGCAGGGTTTCCGGTCCACTCAGCCGGTCGACCGTCAGCTCGACCCGCACACGGCCCGGCCCGGTCTCCGCCAGCTCCACGATCGCATCGGCGCGGAAGTCCGTCGAGGCGAGGCTCGCCGACTCCTCCGCCATCGCGTGTGCCCGTGCCAGCACCGCGTCCGCGTCTGCGCCCGCTCTTGCGGCGAACTGCTCGGCACTGTGGCCTCCCATCCCGGCGACGAGCCAGGTGGCGATCTGCCCGGCGCCCGCGGTCAGCCGATCGCCGGTTCCCGCCCAGGACCGGGAGAGATAGGCGAGCCGGGCCGACTGCTCGGGGGTGAACCAGCCGAGAGCGGACCCGTCTGCGTAGTCGAGCGGGTGGCCGGTCGGACTGGGCTTCCCGGCGTTGAGGCAGAAGCCTTGTGCGCCGTCGTCGAGCCGGTAGGTGCCGAGCCACCATCCCGTCGCGGAGAGGTATCCCGGTCCGTGGCCGATTCCGGTGAGCGCCTGGGCCGGCGGTGCCAGCGCGACCACTTGGAGGACGCAGAGGAGCGTCGCGGAGCACAGAGAGGCGAGTGCTGCGATGATGCGTGGTATGAGGTTCGTCATGGCTCCCACACTCGCCAGAGGGGAGAGGTCGCGGCCGAATCGAACGAGATCTCTGGAGAACTCGCGAAACGCGCCTGCCTGTGGGAAGAATCGGGTTTCGGGGAGCTCGGACGGACACGCTAAAGTTCTGAGTGGCGAATTTATCTCGGCGTCGAGCTATTCTCCCGCCGGAAGCCCAGGAGATATCGACCGGCGGCGCCACGAGCGCGCCGGACAATCAGCGGATTGGATAACCGTGGATCTATACGAATACCAGGCCAGAGACCTGTTTGAGAAGTACGGGGTCCCGGTCCTTCCGGGCATCGTCGCGGACACTCCCGAGGAGGTCCGTGCGGCCGCGGAGAAGCTCGGCGGGGTGAACGTGGTCAAGGCGCAGGTGAAGACTGGCGGCCGCGGAAAGGTCGGCGGCGTCAAGGTCGCGAAGAACCCCGACGAGGCGGAGGAGGCCGCGAAGGCCATTCTGGGTCTCGACATCAAGGGGCACGTCGTGCGCCGGGTCATGGTCTCCGGTGGCGCTCGCATCGCCCGCGAGTTCTACTTCTCGGTGCTCCTCGACCGGGCCAACCGCTCCTACCTGTCGCTCACGAGCGTCGAGGGCGGCATGGAGATCGAGCAGCTGGCGGTCGAGAAGCCGGAGGCGCTCGCGCGCATCGGGGTCGACCCCATCGCGGGCGTCGACACCACGAAGGCCACCGAGATCGCGAGGGCCGCCGGGTTCCCGGAGGAGCTGGTCTCGAAGGTCGCCGACGTCTTCGTCAAGCTCTACGACGTCTACAAGGGCGAGGACGCGACCCTGGTCGAGGTCAACCCGCTGGTCCTGACCGAGGAGGGCGAGGTGATCGCGCTCGACGGCAAGGTGACGCTCGACGAGAACGCCGGATTCCGTCACCCGGAGCACGAGGAGCTTGAGGACAAGGCCGCGGCCGACCCGCTGGAGGCCAAGGCCAAGGAGGCCGACCTCAACTACGTCAAGCTCGACGGCCAGGTCGGCATCATCGGCAACGGCGCGGGCCTCGTCATGTCGACGCTGGATGTCGTCGCCTACGCGGGTGAGAGGCACAAGGGCGTCAAACCGGCGAACTTCCTCGACATCGGCGGCGGCGCTTCGGCCGAAGTGATGGCGGCCGGGCTGGACGTCATTCTGAACGATCCGCAGGTCAAGAGCGTGTTCGTGAACGTCTTCGGCGGCATCACCGCTTGCGACGCCGTCGCGAACGGCATCGTCAAGGCGCTGGAGATTCTCGGCGGCGACGCCAACAAGCCGCTCGTCGTGCGCCTGGACGGCAACAACGTCGAGGAGGGCCGCCGCATCCTGACCGACGCGAACCACCCGCTGGTCACCCTCGCACTCACCATGGACGAAGGCGCTGACAAAGCCGCCGAGCTGGCCGCGAAGTAAGCGCCGAGTAAGGACGAATCAGAGATATGTCTATCTTCCTCAACAAGGATTCCAAGGTCATCGTCCAGGGCATCACCGGCGGTGAGGGCACCAAGCACACCGCGCTGATGCTGAAGGCCGGCACCACCGTCGTCGGTGGCGTGAACGCCCGTAAGGCGGGCACCTCGGTCACCCACGGCGATGTCGAGCTCCCGGTGTTCGGCACCGTCGTCGAAGCGATCGAGAAGACTGGCGCGGACGTGTCGATCGTCTTCGTGCCGCCGGCGTTCGCGAAGGACGCGATGGTCGAGGCGATCGACGCCGAGATCCCGCTGCTCGTGGTCATCACCGAGGGCATCCCGGTGCAGGACGCCGCCGAGGTGTGGGCCTACGCCAAGGAGAAGGGCAACAAGACCCGGATCATCGGCCCGAACTGCCCCGGTGTCATCATCCCGGGCGAGTCGCTGGTCGGCATCACCCCGGCGACGATCACCGGCAAGGGCCCGATCGGCCTGGTCTCGAAGTCGGGCACGCTCACGTACCAGATGATGTACGAGCTGCGTGACCTGGGCTTCTCGACCGCCATCGGCATCGGCGGCGACCCGATCATCGGGACCACCCACATCGACGCGCTCGCCGCGTTCGAGGCGGACCCCGAGACCAGGGCGATCGTCATGATCGGCGAAATCGGCGGCGATGCCGAGGAGCGGGCGGCCGACTTCATCAAAGCCAATGTGACCAAGCCGGTCGTCGGCTATGTCGCCGGGTTCACCGCGCCGGAAGGCAAGACGATGGGCCACGCGGGCGCGATCGTCTCAGGTTCTGCGGGCACGGCGCAGGCGAAGAAGGAGGCGCTGGAGGCCGCGGGTGTGAAGGTCGGCAAGACCCCGTCCGAGACCGCGTCGCTGCTGCGCGAGGTGTACGCCGCGCTGTAATCGCGCGACGACCACCGGCCCGTCCGCTTTCTCCACAGCGACGAAATGTGTCTTCGGCAGTCCGCTCCGCGGCGATACAGTGAACGCACTCGCGGAAGGGGACGCCATGACACGTTTGACGAAATCCGACCTCCTGGAGCGTCTCGCGGCTTTGGAAGCGGAGAACGCCTCCCTCCGCGCCCGCGCGGATGGCAGCGCGATCGAGCCGCGGCCGGATGCGGTGGCCGAAACACCGCGGAAGCACCGGCGCGGGTGGGGATGGACGCTGCTGGCGGTCGCGCTGATCGGAATCGGCGCCGTTCTGGCCCCGGTGGCTGTGGTGGCGGCGTGGGCGAAGGTGCAGCTGACGGACACCGACAGCTTCGTCTCCGTCTATGCGCCGCTGGCGGACGACCCCGCGGTGCAGAAGTACATCACGGCCGAGACGGTCAAGGTCATCCAGAGCCATGTCGATATCCCGGGCATTACCTCCGAGGTCGTCGACGGGATCACCGAGCTGGGGACAGACCCGGCCGCCACGAAAGCGCTGGAACTGCTGAAAAGGGCCGCTCGCTCAGGGGTGGTGTCGCTGATCCAGACGACAGTCGGGAATTTCGTGTCGTCGGACGCATTCGCTCAGGTCTTCGAACAGGCGCTGCGGACCTCGCACGACCAGCTCGTCGCGACGATGCAGAATGATCCGAAGGCGGCGATCAGCGTGGGGTCCGACGGATCGGTCGGCATCCAGCTCGCGCCGATCATCGACCGGGTGAAGCAGGTGCTCGAGGATCGGGGCATAGCGTTCGCCTCGCAGATACCGTCCATCGATGAGACGCTCACGATCGCGCAGAACTCCTCCATCCCGACCATCCAGCTGTTCTACGGGGTTGCGGTCGCAGCGGGCGCGTGGCTGCCTTGGGTGTCGCTTGGACTGCTCGCGCTCGGCGTGATCGTCGCCCGGCGTCGCCAGGCCGCGCTCATCGGGGCGTCGGTGGCACTGGCGATTGCGATGATCGCGATCCTCGCCGGGATCGGGATCGGCCGGATCGTCTTCGTGGCCTCGCTGATCCCGGCCGGGGTGGCGACGGTGGTCTACGGCACCGTGACGACGACGATGCAGGACACGGCGGTCGCGGCGCTCGTGGGCTGGTATTCGGGTCCGTTCGCCGTCCCGCGGCGGCGATCGTGCTGTTCGTCCGGCCGCTCTCGTCCGGTCTCATCGTCGGCACACTGGTTGCCGCCGCGGTCGTCATCGCCATCCTGGAATTGGTGCAGCGACCGGTGGGCACCGTGCCCGAGCACGCGAGCGAGGACACGCCGGCGATGATCGTCTCCTGAGCCCCGAAGTGTCGGGCGGGCGGCGCGGGCGGTGGCCGGTAGGCTCCATCCGGTCATGAATCGCACAACCGTCGCCCTGCTCGCCGCGCTGGAAGCGGTTGTCGTCGCGGCGGTCGGACTCGGGATCTGCGTCGTGCCGTTCACGATCCTCTGGGCGGCCCAGTATCATCTCGGTTCCGAATTCCTGGTCGTGTGGCGCGCGGCGGTCGATGTCTGGCTGACCGGCCACGGGGTCAACCTGACTGTGACGCTCGACACCCAGACCGTTGCGACGCTCGGGCTGCCGGGCGCGGCGACGCCGTTCCAGGTGACGATCGCCCTACTGGGGTTCGCCGCTCTCACTGCCGGGCTCGGCGTCCGGACCGGGATGCGCGCCGCCGAGACGCCGTTCCGGTTCACGGGCGCGGTGAGTGCGCTCACCGCCTTCCTGACTGTGTCGGTCCTCGTGACACTGACCGCAGGCAGCGCGCCGGTGCAGCCGTCGGTGTGGCAGGGGACTCTGCTGCCGCCGTTCGTGTACGGGGTGGGCATCGCTGCGGGGTTCGCGTTCGCAGCCGGGTACACGCCGCGCGCGGCCGACGCTGCGAGCGCCGACGCTGCGAGCGCGGACGCTCCGGGTGGTGCGACGACGGGTGCGCCAGCGCCGGAACCGCTGGCCGCGGAAGCACGGGACGGCGCATCGGCGAGCCCCGTCGCCCTCCTCACCGCTCTCAGCGCCCGAGTCGGAGTCCGTGCGATCGCCCTCTCGGTCCCGGCTCCTGTTCGGACGGCGGCTGTCGGCGCTCTTCGCGCCGGGACCGCCGCCGCCGCTATCGTCATCGGGCTGGCCTCCCTCATCCTGACGCTGCTCATCTTCGGCAACTACGGTGCGATCATCAGCCTGTACGAGCAGTTGCAGACCGGTGTCGCGGGCGGAATCGCGCTCACCGTCGGGCAACTGGCTTTGCTGCCGAACCTTGTGATCTGGCTGGCGTCGTGGCTCATCGGTCCGGGCTTCGCGATCGGAACCGGTTCGTCGGTGAGTCCGATCGGAACCGATCTCGGGCCCCTGCCCGGGCTCCCGCTGTTCGGGGTGATCCCGGCTCACGGGTACTCGTTCGGGCTGGTGGGGGTCGTGGTGCCGCTGCTTGCGGGCTTCCTCGCGGGGGCGCTGCTCCGCGGCACACGCCGGGTGGACACCGACGGCGCGTTTACCCTCTTTCTCATCGCGCTCGGCATCGGTATAGTTTCCGGCGTTGAGCTCGGTCTGCTCGCGTGGGGGTCCTCTGGTGCGCTCGGCCCTGGTCGGCTGCACGAGGTGGGGCCGAACCCGTGGCTGGTCGGAGCTCTCGCGGCGGCGGAGGTCGCGGTCGCTGCTGTGATCGGTTTGCTGGCGGGAGGACGAAGGCGGAGATGAGATTCTGGCGGGGTCGCCACTGGTTGAAGCCGGAGTTCCAGCGGCGGCAGGTCGAGGTGGAACAGCTTGTGGAGAGCCCGTCCGTGCAGTTGCAGGAGTTCTTGGTCCAGCTCGGCGGCGCGCTGCTCTCGATCGGAATGGCCTCGACCGATATCCAGAACACGCTGAAACGGGTCGCCACGGCCCTCGGCTCGCCGAAGGCCGCGATTTTCGTGTTCCCGACGCTCATGGCCGTCGGGATGCCGGGGAAGCAGCAGACGCGCTTCGAGGTCGCCGTCCCTTCCGGCGAGGAGATGCGCTTCGACCGCGCCTCCTCTGTCTACGCGGTCGCGGACCGGGCTCTCACCGGGACGATCACCGCCACCGAGGGCATCAAAGTGCTGCACGCGGTCGAGGTCGCGAAACCGCGGTTCCGTGGTCTTGTCCGTGTTTTCGGGCACGGGTTCGCCGCTGCCGGGGTCGCCCTCGTGCTCCTCGGAGCCGAAGTTCCCACCATGCTGGACGCCCTGGCGCTAGGGATGCTGGTCGGTGTGGTGAAACTGGCGGTGCGCCCCAAAACCCACGCCGCCATTCTGTTTCCCGTCGCCACCGCCTTCCTGCTCGCGCTGCTGATCTTCTCGCTCGGGAAGACTGTGATCGTCGGCGCGCCGTTGCAGGCGCTCATCCCACCGCTGGTCACGCTCCTGCCCGGCGCGGTCCTCACGACCGGCGCCTGGGAGCTGGCGGCAGGGGACACGATCGCGGGCGCCAGCCGGCTGGTCTCGGGGATCGTCCAGCTCGGTTTCCTCGCGACCGGGATCCTGGCGGCGATGACCATCACTGGTGTCCCCGCGAGCGCAGCGCTGATCGCGACAACGCCCACGCCCTCCCCGTTCCAGCCGTGGGTCGGCGTGCTCCTGTTCTCTCTGGGCGTCTACCTCTACTATTGCGGACCGCGGCGCTCGTTGTTCTTTCTGACGTTCGTGCTCCTGGCGGTTTACGGCGCACAGATGCTCGGCGCGATGCTCCTGGGCACGGTTTTCAGTGGGTTCTTCGGCGCCTGCGCGCTCACGCTCCTGGCCTACCTGATCCAGTCGGCGCCGGGCGCGCCCCCGGCGGTCGTGTGCTTCCTGCCCTCGTTCTGGCTGCTCGTCCCCGGGGCGACCGGGCTTATCCAGCTCGCTCAGAGCGCGGCCGGCGTCGGCTTCGATCCGAGCAGCATCCCCAGTGTGCTGGGCTCCATTGTGGCGATCGCTCTCGGCGTGCTGGTGGGGACGGCGCTGTTTCGCCAGATCTACACGTTCACGCCGGCGTTCTGGGGGCTGCGTCCGGTCTGAGCCGGTCGGGCCGCCTTTGCGCGCCCCGGTAGGCTGGATGCGTGCTTTCGATTGTGGTTCTGATCTCCGGCGCTGGCTCCAACCTGCGCGCTCTGCTGGAGGCTGCGGCCGATGCCGAGTTCCTCGCGCGCGTGGTCGCCGTCGGCGCCGACCGCGATGCGGACGGCCTTGCACACGCGGAGGAGTTCGGCGTGCCGAGTTTCACGGTGCCGTTCACGTCGTACGACGATCGTGTCGAATGGGGGGACGCGTTGCTCGCGCAGATCGAGCAGTGGCAGCCGGACCTCGTCATCCTCTCCGGCTTCATGCGGCTGGTGCCCCCGCGCGTGGTCGCGGCGTTCTCGCCCTTCCTTCTCAACACCCACCCGGCCTACCTTCCCGAGTTCCCCGGCGCCCACGGGGTGCGGGACGCGCTGGCCGCGGGTGTGACCCAGACCGGCGCGAGCCTGATCGTCGTGGACGACGGAGTGGACGCCGGGCCGATCGTCTGCCAGGAGCGCGTGCCGGTGGAGCCGGGGGACACCGAGGCCAGCCTGCACGAGCGCATCAAACCTGTGGAGCGGCGGCTGCTCATCGGAGCTGTGCTCGACATCGCCAACGGACACCTCGACCTCAAGGAGCTTTCCCGAGCATGAACGGCCCCCGCCACGACACCAGCCTCTTCCGCGAACGGGATGTCGTTCCGATCCGACGCGCGCTGATCTCGGTCAGCGACAAGACCGGTCTGCTCGACCTGGCGGCGTCCCTGGCGGACGCCGGTGTCGAGATCGTGTCGACCGGGTCGACCGCCCAGACCATCCGGGAGGCCGGGCACACGGTCACCGATGTCGCGAGCGTCACCGGCTTCCCCGAGTCGCTCGACGGCCGTGTCAAGACGCTGCACCCGGCCATCCACTCCGGCCTGCTGGCCGATCTGCGGCTCGCCTCGCACGAGGAGCAGCTGAAGGATCTTGGCATCGAGCCGTTCGAGCTCGTCGTTGTGAACCTGTACCCGTTCGTCGAGACGGTCGCTTCGGGTGCGGTGGACGACGACGTGGTCGAGCAGATCGACATCGGGGGGCCGGCGATGGTGCGGGCGTCCGCCAAGAACCACGCCAACGTCGCGATCGTCGTCTCGCCCGCCGACTACGCAGGTCTCGCCGCCGCGGTCGCCGCCGGCGGCACCACCTGGGGCCAGCGCCGCGAGCTGGCGGCGCGCGCGTTCGCGCACACGGCCGCCTACGACGGGGCGGTCGCCGCGTGGTTCGCGGGCGAGGCCCCGGACCTCTCCGCTGTCGCCGAACGGTTCGAGGTCCGCGCCGAGTGGGGGCAGCCGCTCCGCTACGGCGAGAACGCGCACCAGGCAGCGGCCCTCTACGCGGACCCGGCTGGCTGCGGCATCGCGCAGGCGTCGCAGCACGGGGGCAAGGAGATGTCGTACAACAACTATGTGGACGCCGACGCCGCTCTCCGCAGCGCGTACGACTTCGCCGAGCCGGCTGTCGCGATCGTCAAGCACGCGAACCCGTGCGGCATCGCGGTCGCCGGCGACATCGCGGAAGCGCACCGCAAGGCCCACGAGTGCGACCCCGTCTCCGCCTATGGCGGTGTGATCGCCGCGAACCGGACGGTGACCCTCGCGATGGCGGAGACGGTGAGGGGCATCTTCACCGAGGTGCTGATCGCGCCCGGCTACGAGCCGGGGGCGCTCGAACTGCTGAAGACGAAGAAGAACCTGCGCATCCTGGAACTGCCGGTCGGCTACGCGCGGTCGCTGACCGAGTTCCGGCAGATCTCGGGCGGCGTTCTGGTTCAGGACACCGACCGCTTCGATGAGTTCGACTCCTCCGGCTGGACTCTCGTCGCCGGAGCCGAGGCGGACGCCGTCACCCGCGCCGACCTCGAGTTCACCTGGAAGGCGTGCCGCGCTGTGAAGTCGAACGCCATCCTGCTCGCCAAGGACGGCGCCTCTGTCGGCGTCGGGATGGGCCAGGTCAACCGCGTGGACTCGTGTACCCTCGCCGTCAGCCGCGCAGCGGAGCGGGCTGTGGGCGCGGTTGCCGCCTCGGACGCCTTCTTCCCGTTCGCGGACGGTCCGGAGATCCTGATCGCCGCCGGTGTGGCGGCGATCGTGCAGCCCGGCGGCTCCATCCGCGACGAGGAGGTGATCGCCTCCGCGACGGCGGCCGGCGTCACCATGTACTTCACCGGTGAGCGGCATTTCTTCCACTGAGCTCCGTCCGGGAAGGCCTATGGCCGGACCCGGACGGATTTCGTGGGGGATCGCCACTCTCACCGCCGTGGAGGGGAACGCGCAGGTCTGGCTGACCCCCAGCGAGTCAATGCCAGCAATTGCATAGCAGCTGTCCGATAGGTTACGTCTATGACTTCTTCGTGGGGCCGCCGGCTTGTCGCATCCTTGATCGCCGCCTTGACGGTGGCCCTGGTCGTTCATGCGGCCATGATCGCCGCGTTCTATGTCGGCAGCATCGCCGGGTCGACGGCTCCTACGGGTGCGCTCATCATCGCGGTCAGCAACTACTTCTCCTTCACGAGTGTGCTCGCTTTCGCCCTGCTCTTCGCCGCAGGTTCGGGCGGTGCGTTCGATCGGTGGTGGACCGCGCTCATCGCCGGCGCGCTCGCCGGCTTCCTCGCTCCGGCGGCCGGCACGCTGGCGACGGCGACCGCGGCCGGCTCCCCGTTCGGCGGCGACCTCCTGGTTGCGGTGCTGGGCACGCTGCTCGGGATCAACCTGCTCTACATCGTCGGGATCGCCGTGCTGACCCCCACGTTCGGCCGCTGGCTGTTCCGCTTCGTGTCGGGCAGCGCCCGCTTCGGGTCCGGCCGCAAGGTCGCGCTGGTCCGCATCCCCGCCGCCACCCTCGAGGACGGCCTGGTCACCCACCTCGAGCGCGAAACGGTCGACACCGCCAAAGCCGATGAGCAGTGGGACGCCTACGTCGCCGCTCTCGCGGGGGAGGGCTGGCAGACGGTCGAGGTCGCCAGCGCCGACGATCTCGCGGACTCAGTGTTCGTCGAGGACACCGCCGTCGTCTTCGGCGATGTCGCCGTCCTCTCGTGTCCCGGCGCCGACGAGCGCAAGCCGGAGGTCGCGGGCACGGAGGCGGCGCTGCGCGCCCAGGGCCTGCGCCTGGAGGGCATCGAGGAACCGGGCACGCTCGACGGCGGCGATGTCCTGACGATTGGCGACACGGTGTACGTTGGCCGCAGCGGCCGAACCAATGCTGAGGGCATCCGCCAGCTGCGCGCCCTCGTGACGCCGCTCGGCTACACGGTGGTCGCGGTTCCGGTGACCAAAGCCCTGCACCTGAAGACCGCCGTCACCGCGCTGCCCGATGGCACCGTGATCGGGTATGAGCCCATCGTGGACGATGTCCGTTTCTTCGAGCGTTTCCTCCCCGTTCCGGAGGCACACGGCACGGCTGTCGTGATCTTGGATGAGGTGACCGTGCTGATGTCCGCCAGCGCCCCGCAGTCGGTGGCGCTGATCCAGGACCTCGGCTACCGGGTCGTCACCGTGGACATCTCCGAGTTCGAGAAGCGCGAGGGGGGCGTGACCTGCCTCTCCGTCCGGCTTCGCTGACCTGCCCGGCTGATCCACCTTTTCTTCTTGCGCCGAATGCCGATCTGGCCATAGTATGTAAAGCTGTCTTGCCGCAGCAATCGGAAGACGCATTCGCTGTGGGAGGACGCCATGACAACGACGGGAACACACGAATCGTGACCGTGTACGGGCTCGTCGTCGCCGCGTCCCCGGAGCCGGGCCCCGCCCGGTAAGTCCCAGGAGGTCTCGCGCTTCCGGGTGACTCTGGCAGGCGCGCCGTCCGGGTACGCCCATTCCGGGGTCTCCGCTCGGCCACACGGTCACGCGAACGCCTCTTTCAATGACCTTTCAGCGCGCCCTCGGCGGGTCGGCTCCGACCCGCCGAGGAGAAGCATCGAAGAAGAACGACACAGAGAACGGAACCCATGTCTATCGCTGAAGCACCTCAGCACCCTCCGCAAAAGGACAAACAAGAAGAAGAGACGAGAGCCAAACGCACGGGGACGGTCCGGACGCTGTTGCGCATCCTGCCGTTCGCGAAGTCGGCCGCTCCGCGCATCCTGCTCGGAATGGCCGCGGCGCTGCTGGCGAGCCTGGTCGCGCTGAGCATCCCCCAGGTACTGCGCGCTGGCTGGTGGACGGTCCGCTCGCCACGGGCGATCCCAGTGCGGTGTGGCCTGCGGCGCTGCTCGTCGTCGGGCTGGGCGCGGCTGAAGCGGTCTTCATCGCGCTTCGGCGCTGGTTCGTGCTCACACCGGGCACGCACGTCGAGGCGCGGATGCGCAACGCCCTGTACGAGAAGCTCCAGGATCTGCCTGTCGCCTTCCACGACCGCTGGCCGAGCGGCTAGCTGCTGTCGCGCGCGGTCAGCGACCTCGGCCTGATTTGCCGCTGGCTGTCCTTCGGGATCGTGCTGCTGGTGGTGAACGTGGTCACGATCGTGGTCGGCTTCGCCATCCTGATCGGCTGGAATGCCATCCTCGGAACGATTTTCCTTGTGCTGTCGGTGCCGCTCTGGATCTACGGGTTCGTGTTCGAGAAGAGGTACTCGATCGTTGCCCGGCGCAGCCAGGACCAGGCTGGCGATCTGGCCACCGCGGTGGAGGAGTCGGTACACGGCATCCGGGTTCTGAAGGCGTTCGGCCGCGGCAAGCACGCGCTGAAGAAGTTCGCGTCGCAGGCCGAGGAGCTCCGCGGCACCGAGATCGAGAAGGCGAAAGCCATCGCCGGCATCTGGCTGTGGCTGCTGCTGATCCCGGATCTGGCGTTCGGGCTCTGCCTCGTCGCCGGCGTCTGGCTCGCGGCCCAAGGGCAGCTGTCGGTCGGCGAACTGGTGGCGTTCTTCGCCACGGCGACCGTACTGCGGTTCCCGATCGAGTCCATCGGCTTCCTGCTCTCGATGACCTTCGACACCCGCACGGCGGCCGACCGGTTCTTCGAAGTCATGGACCAGGCCAACGCGATCACAGACCCGGCCGAGCCGAAGCGGATCGCGGCCCCGAAGGGCGAACTCGTCTTCGAGGGGGTCTACTTCCGCTACCAGGACTCGCCCGAACGGTTCCCCGACCTGCTCGACGGCGTCGACCTGCGGCTGGAACCGGGGGAGACGATGGCGCTGGTCGGTCTGACCGGAAGCGGCAAGTCGACGCTGACCGCGCTGACCACTCGCCTGTACGACGTGACCGGCGGCGCGGTGAGGGTGGACGGTGTGGATGTGCGCGACCTCACCCGCTACGATCTGCGGAGGGCCATCGCGATGGCCTTCGAGGACGCGACGCTGTTCTCGGCGTCTGTGCGTGAGAACGTGCTGCTCGGCCGCGACGGGCTCGACCTCCGTTCCGCCGAGGCGGAGCGCCTCGGCGAGGAGGGGCTCAGCCTCTCCGGCGGCAGCGGCTCGCGCTCGCGCGTGCGGTGGCAGCCGAGCCCAGCGTCCTCGTGCTGGACGATCCGCTGTCCGCGCTGGATGTGGACACCGAGCCCTGGTCGAGGCTGCGCTCCGGCGGGTGCTGGCCGCCACGACGGCTCTGATCGTGGCGCACCGTCCCTCGACAGTGATGCTCGCCGACCGGGTCGCGCTGCTGGAGGACGGGAAGATCACCGCCGTCGGCAAGCACCAAGACCTGCTCGCCGGCAATGAGCACTATCGTTTCGTCCTCTCGAGTCTCGAGGACGAACGGAACGAGGGGCTTCGGAAGGAGGCGAACCCGTGAGCACGACGACCGTTACGGGGGTCGAGGGCGAAGAGCGCCATGACCTCACCAAGGAGGAGAGCCGGCAGATCCGCCGGCGCTCGCTGCGCCTGCTCGGATCGCTGCTGCGCCTGCGGCTGGCGCTGACGGCGGCCGTGGTCGTGGTCAGCACGGCCGCCCAGGTCGCCGGTCCCGCGATCATCGCGTTCGGCATCGAAAACGGGCTGCCCGCGCTGCTGAAGCAGGACTGGTTCCCGCTGGCCGCGGTCGGCGCCGCGTACCTGTTCACCGGCGTCATCGGCGCTGTGCTGATCGCGTGGTACACGGTGCTGAGCGCCCGGATCAGCCAGGCCATCCTGATCGACTTGCGCAAACGGGTGTTCCTGCACACGCAGAGGCTCTCGCTCGAGTTCCACGAGTCGTACACCTCCGGCCGCATCATCTCGCGGCAGACGAGCGACCTGGACTCGATCCGCGAACTGCTGGACTCCGGCATCAACCAGCTGGTGCAGGGCTTCCTCTACATGCTGTTCATCGCCATCATGCTGTTCTCTCTGGACGGGGTGAGCGGAGCGGTGCTGTTCTGCTCGCTGGTGCCGCTGTACCTGCTCACGCGCTGGTTCCAGAAGCGCTCGCAGGTGCTGTTCCGCATCTCGCGGGTGGCCTCGGCGAGGCTGATCGTGCAGTTCGTGGAGACCATGACCGGCATCCGCGCGGTCAAAGCGTTCCGCAAGGAGAAGCGCAACGAGAAGGAGTTCGGTGGTCTGGTCGAGGAGTACCGGGATGTGAACGCCCGCGTCATCCAGCTGTTCGGAGTCTTCGATCCGGGACTGGTGATGATCGGCAATGTGACGGTCGGTGTCGTCCTCCTGGTCGGCGGTTTCCGGGTGGCGGACGGCCAGCTCGCGATCGGCGTGCTGCTCGCGGCGCTGCTGTACACCCGCCGGTTCTTCGACCTGATGGAGGAGATGGCGATGTTCTACAACTCCTACCAGTCGGCTGCGGCCGCACTCGAGAAGATCTCGGGCGTCCTGGAAGAGGAGCCGAGCGTCCTGGACCCGGTGAAACCGGTGGATCTGTGGACGGCGGAGGGGCGGGTGGCCTTCGAGGAGGTGACGTTCGCTTACACGGAAGACCGGGTCATCCTGCCCGAGTTCAGCCTGGACATCCCCGCGGGGCAGACCGTGGCGCTCGTTGGCTCGACGGGGGCGGGAAAATCGACGCTGGCCAAGCTCATCTCCCGGTTCTACGATCCGAGTGCGGGCGCCGTCCGCCTGGACGGCGTCGATCTGCTGAGTCTGCACCCGAAGGATCTGCGCCGTGCGGTCGTCATGGTTACCCAGGAGGCGTACCTGTTCAGCGGCTCGGGCGCGGACAATATCGCGCTTGGGATGTCGGATGCGACCCGCCAGCAGGTGATCGAGGCGGCGACGGCGGTCGGCGCGCACGAGTTCGTCCAGGGTCTGCCGAACGGCTACGACACCGACGTGAACAAGCGCGGCGGCCGGGTTTCGGCGGGTCAGCGGCAGCTGATCTCGTTCGCGCGGGCCTTCCTCGCGAACCCGGCGGTGCTCATCCTGGACGAGGCGACCAGCTCGCTCGACATTCCGAGCGAGCGTTTGGTGCAGGAGGCGTTGCAGACGCTGCTCGCCGATCGCACCGCGGTGATCATCGCGCATCGTCTCTCGACGGTCGCGATCGCGGACCGGGTGCTCGTGATGGAGCACGGCCGTGTGGTCGAGGACGGCGCCCCGGGCGACCTCATCGCCGGAGCCGGCCGGTTTGCGCAGCTGCACGCGGCCTGGCGTGACTCGCTGGTGTGAGCTGAGCGGAAGAAGGGCGCTGGAGGGGACCTCGTCTCCTCCAGCGCCCTTCTCGTGTGGCTGACTCAGCGGTTCACGGTCACAACGAGCGGAGCGGCCGAGCACGGCACGCTCGCATAGCCGGGGTCGGGCAAACACACTCACCTATGATCGTGTGCTTGCGCATTACCCCAGTTTACTGGTCCGCGGGATTCGACGCTCCAGCCTGAGAGTAAGACTCAGTTGCTGGTGACGGGTGTCTGCTGACGAATCCACTCGTCTCGAATGGGTAAAATTTACAACTTTAAATTCACAAGTTGTGTATTATGTGATCTATCTAGTTTTTTCTATCAATGAAGAGTGAAAGGAACTGAAAAATGAGAAATATCAAAACACGCGGCTCACCGAGGGTGCGCAAAAAGGGAGAGATCCTTGCGGCCGTCTCAATACTTGCGCTCGTGTTGACTTCTGTAGCAAGCCCAGCATCAGCGGTTGAGCAGAGCACTGTTGCCATGGATTCAACGAGTGCGGGGTCCTCATTAATGACTGCTGTGGATGTTCAGATCATCGACGGTGTGCTTTTCGGAATGGGACCTGTGGCTGACAGTCTTGGAAACTCTGTTTCGGCCCTGTTCTCATCTCCAGATGATCTTGCGATTGTTGAGGCGAACCTTCAGTCGGCGCGGGATGCATTCCTGGAGGTAAAAGAGCCGGAGGCAGATGCGGCTGTTGAGAAAATCAGATCCGGTTCGGTGAACACGGTCACTGCTGGGCTTGAGCAACTCGGACAATCGTTCAACGACTACATCAAAGAAACGTACACAGAGGAAGAACTGGCCTCCGCAGTCCAAAACTATGGCGGCGTGGCAGTTGTGCCCATGTGTGGCGTCGTCGCGGCTTGCGCGGCAGCAGTTGCGGTTGCCGTATATGCTGGAGTGATCGTACAAAACGCAGCGGCAATTACGGCAGCAACCGCGGTTGTTGTCGCCGCTGCCTTATGGTGCGGCGCTTGGACATGGTGCGGGCGGTCCGCCCCTACCGAAGGTAACGAGCGCGTTCTCCAGGAGAAGTTCATTGCACACCTTACGCGGGTGTCGGCAGCTCTTCCTGAATAGCTCTCACGTAGTACGGGGCAGGAACTACATTCAATCTCGATGACCGGATGCGAAGGTGCTGACATGGTAGATCAAGAAAATACGACAAGAACCAAGTGGAGTAGTCAAGCTGGCTACGCGCGCACAACAGTCATCGTTCTTTTGTCTCTTGTCCTAGGTACTATTGTCCTAAGTTCGCTGCCCGTGATTGTACACTTCACCGGAGCGGGCGACTCGGTTAGCAAAGCCGTAACAAGCATCACGCCACAAGGCTGGGGGTTCTTTACTAAGGACCCAAGAGAGCCGTTCGTCTTGACATATCTTTCCCGTGATTCGGAAACCTGGGAGCATTAGTCGCGCGGACCCAACGCGCAACTCCGAAATGTTTTCGGTCTCAATAGAGAATCACGCCTCGATGAGTACGACCTGTCACAGGTTACAGCAGGTGCGAAACTTGACGCACTATGGGTCGAATGCACTGGAAAGACAACAAACTATTGCGCAGCGCTTGCTTCAAAAGTTAAAGGTTGGCAATCGTGGTCTACATCGATTTACGACCAAATATTATGTGTTCGTGTACTCCTGATCCGGCAAGAACCATTACCGTTGGACTTTGCTGGGTTGGACTTTAAACCTAAACAGGAAGCGATCGTAGCCAACGTCGCTTGCACCACGCCCGGGGGTTCCCATGACTGAGCAAAGAACCACCACCCTGTCGCAATAACGTCGTCACAAATCAATTCCAAACCCTCTACTGTGCTCAGTGTCAGTGTCTCAAAACTCGATAAGTATGTAGCAAGATACTCGCCATTCACCCCAGTTTTGGGCCTCGCTCGGTCAACGATCGCGCTTGCGTTACTTCTGACGCTAATAGCCACCCCAATGGAGCAACTGTTCTTCCGAAGTGAGGCTTTCCCTTCCGGCGTCAATTGCACCTCCAGCTTGTCTTCATACTCACTCTTCTGTATCGCCTCAGGTGCTGGAATTCTGGGTGTCTCCTATTGGATGAGTATCATCGTGCTGGTCTTTGTGATGTCGGGCATTCTGCCAGCAGTAACCGCCATACCCCACTGGTACTTAACCTGGAGCTTCATGCTCACTAGCACCGCGGTCGATGGGGGTGACCACCTCGCTGCGAACCTGACACTTTTACTTATCCCTCTAACGGTCATGGACCGTCGAATGTGGAATTGGAAACGTGACGATTCGTACAAAAACAGATCTGCCTGGGTCTGCTATATCGCATACGGCGTTCTCTTGCTGTGGACACTCCAAATGATGGGGGTCTATTTTCAGGCAAGCGTTGCAAAGTTTTCAGTGTTGGAATGGAGTGACGGTACGGCGCTCTGGTATTGAATGCAGAATCCCACGTTCAGCCCGCCTGGCTTCGCTGGTGAAATGGTGCGTGCCTTTTTACAGCATCTCCCGATTTCTATTGCTTTGAATTATGGAACCTTGTTGTTGCAAATAGTGCTCGTGTTCGCCGTATTTTTTACGCACCACATACGCATGACTTTCCTTGCAATCGCGGTACTATTTCATCTGCTCATCGCGGCTGCGATGGGGTTGTGGAGCTTTTCACTCATCATGGTAGCCGCCGACCTGATTCTTCTTCTGCGTCCGCATGAGTCGAATGAGTTCCCAGAAACAACAATGTGGTTCCATCGAAAGGGTATGAGTTCGTGAAGTCTTCTGAGAAATCTAAGTTCCGGGTATTCGCGCCTATGGCTGCTCGGATCGGTGTGGCACTTCTGTTCTTATCACCGTTCCTTTTTTCGTTGCTGGCACTTGCTACTGGAATAGCAAGCGACCCTAATCTCGTCGTTCCGTTGTTCTCCGCAGCGGGGGCTTGTTTGGTTCTCGCGGTCGTGTCTTTTCGGGCATCAGTATTCATTTCTGTTACGGAGACGCATGTGTCGATCGGTTTCGCACCTCTCTGGGCGACGCGACTGTCTCGACTCGACGTTCAGGACATACGCATTGTAGAGATCGATGCGTATAAGGATTACAACGGCTGGGGAATTAAATGGTCAGCGAAGAAAAAGTTCGGTCGCCTCTATTCGGCGGGCGGGTCGCAAGCCCTACGTCTCCACGACACACGCGGAAGGACGTTCCTCGTCGCCTTCCCCCGAGGCTCAGAGCACGTACAGGAGCTACTTAACGTGCTTGCAGCGCCTTCAAACGAACAACAGGACTCCCCTTCATGAGACACGAAATCTACGTTCGCGGTGAGAATAGAGTTTAGTTGTCCAGGCAGGGGGTGCTGTACGTTTAGGTGACAGGGGTTAGTCAGGCCGCGAGGGTCGGGGTCATCATGGCCTCGTACTCGATTGGTGTCAATCGGCTCAGGCGTGCTTGCCGGCGGCGTCGGTGGTAGGTGTGCGCAAAAGCCGATTCCAGACCACTCGCTATCGTGGCATGGAGGAGATCGCGGCGTCGCAGTGTTGTGTCCTCATCGATTTTGTGCCCGAACGATTGTATCGTTTGCCGCTGCGATCAAATCGGCTATCGAAGCTGGAACATGACCCAAATCGTCGACTACCCTCGCGGCTACCGAAGTGCGCGGCTTTGTGTGCGAGCCATTGACGTAGATCCCACCTGGGCTCGTTTGCATCGCTCTCGCGTCAGTTCGGTTGACAAGAGGAAGCTGCGCGTAGCGATGGATGTTTGACGCGCGCCCGATCTTTGGGCCGTTCGCGGCGGAATGGGCTACACTGAACACGTTCAGTGAACATGTTCGGAGGCGTGATGGCGGGTGCGCGGGATACTGCCCGGCGGGAGACCGAGACGAGGGTGCTTGCCGCATCGGACGCTCTGTTTCGGGAGCGAGGGTTCGCGGACACGACGATTCGCGATATCGCGGCCGCGGCGGGTGTGAGTGCCGGAACCGTCATTGCGGTCGGTGACAAGAGCGGGCTGCTTGTGGCGATCTTCGACCGTCTCATCGAGGCCGAGCATCGGAAGCGGTCGTGCGCGCTGTCCACGGGCTCGGCGCTGGATCGGATCGTCGCCTTGCAGGAGTCGTTCGTCGATGTATTCGCGGATCGAGCCGAGCTGGCCCGAGCGTATGCGTCGATCCTCGTTGCCGGGAGTCACGCTTCGACGGTGTTCACTCAACTCGCCGCAACGCTCATCACCGAGTTTCGTGAAGTGCTTGGTCCCGGCAGCGACGCACTTGCTCGCGCACTGCACCGGGCCTACCTGGGCACGCTGTTCCTCTGGGCTGCGAGCGGCAGCGATGACGCGGTGGCCCTCAAAGAAGACTTGCGCAACACGATGTCCGCGCTGTGCCCGCCCGATAAGGAGAACCCGTGATCCTGCTGCCCCATTTCTGGTGGGCGCCCGCCGCCCTCGCTGTCGTACTGGTGGCGGAAGCGGCGCTTTCGATCCGGCCGCCAGCGTTCATTCGCGACTGTTTGAACGGGGTGAGACTTCCCCAGGAGTGGTGGTGGACCCTCATCGTCGTCAAGGCCCTCGCGAGTGCGGGGCTCATCGTGGGCATTTGGACTCCCGGGGTGGGGATCGCCGCGAACACCGGAGTCGTCGCCTACTTCCTGTGCGCCGCCGCCGCGCACATCAAGGCACGTTTCCTCGGACGGGCGTTCTGGATCAACTGCCTCGGTATGCTCGCCCTCACCGGGGTCGCACTCATCGCCTCCTACGCACGGTGACGGCCCCGCCACCGTGGCGGAACCGCGGTGCGGCCTGGGACGTCGGGGCCTGGGCGCTCAGGGCCTCGGTGGCGTTTGGATGGGCGATGCCGCTTCGGCGGAACCGTCCGACCGGGGCAAAGTCGCTCAGAGAGGGTGCGCCACGGTGACTCCACCGTGGCGCACGGCCGGATCGCCCGCATCCGGGTGACCACCCGTTTCGGGCTCGGTGGTGGCACGGATGCGGGCGGGGCGCTCCTGGGCGATGATTGTCCGCATGTGTTTTCGTGTTGTGATCGTCGATGACCACGCGCGATTCCGCGCACAGATGGCCGAATTGCTCCGTCTGGAGCGGTTCTCGGTGGTCGGCGCTGCGGAGACCGGAGCCGGTGGCGTCGAGCTGAGTCGGCGCCTCACGCCCGATCTGGTGCTGCTGGATGTCGCTCTCCCGGACGCGAACGGCTTCGACCTCGTCGGCGCTGTGCAGGCCACCGGAGCCGCTGTCGTCCTCACGTCCAGCAGGTCGCGCCACGACTACGGGACGCGCATCACAGACAGCGGTGCGGACGGGTTCATCGGCAAGGCTGAGCTGACGGGTGAGGCGATCCGAGGCCTGCTAAAGTAAGCGCGTGGTGGGAGTGAACTGGGAATCCCGCCCGCCTCGGGTCGCGGTCGCCGACGACGCGGTACTGCTGCGCGAGGGCATCGGCCAGATCCTGCGCGCGGGCGGAGTGGAGGTGGTCGCCTCCGTCGACACGGCGGGGCAGCTGCTCGACGTGGTCGCGCGGGACGGCGCCCTCGATGCCGTTGTCCTCGACATCCGCATGCCGCCGACCCACAGCGACGAAGGTCTGCGCGCGCTCGAAGATCTGTGGGCCTCCGGTTCGGAGGTGGGCGTGCTGCTGCTCTCGATGTACACCACCGCCGCGTACGCATTCCGCGCTATGAGCGCCGGCAGCGGAACCGGATATCTGCTGAAGGACCGCGTCGCGGACGCCGGCGCCCTCGTGAACGCCGTGCGCGCTGTCGCTGCCGGCGGCTCCGTCGTCGACCCGGAGGTCGTGCAGCTGCTCGTCGCCGCGCGCTCGTCGGAGGTGTCGCTGGATGCGCTCTCCGCCCGCGAGCGCGACGTCCTCCGGCTCATGGCCGAGGGCCGCTCGAACGCGGGGATCGCTTCGGACCTGCATCTCAGTCTGCGCACCGTCGAGTCGCACATCGGCCGCATCATGGTGAAACTCGGCATCGAGGACTCCGCGGAGGGCCACCGTCGCGTGCTCGCCGTTCTGCGCTTCTTCCGCCAGGGCGCCTGAACCGTGGCCACTGCGCGCCTCTGGCTCCGTGCATTCGCGGTCGTCGCCGCCATCGCCGCCAATGTCCTCGCCCAGGTGCTGAGCGCCGCCTGGGGGGACTACGGTCCGCGACCCTACGGCATCGGCTGGGCGCTGGTGTTCGTCGCCGTAGCCCTCGACTACGCGGTCTGCGCGATCATCGCGTGGCGCGCGGTGCGGAACCCGCTCCCGGGCTGGCTGATGGTCGCTGCCGCTTTGTTCTGGTCGGCGGGCGCCTGGTGTCCGCTGGCCCGCGGTATCGGCTGGCTGTGGCCGCTGCTGTCGGGGGCGACGGACCTGTGGGCGGTGCTGGTCGGCGTCCTGGTGCTCTCCTATCCGGCCGGAAAGATCCTCTCCACGTTCGACCGGGCTGTCGTTCTCGTGGTGTCGGCGGCCTTCCTGGCGCGCTTCGCAGGCATCCTCCTGTTCAGTTCGCCAGCCTCGTCCGCTTGCGGCTGCGTCGCGAACAGCTATGCGGTCCTGCCGAGCCCCGATGCCGTCTACGGGCTGGGCATCGCCTGGCGGATCATCGGGCTGGGGCTGATGCTCACCGTTGTGGTGCGGCTCGCCGCGCGCTGGTTCGCGAGCTCGCTCCCGGCCCGGCGGGTGTCGTTCGTGATGCCGCTGGCCTGCTGCTCTGGTGCTACGGGACGATTCAGGACTCGCTGAGCTTCGCGATCGGCTGGGACGGCGGCTGGCTGCAGTTCGTCCCGCCGGTGGCGATCGCCTTCATCCCGCCGGTCTTCGGCGGCGGTGTCTTCTATGTCCGTGGCCTCCGCTCCCGGGTGGCGGATCTCGTCATCGTCGCGCGCGACAAAGTGGACAGATCGCTTTGGGAGTCGAGCCTGGCCGCCGGGCGCTGCACGACAGCTCGCTGCGTGTGTTCTGGTGGGAGGAGAAGTGGCGCGGCTACGCGACCAGCGACGGGGAGCCGGCGCCGGCTGCGACGGAGAGCCGCCCGGGCCGCTCGACCCTGGCGATCGACTCCGACCAGGGACCCATCGCGCTGATCGAGCACGATATCGCGCTGAGCCAGGATGACCGGCTGCTGGACGCGGTCTCCTCGGCGCTGCTGCTCTCCGTCGACAACGACCGGTTGCGGGATCGGCTGGAGCAGACCATCCAGGAGCTGCGTGAGTCCCGCCTGCGCATCGTCGAGGAGCAGTATCTCGCGCGGCGGCGGCTGGAGCGCGATCTGCACGATGGCTCGCAGCAGCAGCTGGTCTCGCTCGCGATCGGCCTGCGCATCGCGACGGGCAAGGCGCAGAGCGCGGGGGAGGCGGAACTCGTCGCGGACCTGGAACAGGCGTCCGCGCAGCTCTCCGACGCACTGCGGGAGCTCCGGGAGCTGGCGCGCGGCATCCACCCCACCGTCCTGACCGACGGTGACCTCCGTTCGGCGCTCCTCGAACTCGCGCAGCGCAGCCCTCTGCCGGTCGAGGTGGACGTCGAGCTGCTCGAAAGACTGCCGACGGTCATCGAGGAGACGATATACTATTGCGTCTCGGAGTGCCTGGCCAACGCAGCCAAGCACGCGCAGGCGCGCACCTACTCCATCGTGGTGAAGCGGGATCGGGATGCGGTCGCGATCACGGTGAAGGACGACGGCCGCGGCGGTGCGAGGATCGAGGCCGGCGGCGGGCTCGAGGGCCTGCGTGACCGGGTGGAGACCGTCGGCGGGCGCGTGGAGGTGTACTCGGAGGCCGGGCTCGGGACGATTGTGGAGCTGCTCATCCCCGTGCCAGCGTGATCACTTGCCGCTTGCGGCCTTCGCGGCATAGGTCTGGTCGCCGAGCACGAACGCGCTCCAGCCACCGCCGCAGTCGCTCGCCTTTTCGGGCAGGCCGCTGATCGGCCACCAGCTGTCCTGGACCTTCGGCTTGGGCATCGCCGTCTCGGCCTTGCAGGTTCCTGCGAGGACGTGCGTCGGCGAGGTGTAGGTGAGGATGGTCTCACCCGTGTTGGTGTCGTAGTCCACGCGGATCACGGTCGCGTCGCCCGGTACGAAGCCGGGCGAGCCGAATCTCGCCGTGCCCGCCGCTTCGAAGTCCTTGGCGGTGTCGAAGATGGCCGACTGGACGTGCGGGGCGAACATCGACACGACCGAGCAGCCCGAGAGGGCGATCAGGACGGGGACGGTGGACGCCGCGATGGCGACTCGGCGAGCACGGGGCACAGCTGACTCCTGAGTGACGATGACGATCCTGCCAGTCAACACCATTCACCTGAGTGCAAGCGTCGATCGCGAGGATGACGCTCCGAAAGCGGGTTCCGGTCAGGGGCGGTGCCGGGCGTTCCGCAGGTCCACACGGTAGGCAGGGCCGCCCACGCCGAGCAGGGGTGTGGCCTCTGCCCGATAGTGCTCCAGGGCGCTGTGCCCGTGGTTCGCGGCGGGATGGCCGCTCGCGCGGACGACGCGCCACCACGGCACCTCGCCGCCGAAGTGGGCCATCACCTGCCCGACAAGGCGGGCGGCGCGCGATCCCAGCACGGCGGCGACATCCCCGTAGGTAATCACGCGACCGGGAGGGATGCCGCCCACAGCGGCCAGGACACGGGAGGCGAAATCGCCCTGCTCCCCATCCGGGGCTCCGGGCTCAGAGTTCGAGGGCACCGATCGTCTCACCGTACTGCGTCTCGCCGAAAGACTGGAAGCCGCTGCGCAGGAAGAACTGCTCGGGGCCCTGCTCGCCGGCCTCCCAGATCACAGAGAGGCGCTGGTGGCCACGTCGACGGGCCTCGTCGGCCAGCGCGAGCACCGCGAAGGTGCCGACGCCGCGGCCCTGCTCGCCGGCCTCCACGTTGATGCGCCAGAGGATCGCCCGGAACTCCTCGTGCTGGGCATGAGGGTTGAAGTCGCCCATGATGAAGCCGACGACATTGTCGCCGTCGAGCACGACGCGCTGCCAGGAGGTGCTGGGGTCGGCGACAGCGGCCTCAGCCGAGTAGGAAACCGGAGCGATGAACTGCTCCTGGCCCGGCTTCAATGTGAGCGCGTTCGCCGCAACCACGGTCCGCGCGCTCAACTCTTCCAGTCTCAACTCAGCCATAAACGAAAGGGTAACGTGCGAGGCGATACTGGCATAGTCGAGTCCGGCCGCCGGAGGCCGGGAGGCAATTTGTCTCGATGTCAAGATAGTTACGCGGCTCAGGTAAGCTTTCTGCGGCTGAAAACGGCAGAGAAGCAGGAGAACCAGTGGACAAGATCAAGGTTGAAGGAACGGTCGTCGAGCTCGATGGCGACGAGATGACCCGCATCATCTGGAAGGCGATCAAGGACTCGCTCATCCACCCGTACCTCGACATCGACCTCGAGTACTACGACCTCGGCATCCAGAAGCGCGACGAGACCGACGACCAGATCACGATCGACGCCGCACACGCCATCCAGAAGCACGGCGTCGGCGTCAAATGCGCCACGATCACCCCGGACGAGGCGCGCGTCGAGGAGTTCGGCCTCAAGAAGATGTGGAAGAGCCCGAACGGCACCATCCGCAACATCCTCGGCGGCGTGGTGTTCCGCGAGCCGATCATCATCTCCAACATCCCGCGGCTCGTCCCCGGCTGGAACAAGCCGATCATCATCGGCCGCCACGCCTTCGGCGACCAGTACCGCGCCACCGATTTTACCTTCGACGGCCCGGGCACCCTCACCCTCAGCTTCCAGCCGAGCGACGGCGGAGAGGCCAAGAGCGTCGAGGTGTACCAGGCGCCGGGCGCCGGTGTCGCACTGGCCATGTACAACCAGGACGAATCCATCCGCGACTTCGCCCGGGCCTCTTTCACCTACGGGCTGGACCGGCAGTATCCGGTGTACCTCTCGACCAAGAACACCATCCTGAAGGCCTACGATGGCCGGTTCAAAGACCTGTTCCAGGAGGTCTTCGACACTGAGTACAAGGAGAAGTTCGACGCGGCCGGGCTCACCTATGAGCACCGTCTCATCGACGACATGGTGGCCTCCAGCCTCAAATGGGAGGGCGGCTACGTCTGGGCGTGCAAGAACTACGACGGCGATGTCCAGTCCGACACGGTGGCCCAGGGGTTCGGCTCGCTCGGTCTGATGACCTCGGTCCTGACCACGCCGGACGGCAAGGTCGTCGAGGCGGAGGCCGCGCACGGAACGGTGACCCGCCACTACCGCCAGCACCAGCAGGGCAAGCCGACCTCCACCAACCCGATCGCCTCGATCTTCGCCTGGACGCGCGGGCTCGCGCACCGGGGCAAACTCGACGGCAACCAGCAGCTCATCGACTTCACCCACACTCTCGAAGATGTCGTGGTGAAGACGGTCGAGCAGGGCAAGATGACCAAGGATCTCGCCCTCCTGGTCGGCCCGGAGCAGGCGTTCCTGACGACGGAGGAGTTCCTCGAGGCGATCAGTGCGAACCTCAAGGCGCTCCTGGGCTGAGCCCGCGGTCGTGCCCGAGCGGCCCGGTGGACCGAGAGCCACCGGGCCGCTCGCTGGTGGCGCACCTGCGGCCCGTCCCCGCTCCGCTCGCCGTTCGCGGCTGCGGTGACCGCGATCAAGGCTACGCTGAATGAAGGCATCGCCGCAGCGGTGCTGGTCTTCGCGCTGACCGTCGCTGCCGACACCGTGGTGATCGGCGGCGTCAGCCCTTCGGGGACCGGCGGCTCTGCGATGTCCACGAGGTGCTCGATAGCGGGGCGGGACGGTCTTCCGTTCCTCGCCTCGCTGGCGCTGTCGCGCCGTATCAGCCTCGTCCCCGAAAGAACACCTGTCGCCGCGCTCGAAGCGGTGCTCGGAGGAGGAACAGTTGGCTGAAGTCGTCGTCGTCCCGGATAAGGACGCAGCAGGAGAGCTCGCAGCGGAGTCCATTCTCGACCTGATTTCGCACAAGCCGGACGCCGTTCTCGGTCTGGCCACCGGGTCCACTCCGCTGCCGGTCCTACCGGGCCCTCGCGCGCCGCGTGGGCGAGCGGGGGGTGGACGTCTCCCACGTACGCGGCTACGCACTGGACGAGTACGTCGGGTTGGAGGCCGGGCATCCCGAGTCGTACCGCGCGGTGATCACCCGCGAGGTCGTGGAACCGCTCGGGCTCACCCCCTCGCTCATCCATGTGCCCAACGGCGCTGTCGATGGCATCGAGCACGCGGGCGCCGACTACGAGCGGGCGATCGCCGAGTCCGGCGGGGTGGACGTGCAGATCCTTGGTATCGGCACTGACGGCCACATCGGCTTCAACGAGCCCGGCTCCTCGTTCGCCTCGATCACGCGCGTGAAGACCCTGACCGAGCAGACGCGCAAGGACAATTCGCGCTTCTTCCCCTCTGAGGACGATGTTCCGATGCACTGCGTCACGCAGGGGTTGTCGACCATTCTGAAGGCGCGGCATCTGCTGCTGCTGGCTTTCGGCGAGGGCAAGGCCGAGGCTGTGGCCGGGGCCGTCGAGGGGCCGGTGTCGGCGTCGAATCCGGGCTCCGCCATTCAGCTGCCCCCGCATGTCACCGTGCTGGTGGACGAGGCGGCCGCCTCGCGGCTGAGGAACATCGCCTATTACCGCTACGCGTACGATCACAAGCCGAGCTGGCAGAGGCTGTAGCGAAGCGGCGGTGAGAGGGGCATCCAGCCGGGTGGGGCTGGATGCCCTTTTGCTGTCTCCGGGTACTTCAGTGGCTTTTCAGTGTACTTAGCGTTCCACTCAATTCGGACCGTGTGATCGCTCTCCTGGCCGGTGCCTCCTAGCCTGAAAGGAGCGAAAATCTCGCTCTCGGGAGAGGAAACGACGGTGTCTCTGCAACGAACCGCCCAGGCTCTGAGCGACCTGGTCGCCACTGAACTCAACACGGATGTCACAGCAGGGTCCTCAGTGCCGCTCCACGAAGTCACCTGTCTCGGCGTGATCGCCGTCGTCGCGGCGACGGCGATGGATATCGCGGCCTACGATGTGGCCTCGGGCGCGGCCGCCCTGGCCGTGACAACGCTCTCCGTCTAGGCCGGGAGGCGTCGAATCATGGGGAGATCGCGCAAGACACTGCGAGTGTTTCGTGGGCGCGCATCCAAAACAGCCTTCCTGAGCCGGGGGACTGCCCTCCGCATCGCGGAGTGCCTCAGCGCTGTGACTGTGCTCACGAGTGTCGCCGAATATCTGGTGAACCCGGGAGATCGTCGTCGCGGTGGGCTCAACGCGTGGGAGACGCTGCGGCAGGAGCAGCGCCGTATCCTGCCGCCGGTCCTCTTCCGGCTGGTCGATGTCGTGTCCGGCCGGGGTGTCAGCCTCGCTCTCACGCTGTTCCGGGGCGCCGCCTCGATGGCTGTGCTCTCGGGTCGCGTCAGCACGCGCGCAACGGGCGCCCTGCACCTCGGGTCGGCGATCGCCCAGATGCTCCTGGGCCCGAGGACCCGGCGTGGCTCGGACGGTTCGGATCAGGCGGTGCTGCAGACGACGCTCGCCGTCGGCGCCGCTCGGGCCATCGGCACGCCCCGAGCGGCCGACATCGCCCTGACCCACCTGGCTCTCCAGGCGACGCTCGCCTACCAGGCCTCCGGGTGGGCCAAAATCCCCAACCCGGACTGGGGATCCGGGAAAGCCCTCACCGGTGTCATGCGGACCCGCGCCTACGGCGACCGGGGACTCTGGCGGGTGCTGCACGCGCATCCCGGACTGGCCCGGACGCTGAGCCGCGGGATGCTCGGCTTCGAGTGCGCATTCGCGCTGGTGCTTCTCCGGTGTCCTCCCGTGACCTGGCTGTTCACGCTGATCGCGGCGGGCTTCCATATCGCCGTGGGAGCCACGATGGGGCTCGGGCGCTTCGTGACCGCCTTCCCCGCCATGCTGGTCGCGGTCCCGTACGTCTTCGGGTCACGACGCCGCAGCGCCCAAGACCGGTCGGTGCCGCTTCTGCTGGCCGGCGCGATCGCGGCGGGGGTGACCGCCGGGGCGGTGAGCGCTGGATGGCACGAACGTCGCTGGCGCGACGAGCGGAGCCTGCTCAAGCGGTCTCCCACGTCCGCCGGGACCACGGTCAGCTTCAGCGAGCGCCGCTCCTCCGGGCCCGGCGAGGTCTGCTTCGTCCTCTTCCCCGGTCTCGGATCGCTCCACCACGATCTCACCCGGTGGGCGTCCCTGCTGTCGAGCGGTGGGCGTGTGATCGTCCTCGCCGATGCGCTTGGCGGCCAGAGTCTCTCCGCTGGGGGGATCGAGGCGGTGTTGCGTGGTTTGTGCGACTTCGTTTCGGCGCTCCCGGGGCGGGTGGTGCTTGTGGGGCACTCGCTCGGGGCCTGTGTCGCCGGTTCGGTGGCCGCTCGTGTGCCGGGATCGGTCTCGGAACTCATCCGGGTCGATCCGACCGATCCCGCTGTGGTGGACACCGATCCGCGGACGAACCCGACTCTGAAGTCTATGCATCTTCTCCCCGCGACGCTGCTCCTCAGCGGCGGTCTGCTCTTCACCCGGCCGGGATGGGTCGCGGGGCTTCCCGGCCCGGCCGGTAGCCGCTCCTGGGACGCGCAACGGACCCCGTCGTGGTGGCGGCGGACGGCGGCCCTCTGGCGCCTGATCCTCGAGGACTGGGCGGCGAACGGCGTCCCCGGGCCTGTCGAGGCCACCGGGGTCGATATCTGGTCGCAGCTTGTCTCCGCGCAGCTGCCCGCAGACGAGCCCTGCGAGAACGGGCGTGTCGGCCTGGCGGTGCGGGGGTGCGACCACCATTCCATCCTGAGCTCGCGTGAGCACGCCGAGACGGTGGCGGCGCTCATCCTCGAACACGTGGAGGCGTCCGCATGAGGCCGGCTGCGGGGGCCGCGGCCCGCTGGTCTTTCTCTGCGGCGTCCTGCGCGCTGCTGCTGCTCACTCTGCTGCGCCAGCATCCCAAACCGCTCCGTCCGGCTTCTGCCGCGAACGCGGGCGCTTCGGCCCCTCCTCGACGAAATCGTGCCCGATTGGCGCTTCTTCGCCCCCCGGCCGATGACGACGGATGTCCTGCTGTTCGCGCGAACGCTCGATGTCGCCGGCGAGACGTCTCCCTGGGTCCCGCTCACCCGCTATCCGCGACGGTCCGCCACCCAACTGCTCTTCTTCCCCGACCGGCGGCGCAGCAAAGCCCTGCTGGATGTGACGAACCTGTTCCTGAATCAGCTGGCCGCGAACCCTGGCGCAGTCGAGCGGCTGCCCATGTACCGTCTCCTCGCCGATCGCGCCCGCGTGCTCCTGGAGCCGTTCGACGCCGGTGTCCTCGGCTTCCAGTTCTGCGTGGTGAAGGACAACGGCCACGAAGGGGGCGATATCGACATTCCGTTCATATCGGGATACCTCTCCCTCGCTGCAGAGCGTAGCGAGACGGATGAAGAAAAATGAGTGGCCTTTCAGAGCACTTAGCGTTCCACTCGATTCCGGCCGTGCGATCGCTCCCCTTGTCGGTGCCTTCCTAGCGTGAAGGTGGCGAAAATCTCGCTGCTAGGGGAAAGGAAACGACGATGTCTCTGCAAAAGACCGCCCAGACCCTGAACGATAGGGTCACCACTGAAATTGACCCGGATGCGACAGCCAGTACCTCGGTGCTGCACCGCGAAAACACTTGTATCGGAGTGGTGACGATCATCGTGGGGGCAGCGGCGGACGTCGCAGCCTTCGATGTCGCCACGGGCGCCTCCGCCCTGGCCGCGACGGCGCTCGCCATCTAGTCGGGGGGGACCTCGGACCGTGGCGAGATCGCGCAAGATGTTGCGAGCGTTTCGTGGGCGCGCAGCGGCGGAATCGAGCGGCTGCCCATGTACCGTCTCCGCGCCGATCGCGCCTCTACCTCGCCGCAGAACGCAGCGAGACGAATGAAGAAAGAAGATGAAATGAAAAGAAACATGACTATGAGCCAGACCGCTGAGACAGTGAATGGCGTCTTGAGTTCGCGGCTCGAAACGACGACACCAGCGGGATGCTCCCGGTCTCAGAGCGAGATCACTTGTTTGTCGGTTGCTGCGGTCATGGCCTACGCCGCATTTCTGGGCGCCGAGGCAACGGTGGACGTCGCGGTGGGGTCGGCGGCCGTGGCGGCCACCGCTCTAGCGGTATGAGGGACAGGCTTTCGATATAGCCGCCACAGGTAACTTCTGGGCCTCACAGCGCACCACTGCTCACAGTTCTCCGGCCGCGGAGAACTAATCTGGATACGCGCCCGCAAAACACTCGCAGCGTCTTACACGATCTCCCCATGATTCGACGCCTCCCGACTAACCGGCGACTGTTGTCGCGGCCGCGATGACCGCAGCATCGGCGATGTCGATAGCGGCGAAGTCCCCTGCTGCCTCCGCGGCGGCGATGGCGACGATGATCACTGCAAAACACGTGCTCTCCCGATGCGATAGTGCGAAGCTGGAGGTCGATCCCGTATCGAGTCCGGCGGCGGTCCGGTTGTTCACGATCTGGGTGGTTCGTTGCAAAGACACCGTCGTTTCCTCTCTGAGGAGCGAGATTTTCGCTACCTTCACGCTAGGAAGGCGCCGGCCAGGCGAGCGGTCACAGGGCCTGAATTGAGCAGAGCTCTAAGTAGTCGGAAAAGCTTTGGAGTGGGAGAAGAAGGTGTTGCGGCGGCGGCGTAGCTGTCGCAGGCGAGCCTGCCGGGAAGATGATGCGCCCGCTCGTGACAGGCTCGCTCAATCGGGGATTCCCGTGACGGCGGCGTGCCGGGTCCTGAAGCTCTCCCGTCAGCCCTGCTGCCGGTGGCTGAACGCCGGGGCCGAGTGTGGGTTCTGTCCGCCGGTGCGGCCTCGGGTGCGCTCGGACATGAGGGTGTGCTCGAACATCGCCTATTACCGCTACGCGTACGATCACAAGCCGAGCTGGCAGAGGCTGTAGCGAAGCGGCGGTGAGAGGGGCATCCAGCCGGGTGGGGCTGGATGCCCTTTTGCTGTCTCCGGGTACTTCAGTGGCTTTTCAGTGTACTTAGCGTTCCACTCAATTCGGACCGTGTGATCGCTCTCCTGGCCGGTGCCTCCTAGCCTGAAAGGAGCGAAAATCTCGCTCTCGGGAGAGGAAACGACGGTGTCTCTGCAACGAACCGCCCAGGCTCTGAGCGACCTGGTCGCCACTGAACTCAACACGGATGTCACAGCAGGGTCCTCAGTGCCGCTCCACGAAGTCACCTGTCTCGGCGTGATCGCCGTCGTCGCGGCGACGGCGATGGATATCGCGGCCTACGATGTGGCCTCGGGCGCGGCCGCCCTGGCCGTGACAACGCTCTCCGTCTAGGCCGGGAGGCGTCGAATCATGGGGAGATCGCGCAAGACGCTTGAGGACGGATGTCCTGCTGTTCGCGCGAACGCTCGACGTCGCCGGCGAGACGTCCCGTTCTGCCTGGTGAAGGACAACGGCCACGAAGGGGGCGATATCGACATCCCGTTCACATCGGGATACCTCTCCCTCGCTGCAGAGCGCAGCGAGGCTGATGAAGAAGGAGATGAGAGGAATGAATCTCATAGCAGACACTCAGGCTCGGCTCGCGGAGACCACCGCGAACGAGCCGCTCGAACCCGAGACGCTTTCGGCCTTCGCCCGGCGACCGGGTGAGACGACCTGCGCGGCGATCTTCGTCGCGGCGACCGTGGAACTGGTGATCCCGGCCGCCGTCGAAGTGGCGGCGGCGGATATCGCGGTGACCGCGGCCGCCACCGCCTTGGCGGTGTGACGACCGTGGTTCCTCAGACCAGAGAGACGCTGTCCTGACCGCCCCTCACCGGAAATCGCGCCGGCCGTTGATCACACCGCTGACCGTCGCGATGAGGGCGAACGCACCCGCCACGATCGGCTGGCCGAGACCGAGCCAGGCGAACGCGGACGCGCCCATGACGACCAGTTCGACGAGCGCCTTCGCGAACGGGTCGACCCGCAGCACGGCCTGGGGGGAGCGGAACAGCGCCCACAGCAGAATGGCGAGAGCCGGCGCGCCGAGGCCGATCGCGATGTTCCACGGCAACGGCCACACGAGGGAACCCCAGCTGCCGAGCGACACGATCGCGAACACCTCCAGCACGAAACGGAGGATGTCGTTCGGCCCGACGCTGTGGTGCTCGGCGCTCTCCTGGGGTGTTGCGGTCACGGGACCAGTGTACTCAGCGGAAGATGATCGTCCGTGCCCCGTCGAGCAGCACCCTGTCCTCGGCGAACCACTTGACAGCCTGGGTGAGCGTGCGGCTCTCCTCGTCCTGGCCGATGGCGACCAGCTCCGGGACGCTACTCGCGTGGTCCACCCGGACCACGTTCTGTTCGATGATCGGCCCCTCGTCGAGGTCGCTGGTGACGAAGTGCGCCGTCGCCCCGATCAGCTTCACACCCCGCGCGTGCGCCTGGCGGTAGGGGTTCGCGCCCTTGAACCCGGGAAGGAAGGAGTGGTGGATGTTGATCGCCCGGCCCGCGAGCCGCTCGCACAGTTCCGGCGACAGGATCTGCATGTAGCGGGCGAGGACGACCAGCTCGATGCCGTGCTCCTCGACGGCGGCCAGCGTCCGCTCCTCGAACGCGGCCTTCGAGGCCGGGTCGGTGACCGGGGCGGACTCGAAGGGGACGCCGTAGAAGCCGGCGAGGTCGCGCAGTGTTCCATGATTCGACAGCACCAGCGGGATCTCGACGGGCAGATGGCCCGCGCGCTGGCGGAACAGTAGGTCGTTCAGGCAGTGTGCGGCCGTGGAGACCAGCACGAGTGTGCGCAGTGGCCGCCCGACGTTGTCGACGCGGTGCGACATCCCGAACTGTGTCACGATCGGGGCGAGCGCCCGCTCGAACTCCTCTCGGTCGGCGGCGGACTCGACCTGCAGCCGCATGAAGAAGCGGCCGGTGTCGGTGCTCGCGAACTGCTGGCTCTCGGTGATGTTCCCGCGCGCCGCGACGATCGCGCCGCTCACCGCATGCACGATGCCGGGCCGGTCGGCGCAGCTGAAGGTGAGAACCCAGTGGTTGGGGTGTGTGGCGGGCGCGGGTGAGTCCATCCGATCAGGGTATCCCGACGTCCGGTGCGCCGTGCAGAGGAAGCGGCGTATGATCAGCGCGTCCGGGGAAGCCCCGCCCGCGTCACATCGGCGGCCTCCCGGTCCGGCGCCGGGCCGAAGCGGCCCGGAACGATTCAGCGGACCGGGCGCAAAGGACGTGCCCGTGACCTGTTCCGGCGGTGGTCCGCCGCCACCGTCTCCGTGTCCGGGCGGAGCTCGCGGTTCTTAACTGCCCCGGTCCGGCCTCTCCCTCTGGCAGACGGCGCCTGCGCGTCACTCACCGGCGCGCACTGGCGCGCGTTCTCGAGGGGATGACCCTCTCTGCGCCTCTCATCGAGGCTGGCGGCTGCCGTTCCCCGATCCCGGCGGTGTAAACTGGACGCGGTCGGCTGACTCAGCCGGCCCTGGGCGCGCACACAGGCGCGAAGCCGGACGGTGGCGGGCCGCCGTCCGCCGGACAGAGACTCATGACCGCGCCACCCCCGCCTTCATCTTCCTCACCGCCCTGCCCCGCGTTCCCCTGGGCCGGGCTCATCGCGCTCGCCGTCGCCGTTTTCCTCTCGGTCACCAGCGAGATGATCCCCACCGGTCTGCTGCCGGACATGAGCGCGTCGCTCGGCGTCAGCGAGGCGCAGATCGGCCTCCTGGTCAGTGTCTTCGCTTTCACCGTCGTGGTGTCGAGCCCGCCGCTCACCGTGCTCACCCGGCGCTGGCCCCGGCACGGGATGATCGTCGGCGTCCTCGTCGTCCTCGCCGTCGCGAACGCCCTCACCGCGTTCGCGCCCGACTACGCCTGGGTGGTCGTCGCGCGCGTTTTCGGCGGCCTCGGGCACGGGATGTTCTGGTCGGTCGTCGGCGCGTACGCCGGTCACCTCGTTCCGCACCGGCAGATCGGCCGCGCCGTCGCAATCACCCTGAGCGGCGGAACGCTCGCCTTCGTCTTCGGCGTCCCGCTGGGAACCTTCGCCGGGCACCTGCTCGGGTGGCAGCTCACATTCGGCACGCTCGCACTGCTCATGCTGGCGGGCGCCCTCCTCATCGCCAAGCTTCTGCCGGCGGTCGAGCGGGACGCGGGGGAACCCGGCCGCGACCGGTCACAGCCGCGGGCCCGCGACCGCAGCGTCCCGGTGGTGCTCATGATCTGCCTCATCGCCGCGGTCACTATGATCGGGCACTATGGGTTCTACACCTTCGTCGTGCCGTTCCTCACCGGACCGATGGAGGTGCCGCCGGGGGATGTCGGAGCGCTGCTGTTCCTCTTCGGCATCGCTGGAGCCGGCGGCCTGCTGCTCGCCGCTTCCGTGCTCGGGCGCAGTCCGCAGCGGGGAGTCCTGCTCGGGCTCGCGGTGACGGGGGTCGCGGTCGCCGTGCTCGCGGCGTTCGCGTCCTTGCCCGTGCTCGGGATCGGCGCGTTCGTTCTGTGGGGGCTCGCCTTCGGCTCCCTCCCGCCGCTGCTGCAGACCCGGCTCCTGCACACCTCGAGCGCGCGCTTCCGCGACACCGCCTCCGCGCTGTACACGAGTTCCTTCAACATCGGCATCGGCGGCGGTGCGCTCGTCGGTTCGCTGATCTTCGACGCTGGCGGGCTCGGGCTGCTCCCCGTTTTCTACATAGGAGTCCTGGTCGTGTCCGTGGTCCTGGTCGTCGTCATGGGACGGATGTCGGCGGCGCTCAGCCGAGTGTGATGGTGATCGGCGTCTCGGCGAGCACTCCGTGGCGCCCGTCCGCCGTGTAGGCGAACCCGATCCGGTGCTCGCCCGGGCTCCGCCACTCGTACAGGGCGGCGAACACGCCGTCGCTGCCGATCCTCCCGGTGTGGCCGCTCAGCTTTCCGTCTGCGTAGAGGGCGATCTCCCTCCCCGGAACACCCGCCACGCTCACCGAGAGCACCGTGCCACTGGCTTCGGCGGCGACGGAGGGCACCGCGATCTGGCCGCTGACCGTCTCGCTGGCCGCCGAGACACCGCCCGATGAGCCGGTCGAGCGCGCGCTGATCGCGAAGGACGCACCGGTGCCGAGCGGGTCGGTTCCCCAGCGGCCGTCGTCCCCCGCGGCGACCGTGGCGAGCAGCGACCCGCGATCGAAGACCTCGACGGTCGCGCCCGGCTCCGCTGTCCCGGAGACGATCGGGAGCAGGTAGCCCGAGCCGGTGTCGACGGCGATCGTGGGTGCGAGGGGCCGGCGAGCGACCACGACCTCGATCGGGACCGGGGCGGAGGCCGCGCCCGAGACGACCTGCACCAGGGTGAGCGCCCAGGTGCCGTTCGCCAGCCGGTCGATCGGGAAGGCGGCGGCCCACGACCCGCCGGGAGAGGCGGTCGTGGTCCCGAGGAGGATGTCGCCGCACCGGAGTTCGACGGTGGCGCCGGGGACGGCGGTTCCGGCCAAGTCCAGCTCGAACGCCGTGGCGGTCATCCTGGTGGCCGAGCCGAGGGAGAGCGGGCCCGGGCGGGCGGCGATCGGCGCCGTCGCGGGATCCGCCGCCGGCGTCTCCGCGGGAGCGGGGAGCGGGGCCGCTGCGGGCGGCGTCGCGGGGGCGGGGGTCTCGGCCGTCGGCTCAGCGGGGGCGGCAGGCTCGTTCGCCGGCTCCGGCTCACGGGGCCGCGGTGCGCTGGGCTTCTGTGCGGCGGGCGGCTGTGAGGTCTCCGCGGCGACCGGTGCTTCGGCGAAGAGTTCCGGGCCGAGAATGAGGGCTCCGGCCAGGGCGGCGGCGAGCAGCGCGCCGCCCGCCGCGAGACCGGCGATCGTCACACCGGACCCGGCAGCGCCGCTGGTCGTGCCCGCGCTGGTCGTGCCTGTGCCGGCCGTCGTCCCCCAGGTCACTGATTTGGGTAGCGCCGCCCCCGCCGAACCGAGCGCGTAGGCCACCGCGTTCGCTCCGGTCTGCGCCCACGCGGTGTACGCGGCTGTCCCGCCGACGCCGACCGCCAGCGGGAGCAGCACCAGCGCCAGCCGGCTGCCGGCGTCTTTCGCTTCTTCGGCGACGATGGCGCAGCGGGCGCAGTCCGCCAGATGGGACTCGATCTTGGCGGTGTCGCGTTTGCCGAGGCCGTTCCGTGCGTAGGCGCCGAGGCGGTCCGTGGCCCAGCGGCACTCGGAGTCTTCCGGGCTGCTCGCGATGTGGGCCTGCACCCACGCCTGCCGCAGCCCTTCGCGGGCCCGGTAGGCGAGCGCGGCGACGGCGCTGGCCGACATTCTGAGCAAGGGGGCGACGGCGGCCGGCTTCATGGCCTCGACCTCGCAATACCAGAGCACCTCCTGCCAGCGCGAGGGGAGCGAACGGAAGGCCTGGGCTGTCAGCGAGCGGTCCAGCTCGGCGAGCGCATGGTCCTCGTCGAAGGCGGGATCTGCGAGGGCTGCGGCGTCGTCGATGGGCGTCTCGCGGGCTGTGCAACGACCTCAGGTGGAGGCGACATTGCGGACGGTCGTGAAGAGGTAGGCCCGGAAGGATCCGATGGGTCCGTGGCCGCGGGAGAGGGCGTGGAAGATCTTGGTGTACGCCTCTGCGACGAGATCGTCGGCGTCGATGCTCGTGAAGCTGCGTGCGATCGTCCGGCCCGCCCGGGCATGCCGGCGCCAGAGCTCCCCGAAGGCCGTGCTGTTGCCCGAACGGGTGCGGTCCACCAGATCGGCGTCGGAGAGATCGGTCACAGAGGGCATCCATCGATTCTGCCCGATCGACGTATGAGATGTTCGAAATCCATAATTTCAGACGGGGTAAAGAAAATTCGCACAAGTCGCGTCATGGATGGGGAGGTCGATGGTCCCTTATCGTGTGGCGCGCTCCGCGGAGCGGATCGCCACGGTGTGTGACCGGCGACCCGAGCGCCGATCACACCGGGGGAGGTTCGGGGGCCGGGTTCGCGGAGAACCCGGCCCCCGAACCCGCGCCGAGCCCCGTCAGGACCGCGCGACCGGCGAACCGGCCGCCCACACCTGCACCACCCGGAAACCGTCGTCCAGCAGCACCGCGTCCGCGGCGAACCCGGGGGCGAGGCGGCCGAACTCGTCCCCGCGGCCGATGGCCGTGGCGGGCGTCTCGGTGAGGGCGAGCACGGCGTGCTCGACACCGATCCCCACTTCCATCACGGCCCGGCGCAGAGCGTCGTCCAGCGTCAGCGTCGAACCCGCGATCGAGCCGCCCTCGGCCAGCCGGGCGACGCTGCCGCGCACCTCGACCGCGAGCGAGCCGAGCAGATAGTCCCCGTCCGCTGACCCGGCGGCGGCCATCGCGTCTGTGATCAGGGCGATGCGGCCGGGAGCCGATGCGAACAGCACCCGCACGACCTCAGGGTGTACATGCGTGCCGTCGTTGATGACCTCGAGCGTCACGCCCGGGGTGCGTGTCGCCGCCGCCACGGGGCCGGGCGCACGGTGGTGCAGGCCATCCATCGCGTTGAAGGCGTGGGTCAGTATGCGGGCGCCCGCCTCGAACGCCGCCAGGGTCTGCCCGTAGTCGGCGGCGGTGTGCCCGACCGCGACAGCGGTGCCGGCTTCCGCGAAGGCGCGCACGGCCGCCATCCCGCCGGGGAGCTCCGGCGCGATCGTGATCTGCCGCAGGGTGCCGCCGGCGGCGTCGAGCAGCAGTGCGATGTCGTCGCCGGTCGCCGAGCGGAGGAGTCCGGGGTCGTGCGCGCCTTTGTGCCCTGCGTCGAGGAACGGACCCTCCAGGTGCGAGCCCAGGACGCGCGGGTCGTTCGCCGCGAGCTCCCGCACACCGCGGAGGCTCTCCGCCAGCTGCGGAACCGGAGCGGTCACGAGCGAAATAACAGCACGGGTCGTCCCGTGCCGGCTGTGGAGGACGAGCGCCGCACGGATCGCGTCGGGGCCGTCGTCGAAGCTCGCGCCCTCGCCTCCGTGGCTGTGGATGTCGACGAAGCCGGGTGTCAGCCAGCTGCCGTCGGCGTCGGTGACGATCGCCTCCGGGTCGCCCGCGACTGCGGCACGCCAGGTGTCACCGGCCCCGATCTCGGCGATTTTGTCGTCCGCGAAGCGGACCCAGCCGGCGTGCGTGATGCGGCCCTCGCTGACGAGGCGGGCTGAGTGGATGAGGTGAGTGGACATCCCCACAACCTACGCGACGCGCGCTGAGTGCCTTTCCTTGTGGCTTAAGCGACGATGACATCGACGCCGTGCTCCGTGAAGGCGGCTCGCTGCTCGCCGGTGATGCCGTCGTCGGTGATGAGCGTCGTCAGAACCGTGGGCCCGCCGAGGGTCGCGAACGCCGTCCGGCCGATCTTTCGGGAGTCGGCCACGATCACCGCTCGCGCCGCCCGCCGGGCCATCAGCGAGTTCACGCTCGCTTCGCCCTCGTCGTGGACGGTCGCGCCGACGACCGGGTCGATCCCGTTCACACCGATGAACGCGATGTCCAGGGTGATCTTCTCCAGCACGACATCGCTGTACGGCCCGACCAGTTCGTACGAGCGGGCATGCACGACACCGCCGGTGACGACGGTCTTGATGTGCGGCCGCATTACCAGCTGCGCCGCGATGTTGATGGCGTTCGTCACGACCGTCAGCGTGGGATGCGGCGACGGCTCCATGAGGTCCGGCCGTGATCCCAGCACGGTTGCGACGGCGGTGCTCGTCGTCCCGCCGCACAAGCCCACCACCGCGCCGCGTGGAACGAGCGCGCTCGCCGCCTGGGCGATCCGCAGTTTCTCCGGTGTGCGCTGTTGGCGCTTGTAGCGGATCGGGAGGTCGTACGCGACCGATTGCCCGACCGCTCCGCCGCGCGTGCGCGTCAGCAGCCGCTGCGAGGCGAGCGCGTCCAGGTCGCGCCGCGCGGTCGCCGCCGAGACATCGAGCTTCGCCACGATGTCCTCGACCTCGATCTGACCGGAGCCGGCCAGCAGGTCGAGCACGGCGGTGAGCCGCTCCGCCCGGTTCATGACGCCGTTTCCTTCGTCCGGTCCCTCTCCTCCACGGCGCTCGCCGTCACATCGAACAGCCGCATCAGCCGGGCCGCCTCCGCCGTCATCGCCGTGCGCCCCTCGCGCAGGTACGTCCGTGAGTCGACTGTGCCGGGATTCGCGGCGAGGTGCCCGCGGACCCCTGCGGTGAACGAGCGGTTCAGATGGGTGGAGACGTTGACCTTGGTGATGCCCGCCCGGATCGCCGCTTCGATCGTCTCGTCCGCGGCGCCGCTCGACCCGTGCAGCACGAGCGGAACCGGCACGGCCTGCCGGAGAGCGGCCACCAGGCCCAGGTCGAGCCGGGCGGTCCGCTCCGTCATGGCGTGCGAGCTGCCGACCGCAACGGCGAGCGAGTCGACCCCGGTCTCGGTGACGAAGCGCTGCGCCTCGTCCGGTTCTGTGCGCACACCGGGAGCGTGTACACCGTCCTTGCCGCCGATCTCGCCGAGTTCGGCCTCGACCGAAACCTCGTTCGCGTGGGCGTGCTCGACGACGCGCACGGTCGCCGCCACATTCCGTTCATACGCCAGTGCCGCTCCGTCGAACATCACCGAGCCGAAGCCGAGGTCGATCGCGCGCCGCGTCAGCTCCTCATCCTCCGCATGGTCCAGGTGAACGGCCGCGGACGCCGACGATCCCGCCGCGGCCGCGAGGGTCGCCGCCTCGATCGGCTCCAGCGAACCGTGGTACTTCACGCAGTTCTGCGAGATCTGCAGCACGATCGGCAGCCCCGTCTCCTCCGCGGCGGCGAGCAGCGCCTCGGCCGTTTCCAGATGGATGACGTTGAACGCGGCCAGCCCGGTGCGGTGGGCGACGGCTCTGCGCAGCAGGTCGAGCGTCGGGACGAGGGGCATGGGGACTCCGATCGGTCAGGCGGGGACGAGGCGGGCCTCGAACTCCGCATAGGCGGGATCGAGCTCGCCCGCGAGCGGGGCGAGGACGGCGGCGGACCAGGCGGCCGCGCGTCGCAGCAGGACGAGCGGATCGTCCTCGCCGGCCGCGAGCGCCGTAGCGACGGCTGCAACGGCGGCGTCACCCGCGCCGGTCGCATTGCCGCTGAGCGGTTCGGGCAGGCGCACGCCGGCGGGTTCGGCCCCGGGACGCACGGCGAGCATTCCGTCGCCGCCGAGCGACACGAGCACCAGACCGGCCCCGGCGTCGAGCAGCAGGCGGGCGCCGGCGACCGGGTCGTCCGTCCCGGCGGCACCGGCCAGCTCGCGGCGATTCGGTTTGAGCACGCTCGCCCCGGCCTCCGCGGCCGCGAGGAGCGAGCGCCCGTCCGCGTCGATCACGCTCGGAATCCGGTGGGCCAGCGCGATCGCGACCAGCTCGGCGTAGATGTCGTCGGGCGCGTCCGGCGGGAGGCTGCCCGAGCCGACGAGGGCGGTCGCGGGCCCAGCGAGCCGGTTTGCGCTCTCCCGGAGCGCGTTCCATTCGGCGGCGGACAGCGCCCCGCCGGTCTCGGCGAGGATCGCGACGGTGGCGCGGGTGGGAGCGGCGACCGGCACCAGCTCGGAGGGGATGCCGCTCGCTTCGAGATCGCCGGCCAGGCGGAGCCCGGACGCGCCGCCCGCCGTCGTGAGCGCGAACGCGGCCACACCGGTCTGGGCGATCACCCGCGCGACGTTCAGGCCCTTGCCCCCGGCCCGCGCAGTCGGGGGAGCGACCCGGTGCGTCTCGCCGGCTTCCAGCGCGGGTACGCGGTAGGTCAGGTCGATCGCGGGGTTCGGCGTGACGGTCAGGATCACAGGGCCGGCTCCCGCGCCGTCTCGGCGAGCAGGTCTCTGGCCCGCAGCGCAGCGCGGATGACCCCGGCGTTCTCGCCGATGCGGGCCGGCAGCAGTGCGGGCCGCCGCTGGAAGGTCAGGATGGTGTCCAGCTTCTCCGCGAGCGGCACGAACAGCGCATCCCCCGCCTGCGAGAGCCCGCCCCCGATGACGATCGCCTCCGGGGCGAGCAGCGCCACCGTGTGCGAGAGGTCGAGAGCGAGCGCGTCGAGGGCGCTCTCCCAGATCCTGGTGGCGGCCGGGTCCCCGGCCTGCGCGCGCTCGAGCACTTCGCGCGCTCCCGGAACGGAGTGACCGGTCAGCGCACTGTACCGGCGCGCGATGGCCGCGGCCGAGGCCACCGCTTCCAGACAGCCGCGTCCGCCGCACGCGCAGTCCGGTCCCTCAGCGACGCGGGAGTGTCCCATCTCGCCCGCCAGCCCTCCGCCGGTGTGCAGGCGGCCGTCCAGGAAGATCGCCCCGGCGATGCCCGTGCCGATCGCCATGACCACGGTGTCGCGGAACGGCGCTGCGGCGCCGAGCCGGTGCTCTGCCTCGCCCGCGCCGCGCACATCGTGGCTGAACGAGACGGGCCCGCCGAGCGCCGCAGAGGCGCGGTCGCGGAACGGGAAGTCCCGCCAGCCGAGGTTCCCGGTGTCGTCGTCCACCTGCCCGGGCACTAGCAGGCCCGCGGCGGCCGGGCGGATGCCCGGGTGCGCGCCCGCGAACCTCGCTGCGAGATCCGCCACGGCCGCGACGACGTCCTCGCCGGTGCGTTCCCCGTCGAGCGGCGTCGGACGCCGTACGACTTCTGCGATCCGGCCCGCCGGGTCGATCAGCGCCGCTTTCATATCGGTGCCGCCGACATCGAACGCGAGGACGGCTTCTCCGTCGCCGAGGGGAGCCGGGGAGGGGAAAGCTGGCTGATTCACGAGGAAAGGATGACGGATCGCGTCAGGTTGCGCGGCCGGTCGGGGTCCAGCCCGGAGCGCCGGGCCCGTTCCAGGGCGACCCGTTGCGCGCGGACGAGGTCGGCCATCCCATCGATGCCGCGGTGCTCGAAATGCGCCCCCGTGGCTGCGACGTCGTCGGCGAGGCCAGCCGGAGCGTCCCCGAACATCCAGGTCACCCGGCCGGGCGCGGCGATCGCGATCGGGCCGTGCCGGTACTCCTTGGCCGGGTACGATTCGGTCCACGACTGGGCTGCTTCGCGCATCTTGAGCGCGGCCTCGTGGGCGAGCCCCACGCTCCACCCGGCGCCGAGGAACGAGTATTGGCCCGCGGTGACGAGGCTTTCGCCGAGCTCTTCCCCGATCACGGCGCTGGCATCGGCGATGATCTCGACGACGCAGAGGGCGAGAGTGGAACACAGTGCGGCGGCGTCGGCGCTGAGGTCCGGCGAGGAGACGGGAAGCTCGCGGCCGCCGGTGTCGCGCGTCGTCGCGGTCTCGCCGCCAGCCGGCGATTCGTCCGCCGAGCCGAGGCCGAGGGACGCTCCGGGTGTGTCCGGACGGTTCCGGGGGTGTGGCATCATGTCGTGGTCCTCTCTCGTGGGCCGTTTGCTGTCGAGCGCGTGGTTCACCCACCCAAACAGCCGGCCGGACAAAGGTACAGAGCGTAAAAGCACAGAAAAGCATGCCTTGCGTTTTTGTCTCGCTTGTGCAACATTCCAGAAATGCCGACCCGCATACACTGGTGACGTGTCGACGCTCAGTGATCTCGTTCATGCCCAGGGCCGCTCTTCCGAGGCCGACGTCGAATGGCTGTACGGGCTGGTGGGTGACTGGCAGCTGCTGGCCGATCTCGCTTTCGCGGACATCGTGCTCTGGGTGCCGACGGCCGATGACGATTTCGTGGCGGTCGCCCACGCGCGGCCTTCCAGCGCGGCGACGCTGTTCTACCGAGACTTCGTGGGCCAGCGGATCAAGCCGGAGTGGTCGCAGCAGGTGACGGACGCGTACCGGACGAAATCCATCATCGACATGTCCGCGCCCGACTGGTACGAGGAGACGCCCACCCGGGTGCGCGCGCTTCCAGTCATCCGCCGGCTGAGCGTCCACTCGCCGGAGCTGGCGGAGGAGCCGATTGCGGTGATCACCCGGCACACCAACCTCAGCGAGGCGCGTACGCCGAGCCGGCAGGAGCTGACATTCAACGACTGCGCCAATGATCTGTTCACGATGATCGCGACGGGAGACTTCCCCGATCCGGGAGCCCCTGCGGCCCCGCGGCGCGGTGCCCCACGGGCGGCGGACGGCCTGATCCGGCTCGGTGTCGACGGCATCACCACGTTCGCGAGCCCGAACGCCCTGAGCGCCTTCAACCGGATGGGTTTCACCGGGGAGCTGGAGGGCGAGTCCCTCGCGACCGTCACCACGAAGCTGCTGGTGGGCACGATCGCGGTGGACGAGTCGCTGCCGCTGGTCATGACCGGCCGTGCGCCGTGGCGGACCGACATCGAGGCGCGCGGCGTCACCGTCTCGCTGCGCGCCATCCCGATCCGCAACCGCGGCGAGCGGGTCGGCGCGATCGTGCTGTGCCGGGATGTGTCCGAGCAGCGCCACCAGGAGCGCGAACTGATCACGAAGGACGCGACCATCCGGGAGATCCACCACCGGGTGAAGAACAATCTGCAGACGGTCGCCTCACTGTTGCGCATCCAGGCCCGGCGCACCCATTCCGAAGAGGCGCGCGAGGCGCTGAGCCAGGCGATGCGGCGAGTGGCTGCGATCGCCGTCGTCCACGACACGCTCTCCACCGGTCTCGATCAGATCGTGGATTTCGATGATGTGTTCGATCGGGTGCTGCTCCTCGTGGCGGAGGTCGCCGCGAGTCACACGACGACCGTGCATCCGAAGCGGACGGGCCGGTTCGGCTCGATGCCGAGCGAGTATGCGACTCCGCTCGCCCTCGCCCTGACGGAACTGGTGACGAACGCTGTCGAACACGGGCTGGCGGGACGCGAAGGCCAGGTGAAGATCGTCGCCGCCCGCACCGCGGACTTCCTGACGGTCAAGGTGGTCGACAACGGCTCCGGCCTGCCCGAGGGCAAGGTCGGCTCGGGTCTCGGCACCCAGATCGTCCGCACGCTCATCCAGGGTGAACTGGGAGGTGCGATCGATTGGCACACGATGATGGGACAGGGCACAGAGGTTACCATCGAGGTTCCGTTGCGCTACCTGACCAAGGGGTGACACCGGCCCGGCCGTTTCGTGTGGGCGCGAGGGCCGAACCGTAAGTCGCGCGGGTTCAGGAGGCGCGGCGGGCGCGGGCGGCACGTCGTTTGAGGGCGCGGCGCTCGTCCTCGGAGAGGCCGCCCCAGACGCCCGAGTCCTGGCTGGTCTCGAGGGCGTACTGCAGGCAGATCTCGGTCACGGTGCAGCGCGCGCAGACCGTCTTCGCCTTGTCGATCTGGTCGACGGCGGGGCCGGTGTTGCCTACCGGGAAGAACAGTTCGGGGTCCGCGGTCAGGCAGGCGGCTTTGTCGCGCCAATCCATGAAAATGTGCTCCTTGTTGTTTGCTAGGTTTCTCCCGGCCAGAGAGGCTTAGGATGCAGGGTAAGCAGTCGGGTTACAGGGTTCAGACCCGTAAGAAACGAGAAATGACCACGACCCTGTGAGCGTTAACTCGACCTCCCATATGCTCCCATAGCGGTTAACTCGAATCAATAGTTTTGTATGAGACAACGCTGTGAACACACGATCGAAACGTCTGGACGCTAAAGTGCCCGCCCTGTCTTCCCCCCGTCGTCCGCCGCTGCTGGTGGCGCTGGCCGTGATCCTCGGTCTGGAGTCCGCTCTTGTCACCGGGCTGGCGGTCTGGCTGCTGGTCGACCTGCTCACGATCGCCCCTCAGTCGTTCGTGACGGCGATCGCGATCTTCGTGCTCACCGTGCTGGCCGCAGTGTGGGCGATCGCGACGCTGGTCGGCATCCTCGCACTGCGGGCGTGGGCGCGTGCCTCGACGGTCACCATCCAGGTCCTGATGCTGGCGGTCGCCGTCGGCAGCTTCCAGGGCCTCGTCGCGCGGCCGGATCTGGGCTGGGGCCTGCTTGTCCCTGCGGTCGCCGCCGGGGTGCTCGCCGTGGTTCCTTCGGTTGTGAAGGTCATCGCCCGAAATACTCAGTCACACGAATAGCGCCGGGCTGGGAACAACCCCGAGACTCGGGGTGTTATGTCTGGAATCGTGTCTCAACTCCCTGCCCCAGCTGCACCCGCCCTGCTCTCCGCCTCCCCGTCCACCGTCGCGGCCGCTCGCGCCGTCTATAGCTCGTGGCGCTCCTCGTGGCTGTCCGCCGTCGTCGGCCCGATAGGGAATCTCGCGCTCATCGAGACGCGCTGGCTGCCTGAGGGCGACACGACGAGCGCGTAGGAGGCGCTGGCCGGCCACCCCGCGACCGTCACCGCCACCGCGCTCGAGCGCGGCACCCTCGACACCGGCGTCCCTGAGCGAGGCATCCGGCTCTGGGAAGCGGCGGCCCCGGCCATCCGGGCCTTCGACACCATCGACGCCTTCCCGTTCGACCCGGCGTGGGTCGTTGAGGCGACGTTCACACCGGTGGCGGGGGAGCGCACCATCCCGTTCGAGCACATCCGGGACAACGGCCTTACCCGCGACAAGGTCGTACCCGGAGACATCTCCTTCTCGCGCGACGGCGTCGACTACACCCTGAGCGCGTTCGACGATGAAGGGACGCTGCTGTTGGTCTTCGGCGACCCGACCAACGGCGTCGAGGGCGACGGCGGGACCTACGCCTCCGGCCGCTTCCTCTTCGTCGCCCGGCATGGCGATCGCGCCGTCCTCGACTTCAACCGCGCATTCGTCCCGCCCTGCGGCTTCTCGGACCAGTTCAACTGTCCGCTGCCGCCGCGGAGCAACCGCTTCGCCTTCCCGGTCACGGCCGGGGAGAAGCGCGTCGTGTTCCGCGAGGGCTTCGCGCACTGACCCGCCCAAACACCCAACCTTCCTCACAGTACAGGAGAACGCCCTTGAGAAAGACTCCCCTTCTCGCCACGCTCGCGATCGGCCTGGCCTCGGCGCTGGCGCTCGCCGGCTGCGCGGGCGGCCCGTCGTCCGCTGGGGGCCCGGACGCGTCCATCGCCATCGGCTCGCTCTATGAGCCGGTCAACCTCGACAACACCGGCGGCGGCGGACAGGGCGTGACCGAGGCGCTGAACGGCAATGTCTACGAGGGTCTGTTCGCGCTCACGGACGACGGCAAAGTCGAGCCGTTGCTCGCCACCGGCTACACGGCGAGCGAGGACGGCCTGACGTACACGTTTACCCTGCGCGATGGCGTTAGCTTCCACTCCGGCAAGCCGCTCACCAGCGCCGCGGTGAAGTCGAGCATCGAGCGCGTCCTCGCTGACGGCTCCCAGTCCGCCCGCAAGTCGCAGCTCGCTGTGATCTCCGGCATCGAGACGCCCGACGCGAAGACCGTGGTCATCACGCTGATGGCGCGGTCGATTTCGCTGCCGTACAACCTCAGCATACATCTGGATCTACGGACCGGGTACGTCGAACTACAAGACGGCCGAGGACGGCACGGGGCCGTACAAGCTCGGCGCCTGGAAACGCGGCAGTTCGCTCAGCCTCGAGCGCTGGAGCGGCTACTGGGGCGCCGCGGCGAAGAACAGGGAGGTCGTCTTCGAGTACTTCACCGACGCGAGCGCTCTCTCGAACGCCCTGCTGACCAACCGCGTCGACATCGTCACGAGTGTGCAGAGCCCGGACGCGCTCGCGCAGTTCCGGGGCAATGCGGACTACCGGATCAGCGAGGGGACCTCGACGACGAAAGAACTCCTGGCCTTCAACGACAGGGTCGCGCCGTTCGACAAGGCTGAGGTGCGCAAAGCTGTCTCCTCGGCGATCGACAAAAAGAAGCTCCTCACGTCGATCTGGGGAGACTATGGCACGCTCATCGGCTCGATGGTCCCGCCGAGCGACCCCTGGTACGAAGACCTCACCGCAGTCAACCCGTACGATGTCTCGCTCGCGAAGAAGGAACTGGCCGAGGCCGGATTCCCGAACGGGTTCGCCTTCGCGCTCGACACCCCGACCTACGACCCGCACCCGGCGGTGGCCGAGTTCCTCAAGACGGAACTCGCCAAAGTCGGAGTCACGGTGAACATCAACTCGATCTCCGCCGATGAGTGGTACACGAAAGTGTTCAAGAACCACGACTTCACCGCGACGCTGCAGGAGCACGTCAACGACCGCGATGTGGTCTGGTATGGCAACCCGGACTTCTACTGGGGTTACGGCAATCCCCAGGTGACCCAGTGGGTCGCCGAAGCGGAGCAGGCGCCGACCACGGCTGAGCAGACCGCGAAGCTCAAGCTCGTGGGCGAGCAGATCGCGAAGGACGCGGCCAGCGCCTGGCTGTACCTGTATCCGCAGATCGTGGTCGCCTCGAGCGCTGTGACCGGCTATCCGGTGAACGGGCTGAACTCGCAGTTCTACGCCTACGGCATCGTCAAGAAGTAGTCCTCCACACCCCCATCGTCCGATCCGCCTCTCCACAGAGTCCCGGGTGGCCCTCTCCCCGGACGTCCGGGCATCTACGCTGAGATCATCATGGCTGTCTACCTCTTCCGTCGCACGGCGTTCCTCGTGGTGTCGTTGCTGCTCGCCATGGTGGTGCTGTTCTTCCTCTTGCGTGTGCTCCCGGGCGATCCGGCCAACGCGCTGCCCTCCGCGAGCGCGACCCCGGAGCAGATCGCGGCGGCGCGGCAGCAGGTCGGCAGCGACCTCCCGCTGGTGCAGCAGTTCGCGACGTGGTTCGGATCCCTCCTCACGTTCGATCTCGGGGAGTCGTTCATCACCTCCCTGCCGATCGGCCCGGAGATCGCGTCCCGGCTGGTGGTGACCGTCCAGCTGACGCTGCTCTCGTTCGCGCTCGCGGTCGGGCTGGCGCTGCCGATCGGTTTCTTCGCGGCTTGGAAGGCCGACCGATGGTACGGGCTGGCGCTCTCCGCGTTCTCGCAGCTGGGGATCGCCGTGCCGGTGTTCTGGGTCGGCATTCTGCTGGTCGGCGTGTTCTCGATCGCCCTGCGCTGGTTCCCGTCGGGCGGATTCCCGCGGGACGACTGGGCCGACCCGGTTGCGGCGCTCGGGTCGCTCGCGCTGCCGATCGCGACGATCGCGATTGTGATGAGCGCCTCGATCTCGTGGTATGTGCGCAGCGCGACGCTGGATGTGATCGGCAGCGACTACTTGCGGAACGCCCGTGCGCTCGGTTCCGGATTCGGGCGGGCGATGTGGCGGCACGGACTGCGCAACGGCGCGGCGCCGGTTGTCTCGGTTCTCGGGATCGAGCTGGCGACCGCGTTCCTCGGGGCGGTCGTGGTCGAGAGCGTGTTCGCGCTGCCGGGGCTGGGGAGCATGCTGCTGAGGGCGATCGAGCAGCATGACTCCCCCGGCATCCAGGGCATCCTCTTCGTCTCGACGCTGCTCGTCCTGGTTGTCGGCTTCCTGGCCGACATCACGCAGCGCCTCATCGACCCGCGGCTGCGGCACAGCATTTCGGGGGACCGATGAACGCGGTGGTGAAGCAGACGGTCGCTCAGGACCCGGCGCCGGACCGGCGCGCGGGCGCCCCGCACCGCACGCGCCGGTCGCTGACGCTCGGGACCGGCCTGGCGCTGGTCGGGCTGGTGGCGCTCGTGGCAGCGGTCTCGTTCGTGTGGCTTCCGTACGCGCAGGGCGACACCTCGGGCGGGCGGCTGCACCCGCCGGACGCCTCGCACTGGCTCGGGACCGACCGGTTCGGGCGTGATCTGCTGACCCAGCTCATGATCGGCTCCCGGATCGTCCTCGCGGTCGGAGCGGGAGCGGCGGTCATCGGCGCGATCGCCGGTGTGACGGTCGGGACGCTGGCCGCTTTCGCGACGCGCTGGCTGGACGACACGGTCTCGGCTGTGCTCGACATCCTGATCGCCTTCCCGACGCTGCTGCTCGCCATGCTCATCGTCGCGGCGCAGGGGGCGTCGCTCGGGACGGCGATCCTGGCGATCGGGCTCGCGCTGTCGGCGGTGGTCGCGCGGCTGACGCGCATCCTCGCGAAGCGCGTGCTGGCGCAGCAGTACGTCACGGCCGCGCGGACGGCGGGGACCTCGTGGGCGGGCATCGTGGGGCGGCACATCCTGCCCAACATCTGGCCGACGCTGAGCGTGAACCTCGCGCTGCAGTTCGGCGTCGCCGTGCTCGCGGAGGCGATTCTGTCGTACCTGGGGCTCGGGGCGCCGCCGCCGAACGCCTCGTGGGGCCGGCTGCTGCAAGAGGCGCAAGGAACGGCCGCCGTCGCCCCGGCGGGTGCGATCGCGCCCAGTGTGGCCTTGGTGGTGCTTGTGGTCGGAGTCAATCTCGTCGCCGACGGAGTGCGGGACATCGGCGACCCGACGCTCAGGAGGTCGCGATGATTCTGGAGGTGCGGGATCTTGGCGTGAGCGGCCGCGACGGCTCGCCGCTGGTGGAGGGCGTCTCGTTCGGACTCGACGTGGGGGAGCGGCTCAGCCTGATCGGCGAGTCGGGCTCGGGCAAATCGCTGACGTCGTTCGCTGTGACCGGGTTGCTCCCCGACGGGCTGACGGCGACCGGGGAGGTCGAACTCGCCGGGGTGCCGGTCATCGGGGTCAAGGAGAGGACGCTCGTGCCGCTCCATGGGCGGACGGCCTCGCTCGTCTTCCAGGAGCCGCTGACAGCGCTCGACCCGCTCATGCGGCTCGGGAAGCAGGCGGCAGAGCCGCTGCACCGCCACCTCGGGCTGCGCGGCGCGGGGCTGCGACAGGCGGTGCTGGAGGCTCTCACCGAGGTCCGGCTGCCCGAGCCCGAACGCATCGCCCGGGCTTACGCACACGAGATCTCCGGCGGCCAGCGCCAGCGCGTGGCCATCGCCGCAGCGCTGGCCTGCCGCCCCCGGCTGCTCATCGCGGACGAACCGACGACCGCGCTCGACGTCACGGTCCAGGCGGACATCCTGAACCTCTTGGACAGCCTGGTCGCCGAGCGCGGGATGGCGCTCCTGTTCGTCAGCCACGATCTCGCGGTCGTCTCGCGGATGACCGATCGAGCGCTCGTGCTGCGCGGGGGACGGGTGGTGGAGGAAGGCGCGATCGAACGCATCCTGACCTCGCCGGCCGACCCCTACACGGCGGAACTCGTTCGCAGCGCCCGGCGCCTGGATGCCGCCCTGGAGGTGTCGTGACCGTCATCCTGAAACTGCGTGAGGCCGGCTTCCGCTACCGGCGTGCCCCAGTATGGGCGCTCGACGGTGTCTCGTTCGCGGTCGAGCCGGGCCGGAGCGTCGGGCTCGTCGGGGAGTCCGGCGCGGGCAAGACGACCATGCTCTCGCTGCTCCTCGGCCTCGCGGCGCCGACCAGCGGCAGCGTCGAGTTCGACGGCGTGCCGCTCGACCGGCGCGATCGGGCCCGGATGCGGGAATTCCGGCGCAGTGTGCAGGCGGTCTTCCAGGACCCCTACTCCTCCCTGAATCCGCGGCAGAGCGTCGGGCGCATCGTCGGGGAGCCGCTTGCTTCGCTGAAGCTCGCCAGCGGGGCGGAGGCCCGCGACCGGGTGGCCGAGGCGCTGCGAGCCGTCGCCCTGCCGGCGGAGGCTGCGCAGCGCTACCGGCACGAGTTCTCGGGCGGCCAGCGCCAGCGCATCGCCATCGCCCGGGCGATCGTGCCGCGACCGCGGGTGCTGCTCGCAGACGAGCCGGTGAGCGAGCTCGATGTGACCACGCGCATCCAGATCATCGAATTGCTCGGTGAGCTGACCGAGCGAAATGAAATGACAATTGTGATGGTCTCGCACGACCTCAGCGTCGTCGCGGCGCTCTGCCGGCAGGCCGTCGTGCTGCGCGGTGGCCGTGTGGTCGAACAGGGGCCGACCCAGGACGTCCTCGGCGCCCCGGCCGACCCCTACACGCAACGGCTCATCGCGTCCGTGCCGCGACTGCCCGCCGTTTGACCGGCGCCCTCAGTCGAGGCCGAGCTTCTTCCGCAGCGAGGTGACGTGGCCGGTGGCCTTCACGTTGTACAGAGGGAGGCGGACGCTGCCGTCCGTGTCCAGGACGAACGTGGAGCGGATGACGCCCTCCACGACCTTGCCGTAGAGCTTCTTCTCGCCGTACGCGCCGTACGCGCTATGCACCGCGAGGTCTTCGTCCGAGAGCAGCGGGAAGTTCAGCCCCTCCTGCTCCGCGAACCGCTTGTTCTTGGCCGGGGCGTCTTTCGAGATGCCGATGACCCGGTAGCCGCTCGACGCGAGCGAGGCGAGGCTGTCGCGGAAGTCGCACGCCTCCTTGGTGCAGCCCGGGGTCATCGCCGCGGGGTAGAAGTAGACGATGACCTGCTCACCGGCGTAGTCGGCGAGCGAGACGGATTTGCCGTCCTGGTCCTTCAGTGTGAATGCGGGTGCGGCCTGGCCGGCCTCGAGACGAGCGTCAGTCATGCCGCTATTCTCCCAGCGCCGCCGTCAGCGCGCGAGTGTCGTCAGGAGCCGTTGCAGCGAATCCAGCCGGGCTGTGCCGATCTCGCCCAGCTGTCCCTCCTCGACGGCCTCGGCGATTGCGCAGTCGGGGGCGTTCGGCAGGTGGGTGCAGCCGCGCGGGCACTCTTCTGCGAGCCGGGCGAGGTCGGTGAACGACGTCAGGATACTGGCGGTGTCGACGTGCCCGAGCCCGAACGAGCGGACCCCCGGGGTGTCGATGACCCAGCCGTGGCCCGCGTCGTTCCCGGCCCGCAGCGAGACGGTCGAGGAGGAGGTGTGCCGTCCCCGGCCGGTCACCTCGTTGACGTGTCCGGTCGCGCGCCCGGCGCCGGGCACGATCGCATTGACGAGAGTCGATTTGCCGACCCCCGAGTGCCCCACGACGACGGTGCTGCGTCCGATCAGAGCGGCTGTGATCTCCTCGACCGGGATCGCATCCTCGCGGCTCGTGAACACCGGCAGGTCGAGCCCCGCGAAGTTGTGCAGGAACGGCGCGGGGTCGGTCAGATCGATCTTCGTCACGCAGAGCATCGGCTCGATCCCCGCGTCATAGGCGGCGACGAGGTAGCGGTCAACCAGCCGGGTTCGGGGTTCGGGGTTTGCGGCGGCGACGACGACGAGCATCTGATCGGCGTTCGCGACCATGACCCGCTCGACTTCGTCGGTGTCGTCGGCGCTGCGGCGCAGCAGCGTCGTGCGCGGCTCGATGCGGACGATGCGCGCGAGGGTGCCCTGCCCGCCGGTGGTGTCGCCCACGACCGCGACCCGGTCGCCGGTCACGATGGGCTTCCGGCGCAGTTCGCTGGCCCGGGCTGCCGTGACTTCGCGCTCGTGGTCGGCGTCCTCGTCCAGCAGCACCGTGTAGCGCCCGCGGTCGACGCCGAGCACCCGTGCGATCTCCGCGTCCGCGTGCTCCGGGCGCACCTTCGTCCGTGGGCGGTTCCCCTTGGGATTCGGCCGGCTGCGGATGGCCGAATCGTCATAGCGGTCGAACTCGTCGTCGTCATCGTCGTCCGACCACCACGACCCCGAGCCGCCGGGCATCAGGGGCGGGCGCTCTCGTCGAGCATCCGCGCCCACAGCTCGGTGAAGTGGGGGAGGGTCTTCGCCGTCGTGGCGACATTCTCGATCTCCACACCCTCGACGGCCAGCCCGACGATCGCCCCGGCGGTCGCCATCCGGTGATCCTCGTAGCTGCGCCACACGCCGCCCGTGAGCGGCCTCGGTTCGACCCGGAGGCCGTCCTCCAGCTCGGTGACCGCGCCGCCGAAACCATTGATCTCGGCCGCGAGGGCAGCCAGGCGGTCGGTCTCGTGGTGGCAGATGTGGCCGATGCCGGTGATCTCGCTCGGGCTGTCGGCCAGAGCGGCGATCGCGACCAGGGCGGGCGCGAGCTCGCCGCCGGTCGTCAGATCCAGCCGGATGCCCTGGATGCGCTCGGGGCCGGTGACCGTCAGCCGGTCGACGGCCTTCGTCACGGTCGCCCCGAACAGCGGCAGCAGGTGGGCTAGGTCGGCGCCGACCTGTGTGGTCGACTCGGGCCAGCCCGTGATCGTGACCGAGCCGCCGGTGACGACGGCCGCGGCCAGGAAGGGGGCGGCGTTGGAGAGGTCCGGCTCGATGTCCACGTCGCGCGCGGCGATCGGACCGGGCTGCACGACCCAGCGGCCCGTCTCGGGTGAGTCGACGGCGACACCGCGCGCGGCGAGCGCGGCCACCGTCATCTCGATGTGGGGCAGGCTGGGGAGGCGCTCGCCGGAGTGCGTCAGATCGAGGCCGTTCTCGAAACGGCTGGCCGAGAGCAGAAGGGCGCTGACGAACTGGCTGGAACGGGAGGCGTCTACCTCGATCGCGCCGCCGGCGACCGTCCCGGTGCCGTGGACGGTGAACGGGAGGGCGCCGTGGCCGTCGTCGTTGATCTCCACGCCGAGCCCGCGGAGGGAGGCGATGATCGCGGTCATGGGCCGGCCGCGCGCGGAGTCGTCCGCGTCGAACATCGTCGGGCCGAGCGCGAGCCCGGCGATCGGCGGCACGAAGCGCATGACCGTCCCGGCCTGGCCGCACTCGATGGTGGTGCTGCCGAGCAGCTCTTCGGCGGGGGTGACCAGGAAATCGGAGCCGAACCCGCCTGAGCCTTCTCTCTCTTCGACTCTCACGCCGAGCGAGCGCAGCGCCTCCACCATCGCGGCGCTGTCGCGTGAGTGCAGCGGCGCCCTCAGCAGCGAGGGGCCGTCCGCGAGGGCGGCCAGAACCAGTTCGCGGGCGGTCAGCGACTTGGACCCGGGAAGGGCGACGGAGGCCGAGACCGGCCCCGGCGCGACGGGAGCGGCCCACAGTTCGTTGGGCTTCTCCACACGGGTGTCGCCGTAGGGATTGAAGTCGGGGGTGGAATAGTTCGAGATCAGCATTGTTGTCCAGGGTATCCGTGTTCTCGCCGGAAGGAAGGATCGGCCTGTGGCGTCCACTCCCGCTGTTCTCAACGCTCCCCGTTCCATCCCGCGCGCCCGCTTCGGCTCGGCGGGCGCCACCGTGGGGGACCGCGGGCGGAAGCTGCAACTAGACTGGCCCCTGATGACCACCGAAACTGAGGATCTGGGCGCTCTGTTCGAGGAGCAGGCGCTGCCGTTCATGGACCAGCTCTATGCGGCCGCGCTCCGGATGACCAGGAACCCGGCCGACGCGCAAGACCTGGTGCAGGAGACCTACGTCAAGGCGTTCGCTGCCTTCCGGCAGTTCCAGCAGGGCACCAACCTGAAGGCCTGGCTGTACCGCATCCTCACCAACACCTTCATCAACATGTACCGCAAGAGACAGCGCGAGCCCTACCAGGGGACGATCGACGAACTCGAGGACTGGCAGATGGGAGGGGCGGAGTCCGCCACCGCCCCCGCGAGTCGCTCGGCCGAGGCGGAGGCGATCGACCACCTGCCCGACAGTGCCGTCAAGGACGCTTTGCAGGCCATTCCCGAAGACTTCCAGCTGGCCGTCTACCTCGCTGATGTCGAAGGGTTCTCTTACCAGGAGATCGCCGACATCATGAAGACCCCGATCGGCACCGTCATGAGCCGCCTCCACCGCGGCCGTCGGATGCTCCGGGAGCTTCTGACCGATTATGCGCACGAGCGTGGCTTCTCCGCCGTTCAGGGGGACCGGGCCGTGCAGAACCCAGGAGCACGACATGACTGACTGCGGATGCGAGAAGGCCAAGGCCGAACTCGAAGAGTATCTGCGCAACGAGCTCTGCAGCGAGGACGCTGCGGATGTGCGCGAGCACCTCGCCAACTGCGACGGCTGCTCCGACGAGCTGCACCTGAACATCGTCCTCACCGAGGCGGTGCAGCGCGCCTGCAAGGAGACCGCTCCCGAGACGCTGCGCGCCGAGGTGCTGATGCGGATACGGTCGTTTCAGACGGCGGCGCACTGATCCCGGGCGGCCTCAGCGCCGCTGCGCCTGGCGCAGGAAGAACAGACCGCCGAACGGATCGGTGACTCGGGAACCGTGCCAACTCGCTGTCCCCGGGATCGTGGGCGACCGGTGCCGCCCAGCAGAGCTCGCCGGGGCGGTGGGCGGGCAGCGCGGTCCTGCGGTCAACCTACGCCCGGGACACCGCTGCCCACGACCGCACCTCCTCGGTGGCGCCGGAGACGCTGCCGTCTTCTCCGGCGCAGCACACCGCGAAAGGAAGCGCGGGGAAGCGAAGAGCCCCGGTTCGGTCTGAACCGGGGCTCTTCGCTCACTCGCCGCTACAGCTTTAGCGCCCGTTGGATGAGCACCGCCTGCTCCTGCGCGTGGCGTTTCGCCGAGCCTGCGGCGGGCGACGCCGACGGCGGCCGGGAGACGACGCCCAGCGGGCGCGGGCCCAGCTTTGAGGTCTCCAGGATCATGTACGGCCAGGCCCCCTGGTTCTCGGGCTCGTCCTGAACCCACACCAGCTCGGCGTTGGGGTAGGAGTCGACGGTCGCCTTCAGCTCGGCGGTCGGGAGCGGGGAGAACTGCTCGACGCGCACGAGGGCGATCTCCGGGTTGGGGTTCTTCTCCAGTTCGCTGAGCAGGTCGTAGTACAGCTTGCCCGCGAGGAGCAGGACGCGCTTGACCGCTGCTTTGTCTCCGATGCGCGGGTCGTCGATCACCGGCTCGAAGCGGCCCGAGGTGAAGTCCGCGATCTCGCTGGAGGCTCCGCGCAGGCGGAGCATCGCCTTCGGCGTGAAGACGACCAGCGGCCGGCGCGGGCGGGCGTACGCCTGGCGGCGCAGCAGGTGGAAGTACGACGCCGGGGTGGACGGGCGCGCGACGGTCATGTTGTTCTCGGCGCACAGCTGCAGGTATCGCTCTATGCGGGCGCTGGAGTGGTCCGGGCCCTGGCCCTCGTAGCCGTGGGGGAGGAGCAGGACGAGCGATGAGCGCTGGCCCCACTTCTGCTCGGCCGAGGAGATGAACTCGTCGATGATCGTCTGGGCGCCGTTGGCGAAGTCGCCGAACTGGGCCTCCCAGAGCACGAGTGCGTCCGGGCGCTCCACCGAGTAGCCGTACTCGAAGCCCATGGCCGCGTACTCGCTGAGGAGCGAGTCGTAGATCCAGAGCTTCGCCTGGTTGTCGCTGAGGTTCGCCAGCGGCAGCCATTCCTGGCCGTTGGCGCGGTCGTGCAGCACGGCGTGGCGTTGGACGAACGTGCCGCGCCGAGCGTCCTGGCCGGCCAGGCGCACCGGAGTCCCCTCCAGGAGCAGCGAGCCGAGAGCGAGGAGTTCGCCGAAGCCCCAGTCGACCGAGCCGTTGCGGCTCATGTCGCCGCGCTTGCTCAGCAATTGCTGGAGCTTCGGATGCACGCTGAACCCGGCGGGCGGGTTGTTGAAGGCGTCGCCGATGAGGTGGATGACCTGCTCGCTCACCGCGGTCGTCTCCGGTTCGCCGACGTTGTCGTCGTTCTGCTGTGCGATCGGCTGTTCGAGCTCGCCGCCGTCCTGCGCGATCACCGGCGTCGAGTTGGTCTGCGCCGCGTGCGTCTCCATGAAGGCGCGCTCCAGGCGCTCCTGGAAGTCGCGGTGCGCGGCCTCGTATTCCTCTTCGGTGATGTCGCCGCGGCCGACCAGGGCCTCGGTGTACAGGCGGCGTACGGAGCGCTTGGCCTCGATCAGGTTGTACATGAGCGGCTGGGTCATCGAGGGGTCGTCGCCCTCGTTGTGACCGCGGCGGCGGTAGCAGACGAGGTCGATCACGACGTCGCGCTTGAACTCCTGGCGGTACTCGAAGGCCAGCTGGGCCACGCGGACCACGGCCTCCGGGTCGTCCCCGTTGACGTGGAAGATCGGCGCCTGGATGGTCTTTGCCACATCGGTCGAGTACATGGACGTACGAGACTCGGTGGGAGGCGTGGTGAAGCCGACCTGGTTGTTGATGTTGACGTGGATGGTGCCGCCGGTGCGGTAGGCGCGCAACTGCGACATCTGAAGGGTCTCGACCACGACACCCTGGCCGGCCATCGCGGCGTCGCCGTGGATGAGGACCGGGAGGGTGAGGAAGGTTCCGGCCGGGCGGCGGTCCTGTTTGGCGCGTACGATGCCTTCGAGAACGCCGTCCACCGCCTCCAGGTGCGACGGGTTCGCGGCCAGATAGACCGGGATCTCCTCGCCGCCTGCGCCGTGGAACGTGCCCTCGGTGCCGAGGTGGTACTTGACGTCGCCCGACCCCTGCACGGTGCGCGGGTCCTGGGTGCCCTCGAACTCGCGGAAGATCTGCCCGTAGGTCTTGCCCGCGATGTTCGTGAGGACGTTCAAGCGGCCGCGGTGCGCCATCCCGATCGCGACCTCGTCGAGGCTCTCTTCGGCGGCGCCCTGCAGGATGGTGTCGAGCAGTGCGATGGTGGACTCGCCGCCTTCGAGGCTGAAGCGCTTCTGGCCGACGTACTTCGTCTGCAGGAAGGTCTCGAACGCCTCCGCCTCGTTGAGCTTGCCGAGGATGCGCAGCTGCTCGTCGTGGGTCGGCTTCTGGTACGGCCGCTCCAGCTTCTCCTGCAGCCACTTGCGTTGCGCCGGGTCCGGGATGTGCATATACTGGATCCCGACTGTGCGGCAGTAGGAGTCGCGCAGGACGCCGAGAATGTCCCGCAGCTTCATCGTGTGTTTGCCCTGGCTGCCGAAGCCGCCGGTGACGAACTCGCGGTCCAGGTCCCAGAAGGTGAGGCCGTGGGTCTCGATCTCCAGGTCCGGGTGGCTGCGCTGCACGTATTCGAGCGGGTCGATGTCGGCCATCAGGTGCCCGCGGACGCGGTAGGAGTTGATGAGTTCCTGAACGCGCGCGGTTTTGTCCACGGCGCTCGCCAGATCGACCGAGATGTCCGGGTTCCACTGGATCGGTGCGTACGGGATGCGCAGCTCGGCGAAGATGTTCTCGTAGAAACTCCGCTTGCCGGTGAGCAACTCGTGAACGATCTTCAGGAACTCGCCGGAGCCCGCGCCCTGGATGACGCGGTGGTCGTAGGTGCTCGTGAGCGTGATGGTCTTGCCGATGGCGAACCCCGCGAGCGTTTTCTCGCTGGAGCCCTGGAATTCGGCCGGATACTCGAGCGCTCCGGCGCCGATGATCGCGCCCTGGCCCTTCATGAGGCGCGGCACGGAGTGTACGGTGCCGATGCCGCCGGGGTTCGTCAGCGAGATGGTGGTGCCGGCGAAGTCGCCGGCCGCGAGTTTGTTGCTCCTGGCCTTCGAGACGAGGTCTTCATACGCGGCGAGGTAGTCGCCGAAGCGCAGGGTGTCGGCGCGTTTGATGCTCGGGACGAGGAGGGCGCGGGAGCCGTCCGGCTTCGGCAGGTCGATCGCGATGCCGAGGTTGATGTGCGCGGGGGCGACGACGGAGGGCTTTCCGTCGACTTCGTCGTAGAAGACGTTCTGGCTCGGGAACTCTTTGAGCGCCTGGACGAGCGCCCAGCCGATGAGGTGTGTGAACGAGACCTTGCCGCCGCGGGCGCGTTTGAGGTGGTTGTTGATGACGATGCGGTTGTCGATCATCAGCTTGGCCGGGATGGTGCGGACGCTGGTCGCGGTCGGGACCGTGAGCGAGGCGTCCATGTTGCTGGCGAGCGTCTTGGACATGCCGCGCAGTGGGGTGACCCTGTCTTCATCGGCCGTCTCGGCGACCGGGGTGGGGGAGGTGACCGGCGCGTCGGCCGGGACCGGCTGCGGCTTCGGCGCGACCGAGGTGGTGCGCGCGACGGGCTGCTGGCCGATGATCGGGATCGGCGTCGTCACCGGTTTGGGCTCGGCCGGGTGGGCGGCCGGCGCCTGCGCGGCGGCGGCCGCTGTCGGCTCCGGCGGGGCGGCGGACGTCGGCGCGGCGGGTTCGCTGGGCGTCGGCGCGGTCGGTTCGCTGGGCGTCGGCGCGGTCGGTTCGCTGGGCGTCGGCACGAGCGGCTCGGCGGGCGCAGGGAATGACGGCTCGCTCGGGGACGGGACGCCCGGCTCCGCGGGGGCCGGTGCGGGGGTCTCGTCCTGGTCTGGAGCGGAGGCCTGGCCCTCCTTCACCGGGTTGTAGTTCTCCAGGATGGGCCACCAGGACTTGTCGACCGAGTTCTTGTCCTGCACGAACTGCTCGTACAGTTCGTCGACGAGCCACTCGTTGGCTCCGAACTCACCCGACGATCCCTCGTCGGTCCCTACACCGGTCAATTGGCTCGACACAGCCGATCGCCCACTCTCTCCGTTGATTTCGCTACGATCGGGCAGCGATTCACCACCCGAATCCCTCCCCGCTAAGCCTAATCCTATCGGGGCGCTATGCGGTCGCTCAGCCGGGGCGATACCGTAATTCCCATGCAGTTCTATGGAACGACACCCCGCCACGACCTGACTTACTCCGATGTCTTCCTGGTCCCTTCGCGGTCGGATGTGGCAAGCCGGCTGGATGTGTCGCTCGAGCCCCGCGACGGCACAGGAGCGACCATTCCGATTGTGTCCGCGAACATGAACTCGGTGACCGGCAAGCGCCTCGCCGCGACGCTCGCCCGCCGCGGCGGCCTCGGTGTGCTGCCGCAGGACATGCGCCCGCAGGAGATGGACGAGGCGATCCGCTGGGTGAAGGCGCAACCCGTGGCGTTCGACACCCCGTACGGGGCCGGCCCCGAAGAGACGGCAGCCGATGTGCTGCGGCGCATCCCGGCCGTCGGCGGCCACGGCGTCGTCGTCTCCGGAGAGGACGGTGGCTACCTCGGCTGCCTGGCCGCGACCCAGCTCGGCTCCGCTTTGCCGGACGCCAGGGTCGGCGATCTGCTGCATTCCGCCATCCCCGCGCTCGACGCCGAGGACCTGACCGACAGCCGTTCCGCCTTCGCGGTGATGGAGGCCGCGGATCTCGGCTTCGCGCCCGTGCTCGACCAGGGCCGCGTCGTGGGCACCCTGAGCAAGAAGACCGCGCTGCGCTCGGCGATCTACCGGCCCGCGCTCGATGCGCACGGCCGGCTGCGGGTCGCCGCCGCTGTCGGAATCAACGGAGATGTCGCCGCGAAGGCGAAAGCGCTGGCCGCGGCCGGCGTCGACGTCCTCGTGATCGACACGGCGCACGGCGACCAGGACGGCATGTGCCGCGCCATCCGCGCCGTCAAGCAGCTAGGCCTCGGCCTTCCGGTCGTCGCCGGCAACGTCGTGACCGAGCAGGCCGTGCGCGATCTCGTCGCGGCCGGAGCGGATATCCTGAAGGTCGGCGTCGGCCCGGGCGCCATGTGTACCACGCGCATGATGACGGCGGTCGGACGGCCGCAGTTCTCGGCCGTGCTGGAGACGAGCGCGACGGCGCGCGAACTCGGCGCCCACGTCTGGGCAGATGGCGGTGTGCGCTACCCGCGGGACGTTGCTCTCGCGCTCGCCGCGGGCGGGGCCTCTGTGATGATCGGCTCCTGGTTCGCCGGGACGATCGAGGCGCCCGGTCTGCTCGCCGCCGACCAGTCCGGCGCCCTCTACAAGGAGAGCTGGGGGATGGCGTCCACGAAAGCGGTGAAGGGTCGCTTCGAGCGTCTCGACGCCTACGAGCTCGCCCGCAAGACCCTGTTCGCCGAGGGCATCTCCAGCTCGCGGATCTTCCTCGACCCGCTGCGGCCATCGGTGGAGGATCTGCTCGACATGATCACGACCGGCGTGCGGAGCTCGTTCACCTATGCCGGCGCCCGGACGCTGTCCGAGTTCCATGAGCGGGCGCTGGTCGGCATCCAGTCGGCGGCGGGCTATGAGGAGGGCAAGGCGCTGCCGGTCAGCTGGTAGCCGCTGGGGTCCGTCGCCGACGGGACGGGCCAGCGGCCCAGGACGCCGCTGTGGACCGCGGGAGCCGCGGGCGTGTGCGGCGCTGCTGCGGAGGCGGGCTGGGAATCGCGGAGCCGTCCGGCGCTCTTCAGACTTCCGTCGATATACTGACCCACGAAATGGACGACCCTCCTTCACTGAAACCTTCGACCCAGCGCCCATTCCTCCGAACCGGCCCGCGCGAGCGGGGTGATCGCCTTGCTCTTTGAATGGGCCATGCTCGGCGTCGGCCTTCTGCTGACGATCGGCACCGGTCTGTTCGTGGCGAGCGAGTTCGCCCTCGTCAATCTGGATCGCGGCGACCTCGAAGCCCGCAGAGCGCGCGGCGAATCGCGGCTGGCCATGACGATCGCCGCCCTGAAGATCACCTCCACCCACCTCTCCAGCGCCCAGCTCGGCATCACCCTGACGACCTTGCTCACCGGTTACACCATGGAGCCCGCACTGAGCGCGCTGCTGCGCGGCCCGCTGACCGCCGGGGGGCTGCCGGCCGTGGTGGTGGTCCCCATCGCGTCCGTCGTCGCGATCACCGCGGCCACGCTGCTGTCGATGATCATCGGCGAGCTCGTGCCCAAGAACTTCGCTCTCGCCCTGCCGCTGTCGACGGCGCAGCTCGTCATCCCTTTCCAGACGGTTTTCACGGCGGTCTTCCGGCCCTTCGTCGTCGTGCTCAACGGCACCGCGAATGGCTTCCTGCGGATGCTCGGAATCGAGCCGAAGGAGGAGCTTTCGGGCGCGCGCACAGCCGAAGAGCTCTCCTCGCTGGTGCGCCGCTCGGCCAGCGCCGGGGTGCTGGAAGAGGACACCGCGACTCTGCTCAGCCGCACCCTGGCGTTCTCCGCCCGAACCGCCTCCGATGTGATGACGCCCCGCCCGAGCGTCGAGGCCGTGAAACGCACCGAGCCCGCCGGCGCCGTCATCAGCCTGGCGCGCAAGACCGGGCTCTCGCGCTTTCCGGTGGTCGATGAGGATGTGGACGATGTGGTCGGCTTCGTCCATGTGAAGCAGGCCGTCGTCGTGCCGCGACAGCGACGCGAGTTCGTCCCTGTCTCGGCGCTTCAGACCGACGCCCTGCGCGTCCCGGAGACTATGAGCCTCGACACGCTGCTCGGTGAGCTGCGCCGGCGCGGCTACCAGATGGCGGTCGTCGTGGACGAGTACGGCGGCACATCGGGAATCGCGACGCTCGAAGACCTCGTGGAGGAGATCGTCGGCGAGGTCGCGGACGAGCACGACCGTGCGCGCGCCGGTGTCGTCCGGGGGCGGCATTCTATCACCTTCCCCGGCATCCTGCGTCCCGATGAGCTGCTCGAACGCGCGGGCGTGACCGTTCCGGACGAGGGCCCGTACGAGACCGTCGCTGGTTTCGTCATGAACGAGCTCGGGCGCCTGCCCCGGGCCGGCGACGAGGTCGCGATCGGCGGCGGCACGCTGCGGGTCGAACGGCTGGACGGTCGCCGCGTCGACCGCATCCGGTACACGCCGGAGACGGAGGCGGACCATGAATGACTGGGCCGGAATCGCCTGGCTGCTGGCGCTCCTCCTCGTGAACGCCTTCTTCGTCGGCGCTGAGTTCGCCGTCATCTCCGCGCGCCGCTCGCAGATCGAGCCGCTGGCGGAGCGCGGCAAGCGGAGCGCCAAGACCGCGCTCTTCGCGATGGAGCACGCCACTCTGATGCTGGCGACCATCCAGCTCGGGATCACGGTCTGCTCGCTGCTCATCCTGAACGTCTCCGAACCGGCCATCCACCATCTGCTGCAGGTCCCGCTGGGGGCGACGGGCTGGCCGGAGGAGGTCATTGGGACCATCGCGTTCATCGTGGCGCTGGCGCTGGTGTCGTTCCTGCATGTCCTCTTCGGCGAGATGGTGCCCAAGAACATCTCGTTCTCGATGCCCGACCGGGCCGTGCTGCTACTTGCGCCGCCGCTGGTCGCCGTTGGGCGGGCCGTGCGCCCGATTATCGTGGCGCTGAACGCCACCGCGAACGCTGTGCTGCGGCTGTTCCGGGTGGAGCCCAAGGACGAGGCCGCCAGCACCTTCTCGCTGGACGAGGTGGCGACCATCGTCGACCAGTCCAAGCGCGAGGGCGTGCTGACCGACCGCACGGGCGCTCTGATCGCCGCGTTCGAGTTCACGGAGAAGACTGTCCGGGATGTGATGGTGGGACCGGAGACGCTCGTCGCGCTGCCCCCGTCGCCCACCCCGGCGGATGTGGAGAAGGCGGTCGCCAAGCACGGGTTCTCCCGCTACGTCGTCCTGGACGCCGACGCCGAGCCCACCGGCTACCTCCACCTCAAGGACGTGCTCGATCTGGAGGAGACCGGCTACGAACTCCCCGTGCCGGTCAAGCGGGTCCGCCGCCTGGTCACCGTCTTCGCCGGCAGCGAACTAGAGGACGCCCTGGCGACGATGCGCCGCTCGGGCAGCCACCTGGCGCGAGCGGTGGACGCGGAGGGGGCGACGGCCGGTGTGCTGTTCCTGGAAGACATCATCGAGGAGCTGGTCGGCGAGGTGCAGGACGCGACCAGGCGGAGGTAGGCCGCATCCGGGCGGTCGCTCCTCCCCGGCCGGCTCGATCTCGACGCGCTCCGCGTTCAGCCCCGCCACGCCGCGCGGAGGTATTGCGGTGGCCAGTAGCCGATCGGCACGCCCAGCTCGTGCGCGGCCCGCAGCGGGAAATGCGGGTCGCGCAGCAGCTCGCGCGCCAGCATGACCGCGTCCGCACTGCCGTTCTCCACGATGTCCGCCGCCTGGCGCGGGGTGGTGATGAGCCCGACGGCGCTTACCTCCACCTCGGCCGAACGGCGCACATGCTCGGCGAAGGGAACCTGGTAGCCCGGCTGCAGCGGGATGCGGACACCGGTCTGGATGCCTCCGGAGGAGATGTCGAAGAAGTCGGCCCCGGCTTCCTGCGCCCAGCCGGCGACGGTCGCTGTCTGCTGCTCGTCCCAGCCGCCGGGCGTCCAGTCGGAGCCGGAGAAACGGACGAAGACCGGCACGTCGCCGCCGACTTCCGTGCGCACCTCGGCGACGATGCGCAACAGCAGCCGTGCGCGGTTCTCGAGGGAGCCGCCGTACTCGTCATCGCGGCGGTTGGCGAGGGGGGAGAGGAACTGGTGCAGCAGGTAGCCGTGCGCGGCGTGCAGTTCCAGGACGCGGAAACCGGCGTCCACCGAGCGGCGTGCGCTGGAGCGGAAGCCGGCGACGACCCGGTCGATGCCGCTGCGGTCGAGTTCGGCCGGGGTGTCTAGATCGCCGAACGCGATCGGCGACGGCGCCACGGTCGGCCAGCCGCCCTCCGCGGCCGGGACCGAGCCGGTCCTGTCCTCGAAGCCCCAGGCCGGCCAGGAGGAGGCCTTGCGGCCGGCGTGGGCGAGCTGGATGCCCGGGACCGCGCCCTGCTCGGCGATGAAGGCGGCGATGGGCCGCCACGCCTCCGCCTGCTCGTCCGTCCAGATGCCGGTGTCGCGCGGGGAGATGCGACCCTCCGGGCTGACGGCGGTCGCTTCGGTGAAGACGATGCCGCTGCCGCCGGTGGCGATCGCACCGAGGTGGACGAGCTGCCAGGTCTGCGGGACGCCCGAGCGGTCCAGCACCGAGTACATGCACATTGGGGAGGCCCAGATGCGGTTGCGGGCGGTGACGCCGCGCAGCGTGAGGGGTCCGAAGAGTGTCGCCATATCGTGCCCTAAGCCGCCAGGGCCGTCAGATACGCCCGTAGATCGGCGGCGGAGGTGTAGACATACCCGGCCATCCCGACCGCCTCGGCACCGCGCACGTTCTCCTCTTTGTTGTCGATGAAGACCGTCTCGGCCGCCGTGACGCAGAGTTCGGCGAGGACGTGCTCGAAGATATCGGCGCTGGGCTTGATCGTGCCGAGCTCGCCGCTCACGAACACTTTCTCGAACAGGTCTCCGAGCGTGCCGTGCCGGAAGTACGAGCCGAAGTCGGGGCCGGCGTTCGACAGCAGCGCGAGCCGGGTGCCGCCCTCTTTCAGATCGAGCAGCACCTGGAGCGTGTTCTGGTCGATGCTCAGCCAGCTCCGGAAGTCGGTCAGCCAGAGCTGGTGGATCTTCGCGTCCGCCCACTGCTCGCCGAGCTCGCGCTCGATCCCGCGCCAGTACTGCTGGATGCTCAGCGTGCCCTGGTCCAGTGCGTTGCGGCGCCGCCAGTAGGCGGGCCAGAAACTCCCCGAATCCGCGCCGGCGAGCGTTACGAGCGCGGCCCGGTCGGCCTCCGTCGGGGTGGTCGAGATGACTTCGCCGTAGTCGAAGACGATGATTTTCCCGGGGATGGCGATGCTCATCGCCCTAACCTATCGTGAGGAGGGGAGGTTTTCATGGACGATCGGGGCCCGTGGCGGGAACGGGACGTGAACGACTGGATCGTGGCGCCGTCCGAGAGCGACGACAAGTACTCGCGGGGCGTGCTGGGCGTGGTGACCGGCTCCGGCCGCTACCCGGGCGCCGCTGTGCTCGGCGTCGAGGCGGCGGCGCGGACCGGTGTCGGGATGATCCGCTACCTCGGGGCGGCTCATACGGCCGCGGAGGTCCTGCGCCGGCGGCCGGAGGCCGTCACTGCGCCCGGACGGGTGCAGGCCTGGCTGCTCGGCTCCGGGATGGACGCTGCCTCCCGGACCCCGGACGACACCCGCCGCCTCCGCGACGCGCTCGCCGACGGCACGCCCCTCGTCATCGACGCCGGGGCCCTCGACCTTGTGCCGGAGGCTGCGGGGCCGGTCGTCATCACCCCGCACGCCCGCGAACTCGCGCTCATGCTGGCCGGTGGCGACGATCCGGACGCCATCACGGCTGACGGCATCCGTTCCGGCCCCGCCGTCTGGGCGGCGCGGGCCGCCGCTTCCTTCGGCGTGACGGTGCTGCTCAAAGGACACACCACGCACATCGCCACTCCCGGGGGCACACATCGCACGGTGACGGCGGGGACGCCCTGGCTCGCGACCGCGGGCAGCGGGGACGTCCTCGGCGGTGTCCTCGGTGCCCTGGTCGCGACGCACGCCGACGCGGTGCGCGACCAGGGCCACGACGCGCTCGCGGCGCTCGCCGCGACCGCGGCCTGGCTGCACGGCCGGGCGGGCCTGCGGGCGTCCGGTGGCGGCCCGATCGCGGCGCTCGATATCGCGGAGGCTCTTCCTGCGGTCGTGCGGGGACTGCTCTCCGCCCGCTGAACGACGCACGGGACGTGTCCTCTATGATGAGTGTCATGGGCATGGAACCGGAGCCGAAGCCCGCGAAACCGACCCCGGAGAGTGTCTCGGGCGGGCTCCAGCGCGTCGCCGCCAGCCCGTTCGCCCTGTGGATCGCGTTCCTGCTCGTCCACCTCGTTCTCGGCGCCCTCGCCTTCGACCAGGGCAAGGGCCTCGGCGACGTCATGCATGTCTACAAGCCGTGGGCGCAGCTCGCGGCGCAGGGAACCCAGATCGTCGGCGTGGACTCCGACTGGGTGTACCCCTTCGGCGCGCTGGTGCCGGTCATGGTGCCGCTGCTGCTCGGCGCCGACAATTACGTCGGCGGCTGGCTCGCGATGGTGCTCCTGATGAATGCCGCCGCCTTCGCCGTGCTCACCGCCGGGCGGGAGCCGCGCCGCATCGTGGCCGCCTGGTGGTGGCTCGGTTTCCTGCTCCTGCTCGGCCCGATCGCGGTCGGCCGGCTGGACTCGATCTCGGCCGCGATTGCGATCGTCGGACTGCTCTGGCTGACGCTGCACGAGCGCGCGGCGGTGGTCGCGATCACGGCGGCCACCTGGATCAAGGTGTGGCCGGCCGCGATCGTCGCCGCTGCCGTCATCGCGCTCAAGACACGCTGGCACATCGTCCTCGTTGCGGTCGTCACCAGTCTCGTGATCGTTGCCGTCCCTCTGCTCTTTGGCGCGGGCGGCCATGCGCTCAGCTTCGTCACCATGCAAACCGATCGCGGCATCCAGATCGAGGCTCCGGTCGCGACGTTCTGGATGTGGCAGGCGGCGCTGCACCTGCCCGGCTCGTATGTCTACTTCGACACGAAGCTGATCACGTTCCAGGTCGCGGGGGAGGGGACGGCCGTCGCGGGCGAGCTGATGAACCCGCTGCTCGCGGTCACGGTGATCGTCGTGGCGCTCGTCGGCGTCCGCTCGCTGCGGCGCGGGACGCCGTACACGCGTATCCTGCCCGAGCTCGCCCTCGCCCTCGTCACCGCCTTCATCGCCTTCAACAAGGTCGGGTCGCCGCAGTACATCGCCTGGCTGGCCGCTCCGGTCGTCATCGGGATCGTCTACCAGGGGCGAGGGTTTAGGACGCCCGCGGTCCTGGTGCTGATCACGGCGGCGCTCACCCAGGTGCTGTACCCCGTTCTCTACGGCGGGCTCATCGTCCCGAACCTGGCGATGGTGAGCGTCCTGACGGTGCGCAACGTCGGCTATTTAGTCCTCCTCGCCTGGGCGATCGCCGCCCTGTGGCGCAAGCGGCACACGGGCGAAGCCGCGGGCGACCTGCTGCCGGCTCGCGCGTGGCCGTTCCGCGCTGCGCCGGGTTCGCATCCGGTGTCGATGGTCCGGTCCGCGCGGTAGGCTGCCGGACCGAGGCTCCTGCACGGGGAGCGGACGAAGGAGGTCCCATGCTCGTCGCATTCTCGGTCGCCCCCAGCGGCGGCGAAGGTCCGGACGCATCGGTCCACGCTGCGGTCGCCGCTGCGGTGAAGGTCGTCCGCGAGTCCGGTTTGCCGAACAGGACGTCGGCGATGTTCACCGAGCTCGAAGGCTCGTGGGACGAGGTCTTCGATGTCGTGAAGCGGGCGACCGAGGCCGTCGCGCCGTTCGGTTCGCGGATCTCGCTGGTGATCAAGGCGGACATTCGCCCGGGCTACGAGGGTGAGCTCGGCGCGAAGCTCGAGCGTCTGGAACGGGCGATCGACGATGCGCGGGGCGCGGGGGAGTAGCGGGGCCGCCGGGCTCCGGGAGGGACGTCAGCGCCTCTGATCCTGTGCCGGGCTCACGGGTGGTCAGTCGCGAGTCGTGACGCTGAAAAGGGGTGCTCTCGAGGTCGGTGAAGTTGCCGACGGACGCCCGCAGCCGGCACTCGGGGGTGATCGAGAGTGCGGTCACCGTGAGCCCGTCCGACGACACCGCGACCGCGCTGCCGCAGCTGTCGGAGAACCGGAAGCTGCTCTCGCCGCCGGCGATGTCCTGCAGGAGCTGGGAGGGCGAGCCCGAGGAGGGACTCTGGTAGAGCGGGTTGAGGGTGTCCGTTCCGCTCGGCCACACCGGGAGCAGCGTGATCGGCAGGGGCGATTGGCTGACGGTCCTCGCGGGCGTCGTGACGCTGATCCCCTTGAGCCGCTGGGCCGGGTAGGTCGTCCCCCTCACCTGTGGGTCCGAGACGGCCGTGTTCGTCGCCGTCGCCGCCTCGTCGAGCCAGGCGTGCAGGGCGGCGTCGTCCGCGACCGTGCCCGGCAGGGACGCTTTCACGGTCGTCCGTCCGTCGCGCGGGACCCGCACATCGGCCAGACGCCACCCGCAGGAGACGGTCATCCCTGTCGTGGAAGCCGCGTGCCGTGTCGCGGTCGTGCCCGTCCAGGCGACAGGGTGACAGCTCGTCGTGCCCGGAGCGGGGAGGACCTCGGCAGTTCGCCGGAGAGGTCGGAATTCTGCGCCGAGTAGACGATCTCCACGACGATGCGTTTCGATGCCGGGTCGTAGGTCGCCGAGCGGGCGGTCGAAAGTCCGGTCGGGCGGGCCTGGTCCTGTTGGTTCGCGGTCACCGCCGAATCGGAGGCGACGGGCTTCGCCTTCGTCGATCCCCCGGGGACAGCAGGACGACACTGGCCCCCAGCCCGATCAGCAGGACGATTCCCGCCGCCCCGAGCGCCATTGTGCGCTTGGTCAGCCACTCGGGCCGTCGTCCGCGCTGCGGCGCCGGCGACTCGCCCGCTTCCGCCGTCGGCGCTGACGGAACCAGGGACCGGGCCAAGGGGCGCACGATGGTCCGCTGTCCCGCCTCGCCGAGGTCCGGACGCTCGTCGGACAGGGGGACGGAGTGGCCGTGGCCGGTTCGCCGGGTCGCAGCAGCTCGCCGCGCAGCATCGTCGCCGGCCGGTTCGAGCGCCGGGAGAGCGGAATGCGCGGTCGCGAGCCTCCGCGCCGTCCGGGCGGCCTCGGAAGCGCTGGGGCGCGCCTCCGGGTCCTTCGCGAGCAGGGTGTTCAGCAGCGCCCACAGATCGTCGGGTACGGCCAGCCGGGGCGGGAGCGCCGACACATGCCGGTAGGCGATTGTGAAGTCGGTTCCGGCTCCGGCGAACGGGGTGCGCCCCGCGAGCAGCTCGTAGAGCAGGATGCCGGCCGAGTACACATCCGACGCGCCCGTCGAGCGTCCGCGGCTGATCAGTTCCGGCGACATGTAGAGCGGTGTGCCGAGCAGTCCGGTCGTCTGCCGCGTGCGTTCGTCCACCACCGAGGCGATCCCGAAGTCCGTCACCCGCACGACATTGCGGGCGCCGGGCTGCCACGGCTCGGTGAGGAGCACGTTGTCCGGCTTGATATAGCGGTGCGCGACTCCATGCTCGTGCGCGGCGGCGAGCGCGTCGAAGACCTCGGCCGTCAACGTCAGGGCATCCGCCGCGGGGAGCGTCTTTGACTCGCCCAGGGCGTCGCGCATCGAGCCACCGTGGATGTGGTCCATGACGATGGCGAGGGTCTCGCCCTCCACCACGAGATCGCGGACGGCGACGATGCCCGGGTGCCGGAGCCCGATCAGCACCGATCGCTCCCGGATGAACCGCTCCACGAGCGTCGGGTCCTTGGCGTGCTCCGGCTTCAGGATCTTCGCGGCGAAGCGGGGGCCGTCGGCCGTCGTCTCTGCGAGCCAGACGTCCCCCGCCGCTCCCGCGCCGACATGCTGCACGAGCCGGTACCCGGCCCCGAGGGCGTCGCCCGGTCGTGGCTGAACCATCGATTTCCCCTTTTTCTCGGTCTTCTGGCATATTGTATGGTATATTTTATGCGATAGGGGTCTGTCCGACACCGCGCGCATCGCCGATCGCCATCCGAGGGGGACCTGATCTTGAGCTTCTCTGCGCGTTCTCGCAGCGCACGCTTCCGTCACCGGGCGTCCGCCGGTCTGGGCGGAGCCGCCCTGCTGGCGCTGCTCGCGGGATGCGTACCGACGGCGGACGCGCCCGATTCGTCGTCGCGGGTGCTTCAGTCCGTCCACGTCGCTCTCACATCGGACGGTTCTGTGCGGGCCATCGACGGCAAAGCAGTCTACCTCGGTGCCGAGTCCCAAGAGACGACGAGCACGGAGACGTCTTACCGGGCGGAGGAGGTCGTCGACGACCTTCCGGTCCGGGTGATCACCCAGTACCGCACCGACAAGGGATCCGGCTCCGATCTCTCCGACCTGAAAGGCTACACCGGCCGTCTCGAACTCAGCGTCGCCGTCGAGAACCTGACCGTCGCTCCCCGGAGCGTCTCCTACGACGTCACCGGGTCCCAGCGCACCTCACCGGCACCGCCTGCGATGGCGTCACGCCGTTGACGGCTCCGGCCTGCTATTCCGCGGCCCTCGACGCGCGGCTGGCCGCCCAGGTCACGGCGTGGACGACGGTCCAGAAGGCGACCGAGTCCGACGACGCGGCCTCGGCCCTCGGCCGGTTGCGCGCTTCGCTGACGGCCGTGCAGAATGCTCTGGCAACGGCACAGTCGACCGACGCCAAACAGCAGGAGAAGCTGCGGGCGGCGCTGGATCTGGCCGACGCGCAGGCGCGCGCCGCCCGAACGGACGCGGACACTCTGCACGGCGACCTCCTCGCCGTCTCTCAGCAGCAGGACACCCTCGCGGCGGCTATCGCCCAGGCTTTCCAGGACGCGGCCGACGACACGAACAGCCGGGTCGCGGAGACCGTGAGCGAACAGACCCGGGTGGTCTCGGAGCAGGGCCGCCTCAGCCGTGAGGCGCTCACCGACTCGTACGACCGCACGATCGCCGGGCTGACCTCGACCTCCGGCCGCGTGCTCGACGAGTCCGGCCGGATGATCGACCAGCAGAAGCGGAAACTCGCCGAGACCGACGCGAAGGCGACGGCCGCGCTCAGCGAACGGACGGCGAGGGCCCTCGACGGCATCGCTCGCAGCACCACCGCCTCCGCGCTGGATGTCGTGTCTGCGACCGCTCTGCTCCAGGGCCGTCTCCAGGGCGTCCTGCTCGACCTCGGCGACCGGTCGCCGGGCGGGGCCGGACTGCTGGGGGCGATGTCGGCGAGCGCGGCCAAGTCGGACACTGCCGATTTCCAGCTCGCGCTCGCTTCGCAGAACGCGGCCGGCTACGCGAACATCCGTGCTGAGGACATTGCGGGCATCCTGCTCGGGCAGGCCCAGTTCTCGGCGGCGCTGGACGAGGCCGCCGCCTACCCGCCCTTCCACCTGACGGTGCCGTCGGGGGCGAGCTGGCAGACCATCTACTCGTTCCAGATCGGGGGAGGCCGGAAGTGAGCACGCACAGTCGAAGGATCGCGCCCGGGAGAGGCTGGACCCGCAAGCGGGTCCTGATCGCTGCGGGCGTCGTGGTCGGCGTGGCTGCGGTCGTCGCAGCGACCTCCGTCGCCCTGCGTGCGACGGCCAGCGACCCGGCCGACCCGGTCGCCGTGACGGTCCCGGTCGCCCTCTCTAGCGTCTCGGTCCCGAAGGACACCCGCATCGGTGTGATCGTCACGCTCGGCGGCTCGGCCGAAGGGTCCGAGTGGAACATGGCCGCCCAGGGCGCCCGCGTCGCCCAGCAGCGGCAGGCGCTCGGCGGGACCACGGTCGACCTCGTCTCCGAGGACGACCACGGAACGCCAGACGGGGGCAAGGAGGCCGTCCGCCGTCTGGTCGGCAGGGGCGTCTCCGGCATCGTGATCGCCTCTTCGGGCGCCCACCTGAGCGGCGCGGTCGCCGCGGCCTCGGCCGCGGGCGTGCCGGTGATCCTGCCCTACGCGCCTCTGCCTTCCAGCGACGCGAAGGCGGAGGGAGGCTGGACGTTCGCGCCGACCGCCAAGGCGGAGCGCGAGGCGCTGACGAAGGCGGTCGGCGCAGCCCGGCATCCTTTGCACATCGACGAGGGGCCGGGGCTGCCGGACGGCTTCGCGGAGGTCGACCGGATCGCGCTCCAGCAGGGCGGCGACCTCCAGGCGCTGGCGGTCGAGGTCGCCCGGCGGACCGAGGCGGATACGACGACCAACGGCGCCTACCTCGGTGTGCCCGCGAAGGAGGAGACATCTCCCGAGCGTCAGCCCGGCACGGCGAACGACGTCATCATCGTCAGCGGAGCGCCCGGGCAGCAGGCCGCGATCGTGCGAGCCCTGCAATCCAGGAACATCGGCGTGCCGATCGTCCTCACGGGCTCGGCGACCGGTCCGGCCTTCGCCGCAGCGCTGGCCGCCCAGGGTGGGAGCGTCGCTGCTGGCCTTCAGACCGTCGGCGCTGCGTGGGGCGATGCGACCGCGCTCGACGCGACGGCCGCGGGCCGGAGGATGTCGGCTTTCCTGGCCGGGAACCGCCTGCTCGCGCAGGACTCCGGAGCCAAGAACCTCACCGGTGACGCGGCGTTCGCCACGGTCGCCTCCGCGGCGGACGCGCGCAGCCACGACGCTGTCCTCTCCCTGGTCCGCGCCGTCTCCGCCGCGGACAGCAAGGACCCCGGCCGCGTCGCCTCCGCTCTCGGCGACTCCACGCTTGGCCCCCAGAACGGCGGAGCCGGGCCCAAGCTCGACTTCTCGCGTCCATCGGCGCTCGCCGGACCCGTCGCACCGCTCGCGGCCAGCGGACAGGACCTGGCGCTGCGGCCGGCCGCTGCCGGCGGCGCCGGTGGGCTGTCTCTGGTCTGGTTCCCCGGACCGTCCAGGCGCTAGGCGCGATACGACCAAGGGAGGCCGCTATGCGGGTGGTGATCGACATCGACGGCCGGCGCGAGGCGGTCGAGCTGGGCCGGTGGGCTCCGACGGCGACTGTCGCCGAGCTCGTGGACGCGGCAGGCGGTCGCCGGCTGGAGGCGGAGGAGCGGCTCTTCGTGGACGGCGTCGCCGTGACGGCGACGACCGAACTGCGCGACCTCGTCCTCCTGGAGGGGTCGCTCGTCTCCGCGAAGCCGGGCCGCGCGCTCGCCCGGGTGGCGGGATGGAGCGTCTCGCTCTCCGGCGGCGAGGCCGTCGGCGGCATCGTGCCCGTCCCGGACCGCCGCGAGCTCGTGGTCGGGCGCTCCCCGCAGGCGGATGTGGCGCTCCGCACCGAGAGCGCCTCCTGGAGCCACTGCACTCTGGCGTTCGAGGGCGACGGGGTGCGAATCCGCGACAGCGGTTCGACGAACGGCACCATCGTCGACGGCCGCCGCATCGACGCGGAGGGCGAGCTGCTCACCGGGCCGGCCACCGTCCTGGTCGGCGGCGCTGTCCTCACCCTCGATCTGGTCAAGGACGGGCCGCACGGACTCGTCGGCGGCACGACGGGCTCCGGCAAGAGCGAGTTCCTCCGCTCCTTCGTCGCCGGCCTCGCGGACCGGAACGATCCCACCCGGCTGAACTTCATCCTGATCGACTTCAAAGGCGGCGCCGCGTTCAAAGCGTGCGAGCGCCTCCCGCACACCATCGGCACGATCAGCAATCTCGACGAGCAGCTCGCCGACCGCGCCCTGCGCGCGCTCGAGGCCGAGATGCAACGCCGGCAGCGCCTGTTCGCCGCCGCGGGCGACGATATCGACAACCTCGACGCCTACCTCGCGACGAACCCGGCCGAACCGCTTCCGCGGCTGCTGCTCGTCATCGACGAGTTCGCGATGCTCGCGAAGGACTTTCCGGACGTTCTCGCCTCCCTCGTCAGCGTCGGCGCGGTCGGCCGGACGCTCGGCGTCCACATGGTCCTCGCGACCCAGCGCCCCGCGGGGGTGGTCACCGAGGACATCCTGGCCAACACGAACCTCCGGGTCGCCCTGCGCGTGCAGAGCAGGGAGGACTCCTCGAACGTCATCGGCGTCCCTTCCGCCTCCGCCATCGGCCGCGCGCAGACGGGCCGGGCCTACGTCAAGCTCGGGCAGGACGACATCACGCCGGTGCAGACGGCCCTCGTCACCGGACGCGCGCAGCAGGAGACAGCCGAGGCCGTCGAGGTGCAGCTCCTGGACGATTTCGGTGTTCCGATCCCGCTCCGCAGCGCGCCGGCCGCAGCAGACGGCGCGACCGACCTCGACGACCTCATCGACGCTGTCGTCGCCGCGAACGCGCAGGCCGGGTTCGCCCCGCCCCGCCCGGTCTGGCCGGAGGCGCTGGGCGAGACTGTGGAACTCGAAGAGATCGGCGGGATGAGCGGGCAGCTCATCGCCGTCTGGCTGCGATCTGAGCCAGGGCAACCTCATGCTGATGGGCATCGCCGGAAGCGGCACCAGCACCGCACTCTCCAGCATCGCGCTCGCCGCGGCCGGGGCGACGCCTCCGGAGGACCTGGACATCCTGTGCCTCGACATGGGCTCACGCGAGCTTGCCCCGCTCGCCGGGCTGCCGCACACCGTCGCCTACGTCGGCTCGGGTGCGGGCGCGAAGGAGAAGCAGACGAGGTTCCTGCGGCACCTGCTCGGCGAGTTCGAACGCCGCCGGTCCTCCGGCGAGGGGACGCCCCGCCGGGCGCTCGTCCTGCTCGACGGGCTGGCGGCGCTCCGCGACGAGTTCCAGGACTACCAGGGGCAGGCGCTGCTCGACGGCCTTTACCGTGTGTACGCCGACGGTCCGAGCGTCGGTATGTCGTTCGCCGTCTCGACGACCCGGGCCAAGGCCATCCCTTCGGCGATGGACGAGGTCACCACGCAGAAGTGGCTCTTCCGCCTCGCCGACGCCTACGACTATTCGGCGCTCGGCGTCCGCGGCACGGCCATCCCTGCCGCCGTGCCCGGCCGCTACGTCGACGTAACGACCCTGTTGCAGAGCCACGTCGCGATTCCGGCCGGCGGCTTCGTGGGCACGGTGGACGCGGTTGCCCGCCGGTGGGCGGACAGTGGGGCGAAGCGCGATGCCATCGGGAGTCTGCCCGACCGGATCGCTGTGGCGGAGCTCGGCGTCGCTGCGACGACCGGCGGTGAGCCTTGGCTGATCCCGGTGGGTCTGCGTGAGGACACCCTGGCGCCGGCCACGCTCGAAGTGTACGAGGGTGAGCATCTCCTCATCGCGGGGCCGTCGCGCTCGGGCAAGTCGACGCTGCTGCTCGCGGTCGCGGAGAGCATGCGGGCGGCGGGGTGCCAGGTCTGGGGGATCCACGACCGCCGATCCCCGCTGGCTGCGGCCGAGCTGGACCGGAGCGCGGGGAGCGCTGACGAAATCCCGGCCCTCCTGGCCTCGCTCCGGCTGGAGACCGCGCCGATCGTCCTGCTGATCGACGACGCGGAGCGGGTCGAGGACACGGATCAGTCGATCGCCTCGCTGATCTCCGCCCAGCGCCCAGGACTGTGCATCGTCGCGGCGGGCCGGGGCGGCGACCTCCTGAACCTCTACAGCCATTGGACGAAGGCGGCCCGCAGCGCCCGCTGCGGCGTGCTGCTGCAACCGGACATCGACTACGACGGCAATCTTCTCGGCGTCTCGCTTCCACGCCAGTCTCCGGTCGCCATCACCCCCGGCCGTGGGTACGCTTGCGTCGGAGGCGCTGTCGCGCTGATTCAGGCGGTCAGCCCGTCTGGAACTTGACATGAGAGATTCTGTATTGGAAAGATCAAAGTGATAATCCAATTGGTCCGTGTGGGCCGTTTTGAGGGGAAGTAATTATGTCGCGTGTGCTTTCGACCGAAAAGGCGAAGACGGCTATTCGTCAGATCCAGTCGATTGTCAATGGGGGTTCACCGATCAGATCGCCCAGTTGGATGCTCAGGGTCGTATTCTGTCCGATTCGAATGTGTGGGATGGGCCGTTGGCGTCGACGTTCCGGGGGTCGACGTGGCCGGAGACCAAGGCTGCGTTGGATAAGGCTAAGCAGGAGCTTGAGGAGCTGAGGACTCAGCTCGACCGCATCTCGCAGGATATTTTCACGGCTGGTGGCGGGGCTTGATCCGGCCGGGAGCTGTCTGGGTGCCCTCGTCTTTTGGCGGGGCACCCTTTTCCGTTCGGTGAAGGGGACCGGATCGTAGCGGACTGGTGCGGGTAGGGCCTCGACCTGGCCACGAGCGATCGTGCGGTGCGCACAGCAACCGCATCGCTCTGCACCGGGTAGCGCGCTGTGCCGCTTTCCGCGCTGTACACCTGCCGCCCTTGCGCTCAGCCCCGCCTCTAGTCGTTCTGCAGCAGGATCCCGTCCTGGATGGCCCGCTTCCGTAGCGCTACCTTGGTGCCGACGTCGTAGCCTGCGACGCGGTACTTCTCGCGGATGCGCTTCAAGTAGCTCTTCGCGGTCTCGTCGGAGATGCCGAGCTGGAAGGCGACGGCTTTGACCGGCTCGCCGGCGCCGTAGAGCGCCATGACGCGGCGCTCCTGGGCGCTGAGCTTGGGGGCGCCGCCGACTTCGCCGGTGTTGAGGGCGAGATCGAGTTCGGCGGAGATGAACGACTCGCCCTTGCTCGCCGCGCGGATCGCTTCGACGATCATGACCGCGTCCTCGCTCTTGACGAGGTAGCCGAGCGCGCCGGCGGCGAGGGCTTCGCGAACGACGGCGGGCTCCGAGTAGGTGCTCATGAGCACGGTGCGCACGCCGGTCGTCTTGAGCGTGGAGAGCTTGAGGGAGACGGGGATGTTGTCTTTGAGGTCCAGGTCGAGCAGGACGACATCGACGGGGAACTCGGGGTGCGTCAGCAGCTCGGGCCAGCTGGCGACGGCGGCCACCATGCTGATGTCGTCCGCGGCGTTGCGGATCCATTCGGTGAGAGCCCCGAGCAACATTTTGTGATCGTCGACGATCGCGATTCTGATGGGGGGTTTCTCGCTCATGGGCAGCCTTTCTTCCTTGTGAGTACCGTGCTGGGTCAGGGCATCTCGGCTGAAGCTTCGCTCACGGTGGTGACCTCGATTCGGAGCGTCGATCCGGAGAACGACTCGACATGGCGGCCCACCTTACGGATAGCTTGCCACGCGGCAGGATCCACCCCGTTTCGCGGCACACCGGTGGCTGTCACAACGATAGCCATTGTGGCATCCGTGGCGACGGCTCCGGGCATCGCTGCGGTGACGGGCCGCCGTTCGATTCCGAGGGTCAGCGTTCTGGCCTGTCCGGCCCCGGAGCGCACCGGATCGCTGATGAGCAGCCAGACCGCGGTGAGGAGGCCGTCGCGCTGATCGCGGGTGAGCCCGGCGGCGAGGCCCTCGGGGTCGTTGAGCCTCACCGCCGGACCCAGCAGCGTCGACTCCGTGACCGCGTGGTAGAGCCAGGTCTCCTTGCGGCCCTGGATGAGGCGGATGCGAAGCGCGGTGGCGATGCTGGCGGCGGCGTCCGCAGTGGACTCGTCCAGCGGGAGCGACGTCTGCCCGGTTGCCACACCGTCGAGGAGGCGCTCGGCGGCGAGGTCGAGCCGGGCGAGCTCCTCGGAGGCCATCATCCCGACCGCGTACCCGGGGGAGGAGACGGTGCTCTGTGCCTGCACGAGGTCCAGTTCCAGCTGGACGAGTGTGCTCAGCGACCGGACGATCTGCACGCCGATCAGCGGCGGAGCGACGGCGACGGCGATCGTGACCAGGTTCGGGCCGAAGATCTGCGGTTGCCCGCTCGCTCGCAGGACGAGCACGACGGTCAGAACGATGCCGAGCGCCACCGCGGCGATCGCGATCTCCCCGGCGGGCCGGACCGGGACGCACAGCAGCAGGGCGGGGCCGACGGCCGCGGCGGCGGTCAGCGGGACCCAGCCGGCGCTGGTGGCGGTGCCCGCCACATCCAGGGCCACGATCGCGGCCCAGACGATGAGGGCTCCGGCGAACATCCAGGTGGGAAGCGCCTCCGGCAGCCGGAAGCGGACGAAGAGCGCGACGAGGAGCGTCGCCAGCAGCAGCGCCCACGCCCCGAAGCTGAGGCCGATCCGCGGGGAGGAGAGGCTGGAGAGGGCCAGCACCACGAGGAGGAAGGCGATCAGGGTGACCGCCGCCACATTGAAGCCGAGGTCCAGCTGGGCCTGCTCGAGGGCGTCGTGCTCCTGGCCGCCCGGGCGGCGCGGGATGGTGCGCTCGTCCGCCTTGCTCACTTCGGCACCTCCAGAACCACCGTCGTCCCGCTGCCGGGTGACGAGAACAGGCGCGCGTTGCCCCCGACATCGTGGAGGCGCGCGACGATCGACTCGGCGAAGCCCAGCCGGCTTTCCTCAATGCTGGCGACATCGAAGCCTTTGCCGCCGTCGGTCACCATCGCGCGGACGGTCGTCTCGTCGTCCGTGATCGTGACGTGCGCCTCGTTCACGCCGGAGTGCCGGCGGACGTTCTCGAGGCACTCGCCCAGCGCGAGGAGGAACGAGTCCAGCACTTCGCTCGGCAGGAGCACCTGTCCGGCGCCATGCCAGTTGACTTCGAGCCCCATCCGCCGGAAGCGCTGCTTGACCGATTCCAGCGTGTTGCCCAGGGTGGACTCCTCGACCGGTTTCAGGCGGTAGTCGCCGGACCGGCTCGGGTCGGGGGCGAAGCCGAGTCGCAGCTGGCGGAGCAGCGCCGCGTCTTCGGCCGCCTGCTCCCGCAGCGCGCCGACGCCGACGCCGACGCCGGAGTGCGCCAGCAGTGTGAGCGTGGCGAGGACCGTGTCGTGCAAGAGACGGGCGCCCTGGCGGCGGCGCGCCTCGGTCTCCGAGGCCTGCCGCTCGACGCGGTAGGCGCGGCTCATCGTGGAGATCCGCTTGAGTGTGCGCGGCACGGTTCGCGAGAGCCAGACACCGGTCGTCGTGAGAGCGATCCAGCCGGCGGCGACGAAGACGAGCGACTCGGCCATCTGCGAGCGGGTGAGCCCGAGCGTTGTGACGGTGGCCGCGAGCGTCAGGGCGACCGCGCCGACGAGCAGCAGCATCCGGGGTCTCGACGTCACCCCGAGCACCGAGACGGACGCGATGCCGGCGGCCGCGGTCACCGCGATAGCGGCGACCGCCGACGGCCCGAGCGGGCGCATCGGCAGCAGGCTCAGCAGGATGAGCGCAATCCCGGAGACGACGATGACGGAGAGCCACACCGTGAGGCGGGACAGCGAGGCGAGCCGGACCTGGGCGTACGCCATGCACGCGATCAGCACAAGCGACGCGAGGTAGAGGGGGAGCGGGAGGGTTCCGGGAACGCTCAAGCAGAGGGCGGCGGTCACCGTGGCCGTCAGCCCCACGGTGCGGGCGGTCGAGGCGAGGAGACGATCACGCTCCCTCTGGATGCGCGACATGCCCCTCCGTTCCGTTCAGGCCGCGAACAACCTCCTCAGCTGCCCGCCGATGAGATCGTCCTCGATCAGGAATCCGTCGTGGCCGAAGTGCGATCGGACCACGAGAGGAACTCTACCGTCAAGTGCCGCCGGCAGGTGGGAGGCGATGAGCTCTTGCCCGTCCACCGGGAAGAGCCGGTCGCTGTCGATCCCGACGACCAGCGTCGTCGCCGTCACCCGGGAGAGAGCCGCCGCCAGGCCGCTGCCGTCGTGGCCGACATCGTGCGAGTTCATCGCCTGCACCAGGGTCAGGTAGCTGTTGGCGTCGAAGCGGCGGGTGAACTTGTTCCCGTGGAAGTCGAGGTACGACTCTACGGCGAACCGGCCCCCGTCGCCCAGCGGGCTGATGCCGCTCTGCCAGGTGCGCTCGAACCGGTCGTTCAGCTCGGACAGGCTTCGGTAGGTGATCAGGGCCATCCGCCGGGCGAGGGCGAGCCCCTGGTGCGGGCCCTCGCCGTCCTTCTCGTCGTAGTAGGAGCCGCCGTGGAACAGCGGATCGGTGCGGATGGCCCCCAGCTGCACGGAGTTGAACGCGATCTGGTCGGCGGTGGAGTGCGGCGGTGCGGCGATCACGGCGAGCCGTTCGACACGCTCGGGGAATCCGACAGCCCACTCCAGTGCCTGCATTCCACCCATCGAGCCACCGACGACGGCGGCCCAGCGCCCGATCCCGAGCGCGTCGGCGAAGGCGGCCTGCGCTTTCACTTGATCGCGGATCGTCGTGAACGGGAAGCGCGCTCCCCACTCGGCCCCGTCCGGGGCGATGGAGGTCGGGCCGGTCGTCCCCTGGCAGCCGCCCAGCATGTTCGGGACGGCCACGAACCAGCGGTCGGTGTCGATCGCTTTTCCCGGGCCGATGATGCCCTGCCACCAGCCGGACGTCCGGTGCCCGGGGCCGGCTGCGCCGACCGCGTGGCTGTCGCCGGTGAGAGCGTGCAGAACGAGCACGGCGTTGTCGCGAGCGGGGGACAGCTCGCCCCAGGTCTCGTAGGCGATGCGCACGAACGGGAGGCTCTCGCCGCTCTCGAAGCCGAACGCCCCGATGCCGGCGAAGCGTCTCCCGCCGACCGGGTCGGACTCCTTCCAGGCTCCGCTCGCGGGCGGCTTCCCGAACAGCGACCGGTCCTGCTCCTCGGTGATGAAACTCGAGGGGGCCGTGTCGGCCGACGTCGTCTGCCAGTCCATGCGCCCATTCTGGCGGAGCGGGGGGCCGTCCTCACGCTGTGTTACGACGTCGGCGGAAAGGGAGCGTCCGGATTCGGGACGGCGTCGCGGCGCTGGTCAGCCTCTCACCCGCAGCTCGCCCTTGTGGAGCCGGTGGGGCGCGGCCTGCGCCACCGGTTTGATCACGATGAGGTCCAGGTCCACAATGCTTTGGCAGGGTGAGGGCATGCACGATGGCCTCCGCCACATCCTCGGCGGTGAGCGGCTCCGGCACATCCTCGTAGACGGCGTCGCGCTTCTCCCGGTCGCCGCCGAAGCTGACGAGGGAGAACTCCTCGGTCGCCACCATCCCGGGAGCGACCTCGATCACGCGGATGGGCTCGCCGTTCAGCTCCAGCCGCAGCACCTCGGTCAGCGCGCGCTCGGCGAACTTCGCGGCGTTGTAGCCGCCGCCGCTCGCGTAGGCGGTGTGGCCGGCGATGGACGTCACGTTCAGGATGCCGGCGTGGCCGGTCTCGTGCGCACCTTGCCGCATCAGCGGAAGCAGGGTGGAGATCACGCGCTTGGTTCCGATCACATTGATGTCGAACATCCAGATCCAGTCCTCGACGCTGGAGGACTCCACCGAGTCGAGCCCGCGCGCGCCGCCGGCGTTGTTGACGAGAGCGTGGACGCCCCCGGTCGCCGCGAGGAGGTCGCGGAGGGCGTCGACGTCCTCTTGCCGGGTGAGATCGGCGGCGAACGTCTCGGCGCCGGTCTCCGCCGCGAGCGCCGCCAGCCGGTCGGAGCGCCGTGCGACGCCCACCACCTCCCAGCCCCGCTCCCGGAACAGGTGGACCGTCGCCGCCCCGATCCCCGAACTCGCCCCTGTCACGATCACACGTTTGCCCATACGGCCCATTGTCCCGGTTACGGCGTGTTTCGCCTGCGTTGCCCGCGCGCCACCGTGAGCCTAACGTGCTGTCATCACCCGATGCTGTCACCACGACGCCCACCGAGAAGCGAGACGCCATGACCGAAGCCGCCGACTGGCAGTTCGAGACGAAGCAGATCCACAGCGGAGCCGCACCGGACCCGGTGACCAATGCGCGTGCGACGCCGATCTACCAGACCACCTCCTACGTCTTCGACAACGCGGAGCACGCGAAGAACCTGTTCGCGCTCGCCGAGTTCGGCAACATCTACACCCGCATCCAGAACCCGACGCAGGCCGTCGTGGAGGAGCGCGTCACCGCGCTCGAAGGCGGCACCGGTGCGCTGCTGGTCGCCTCCGGACAGACGGCCGAGACCTTCGCGGTGCTGAACATTGCGCAGGCCGGCGACCACATCGTCTCCTCGTCGTCCATCTACGGCGGCACCTACAATCTCTTCAAGTACACGTTCGCGAAGCTCGGCATCGAGACCACGTTCGTGGAGAACCAGGACGACGCGGAGGAGTGGCGCCGGGCGGTCCGCCCGAACACCAAGCTGTTCTTCGCGGAGACCATCGGCAACCCGAAGATCAACATCCTGGACATCGAGCTTGTGGCGCAGGCTGCGCACGAGGACGGTGTGCCGCTGATCGTGGACAACACCATCGCGACCCCGTACCTGATCCGTCCGTTCGAGTACGGCGCCGACATAGTCGTACACTCCGCCACCAAGTTCCTCGGTGGCCACGGCACCGTGATCGGCGGAATCGTCGTGGACGGCGGCGCGTTCGCGTGGTCCGAAAACGTCGAGACGTTCCCGGGGCTGACCGAGCCGGACCCGTCGTACCACGGCGCGAGCTATACCGCAGCGGTCGGCGACGGTCTCGCCTACATCGTCAAGGCTCGTGTCCAGCTGCTGCGCGATCTCGGCGCGGCGATCGCTCCGGCGAGCGCCTGGCAGCTCATCCAGGGCATCGAGACGCTCTCTCTCCGCGTCGAGCGTCACACGCAGAACGCACAGGAGATCGCCGAGTTCCTGGAGAGCCACCCGGACGTCGCCTCGGTCAACTACTCCGGTCTGCCCACGAGCCCGTGGTACCCCGCCGCCAACAAATACGCCCCCAAGGGCGTGGGAGCGGTGCTCTCCTTCGAGCTCGCAGGCGGGGTGGACGCCGGCGCCGCCCTGGTGGACAGCCTCCAGCTGTTCAGCCACCTCGCGAACATCGGCGACGTCCGCAGCCTCGTCATCCACCCGGCGTCGACCACGCACTCGCAGCTCACGCCCGAGCAGCAGTTGACGGCGGGGGTCACACCCGGTCTGGTGCGCCTGTCGGTCGGGCTGGAGAACATCGACGATCTGAAGGCGGACCTCTCCGCGGGCCTTGCCGCAGCGCGGTCGGTCGTGGAGGCGGCACGCGCATAGGCGCTTCCCAAGGCAGTCATATATCATAATGTGCAATGACTCCCGACCCGGACCCTCCCCTCGGCGTGCCTCTGAGTGCGGCCGTTCCCCTCGCCCATGCGCTCGTGCGCGAGGTGGCCGAGCGCAACGGCATCCGCATCCTGTTCGTCAAAGGTCCGGTGCTCGCGGCGCAGGGGCTGCGAGCACCGCGCGTGTCGGTGGATGTGGATGTCTGGGCCGACCCGGCCCGGTTCGACGACCTCATCGCGGCGCTGCGTGAGTTCGGCTGGACGCGCCGCGCGGAGTCGCGCAGCTGGCAGCTGTTCATCACGCACTCGGTGACGCTGGTGCGGTCGGGCTGGCCGTGCGACATCGATGTCCACGACCGGTTCCCGGGTGCTTTCGCCGACCCGCAGCTCGTGTTCGAGACCCTGTGGACGTAGCGGACCGAAGCTGTGCTGGAGGTCGGCGCTGTGCCGGTCCCGAACCGTGCGTTCCACGCCGCGATCGCACTGCTGCACGCGCACCGGGAGGCCGACGGCGTCCGTCGGGCTGGGCACCTCGACCCGCTCGTCGCGATCCTCCGGCGATGGAATGCCGCCGAACGGGCGGAACTCGGGGCGGCCGTCGAGCGGATCGGTGCCGCGGAGGTGCTCGCGGAGACCTGCGCCGAACTCGGTGTCGCGGTGCGGGCCCCGGATCGGCCGAGCGGTGAGATGCTCGTCTGGCGGCTCCGGCGCAGCGACACCCACCACGCGGTCGACTGGATGCTGGAGGTGCTGACCGCACCACGTCGTGAGCGCATCGCCGTGCTGCGGAACGCCCTCTTCCCGCCCCGCGAGGACGTCATGGCCGATCATCCCGAGCAGTCGGCGTCCTTCGCCGATCGGCTGCGGCTGCGGCGAGGGGGGCGTGCGATGCGCTCGATTCCGAAGATGCTGCAAGCCATCCGGGTCGCGCGCTCGGAGAGCGTGCGACGGGCGATCGCGGAGAGCAAGACGCCTCGCCTCGCGGAGCCGGAGCCCGCTCTGACCGCCACCGAAGCGCCTGCTGCTCCCGTCCCCGCTGTGGAGGCGGCCGTTGCGGAGGCAGCCGTTGCGGATGCCGACGCCCCGCCCGCGATCGCGCGCTCTGGCCGGATCGCGGCTGTCGCCGATGAGTCCGGCGACTATCTCCTCGCGCTCGATCGGCTGGGGGAGCCTCCGATGGTGCTGGCCGGGTCGGCCTCCCTCATTTGGCGTGTGCTCGACGCGGTCAGCTGGACGCCGGAAGGGCTCGTCCTCGCTGTGGCGAGCGCTGCCGGGATGGAGCCCGATCTCATCCGCGGGGATGTCGCCGGCTTCCTGGCGACGCTGCGACGGCACGGCCTGGTCGAGGAGGCTGCCGCTGCCTCCGCGAACGCCGGCCGCAACGCGAAGAACAGCAGCCCAGCCGCGGCGAGTGCGCCGCACCTGCCAGCCGTTTAGCCGGAGGACAGGCCGGTTGCGGACGCGGCGCCCGTGCCCGCTCGCCGGCCAGGGCGTAGCCGCTCCGGTCGTGGCGGCCCCGGCATCCGCCCGCTGTCTCGTTCGGCCTCGTGTCCCGTTCGGTATCCTCCGCGGGTGCTAACATCCGCCGTGCCCTTGTACGGTAGTGCTGTGACCAGCGAACTCGATGATTCACATGCATGCGCTCTCACGGAGTCAGCGGAGACGGAGCGCGAAGTCCTCGGCTGGCTCGAGTTCGGGGAAGCCTCGCGCCATCTCGCGGGCGAGGTGCTCGAATCCGGATTCGAGCCGGATCTCGTCGTCGCCATCGCGCGCGGCGGGCTGATGCTCGCCGGGGCTGTCTCCTACGCGCTCGGCGTCAAAGCCTGCGGCCTGCTCAACGTCGAGTTCTACACGGGTTTCGACGAGCGCCTGCCCGAGCCCGTCCTGCTCCCGCCGGTGTTCGACGCCGCCGCCCTCGACGCGAAGCGCGTGCTGCTCGTGGATGATGTCGCCGACTCCGGCCGCACGCTGGCGATGGTGATCGACCTGATCGCCGCCTCGGGCGCGGAGATTCGCACCGCCTGCCTGTACGCGAAGTCGCAGACCGTGATCGTCCCCGATTTCCTCTGGCGTCGCACCGACCGCTGGATCGTCTTCCCCTGGTCGGCGCTGCCGCCCGTGACGGCCACCTACTGAGCGTCATGCCGAAATCTCTCGCCGAACTCGCCGCAGATGGGTCGATGGACCCGGGCTGGGCTGAGGCTCTCGCCCCCGTCGCCGATCGCATCGCCGCAATGGGCGATTTCCTCCGCGCGGAGGTCGCGGCCGGCCGGCCGTACCTGCCCGCCGGCGCCAACGTCCTGCGCGCCTTCCGCGCGCCGTTCGCCGATGTGCGGGTCCTCATCGTCGGCCAGGACCCGTACCCCACCCCCGGGCACCCCATCGGTCTCTCGTTCGCTGTCGAGCGGCAGGTGTACCCGCTGCCGCGGAGCCTTCAGAACATCTACCAGGAGCTGCGCGACGACCTCGGCCTCGCACCGCCCCCGCACGGCGACCTCAGTGCGTGGTCGGGCAACGGGGTCATGCTGCTCAACCGGGTCCTCACCGTCCGGCCGGGGGCGCCGGCCTCGCACCGCGGCAAGGGGTGGGAGCCGATCACCGAGCATGCCATCCGCTCCCTCGTCGCCCGGGGGCGGCCGTTCGTCAGCATCCTGTGGGGGCGGGACGCCTCGACGCTGAAGCCGCTCCTCGGCGGCAACCCGGCGATCGAGTCGCCCCACCCGAGTCCGCTCTCGGCGTCGCGCGGGTTCTTCGGGTCGAAGCCGTTCTCCCGTGCGAACGCGCTGCTGGAGCGGGTGGGGGAGAGACCGGTCGACTGGGCGCTGTCGCCGTAACGCGAGCGAAACGCTCCCGACGTACCCTGGATACCGTGCTGGAAGAGGAATACGAGACGCGCCGGGCGCTTCCGCGGCATCTGCGTAAGCGGGAGCTGCCGGAGGCGTCGTTCGAGTACGCGATTCGCGAGGCGCGGGCCGAGGACCTCCCGCATGTCCGCGAGATCTACAACCACTACGTCGCCAACAGCACGGTCACATTCGATGAGGATGCGATGACGCTGCCGGAATGGAAAAGCAAATTCGGCTACCTGCACAAGCTCGGGATGCCGTTCATCGTCGCCGAGTCGCCGTCCGGTCAGGTGCTGGGGTACGCGCTCGTCTCCCCGTGGAAGCAGAAGCGGGCTTACCGCTACACCGTGGAGAACTCGATCTACCTGGGTGCGGCCTCCACCGGCAAAGGTCTCGGCCCGGCGCTCCTGCAGGAGCTCATCGATCGCTCGAAAGCGGCGGGTCTTAAGGAGATGATCGCCGTCATCGCCGACAAGGGAGCCGAAGCGTCGATCACAATGCACGAGAACTTCGGTTTCACCGAGATCGGCCGCATGGGCCGCGTCGGTTACAAGTTCGAGCGCTGGCTCGGGACGGTGCTTATGCAGAGGTCGCTGAAATAGCCTCCGACGCCGTCTCGTCGGAAAGCGCTGTCGGAAAGGGAGGAGATTCGCGATCGGCCCATCGGTCAGGGGCTTCGCCAATCGGTCCGGACCGGCTTCGTCGTGAGCGGGATAGCCTGGCCGGATGACCGACCTCCACGAGTTGACCGCGCTCGCCCTCTGGCAGGAGCTGCAGAGCGAGCGCATCTCGCCCCGCGAACTCGTCGCCCACTACCTCGACCGCATCGACCGGCTGAACCCGGAGCTCGGCGCGTTCGTCGCGGTCACCCGCGAGCAGGCGCTCGCCCGCGCCGACGAGGTGGCCGAACGCGTCCCGCGCAGCGCGCCGCTGTGGGGTCTGCCCTCCGGCGACAAGGACCTGTGGATGCGCGCGGGCGTCCGCGCCGGCTTCGGCTCGCGGATCATGTCCGGGTTCGTCCCGGAGACCTCCGACGAGATCGTGGAGACGCTCGACGCGGCCGGCTCCGTCAGCCTCGGCAAGACGAACGCACCCGAGTTCGGCCTTCCTGCCTACACCGAGTCGCTCGTCGCGCCGCCCGCGCGCCCCCACTGGAACCCCGCGCTCGGCGCTGGCGGTTCCAGTGGGGGCGCGGCAGCGGCTGTCGCGAGCGGGATGCTGCCCTTCGCTCCCGGCTCGGACGGCGGCGGGTCGGTCCGCATCCCGGCCGCCGCCTGCGGTCTCGTAGGGCTGAAGCCGACGCGCGGGCTCGTTCCCGCCGGCAGCGGCATCGCTTCGCTCGCCGGCCTTGTGGTCGACGGCCCGCTGGCACGGACGGCGGCGGACGCCGCGCTGCTGCTCGACGGGATGATCGCGAGGGTCGGCGGCCGCATCGACCACCACTACACGCTGCGCGCGCCCGGCGACGGAGACGGGGCCTTCCTCGCGGCGGCGGTCCGCGGCGAGGGCCGCTTTCAGCTCGGCGTCATGACGACCTCCGTGTGGGACGACGCCTATGAGATCGCCCTCGCTCCGGAGGCCCGGGCGGCGCTCGAGCTGGCCGTCGCCAAACTCGCCGCTCTCGGTCACGGAATGGAGGAGACGGCTCTGACGCCGGACCCGAGCTACGCGCCCGCGTTCCGCACGATCTGGCAGGCGGGCGGCGCGCATCCCGGCGGAGGGGGAGGCGCTGGCCCTCCTGGAGCCGCTCACGGCGTGGCTGGTCGAGCGCGGCCGGGCGATCGGCGCGCGCGAGCTGAGCGAGGCGCTCAGCGCGCTCACCGCGTACGAGCGCTCGTTCATCCGGCAGCTCGCGTCGTTCGACGCCGTGCTCACACCGGCTCTCGCGATGACGCCCCGCCCCGTCGTCTGGTACGACCGTGAGGACGGCGAGCGCAACTTTGAGCAGCAGGTCCAGTACACGCCGTTCACCTCGATGCTGAATGTCACGGGGCTGCCCGGCATCGTGGTGCCGGTGGCGCAGACCGAGGACGGACTTCCGATGGGGGTCCAGCTGATCGGCCGCCCCGGCGCGCGAGCGGACGCTGCTGTCGCTCGCCGCGCAGCTGGAGCGGCGGTTGCGCTGGGACCTGCGCCGGCCGCCGGTCTGGTGACGTGCCGCCCCGGCGCGTGTCAGCTGACGGGGCCGGTGTGCTTCTCGCCCGGGCCCTTGCCGATCTCGTCCGGGAACGGCGAGGCTTCGCGGAAGGCCAGCTGGAGGGAGCGCAGGCCGTCGCGCAGGCTGCGGGCGTGCTGGGTCCCCTAGGTGGGCCGCGCTCGCGGTCACGAGTCCCGCGAGGGCGTCGATGAGCTTGCGGGCTTCGTCCAGGTCGGTCTGATCCCCGGGGGCTTCGGCGAGTCCGCACTTGACGGCGGCCGCGCTCATCAGATGCACCGCGGTCGTGGTGATCACCTCGACGGCGGGTACCTCTGCGATGTCGCGGGTGGCCCCCGCGACGGCCTCGTCCTCATGGTGGTGGGGGGATGTTTCGCTCACTGATTTCCTCTGTTAGAATCGTTCGGGCTCCCGGGCATCTGTCCGGGTGTGAAAGTGGAGGTTCCTCCCACCCGCGCTTGACCGCTTCATTAAGGTTACCGGGTCGTTGCACTCCGCCGCCGTGTACACACGAGGGCAGACAGGGTGCTGTGCCAGGACTGCGAGGAAATCGCAGGACCGTGCTGGTGCGTGGAATCCTCGCTTTCGCCGGATCGTCGCCGATGGTCCGAGCCATGCGAAGCATCGCTCGACTCAGAGGAGACACACCATCAGCGAACCCCGTACGAATGACCGTATCCGCGTCCCCGAAGTACGACTCGTTGGCCCCAGCGGAGAGCAGGTCGGCGTCGTCAAGATCGAGGTCGCCATCCGACTCGCGCAGGAGGCGGATCTCGACCTCGTCGAGGTCGCGCCGAACTCCAAGCCGCCGGTCGCCAAGATCATGGACTACGGCAAGTTCAAGTACGAGGCTGCGCAGAAGGCCAAGGAGGCCCGGCGCAACCAGGCGAACACCATCCTCAAAGAGGTCCGGTTCCGCCTCAAGATCGACAAGCACGACTACGAGACCAAGCGCAAGCGCGCCGAAGGCTTCCTCCAGGCCGGCGACAAGGTGAAGGCCATGATCCTCTTCCGGGGCCGTGAGCAGTCGCGTCCGGAGCAGGGCGTCCGCCTCCTCCAGCGCTTCGCGGAGGATGTCGCCGAACTCGGCACCGTCGAGTCGAACCCGACCATCGACGGCCGCAACATGGTGATGATCATCAGCCCGCTGAAGAACAAGTCCGAGGCCAAGGCCGAGGCAAACGCACAACGTGCCGCATCCAAGGCGCGCGCCCAGGGGCGCGCCCAGGACGCGGTTGCTGAGCCGGCCGCCGCCGCTCAGTCCGAGACGGATTCCCCGCAGCGCGAGGATGACCCTGAGGAGAAATAATGCCCAAGCAGAAGACCCACTCCGGCGCCAAGAAGCGCTTCAAGATCACCGGCAGCGGCAAAGTCATGAAGCAGCAGGCCGGTATGCGCCACAACCTGGAGGTCAAGGGGAGCGACCGCAAGCGCCGCCTGAACGCCGACCAGGTGGTCCCCGAGGTGGACGCCAAGTTCGTCCGCCGGATGCTCGGCAAGTGACCCCCGACACGCACGTAAGGAATATCGACTAATGGCAAGAGTGAAGAGGGCTGTCAACGCCCACAAGAAGCGTCGGGTCATCCTCGAGCGCGCCGAGGGCTACCGCGGTCAGCGGTCGCGCCTCTACCGCAAGGCCAAGGAGCAGGTCACCCACTCGCTGGTCTACGCGTACCGCGACCGCCGCCAGAAGAAGGGCGACTTCCGCCGTCTCTGGATCCAGCGCATCAACGCCGCCAGCCGCGCCAACGGCCTCACCTACAACCGCTTCATCCAGGGCCTCGGCCTGGCCGGTGTCGAGGTGGACCGCCGCATCCTCGCTGAGCTGGCCGTGAACGAGCCCGCGACCTTCACGGCCCTCGTCGAGACCGCCAAGAAGGCCCTGCCCGCCGACACCTCTGCCCCCAAGGCGGATGCTGCGGCGTAAAGCCGCCCACACGGAAACGGTCCGGCCGGCCTAGCGCCGGCCGGACCGTTTCGCGCTCTGCGATGGGACGCCCCCTCATCTGTCCTTGAAGTACCTGAAGAGGTGCCGCTCGCGGCTGCGAGCACGCCCGGAAGCGCCGCGGCGGCTGCGAGCAGGGCGGTCAGCGTCCCGGTGGCGACACTCACCGATGCGACGCCGAGGAGCTGGGCGGCGGCGAGACCGCTGGCCTCGGCGGCGGCGGCCGTGCTCCAGATGATGGTCTCGGCGCTGAGAACCGCGAAAACACTCGACCGTGTGGCCCCGGCGTGCAGAGCAGCCGCGATCTCCAGGCGTCGAAGCCTCACTCCGACGGCCCCGACGGCCGCCGCTGCCAGCGCGGCGAGAGCCGGGGCCAGCCGGGTCACGCGCTCTTCCTACTCTGAGGCGACATCGAGCGTCGAGCCCAGCGACTTGTTGACCTGCCCTAGGATGACCGGTGTCTTCGAGTCGGGGGCGGCGAAGGCCGTCGCGCGCAGAAGTCCGTCGCTGTCGGTGGTCGCGGGCCAGACGAGGGCCCAGCATTCGTCCATGGCTCCGACCGGGACGGGGACCAGCACAGCGCGGCCGAGTCGCTTGTCCCGGCCGTCTTCCGGCCACTCGAAGATCGAGGTGATTCGGATGACCCCTTCCGTCGTCGGGAGGGCGTCGCCGGCGGAGACCCCCAGCGTCTCGGCCAGGGAGCGGGAGACGAAGGCGCCGCTGCCGCCCTCCGGGGGCAGCTCGAGGACACGGGCGAACCCCGGTGAGACGGCGAACCGCGGAAAGCTCGTTCCTGGAAGCGCCGCAAGGCGCAGAGGCTGCTCTTCGCGCAGCGCCCCCGCGGTCGGCACGCCCTGGGCCCGGTCGAGGGCGTCGCAACTGGGGATGTCGATCTGCTGGCGGCTGACGACGGTGCGGATCGCGGCGCCCGAGGCGAGGTAGGTCTCCGCCCGGCGGGTCAAGGAGTCCACCGTCACGGCGTCCGCGATGGTCGCTCCGGCGGCGAGGATCGCGACGGCAGCGGCCAGAAGGACGGCGCGGCTCGTGCCGCTCCGGAGGTTCCGGAGCGCTTCGCTGAGGATCGCGGACGGCCTCATGCGGCGCTCCGCTCAGAGGGCGCGTAGTCGATCAGGTCGAACACGCGGGTGCAGGCAGCGCGCGTGTCCGGGTCGTGGGTCGCGACGACCACGATGGAGCCGCTGCTGGCGACCTGGCCGAGCGTGGCGCTGACTTCGTGGGCTGTGTGCGTGTCGAGTTGCGCGGTCGGCTCGTCGACCAGGAGCAGGCCGGGCGCCGCGCTGACCGCCCTGGCGAGCATCAGACGCTGCGCTTCGCCCCCGGAGAGCGCTCGAAACGGCCGGTGTGCGACGGATTCGAGACCGAACAGTGCGAGGGTGCGCAGCCCTTCCGCCTCCGCTTGGCGGCGCGAGAGACCGCGGGTGAGCAGAGGGAACACCGCGTGGTCGAGGGCGGTGCGCCGGGGGGACACCGTGCGGATTCTGGAAGACCCATCCCACGCGGTCGACGCCGATCTGCTCGATCGTTCCTTTCGCCGGAGTCTCCCAGCCGGCGAGCAGAGAGAAGGGTGGATTTGCCGAATCCCGAGGGGCCGCACAGCCCGATCACCTCTCCCGAAGAAAGATCGAAGGACAGGTCCTGGAACAGGTCGGGAGTCCCGTCGAAGCGATGCCTCAGCCCGGTCGCCCGCACGCGTGCCGTCATCGGCAGGCCTTCGCTGCGACTCCCGTGCCGATGCGGACCGTCGTCGGCGCCGGGGCTTCGGCGGGAAGCGTGACGAGTGTCGCCCCCAGCGCTGCCCCGACCACCTCGACCGCCTGCACACCGGACGGCGACTGGATGCAGCCCCGGGAGCCGTCGACGCCGAAGACCGCCGCGGCGGGCACCTTGACGGTGCTGAGGGGCTCATCGAGGGCGGTCGCCCCGGTCGCTTGGCGATTGTCCTCCGTCGCTGCGAGCATGACCCGATAGTCGGTGGTCGCGCTGAGCCGGGCGAGGAAATCGGGATCGGTGGATCGGAGGCTGTCGTCCAGAGGCCCCTTCTGCCCCCACAGGGTCAGCGTCCGGCTCCCCGGCGTGAGCGCGGTGGGGCGCGGCGTGAGCGTCACCGCGGTCAGAGCGCCGGGCAGCGTTCCGAGCGTTTCGCCCGCTTGCGCGCTCGCACCCCACACAGCGCTCCACGCGCCGACGCTCACGCTCGGTGCGGGCAGCCAGAGGATGTCGGTGCGGGAGAGCGAACGGTCGGGCGCGGGGAAGCCCGCCTTCTTTTCGAGCGTCTGGAGCCCTCGCCCGGTGGCCGCGTCGAACCGCCCGGTGACGGTGAGGTCGTGTCCCAGCCGGGCGAGTTCGCGTTGCAGGGCGGACACATCCTCGCCGCGGTCGCTGGCGGTGAGGTCGCGGTAGAGCGGGACATCGGTGTGAAGCGCGAGGACCGGCGCGCCGTCGAGGGCCAGAGGCGTCGTTCCCGAAGCGATCGTCGCGCCGGGGCCGGCATCCGCGCGTGTCACGATCCCCGACCGGGGGTCGGGCAGCGGCCGGTCGGCGGTCACCGTCAGCGACGCTGTGACCGTCCGTTCGTCGCGGAACTCCTGGGCCGTCGCGGGAGCGCTCCGCGCCGGAGCCGCGGCACGCAGCACCGGGTCGCGCTGCTCAGGTGTCTCGGCGGCCGCGGTGATCGCGGCCGCCGAGAGGGTGACGGCCACACCGAGGATGAGGAGGGACCCTCCCACGGCGTGACGGCTCCCTTTCCGCTCAGCGTTCGTCGTCGGGAGCGGTGTAGGCGGGTACGCGCTCGGCGCAGATCCGCTCGGCCTGGGCTCGGGCGTCGCCGGGGGAGTCGTCCGAACTCACGGAGGCTCCGCCGTACGCCTCGCCGATGCCGTACGCCACCCGGCCGTCCTGGTCGACGATGGCGTCGATGCCCTCGTCGTTCAGGCAGCTGACGTATTCGGCGGTCGCCGCGGGGACGCTGCCCCGCTTCGGCGCACCGGGGTCTTCGGCGGGTGCGGGAGCGGAGCAGCCGGCGAGCACGGCGACGATCAGCGTCGCGATGCCCAGGGCGGCGGCCCGGGGGGAGGGTGGATCGTGTCATGGCCGGTTGTCTCCTGGTGGCGTGGGCAGTGGTTCTGGTCCGTCCGCTCACGGGGTGTCTCCCGTCGCGACCGAGTAGCCCGCCGAGTACAGGCAGTTGTTGACATCGGCCTGCTCGACGAAGAACGGAGCCGAGGCGAATCCGCCCTCGGCGTCGCGATCGAAGTCCTCGGGCGTGTAGCCGGCATCGACAGCGTCGAGGTCCCGGAAACACTGGATCGCCACGGCGCGCGGGTCGGCCAGGAGGTCGGGATTGGCCTGCTGCTGAAGGTAGAGACTCTCGATGCGTATCACTGTGCCGTCAGCGCAGCCGGCTGTCTTCTCCAGATAGGCTTTGGCCTTCTCGTTCGAGCCGAGGGCCGGTGGCGTCACCCGGTACAGCCCGTTCGGGAGTTTGTTCCAGGTCTCCTTGTAGCCGAGATCGGCGACGCAGGAGGAGTACCGCTGGAAGGCCTCGTCGTAGTCCTCTTCGGAGATCTTCCCTGCTGCGACGGCTCGCTTCAGCACCGAGCGTTCGAAGTCCGAAAGCCCCTCTTTGCCCAGTTCCTGTGTGAAGAGTTCGGTGAGGCTGCCGGCCAGGCGCTCGTCGGCTTTCCCCTGCGCCGCCGGTGTGGGAGCCGAGCACGCGGCGAGGCTGAGCGCAACGATCAGCGCGGGGAGGAGCCGGAGAGGTCTCCGGGGTGTCGATGTCATGCGGTCGCCTTCCTTCGTCATCGCCGGGTGGCTCAGCCAGTCAAACGAACCGGCCGTTATGGTCGCGTGATGCGACCGCTAACGTCTGGCTAACATGTGGAATGGAGAATGAGTTCCGGGTGAAGGGAGACGGGGCATGGTGCGTGTGCTCGTCGTCGAAGACGAGCCGGATCTTGCGGAAACGCTGCGCGAGGCTCTGACCGTGGACGGTTTCGTCGTCGATGTCGCCGGCGATGGGCGGCAGGCGCTGGACTTTCTCGAGACCCAGCCTTTCGACCTCGTCGTCCTTGATCGCGATCTGCCGGAGGTGTCCGGCGACGAGGTGTGCCGGCTGCTGGTCGAGCGCGGGTCGATCGTCCGCATCCTGATGCTGACCGCATCCGTCGATCTGGCCGATCGCGTGCGCGGTCTCGAGCTGGGGGCGGACGACTACCTCGTGAAGCCGTTCGCCTACGCCGAACTCGTCGCGCGCCTGAGAGCCCTCGCCCGCCGGAGCGGCCGGGCCGCCGGGTCCGTGGTGGTTGTGGGCGCCCTCAGAGTGGATGTGACCCGCCGCATCGCCGACGTCGAAGGGTTCCCCGTCGCCCTGATGCCCAAAGAGTTCTCTGTGTTGGAGGCGCTGGCGCTCCATGACGGGGCGGGGCTGACCGCGGAGCGTTTGCTGGCGATGGCGTGGGCAGAGCCCTATGAGCGCACGGTCGGAGCGGTTCGCGTCGTCGTGCATTCTCTGCGTCGCAAACTCGGACCGGCGTTGCGCATCGAGAGCGCGCCGGGGTACGGCTACCGGCTGGAGCGGCCGTGATCGGAGGCTTCCGGGTGCGGCTCGCCGCTGCGATCGCCCTCGCCTTCACCGCGCTGGGAGCGGCTTTCGTGGCCGCGGAGTACGCGATCCTCTCGCGCGTCTTCGATTCGAGCGTGGCGCTGGCGACGACGGGGGAGATCGAGGCCTTCGGCGCGATCGGCGATGTCCCCGGGTGCGCGGGCGAGGTCGATGACGGCGTCGTCTGCTCCGGCGACGGAGCGGGGCGGCTGCTCTCCGAGACCATCGGGTCCGGTTTCCTCGCCTGGTCGCTGCTGATTCTGGCGGGGTTCGTCCTCGTCTCTGCCGTCGCAGCGTGGCTCATCGCGCGCGGAACCGCCCGCCGCCTCGGCGAGATGGCCGAAGCCGTCGGCGCGGTGTCGGAGCGCGATCTCTCCCGCCGTCTCCGGCTCCGCGGACCGCGTGACGAGGTGCGGGCGCTCGCCGACCGCATCGACTCGACTCTGGAGCGGCTGGATGCGGCGTTCGCTCGGCAGGAGCGGTTCCTCGGGAACGCCTCGTACGAGCTGCGGACGCCGCTTGCCACGGGTCGTGCGGCTCTGGAGGCGCCGCTGACGCAGGGGCGCCTCGCTCCGGAGGTCGAGCCGTCCGTGCGGCGGGCCATCCGGTCCTATCTGCGCATGGAGGAGGCGGTGGAGGGTTTGCTGCTGGTGGCGCGGGTGGGGGAGCTGGGCGACGCCGATGTCGAGGCGGTGCCCATCGCGGAGGTTCTCGCGCGCACGGCAGGAGACATCGAGGGCGAGGCGCGCGAGCGGGGAGTGCGTGTGCGAGAGGGGGTCCGGCCGGGCCTCGCGGTCTGCGGCTCCGCGCCGGCGGTGGATGTGGCCGTGCGCAACATCCTGCTCAACGCCGTCCGGCACAACATCGACGGCGGATTCGTTCGCATCGATGTCGAGCGAGCGGCTGCCGGCTCTGCGGTCGCCATCCGCGTCGAGAACTCGGGGGCCCGCTATGAGGCGGAGGAGGCGCTCAGGCTGCTGGAGCCCTTCAACCGCGGCGTAGCGTCGCGGAAGGGCGGGGCGAAAGGGATCTTGGGTTCTAGCGGTTGTTGCAACATCTGGAGTTTCTAGGAGTTGCAAGGACCGTGTCCCGTTTAAGGCGCAGTGCGGGGAAGAGGAAGTACACCCAGGCGGAGCGTGAAGCCTTCTTCGTCATTTTCAAGGAGTCCAGGAGTACGACGATCGCGGCGAGGGAGCTAGGGTTCAACCCCGCGACGTGCGCGCAATGGGTTCGCAAGGCGGGCCTGGCTAGTCACGGCTACACCGGCGGCGGCATGAGCGCGCACCCATGCAAGGACGAGTACCTGGAGCTGCGGAGCAGCGGGCTCTCGCGCCGCGAAGCGGTGGGACGAGTCGGAATCAGCCCGAACACGGGATACCTCTGGGACAGTCGAACGGGCGACGCATTTATCCAGATGGTCGCGTGGTCGATTACAAAGACAGGGTGCCTGTCGTTGTTGATCCTGTTCAGCGGGCGTCGATGCGTTCGCTCGAAGCCGCACTCCACCCACGATTCCTCTCCCTGCAGGAGCGTGAGCTGATCCGGGACCTGACCAGGG